>CAIOAO010000042.1 GCA_903855985.1 uncultured Opitutia bacterium | reverse complement strand
TTGATGGTCTCCATCTCGCGCATTTCACCGATGAGGACGACGTCGGGATCGTGGCGCATGGCGCCCTTGAGGGCGGCGGCGAACGAGGCCGTGTGCTCGCCGACCTCGCGGTGGACGATGGTGGATTTCTTCGCCTGGTGCACGAACTCGATCGGGTCCTCGATCGTGATGATGTGCTTCGCGAGGTTCGTGTTGATGTAGTCGATCATCGCTGCGAGCGTGGTCGACTTGCCGGAGCCGGTGGGGCCCGTGACGACCACGAGGCCCTCGTTGAGGTGGCAGAGCTTCTTTAGCGCCTCGGGGAGCTTCAACTCGTCGAACGAGCGGATCTTGACGGGGATCTGGCGCAGGACGGCCCCCTGGCCGGTGTGGTTGTAGAGGAAATTGGCGCGGAAGCGTGCGATGCCCGGGATTTCGTGGGCGAGGTCGAGGTCCTTGCGCTCCAGGTAGTCCTTCCAGCGCGTCTCGCTGACGAGTTCCTTGAGCATTTTCTCCATCGTGGCCGCGTCGAGCGGATCGGGGCCGATGGCCTTGAGGGCGCCGGAGATGCGGGCCTTCGGGGGCAGGCCGACGGTGAGGTGCAGGTCGGACCCGCCCTGATTGAGCATGGTGCGGAGCAGTTGGTCGACGAGGGCCATGGTCAGGAAATTTTAGCCCGCAGGACGCGGTTGGTGATGTTGGCGAGGGCGGTCTCGGCGGTGATCGACCGGTCCTGCCAGAGGCTGAAGACCACATTGTCCATCAGGCACATGCCCTCGCGGACGCCGGTTTCCATGGTGTTGCGCAGGCCCTGGGACTTGCCCTCGCGGATGAGGTTCTGGATGGCGACGTTGTTGATGAGGATCTCGCAGGCGAGGGTGAGCCCGCCCTTGGCGTCGGGGAGAAGGCGCTGGCAGACGACGCCGCGGAGACTCTCGGCGACGCTGGCGCGGATCTGCGGCAGCTGGCCGGGGGGGAAGACATCGAGCACGCGGTTGAGCGTGGTGGCGGCATCGCTCGTGTGCATGGTGCCGATGACGAGGTGGCCGGTCTCGGACGCGGTGATGGCCATCTCGATGGTCTCCAGGTCGCGGAGCTCGCCGATGATGATGACGTCGGGGTCCTCGCGAAGGGCGCCCTTGAGCGCGCTGGCGAACGACTTCGTGTGCTGGCCGATCTCACGCTGGGTGACATTGCAGCCCTTGGGCGGCTGCACGACCTCGATGGAATCCTCCACGGTGATGATGTGGTCGGTGCGGGTCGAATTGAGGTAGTCGACCATCGCGGCAAGCGTGGTGGTCTTGCCGGAGCCGACGGGGCCGGTGATGAGGATCAGGCCGTTGTGGTAGGAGAGGAGCTTCTTGATCGTCTCCAGGTGGGCCGAGAAGCCGAGGTTGCCGAGCGAGGGCACCTTGTCCGGCACCATGCGGTAGGAACCCGCCGCGCCACCCTTGTGGAACATCAGGTTCACGCGGTACCGGTCGGTGCCGCTGAGGGCGAGGGCGTAGTCGTAGTCCTTGCGGTCGAGGAAGATCTTTTTCTGCCCGTCGGAGAGGAGCGCGGTGTTCAACCGGAGGGCATCGTCGGCGGTGAGAATGTAATCCGAGAGGAACGTGAGCGCCCGGCTCTTGCGGATGAAGGGCCGCGAGCCGGTGGAAAGGTGGAGATCGCTCACGCCAAAGTCCGAGGTCTGGCGGAGGAGGTCGCGGAACGCCGAGGCAAGCCCCGCATCGTCTAGGATGCCGATGGTGTCGAAGGGGAACTTGGGCGCCGGCCCGATCGCGGTTTTTTTCGTCTCGACCTCAACCTTCGCGGCGGCGGGGGCTTCCGCGAAGGGCGGCTCGGTGCCGCTGTCGGCGAACGGGTCGCCGAACGGAGGGGACTTCTGGCCCTTGTACATCGCCAGACCCGCGACCTTTTCGAGCCGGTCCACTTCCTCGACGAAACCCTCGTCGACGAGCCGCTGGGCAAAAGTCCCGATATCCGCGTCATTCCCGACCGCGGCCCGGACGGCAACGGCCTGCTCGCGCTTGAACAGGCCCTGGTCGATGCCGAGGCGAACTAGCCAGAGAACGTCATGGGTTATGCGGGAGAAGTCAGGGGGATGGGGCAAGTCAGGCAACGACCGGCGGACAAGCCAAGCGCGAAGGTGGGAAACCACTTTACGCGGCCGGGGTCCATGGGTCATAAATCCTCCCATATGAAGCACTCCATCCTCTCCCGGGCCGCCATTTTGTCCTCCCTTGTTCTCGGCTTGTCCGCCCTCACCCTCTTCTCCGGTTGCATTGCGGCGGCGGCGGGTGCCGGCGCCGCGGGCGTGGCCTATGTGACGGGGGACCTTACTGCCAATCTCGATGCCAGCTTCGACCGGAGCGTTCGGGCGACCGAGCGGGCGGTGCAGCAGCTGGAATTCACCAAGGTCAGCGAGTCCAAGGATGCACTGATCGCCGTCATCAAGGTGAACAACGCCGTCAATAAGAAGATCAAGATCACGTTGGAGCGCACGGGCGATAACCTGACGAAGGTGACCATCCGGGTCGACACGTTCGGCGACCAGTCGCTGTCGTTGGCGATTCTGGACAAGATTAAGTCGAACCTCTGATTGGTGCCGGGGAGGGGAGGCGGGCAGCCGGTTTCCGGGGTTGCCAAACGGGGCCCTTTCGCTGACGGTGACCCTTTAACTCCCGCCAATGCTGAAGAAATTTCTGTCGAAGCTGCGCCAATCGATCGCGCCTTCCCGTTCCTCCTCGCCCGCGCCCGCCGCCCCGGCCAGGTCCCATTCCACGCCGCGCCCCGAGCGCGGTTCCGGCCCACACCATGGCCAGCCGCAGCAGCCCGGCGCGCACGGTTCGCATGAATCGCGCCCGCGCCGCGATGATCGCGGTCCGCGCCAGGAGTCGGACGGACGTGGCAGCCGCGGCGGTGCTGCTGGTTCCCACGGCAGCTCTTCCCATGGTGGCTCCGCGCAAGGCGGTGGCCGGGGCCTGCATTCCCGCTCCAGTGGCGGCCCGGGTGGACCGCGCGGTGAGCGCGAGCGGCCGATGATCGACAAGACCTTTGACCATCCGCGCTCCGCCCCGGTGAAACCGGCGATCAAGGTGGATGTGCCGAAGATGGACACGGAATTTACCAAACTCGGCCTGTGCGATGCGCTTGCCTTCGCCGTGCAGGAAATGGGCTACGTGACCCCGACGCCGATCCAGGCGCAGGCCATCCCGGTCGTGCTGCAGGGCGGCGACGTCATCGGTTCGGCCCAGACGGGCACGGGCAAGACCGCGGCGTTTGCACTGCCGATCATCCAGCGCCTGGGGTCGCACGGCAAACTGCGGGTCCTCATCCTCGAGCCCACGCGCGAACTCGCGCTGCAGGTCGAGGAGGCGTTCCAGAAATTTGCCAAGTTCACCGACCTCAACGTCACCATCGTCTACGGCGGCGTGGGCTACGGGAAGCAACTCGAGGACCTGAAGCGCGGCATGGACATCCTGGCGGCGACGCCGGGCCGGCTGCTCGACCACATGGAGCAGGGGAACGTCTCGCTGAAGGACGTCGACATCCTGGTGCTCGACGAGGTCGACCGGATGCTCGACATGGGCTTCCTGCCGGACGTGAAGCGCATCGTCCAAAAGACGCCCGCCACGCGCCAGACGCTGTTTTTCACCGCCACGCTGCCGCCCGAGATCGCGTCCCTCGCGGCCTGGGCGCTGAAGAACCCCGTGAAGGTCGAGATCGGCCGCCAGCGTTCGCCGGCGGAGACCGTCTCGCACGCGTTCTACCCCGTGGTGGCGTCGCAGAAGTTCGACCTGCTGCAGCTGTTGCTGGAGCAGACCGACTTCAAGAGCGTGATCATCTTCTCCCGCACCCGCATGGGCGCGGACCGCATCGCCCACCGCCTGCAGGCCAAGGGGCACACCGTGGGCGTGATGCACTCCGACCGCAGCCAGCGCGAGCGCATCGAGGCGCTCGACGGCTTCAAGACCGGCAAGTTCGAGGTGCTCGTGGCGACGGACATCGCGGCGCGCGGCCTCGACATCGCGGGTGTCTCGCACGTGGTGAACTACGACGTGCCGGAAAACGCCGAGGATTACGTGCACCGCATCGGCCGCACGGGCCGCGCGCATGCCTCGGGTGACGCCTTCACGCTTGTGACCGAGGATGACGTGCGCGACGCGCGCAGCATCGAGCGGTACATGGGCATGGCCGTGGAACGGAAGAAGATCGAGGGCTTCCCCTACATTTACTCCGCGCTCTTCGACGAGAAGGCGCTGGCGGAAGAGGTGGCGGCTGCGGTCAAGCCCACCAGCCGGCTCCATCGCGGCGCCCGGCGCTGAGGCGCGCCGGGGGCTTGTTCACGGATTGTTTTTTCATGCGAACAATGCGCTAGGCTCTTGTCTGGTGCGCTGATTGCCCTATTTTCAAACCACTATGTCCACCCTCGTCGGAAAACCCGCCCCCCTCTTCAACGCCAACGCCGTCGTCAATGGTGAGGTCGTGAATGACTTCTCGCTGACGCGCTATCTCGGCAAGCAGCATGTCGTGCTGTTCTTCTACCCGAAGGATTTCACGTTCGTCTGCCCCAGCGAGCTGCACGCCTTCCAGGCCGCCCTGAAGGACTTTGAGTCCCGCGGCTCGGCGGTCGTGGCCTGCTCCACGGACACCGAACAGTCCCACTGGGGCTGGCTCCAGGTGCCGAAGAACCAGGGTGGCATCGGCGGCGTGACCTATCCCATCGTGGCCGACACCAACAAGACGATCGCATCCGCCTACGGCGTGCTCGTCGGCGAACTCGTCCCCGGGGCGACGCCGGACGCGCCGTTCACCGCGAAGGGCGACCTGATTGCCTACCGCGGCCTCTTCCTGATCGACCGCAAGGGCATCGTGCGCCACGCGCTGGTGAACGATCTGCCGCTTGGCCGCGACGTCGCCGAAACGCTGCGCATCGTGGACGCCCTGCAGTTCTTCGAGAAGCATGGCGAGGTCTGCCCGGCCAATTGGACCCCGGGCAAAAGCGGCATGAAGGCGACCAACAAGGGCGTCGCCGAGTACCTGGCCAAGAACTGAGCCGATCTTCGCCTGAATCACGCCCCGCGGCCGATCCCGGTCCGGGGCGTTTTTGTGTCCGGCCGGCGCCGGCAACCGGCGGGGACCCGGTCGTGGGTGTTTTCGGCATCGCCAGCCGGTCCGAACCTTCGCAACCTGCGCGCGAATTTACCCCTCAACATGCCCTTCAAAATCACCTTCATTGGCGCCGGCTCGATCGGCTTCACCCGCCGCCTGCTCGCCGACCTGCTGGCGGTGCCGGAGTTCGCGGACGTCGAGTTCGCCTTCACCGACATCAACGCCCGCAACCTGAAGATGGTCACGGACCTTTGCCGGCAGGACATCGCCGCCAACGGCCTCACGACGAAGATCACCGCGACCACGAACCGCCGCGACGCGCTGCGCGGGGCGAAATACATCTTCACCGTGGTGCGCATCGGCGGGCTGGAGGCCTTCGCGACCGACGTGGATATCCCCCTGAAGTATGGCGTGGACCAGTGCGTGGGCGACACGCTCTGCGCGGGCGGCATCATGTACGCGCAGCGCGGCATCTCGGCGCTGCTGGATTTCTGCAAGGACATCCGCGAGGTCGCCGCGCCGGACTGCCTGCTCCTGAACTACGCCAACCCGATGGCGATGATGACGTGGGCCGTGAACAAGTACGGCGGCGTTCGCTGCGTGGGCCTGTGCCACGGCGTGCAGCACGGGCACTTCCAGATCGCGGAGGTGCTGGGCAAGAAGAAGTCCGAGGTGGATATCATCTGCGCCGGCATCAACCACCAGACCTGGTTCATCTCGGTCAAGACCGACGGCCAGGAGCGCACGCCGGAGCTGCTGGCGGCGTTTGAGAAGCATCCCGTTTACCCGCAGGAGGAGAAGGTGCGCATCGATATGCTGCGGCGCTTTGGCTATTACTCGACCGAGTCGAACGGCCACCTCAGCGAATACGTGCCGTGGTACCGCAAGCGCACCAACGAGATCAAGCGGTGGAGCAACATGAACGTCTGGATCGGCGGCGAGACGGGCGGCTATCTGCGCGTCTGCACCGAGGGCCGGAACTGGTTCGAGGCGGAGTTCGGCGGCAAAAAAAAGCACGAGCCCCTGCGTTACACCCAGGAAAACCGCAGCGAGGAACACGGCAGCCGCATCCTCGAGGCGCTGGAGACGGGGCGCGTCTACCGCGGCCACTTCAACCTGCCGAACGGCGGCACCATCACCAATCTCGCGCCGGACGCGATCATCGAGGCCCCCGGCTTCGTGGACCGCCATGGCATCAACATGATCCAGGTGGGCGACCTGCCGCTCGGCTGTGCCGCGGTGTGCAACGCCTCGATCTCGGTCCAGCGCCTCGGCGTCGAGGCGGCGGTGGCTGGTGACGACACCCTCCTGCGCCAGGCCTTCATGATGGACCCGCTCACCGGCGCGGTCTGCAACCCGCCCGAAATCTGGCAGATGGTCGACGAGATGCTCGTGGCGCAGGCGCCCTGGCTGCCCCGCTACAAGCGCGCCATCGCCGCCGCCAAGAAGCGCCTGGCGAAGGGCAAGCTCCTCAAGACGAAGGTCACCCGCGGCGCCGCGCGCCTGAAGACGCGCAGCCTCGCGGAGATGAAGCGGATCGAGAAGCAGAACCCGCGCGCGGGGCATTGAGCGGTTGACCCGGCATTGACGCCAACCCGCGTCTTCCGGCTTGATCTATATTCCTCTCTAGGTATATGGATGGGCGGTGAAGCTGATTTCGATCTACGAGTGCCTCTGTGACCCGACGCGGCTGCGGCTGCTTCATGTGCTGGCGCAGGGCCCGCTCTGCGTCTGTCACTTCCAGGCGGTCCTGCGGGAGCCGCAGGTGAAGATTTCCAAGCATCTCGCCTACCTGAAGGCGCGCGGGCTGGTGCAGTGCGAGCGGGACGGCAACTGGATGGTCTACGCGCTGCCGGCCAAGCCGTCGCGCGAGCTTCGGACCAATCTCGCCTGCCTGCAGGACTGCACGGGGGAGGACCCCGTTTTCCGGCAGGACCTTGCCCGGCTGAGGCAGCTGGCGCCGAAACTCTCCGCCACCGGGCCGGCCTGCTGCGCGCCGGCCAAATCCCGCTGATTTTCCATGAGCCAAAAAGCACCGTACAAGGTCCTGATCCTCTGCACCGGCAATTCCGCCCGCTCCGTCCTCGGCGAATACCTGCTCCGCGCGAAGGGGCGGGATCGCTTTGAGGTGTTCAGCGCGGGTTCGCATCCCACCGGCCGGGTGAATCCGCTCGCGGTGCGCACGCTGCGGGAGAAGTACAACCTGGACGCCAGCGCCGCGCGTTCGAAGTCGTGGGACGAGTTCAAGGGGGTGAAATTCGATTTTGTCATCACCGTCTGCGACAACGCGAAAGAAGCCTGCCCGGTCTGGCCGGGTCAGCCGATGATCGCGCACTGGGGTTCGCCCGACCCGGCCGGGGCGGAGGGCACCGAGGACGAGAAATACCGCTGCTTCGTGAACGTGGCGTCCCAGATTGCGCGGCGCGTGGACCTGTTCTGTGCGTTTCCCGACGACAAGCTGCTCGACGCAGTGGCGGTGCGCAGCGTGGGCGAGCAATTCAAACTGCCCGGCGAGTCGGCGATGAAGACCTGAGGCCGCAGCCCGTCGCTCAACCCGCCATGAATCCCATCTCCGCCCGCCTGTCGTTCCTCGACCGTTATCTGACCGTCTGGATATTCCTCGCGATGCTCGCGGGCGTGCTGGCCGGACGCTGGCTGCCGGCGATCCCGGCCGCGCTGACCGCCTGGAGCGTCGGGACCACCTCGATCCCGATTGCGCTCGGGCTGATCGTGATGATGTACCCGCCGCTGGCGAAGGTGCGTTACGAGGAACTGGGCGACGTGTTCCGCGACAAGAAGGTCCTGGTGCTTTCCCTTGTGCAGAACTGGCTGGTCGGCCCGGTGCTGATGTTTGGGCTGGCGGTGATCTTCCTCCGCGACCGGCCGGAGTATTTCGCCGGGCTGGTGATGATCGGACTGGCCCGCTGCATCGCGATGGTGATCGTGTGGAACGACCTCGCGGGCGGCAGCCGCGAGTACTGCGCGGGACTCGTGGCATTCAACGCGCTCTTCCAGGTGTTTTTCTACGCACCGCTGGCCTGGCTGTTTCTCCGCGTGCTGCCGCCGCTCGTCGGCGTGCACACCGGGGCGCTCGACCTGACGAGCATCACGATCGCGAGCGTGGCGAAAAGCGTCTTCATTTACCTCGGGATTCCGTTCCTGGCCGGCTGGCTGACCCGGCTGGTCCTGCGCCGCGGGGCGCGGGTGGCGTGGTATGACGGGAAGTTTGCCCCGGCGATCAGCCCGCTGACGCTGGCCGCGCTTCTGTTCACGATCTTTGTGATGTTCAGCCTGAAGGGCGACACGGTGCTGCGCATCCCGCTCGATGTGCTGCGGATCGCACTGCCGCTGGTGGTTTATTTCGCCATCATGTTCTTCGCCACCTTCTGGATGAGCATCCGGGCCGGCACGGATTACGCCCGGGCGGCCACGCTGGCATTTACCGCCTCGGGCAACAACTTCGAGCTGGCGATCGCGGTGGCGGTGGGGGTGTTCGGACTCGCGTCGGGTGCGGCCTTTGCCGCCGTGGTCGGGCCCCTGGTGGAGGTGCCCGCACTCATCGCGCTGGTCAGCGTAGCGCTGGCTTGGAAAAGGCGGCTGGGTCGTCCAACGTGACGGCCGCATGAGCCCACCCGGGATTCAGATCGCGGCAATGAGTGCGGCCGACTGGCCGGTCGTGGCGGAGATTTACCGCGAGGGCATCGCGACGGGCCATGCCACGTTCGCGAGCGAGCCCCCGGATTCCTACGCCGAGTGGAGCAACGGCAAGATGGTGGGATGCAGCCTGATTGCCCGCGACGGTGCCGGGCTGGTGCTTGGCTGGGCCTGCCTGACGCCGGTCTCGGACCGGTGCGTCTATGTCGGCGTCGCCGAGGTGAGTGTGTATGTGGCGCAGTCCGCCCGCGGCCGCGGCGTGGGCGACGTGCTGATCCGCGACCTCATCGCGCGGTCGGAAGTCCTCGGGGTCTGGACCCTGCAGGCGGGCATTTTCCCGGAGAACAAGTCGAGCATCGCGCTGCATGTGCGGAACGGGTTCCGCGAGGTGGGCCGGCGGGAGCGCATCGGCAAGATGAGCCACGGCCCGCTGGCGGGGCAGTGGCGGGACACGGTGCTGCTGGAACGGCGCAGCAGCGTGGCGGGGCGGAGCTGAGTTTGCCGTTGCCGTGCCGGGGGTTTGGCCGTGGCGTGGGCGGCTCATGCAACTCGACATTCCCCCCGGCGACTTCGCCGGGTACATCTTCGACCTCGACGGCACGCTGATCGACACCATGCCGCTGCATTACCGCGCGTGGGACGCCGCGATGCGGGTGGCCGGGCTGCCGCATGCCCTGGACGAGGATTATTTCTATTCGCTGGGAGGCGTGCCGACGCGGCGCGTGGCCGAGATGTTTGGCGAACGCTACGGTCTCAAGCTGGACCCGGACCTCGTGTTCCACGCCAAGGAGACGCTGTTCACGGAGCTGCAGCAGGACGTGAAGCTGATCCAGCCGGTGGTGGATTTCGCGCGGCGCATGCAGGCCACGCACCCGATGGCCATCGCCTCGGGTGGACCGCGGGTGATCGTCGAGCGCTCGCTGGAGATCACGGGACTGCGGCCGATGTTTCGCGCGGTGGTGACGGCGGACGATGTGAAGCACGGCAAGCCGTCGCCCGACATGTTCCTGCTCGCCGCGGAGCAGCTGGGCGTGGCGCCCGGGCAGTGCCTGGTGTTTGAGGACGCCGAGCCCGGCATCCAGGGCGCGCAGGCGGCGGGGATGCAGGTTGTCCGCGTGGTGAGCCGGAAAATTTAAGGGTTTCGCGGGGCCGGGAATTTGTGTTCTGCTGCCCGGATGAAGTTCGAGTCACTGGTCAAACCCGCGGTGCTGACGCAGCCCGTCTATGAGCCGGGCAAGCCGATCGAGGAGGTCGCGCGCGAGCTCGGGCTCAAGCCGGACGGCATCATCAAGCTGGCCTCGAACGAAAACCCCTTTGGCCCGTCGCCCAAGGCGCTCGCGGCGGCGCAGCATGCCCTGTTGCACGGCGAGCTTTACCCCGACGGCGGCTGCTTTGCGCTCCGGCAGAAACTCGCGGCGGTGCGCGGGCTCGGTGCGGACCAGTTCATCGTCGGCAACGGCTCCAACGAGATCATCGAGTTGCTCGGCCACGCCTTGCTCGGGCCCGGCGACGAGGTCGTCATGGCCGCCCCGGCTTTCGTGGTCTACAAGCTGGTGACGCTGGTCTTTGGCGCCAAGGCGATCGAGATCCCGCTCACCCATTTCCGCCATGATCTCAAACAGCTCGCCGCGGCGATCACGCCGAGGACGAAGCTGGTCTATGTCTGCAGCCCGAACAACCCAACGGGTACGGCCAACACTGAACCGGACCTGCTGGCCTTTGCGCGCGCGCTGCCGGACCACGTGGTGGGCGTGTTCGACGAGGCATATGCGGAGTACGATCCCGCGGCGCCGGACCTGCGGCCGCTGATCCGCGAGGGCCGCAAGGTCGTCTGCCTCCGGACGTTCTCGAAGATCTACGGGCTCGCCGCGCTGCGCGTGGGCTACGGTTATGCGACGGCGGACATCATCGCGTTGCTCAACCGCATGCGGCAGCCGTTCAACGTGAACGCCATCGCGCAGGCGGCGGCGGTGGCGGCGTTGGACGACACGGAGTTCACGGCCAAGTGCGTGCGCGAGAACCGGGCGGGCATGGCCCAGCTGGAGCAGGGGTTCACGGCCCGGAAACTCGAGTGGGTGCCGAGCGTGGCGAATTTCATCCTGGTGAAGGTGGGCGACGGCGCGCGGCTCTTCGACGCCCTGCAGCGGCGCGGCGTGATCGTGCGCCCGATGAAATCCTACGGCATGCCCGAGTGGCTGCGTATCACCGTCGGCACGCCCGCGCAGAACGAGCGGCTGCTGGCGGAATTGGACGCGGTGAGGAGCAGCTGACCCAATCTCCGGAATATTTCCCGCAGATTGCGCGGATGGGCACGGATTCGGAGATCCAATCTCCAGCCATTTTATAGAAGGTAACGGAGGGAACGAAGAACTGGTCCCTCCAGGGGAGCTTCGTTATCTCCGCGATCTTCTGTTCAACTTCTGTTTCCGGATGAATTCATCCGGATGGTATCCGCGCGATCCGCGGAAAAACGGGTTGAAAATCAGGTGGCTGCCGCCCGCCGCAGGCGGTCGTTGATCGCTTCAGCGAGGCCCTGGCCGCGCGCGAGTTCGACGTGGATGCGGGTGAAACGCAGGGCGTCCACGCGACGCAACGTGGCGAACAGGCGGCGGGCCACGCCGGGGAGGTCGCCGTCGGCATCGAGCCAGAAGACATTTTTGCCGGCGAGGTTTTTGGGCTGCGCGAGGAAAACCCAGGCCTCGCTGGCCGGGCTGCGCTGCGTGGCGGCGGGGGAGAGCCTGGTGTGCAAGGTGACCGGCGTGCGTGGGCTGTAATGGCGGGCGAGCAGGCCGGGGGCGAGTTGGGCGCCGGTTTTGGCCTTGGTGCGGGAGGGGGCGGTGAGCACGCGGACGCCGAGCGTGCGTTCGAGCTGGGCGCGCGTGACGGCGCCGGGACGCAGCAGGCGGGGATGACGCGGGTCGCGGAGGTCCACGATGGTGGATTCCAGGCCGATGGTGCAGGGGCCGCCGTCGAGGATGTACTTGATCTTGTTTCCGAGGCCGGCGCGGACGTGCTCGGCGGTGGTCGGGCTGACGTAGCCGAACCGGTTGGCGCTGGGGGCGGCGAGGGGCAGGCCGGTCAGCTTGAGCAGGCGGCGGAAAAGCGGGTGGCTCGGCATGCGCACGGCGACGCTGGGCAGGCCGGAGGACACGACCGACGGGATGACCGCTTTTTTGGGGAGGACGAGGGTCAGCGGGCCGGGCCAGAATTTCTTCGCGAGCTTGAGGGCGGCGGCGTTGACCTCGGCGACCTGGCTGAGCTGGGCGAGGGCGTGGAGGTGGACGATGAGCGGATCGTTGGCCGGGCGGCCCTTGGCGGTGAAAATCCTGCGGCAGGCGCGGGCGTCGAGGGCGTTGGCGGCGAGGCCGTAGACCGTCTCGGTGGGCACGGCCACGAGGTCACCGGCGCGCAACCGGCGGGCGAGCCGGGCGAGGGTGGCGGGGGTGCCGCGGAGGAGGCGGGCGGAGGGTTTAGCCGTCATGACACAAAAAAGGCCGGAGCCCAAAGACTCCGGCCATTGAAAAGGGTCAACCCAGCTTACTGGGCGAGCAGCCTGTTGCGCGAGTGCTTGATGGTCTTGGTGATGGCGCGCTGGTGGCGGGCCGTCAGGTGCGTGTACTTGCGCGGGAGGATCTTACCCGTGTCGGTGACGAACAGCTTCATGGCTGAGGGGTTCGTGAACGGGAGTTCGGCGGGCGTGGGAGTCTGCTGCGTGTTTTCGGTGGTGCTCATGGCGGAAAGGGAGGGGAGACAGTGGATTTCGAGAGGGGGGTGTCAACCCGCATTTTTGGGATGCAAAACCGGTGGTTTTCGACCCATCTTCACCCCCGGTACGTCCCCGTAGCTCAAATGGATAGAGCAGCCGTTTCCTAAACGGCATATTCCGGTTCAATTCCGGACGGGGGCACCAGTCTTTCCGGGCCGGGGTCCCGCTCCCCGGCAATAGCCCATGCTGGAGCGCCGGACAGGCAGGCAAAACCGGCCCGGCAAATACCAAGGGATGCGCAGCGCTGGCCGGGCATTGGGAGTACGTTTTAGCCTCAACCCCATCCCAACATGAACCAAGGCCACGTTCAGCCGATCAACTTTGAATCCGCGGAAGAGATCCGCACCCGCGCCTACTATCTCTGGCTCGATCGCGGTTGTCCCCATGGGCAGCACCAGGCGCACTGGCTGGAAGCGGAAGCCCTCCAGCGGCGGGCGGCCCGCCGCCTGGTGGAACCAGCCCACCACACCATTCGTACGACCGTGGCGGCGAACATGAGCGACCCGGCGCACCACTTCCATTCGCCGGCCACCGTGCACGACGACCGGGTGAATGTGGCCGCGGGCGAAGCCCCGCAGCGGATCCGCGGGCGCCACTTCGGCGGGTCCTTGCGGTCACTGGCCAAACCCCGGGCTTAGCCGAGGGGTGGGGCGGTGGCTACTTGAGCAGGCGGTTGAGCCGCGGGACGGCGCGGCGGATGACGGCCTGGCTGGCGGATTCCATTTCCCGGTAGAGGGTGAGGACCTTCCGGCCGGTGGGGGAGATGGTCGCGCCGCCGCGGGCCGAGCCGCCGCGGGTCTTGCGGACGAGGGGTTCGGCGAACCCGCGCTCCATGCTCTTCACGAGCTTCCACGCCTTCATGTAGGACATCTCCATGGCCTTGGCGGCCTCGCTGATCGAGCCGGTGCGGCCGATGTGCTCGAGTAGCGCGGCCTTGCCCGGCCCGAAGGCGAAGATCCGCCCGTGGTACAGGCGGATGCTGGGCACAATCGTGAGCGACCTGGCCGGCGCGGGCATCCCGGCGATGAAGCTGGGCGGGCGCGGGCACGCAACTGAATTGTCCGTTCCCGGGGCCGGCCCGTTTCCGACCTATTCACTTGAATAGGTCGGAAACTTGGCCAGAAAATGTTCCTCCATGCACTTTCCCCGCCGCTCCCTGCTTGCGCTCGGGCTGGTCCTCGGGTGGCTCGGCCTGTCGTCTGCCGCCGCCGCGGAGATCAGCGTGTTTGCCGCCGCCAGCCTGGCCGATGCGCTGAAGGAAATCGCCGCCGCCCACCAGCGGGCGACCGGGGACGCCGTCCGGTTGAATCTCGCCGCGTCCAGCCTGCTGGCCCGCCAGATCCGGGAGGGCGCGCCCGCCGATCTCTTTTTCTCCGCCGACGAGGCCAAGATGAACGATCTGGCGAAGATCGGGCACATCGACGCCGCCAGCCGGCGGAGCCTCCTGGGCAACCGTCTCGTCGTCGTCGTGCCGCTCGACAGCCTGCTGGCGCTGGGCACGCCGGCCGACCTCGCCGGCCCCGCGGTGAAGCACCTCGCCCTCGCCGAGACCGCCACGGTGCCCGCGGGAATCTACGCCAGGCAATATCTGCAACAAGCGAAGGTCTGGGACGCGGTCGCGGCCCGGGTGGTGGCCACGGAAAACGTCCGCGCCGCCCTGGCCGCCGTCGAAAGCGGCAACGCCGACGCCGGCATCGTTTACCAGACCGACGCCCTGATTTCCCGGAAGGTGAAGATCGCCTGCGAAGTCACCGGCGCCGCCGCCCCGCACATTTCCTATCCCGTGGCGCTCGTGAAGGGTGGAAAAAATCCCGCCGGCGCAGCGTTGTTTCTCGCCCGCCTGACCTCGGCGGAGAGCCGGGCGGTGTTCGCCCGGTACGGTTTCACCTTGCTGCCCTGACCATGTCCTCCGCCGCCTGGCAGATCACTTGGTTTACCGCGTGGGTCGCGGTCGTGAGCACGCTCTGCATCCTGCCGCCGGGCCTCGCGCTGGCCTGGCTGCTGGCGCGGCGCGACTGGCCGGGGAAATCCGTGGTGGAAACGCTGGTCGCCCTGCCGCTGGTGATTCCGCCGGTGGCCACCGGCCTGCTGCTGCTGAAACTGCTCGGCCGGCGGGGGGTGATCGGACACTGGCTCGAGACCAGCCTGGGCCTCGAGATCGTGTTTACGTGGAAGGCGGTCGTGGTCGCGACGGCGGTGATGTCGTTCCCGCTGCTGGTCCGGACGGCCCGGGTGGCGTTTGAAAGCGTCAATCCGCGGGTGGAGCACGTCGCCCGCACGCTGGGCGCCGGGCCGTGGCGGGTGTTCTGGACGATCACACTGCCGCTCGCCCGCCCGGGCGTGATTGCCGGCGCGGTGCTGGCCTTTGCCCGCGCGCTCGGCGAGTTCGGCGCGACGGTGATGCTGGCGGGTTTCATCCCGGGAAAAACGGAGACGCTCTCCCTCTCGATTTACCACCTCGTGCAACTCGGCCGCGACAGCGAGGCGCTGGTGCTGCTGGCGATTGCCGTGGCGCTGGCGTTTGGCGCGGTGTGGTTCAGCGAGCGCCTGCTGCGGAGGATCCCCGCATGAACCTGGAAATCTCCGGGCTGTGGCTCCCGCTGGCCACGTTTGAGCTGGAACTCGATGCGCGGCTGACCGCGCGCATGACGGGGCTGTTCGGCGCCTCGGGTGCGGGCAAGACCTCCCTGCTCGAAGCCATCGCCGGCCTCCGCCGCCCGGCCGAGGGCCGCATCGCCCTCGACGGCGAGGCGCTCACGGATGTGGCCGCCGACATCTTTCGCGCCCCGGAACAGCGCGGGATCGGCTATGTGCCGCAGGACGGCGCGCTGTTCACGCACCTGTCGGTGCACGAAAACCTCTGCTACAGCCAGCGGGCGAGCGGCCCCGGGGCCCGGCCCGGGTTGGGCTACGACCACGTGGTGGAGATCCTGAACATCGGCCCGCTGGCGGTACGGCGCATCGGCTCGCTTTCCGGCGGGGAAAAACAGCGCGTCGCGTTCGGCCGGGCGCTGCTCGCGGCGCCGCGTTTGCTGCTGCTCGACGAGCCGCTGACGAACCTCGATGCCGGGCTGAAGGACCAGATCCTGCCGTACCTCAAGAAGATCCGCGACGAGTTTCAAATCCCGACGCTCATGGTCAGCCACGACGCCGACGAGATGGTGGCGCTCTGCGACGAGGTGCTGGTCTTGGATTCCGGCCGCTGCGTGCGGCGCGGCCCGCCGGCGGAGCTGTTCACCACCAGCCCCCGGCCGCATCACGTGCTGGCGAAAAATAATTATGATTTAGGAGTTAGGAATTAGGAAACGAATGCCTTCAGCGGCGATTCATCACTCATAAGTCATAAATCCTAACTCCCCATCCCTGGTTCCATGCCTAAAAAACTCACCAAAACGGCGGCGGCTTTCAGCCACCTCGACACCCAAGGTAACGCCAAGATGGTGGACGTGAGCGCGAAGCCCGACTCCGTCCGCCTCGCCATCGCCGAGGGCCGGCTCACGTGTGCCCCCTCGACCATCCGGTTGTTGCGCGCCGCTGCGCTACCGAAGGGTGACGTCCTCACTGTGGCCAAGATTGCCGGTATCTCGGCGGCCAAGGCCACCAGCACGCTCATCCCGCTCTGCCACCCGCTTGCGCTCTCGGCGGTGGAGATCGGGTTTGAGGTCGAGTCCGACGGCATCGTCATCCGCGCCAGCGCCCGCACCACCGGCAAGACCGGGGTCGAGATGGAGGCGCTCACCGCCGTGTCCGTCGCCGCACTCACCGTCTACGACATGTGCAAGGCCGTGGACAAGGGCATGTCCATCGGCGGCATCCGCGTCGTGCAAAAACTCAAGTCATGAAGATCGCCCGCATCAAACTCAGCGACCGCGCCGCCGCCGGCGTATACCCCGACGCCAGCGGTCCGGAGATCGAGCGCATCGTCGAGTCGGCGTTTGCGGAGCCGCTCGAGTGGACGCGCGTGCTGCTGCCCGACGACCGCGCCGAACTGGAAAAGACCCTGCGCCGGCTCGTGGACGAGGAGCACTGCCCGCTTATCCTCACCGCCGGTGGCACGGGACCCTCCGCCCGCGACTTCACGCCCGAGGCCACGCGAGCCGTGCTGGAACGGGAGCTGCCCGGTTTTGGCGAGATCATGCGGCTGACCAATTACGCCAAGGTGAAGACCGCGATCCTCTCCCGCGCCACCGCCGGCATCCGCGGCCGTTCGCTGATCATCAACCTCCCCGGCCGTCCCACCGCTGTCGCCGAGTGCCTGCCGCTCCTGCTGCCGGCCATTGCCGAGGCGCTGGACCACGTTGCCGGTTTCCGTCCCGCGCTGCGCCCCTCCTGAAATGCCCTTCGACCGCTTCAACCGCGACATCAGCTACCTGCGCATTTCGCTCACGGATGCCTGCAACCTCCGCTGCGTGTACTGCATGCCGGAGAAGATGACCTTCCGCCCCCGCGAGGAACTGCTCTCCGACGCCGAGCTGCACCGGCTGATCGGGCTGTTTGCCGCGGTGGGCTTCCGCAAAATCCGCTTCACCGGCGGCGAGCCCACGCTGCGGCCCGGCCTGGTGGACCTCGTCGCCACCGCCGCGCGCACGCCGGGCATCGAGACGATCGGGCTGACGACCAACGGCATCCTGCTCGCCGACCTGGCGGCGCCGCTGCGCGCGGCCGGGTTGCGCGCGGTCAACCTCTCCCTCGACACGCTCGACCCGGACAAATTCAAGCAGATCACGCGTTGGGGCCAGCTCGACAAGGTCCTGGCGGGACTCGACGCCGCCGCGCGCGTCGGCCTGGGCATCAAGCTCAACGCCGTTGTGTCCCGCGGCCGCAACGACCGCGCCGACGTCGTCGCGCTGGCGCGATACACCCTGGAGCACCCCTGGCAGGTGCGGTTCATCGAGCAGATGCCGTTCGGCAACAACGCGGAGTTCCAGACCCACAGCATGGTCAGCGAGGACGAACTGCTCGCCGTCCTGGCGGAGGCCTACGGCCCGCTCGAGCTCGTCAACCACGGCCGGCTGGACGGCGAGGCGCGCCTCTACCGGATCGCGGGCGCCGCCGGCTGCATCGGTTTCATCAGCCCGGTGTCGAAGCCGTTCTGCGCCGACTGCACGCGGATGCGCCTGACGGCGGAAGGCCGGCTGCACCTCTGCCTGCTGCGCGACAACGAGATGGACCTGCGCGCCCTGCTACGCGGCGGGGCGGACGACGCGGCGCTGACCGAACGCATCCGCGCGGCCGTGTTCGACAAGCCCTGGGGCCATGGACTCGAGCAGCACGTGATCCCCACGCGCGGCATGTCGGAGATCGGGGGCTGAACCGCCATGACCGCTTCACGCCAGCTGCACATCAAGTTTTTCGCGGTACTTCGCGAGCAGGCTGGCGTGTCCACGCTCGCCGTAACCACTTCCGCCCGCACGCCGGCGGAGCTGTACGCGGAGCTGGCGGCGACACGCGGGCTGACGCTGCCCGTGGCGCTGCTCCGCGTGGCGATCAACGACCGTTACGCCACGATGGACACCCCGCTGTCGCCGGGGGACCGTGTGGTGTTCATCCCGCCGGTGGCCGGAGGCTGACCCATGTTTGAACTCACCGACCAACCCATCGATTTCGCTGCGCTGCGCACGCGGCTGGCGCGGCCCGACGCCGGGGCGTGTGTCGTGTTTGAGGGCTGGGTGCGGAATCACCACGCCGGGAAACCCGTCTCGCGGCTCGAGTACGAGGCGTTCGACGAGCTGGCCCGGCTCGAGGGTGAAGCGATCACGTCGGAGGCGGAACAGGAGCATCCCGGCTGCACGGTGCTCTGCGTGCACCGCACGGGCTCGCTGGGGATTGGCGAACTCGCGGTGTGGATCGGGGTGGTCTCGCCGCACCGCCACGCGGCGTTTCTCGCGTGCCGGCAGGTGATCGAGGAGATCAAGCGCCGGCTGCCGGTGTGGAAGAAGGAGCACCACTCCGGCAACCTCGCGGAGTGGGTCAACTGCACGACGGAGTCCGTCGCCGGCCGGCTGGCTCCGGAAAATTATTACGCCCGTCAGGCGTCACTGCCCGAGGTGGGGGCCGCCGGGCAGGTGCGACTCGCCGAGGCCAGCGTGCTGGTGGTGGGCGCGGGCGGCCTGGGGTGCCCGGCGGCGCTGTACCTGGCGACGTCCGGGGTGGGGCGGCTGACGCTCGCCGACGCTGGCAAAGTGGAGGTGTCGAATTTGCACCGGCAGATCCTGTTTACCGCCGACGACGTCGGCGCAGCGAAGGCGACCGTGGCCGCGGCGCGGCTGCGCGCGCAAAATCCGCTGGTGAAGATCGAGGCCCACGCGTCCGACGTGACGCCGGCGAATGTGCGCGCGCTCGTGACGGGCCGCACGGCGGTGCTGGACTGCACGGACAATTTTGCGACGCGCTTTCTGTTGCACGACGCCTGCCGCGCGGCCGGCGTGCCACTGGTCTCCGCCGCCGTGTACCGCTTCGAAGGCGAGCTTAACGTCTTCGCGCCGCACCAGACCGGCTGCCTGCACTGCCTCTGGGCGGGCAAGCCGGCGCTCAGCCTGGAAACCGCGGCCAACTGCGACGGCGGCCCGGTGTTTGCGCCGACGGTCGGCCTGCTCGGCGTGATGCAAGCCGCGGAGACGCTGAAGCTGATCCTCGGCCTCTCGACCCCCGCCGATCTTACCTCCACGCGCCTCGTTAATCTCCTGGACGCCTCGACGCAGTCGCTCGAGCGCCCCGCCGATCCCACGTGTCCGGTCTGCAGCAAGGTGGTCACGTCATCTGCCGCAGAGGATGGGTCGTTTTCACTTAATACGTTAAATGACTCCGTGGTGCTGACCGCCGAGCAAGTCGTGGACCTCGGCCCGGTCCAGACGATCGCGCTTCTCGAACCCGGCGAGACCCTCGACGCCGCGTCGGCCCCGGCGAACACGATGGCCATCGCGATGGCCGACCTTGGACGCCTCCGCGAAGTTGCCGCCAAGGGCCCGACCGTCCTGACCTGCCGCCACGGCCTGCGCAGCGTGGCCCTGGCGCGGTTGCTCCGCGCGGAGGGCCGGCCCAACATTCACGCCCTGGCCGGAGCACTGTCGGCGATTCGGCCCGGGCGTTGAGTGTAACCGGGTGAAGGGCGGCGTTTCGTTGCCTGTTCTTAACCGGGGGCGGGTTGTGGAATGGAGTGGGAGCGACAAGCTGGAGGATGAGCCCCGCCGCCACCATGACCCTCGCTTCACCCACAATAGAACCTGTGGCAGTCGTCGACTTCCCGTTGGACGATCTGGTCCGGTTGCAGCTCAGGATCGCGCGCCGCGCGGATGAACTGGCCCGGCTGCAGGAGCACGATATGGCCTGCGGTTATTGGGAGACGGCCGAGCGGGAGCTGCTGCCCGATCTGCTGCGGATGAGTGCCTGAAAGCCCTTGGGCGTTCCGGTTCCGGGCAACTTTTGGCCGCCGCGGGCGTCTCGACATCCATGCGCTGCGACGCCAACCTTTGCCTGCCATGATGCTTTCCAATTCGGTTCGAAATGCCCCGCGGACTAAGACCGTTGGCTCCAAGCTCCTCGCCTGCCTTCGTCCCGCCCGGCGGAACTCCGGCGTGGCCAGCAGGGCGTTCACCCTGCTGGAGATCATGATCGCGCTGGCGATCCTGGCGCTGCTGGTGGGGCTGGCGGTCACCAATCTCGACACCATCTTTGGCAACGCGCAGGGCACCACGGCCAAGCTGTTTGTCAGCGAATCCATCAAGCTGCCGCTCAGCAGCTACCGCATCGCGATGGGCGACTATCCCTCGACGGCGGAAGGGCTGCAGGCGTTGATCACCGCGCCGGCGAGCAGGACCGAGTCGTGGCATGGGCCGTATTTCAGCGATCCGAAGCTCCCGGTCGACCCCTGGGGCGAGCCCTACGTTTACAAGTACCCCGGCGTGCATAACCCCAAGGGCTACGACATTTATTCCAAGGGACCCGACAAGCAGGACGGGACGGCGGACGATATTGGGAATTGGTAGGCTACCTCTCCGTGGAGACACGCTTTCGGCCCTCGTTGGGTGGGGATGGGGCCGCGGCACCCTCGCCGCGGTTGGGCCTTAGACGGGGCGGGGGCGCCCCGTCCCCAAGTCATTACCAGCGTGTCAGGGACAACACGCCCCACCTCGAGTACGCGTTCACGCTGCTGGAAATCCTGCTCGCCATAGCGCTGATGGGGTTGCTCGCGGCGGTGCTGGTGACGGGGTCGGTCAACCTGCTCAGCGACATGCCGGCGACACCGGAAGCCGTTTTCTGGCAGGCGGTGCAGCAATCCCGCACTGCGGCACTCACGGCCGAGCGCGAGGTGCGGCTGAGTTTTGATCCCAAGCAACAAGCCTTCATACTGGATGACGGGGCGGCGCCGCTGGCCCTTCCGGTCCTGGTCGTGCGCGACCTGACGGTGGATTTCCTCTCGGCGCAGCCCGGCCAGAGTTCGGTGCTCATCGGGGGCGAACTCGTGGACACCAAGACCGTGCCGGCGGTGACATTTTATCCCGACGGCACCTGCTCGCCGTTCCGGGCCCAGTTCCGGGCCGGCGGGGCGGCCAAGGTGCTCAGCATTGACCCGTGGACCTGCGCGCAGGTGCTGCCGCGGGTGGAGGGCAATCCCTGACATGCGTCGTGGATTCACACTCCTGGAGGTCATCGTGGCGCTGGCGATTTTCGCGCTCGCGGCGGTCGTGCTCGGCTCGGCGTATGTGAACGTCCTCAACGCCTACGAGACGGTCGCGCGCGGCAACCAGGCCGACGAGGACGTCCGCTTCGCCCGCGCGCAGCTGCTCGCCGAACCCGACCACGACACGGCGGAGAAGGGCGGGGATTTTGTCTCGCCGGGTGGACGCCAGGTGCGGTGGCACGCGACGATCGCGTCCACGGCCATGGCCGACCTCTTCACGGTGACGTTTGTCTGCGAGCTGGCGGCGGAGTCGGCGAGCGGGGGCGGGACGCAAACGGTGACGGAGAATTTCACGGTGTTGCGCCCGACCTGGGCGGATCCGACGGAGAACACCAAGCTGAAGCAGGACGCGCAGGACCGGATCGCGAAGCTGCAGGGGAAAACCAACTCGAACCAGAAATGAACCTTCGACCTGAGATGTCAGTGAGAGGAGTTCCGCTGGGCGGGAGGCCTGGCCCTGACAAACGTGGCTTCACCCGTCCGGCCCGCCTTCGCCCGTTGAGCTTCGGCGTGGCGAGCAATGGATTCACGTTGCTCGAGATCCTTCTGGCCCTGGCGCTGACGGCGCTGGTGCTGGTTTCGCTCAATGTCTTTGTGTTCTCGATGGGCGAGCTGTGGGGGCGCAACACGGACGTGCGGCTGTTTGACAGGCACGTGCGGGCGGTCACGCGTTACCTCGACCAGGAGCTGCACACCGCGGCGCTGCCACCTTCGGCGTCCGCCGGGACCACGCCGATCACGCCGCAGGAGATCAAGCCGCTCAACGGTGCGACGGACAACCTGCTCACCTTCGAGCTGCCCGCCGGGAGCCGGCTGCTGGTGTGGCCCGACCGGCCGCTGCCGGAGGTGGTCTGCTCGCTGCAGGCGCGGGATCGCGACGGGCTCGTGCTGCTGTGGCACTCGCGGCTCGAGACGAAGTTCAACGACGACCCGCCGCGCGAGACGGTCATCACGCCGCTGGTGACCGCGTTGGCGTACGAGTATTACGATGCCGACTTCAAGACCTGGAAGACGGAGCCGGTCATCCGCAAAGACGCGTCCGGCCAGCTGCAGACCCCGCAGCGGCTGCGGCTGAAGTTCGCCTACGGGAAATTGAAGCGGGAGAGCGTCATCACCCTGCCCACGCCGACGGAGGGGCTGCCGAATTTCTAGCATGACCCCACTTCGCCAAGGCTTCGCAGGGCGGGCGCGCAACACTGACGGGCGCAGCAAGTCTGCGCCCGTACGCCCGGTCCGGACCCGCGCATCGGTGCTCGTGATCGTGCTGGTCACACTGCTGTTCACGTCGGTGGCGCTGGTGGCGTTCATCGAGCAGGCGAGCAACGACCTGCTGGTCGAGGCGCGGACCGCGTCGGCGAAGCGCCTGCGGCAGGAGGCCTACTCGGCCCTGGATGTCACCCTCGCGACGCTGCAGAGTTTCGGTCAGGCCGACAACGGCCTGCACAGCCCGGCGGAAGGCTGGGGCGATCCGCTGGGGTTCGCCGGCTGGACGCCGCGCGAGGGCTGCACGGCGGAGGTCACACTGGTGGACGAGAGCGGCAAACTCCCTCTGACCCGCGTGGACGCGGCGACGCTGGTGAACCTGTTCGACGCGTGGCAACTGGCGCCGGCGGACGCACAGCGGCTGGCCGACGCGCTGTTGGGCTGGATGCGGAAGGACTACGTGCCGGCGTCGGGCCAGCCGACGGACTACGACCAGATGGCGATCCCTTACACCGCGCCCGGCCGCTCGTTGCGCTCCTTCTCCGAGCTGGCGGCGATCGATTACGCACGCGAGGTGTTCTATGACGACCAGGGGCGGCTCAACGACCTAGGCCGCCGGTTTGAGGCGACGTTCTCCCTCTACAATTTTACCCAGGTCAACCTCAACGCCGCGCCGCCGGATGTGTTCATGGCGCTCGGGTTTTCGGATGTCACGCAACAGCAGCGCGTGAGCGAGTATCTGGCCGGAACCGGGGCGTATGTGTCGCAGGGGCCGCGCTGGTTCAACTCCGCCGGCGACATCTCCGCGGTGCTGGGCTCGGCCGCGCTGCCACCGCTGGCCGGAGCGCAGATCCGGGCGCTGCGGGTGAACATCACGATCCGCGAGGGCCGCGCGGAGTTCCGGCTGACCGCGGTCGTGGCGCCGTCGGGCGGGGCCACAATCGTCAAATCGACTGCAACCTCCGCCACCGAGGCCGCGTCTGGCAACAGCACCACTCCCACTTCGGCGGCGCCCACCGGACCAGCCGTGGCCCCGGTGACTCCGGCCGCGCGGCTCAACTCCCCATTTACACTCTTGGAAATTAGGGAAAATGCCGACATGTCACCTGTTCCGCCGCCCGCCGCATGACCCCGCCGTCCCTCAAACTCCTCCCGACCGGCGCCCGGGCGCCCAAGGTGGTCCTGCTGCCGGACGCGCTGTTTTTCACGCGGGCGTTTCCCGTGTCCGCCGGGGCGACCCCGGCCGAGGTGGCGATGCAGGCCGAGCTGGCGCTGGAGGGCCTCTCGCCGTTTCCCGCCGGGCAGCTTTATCACGGATATTTCTGGGCGCCCGGGGCGGAGCGTGTGCTGGTCTTTGCGGCCTACCGCCGGCGGTTTACCCGCGAGCAGCTCGCGGAGTGGGACGGCGCGGTGCTGGTGCTGCCGGCCTTTGCCGCGCTGCTGGGCGCCGAGGTGAAACCCGCGACGACACTGCTGGTGCCGTCGGCCGGCGGACTCACGGCGGTGCATTGGGAGAACGGTCCCGTGCCGGCGGCGGTGTTTTTCCGGCCGTTGCCGCCCGAGGCGACCGAGTCCGACCAAGCCAAGGTGAAAGACGAGCTGCTGCGCCTGGCGGGCGGCAGCAAGCAGGTGGTGGAGCTGGCCGTGGCGCCGGTGGCCGAGGCGATGGCGCGCGGCGGGGATGAATTTGTGTTTCACGCGGAAGCGCTGGCGTCGCGCCTGCCCGCCAGCCGGGCTGCCGCGATGGATGTGCGCGACAAGGCCGAGCTGGCGGCGCTGCGACGCGCGCAGGGACGCGACCTGCTGCTCTGGCGGCTGTTCATCGGCAGCATCGCGGCGGTGGCGTTGATGCTGCTGGGCCTGGTAGCCCTCCTCGGCGAGGGCGTGTGGCAACGGACCCGCGAGGCGAAGGTCGCGGCGCAGCAGCCGGTCGTGGACCAGATCATGACGGCGCAAAGCCTGGCGACGCGGACCAACGAACTCTCCACCAAGCGGCTCCTGCCGCTGGAAATGCTCTCCGTTGCCAGCGAGCGGAAGCCCGCGACGATCCAGTTCCTCCGGGCGACGACCAGCGGGCTCTACACCCTGACGGTGGACGCCCAGACGACCTCGCCCGGCGACGTGGCGGCCTTCCGCTCGGCCCTCGGCGAGCAGCCGGCCTGTGCGGCCGTCGAGGTGCGCGACCAGCGCACGCGCGACAACCTCATGACGTTCACGCTCGTCATCACCTTCCGGCCCGAGGCGCTGAAGCCCGCCGCATCCTCATGAACGCGCTCAAGGTCTTTTTCCTCAGCCGGCTGCTGCGTGAGAAGCTGCTCCTCGTGGTGATTGCTTTGCTCGTGGCGCTGACGCTGCTGTCGAATTTCAGCGGCCGCGTGGCACGGGCCTGGCGGACGCAGCGTGCAACGACGGTGGCCCTGGCCGACCAGCAGCAATGGCTCGCGAACCGCGGGACCATCGAGGCGGGGGCGGGCCAGGCGGTGAAGAACCTCGACCCGGCGAAGACGCTCGACGACACGCAGCTGGTCGGCGAACTCAACGGGCTGGCGCGGGCGCAGGGGCTGAAGTTCACCAGCGACACGCCGCGCACGGAGCGCAGCGGCCAGTTTGCGGTGCACACGGTGCAGTTCAATTTGCTGAAGATGGACTGGGAGGGGCTGAAGCGGTTCTACCTCGAGCTGACCAAGCGCTCGCCGTACATCGGCATCGAGCAGTTCTCGCTGCAGTCCGAGCGGGCGAACCCGGCGGTGCTGAACGCGTCGCTGCGGGTGTCGTCAGTCGAGATCGTGCATTGAGTCCGAAGGGATGGCCCACGGAATACACGGAAGTCAGGCCCCGGAGTTTCAAGGGGAAGCCAGGAAGCCAGGAGTCCGGACGGGCAAGTCGAACCGGCCTTGCCCGACTGACTCGATCAGGTTCCTGGTTTCCTGGCTTCCCCTTAAACTGTCGTGTCAGCCCAGTTTGAAACTGGCGCTGACCTTGAAGACGGCGCTGACGATCGCGAAGGCGATGAAGCCCACGATGACGAACACCGCCAGCAGCACGACCGTCGCGATGACCTTCACGAAGAGGTTCAGCTGGCTGGAGATGATGCGCTGATAGTTGCGGGCGATCTCGCGGAGGCTGGGCACGATGTTGCCGGTGTTCTCGCCGACGGCGAGGCGGTCGAGGACCAGGTCAGGGAAGCAGCCCGTGCGCGCGAGGGCGGTGGAGAGCGCCTCGCCCTCGAGCACGCGGTCGGTCGCGTCATGGAACGCCCGGCGGTGCACCCGGTTGCCGATCTGCCGCTCCGTCATGCGGAGCGCCTCGGACGCCGTGATGCCGTTGGCCAGCAGCACGCCGAGGGTCTGGCTGAATGCCAGGACGGTCTGCGAAACCGCGAACGGCCCGGCGAGCGGCACCCGGAGCAGCCACGCGTCGGTCGCCTCGCGGCCAGCGTCCGTCTGCCGCCAGCGCCAGAGCGAGATGGCGCCCAGCACCGCGGTGATCACGAAGAAAATGCCGTAGTGCAGGGCAAAGCTGGAGCCGGCGACGAGCAGGCGCGTCGAGAGCGGGAGTTCGCCGTGGAGGGAGTTGAAGAGTGCCTGCAGCCGCGGCAGCAGGAAGAACAGGAAGAACAGCACGAGGCCGCCGGCCACGACCATCAGCAGGCAGGGATAGGCGAGGGCGGTCAGCAGCTGGGTGCGGAGGTCCCGCTGCTCGTTGAGATGGGCAATCAGGCGCTCCAGCGTGTCGGCCAGCGAGCCCGTGGCCTCGCCCGCCTGGATCAGGCTGATGGTCGAGGAGTCGAACACCGCCGGAAACGCCGCCATGGCCCGGGAGAGCGGGGCGCCTTCGCTCAGCCGCTCCCAGAGGCCCACGCTGAGCAGGCGCAGGCCGGGGTCCTTGATGCGAACCGAGAGCAGGCGCACGGCCTCGCCGGCGGACATGCCACTGGTGACGAGGTCGCGCAGGGCCTCGAGAAAGGGCAGCCGCTGTTTCCGGCTGAGGGTGATGACGCGGGTGTCAACGGTCACCACCTGCCGCGCCGGACCCGCGCCCGCGCCGGTTTCATTCACCGCGGAGACCTGCAGCCCGCGCGCGGCGAGGAGCCGGAGGGCGTCCTTGCGGCTCGGCGCCTCGAGCGTGTCGGTGACGGTTTTGCCGGCACGGTCACGGGCGCTGTAGGTGAAGCGGGGCATGGATGGAAGTAAGAGGTAAGAAGGAAGAATGAAGAAGTCGGATGCCGGAAAGAAGAGGTCAGAAGCCAGTGGTTCGAATGCTGAACGTCTTCATTCTTCCTTCTGCCTTCTTACTTCTCTGCGACGGTTATGACCCGGAGCACCTCATCCAGCGTCGTGTACCCGGCCTTCACCTTTTCCCAGCCGCTTTGGCCGAGGGTGCGCATGCCGTGCTTGCGGGCGGACTCGGCGAGGGTGCGGGTGCTTTCACGCTTCAGCACGAGCTCATGCATTTCCTCGTTGAGCCGGAAGATCTCGAAGATGCCGATGCGGCCGCGGTAGCCGGTGCCGCGGCAGCGGTCGCAGCCGACGGGGGAGTTGAGGGAGGTGATGAGCTCGGCCTCGGCGGCGTTGCAGCCGAGGATGGCGAGGCTCTCGACGAGTTTCATCCGGGTGACGGGCGCCGGGCGCGAGCACTGGGAACAGAGGCGGCGCACGAGGCGCTGGGCGATGACGAGCTCGATGGCCGAGGCGACGAGGAAGGGCTCGATGCCCATGTCGACGAGGCGCGTGATGGCGCCGGGTGCGTCGTTGGTGTGCAGCGTGGAAAAGACGAGGTGACCCGTGAGGGAGGCGCGGATGGCGATCTCGGCGGTGTCCTTGTCGCGGATTTCGCCGACCATGATGACGTCGGGGTCCTGGCGCAGCACGTGGCGGAGGGCGTCGGCGAAGCTGAGGCCGATCTCGGGCCGCACCTGCATCTGGTTCACGCCGGGCACCTCGTACTCGATCGGGTCCTCGATGGTGATGATGCGCAGGTCGGTGGAGTTGATCTTCCGCAGGAAGGCGTTGAGCGAGGTGGACTTGCCCGAGCCGGTGGGACCCGTGACAAGGATGATGCCGTGCGGGTAGTCGAGAATCGACGTGATCTGCGCCTGTTCCTCGGCGCTCATGCCGAGGCGGTCCATCGTATAGGCTTCCTTCTTCTGGTTGAGGAGGCGGAGCGAAATGGACTCGGCGTAGATCGTCGGGATGGTGGAGACGCGGATGTCGAGGGTGGTGCCGTTGGCCTTGAAGTTGATGCGGCCGTCCTGCGGGAGGCGGCGCTCGGAGATGTTGAGGCGCGCCATGATCTTGAGGCGCGAGATGATGGCGTCCTGGAAGCGCAGGAGGTTTTCCGGCACCGGCACGGGCACGAGCAGGCCGTCCACGCGGTAGCGGATGCGGAGTTGGCCCTCCTGGGGCTCCCAGTGGATGTCCGTGGCCTGGTCCTCGACCGCCTGCGAAATTACATCGGTCACGAAGCGCACGACCGCGGCATCCTCGTCGACGACCTCCTCGTTTTGCGGGGAGGTTTCGGGCGCGACGTAGGAATCGTCCCCGTCGTCGAGCGAGCCGGAGCCGACGCCGTAGTTCTCGATGATGAGCTGGTGAACGCGTTCCGGCACGGCGAGGTGCCAGACAGGTGGGCGCGGGGTAAAGGTGCGCAGCCAGTCGTTCATGACCTCGTCGGGCAGCCAGGCGGAGGCGAGGTGCAGCGGCGGCGGGGTCGGGCCGGACTCGGCGGGTTCGCCGAAGCGGATCGGGATGATCTGGTAATCGTGGACGAGCCGGGCGGGCAGGAGGCCGCGGGCGGCGGGGTCGGGCTCGAGATTGCTGGCGGTGGCGAGGCCGGCGGCCGTGGCGAGGGCGGAGAGCGCCTCGGGCTCGGTGAGCGCGAGGGCGGCGGCGAGGACGGCGAGGCGTTTTTCGCGCGGCGCCTCGAGCAGGGCCTGGCGCTGGGGGTCGTCGAGGCGCGCGGCGAGGGTGGCGGGCAGGGACGCAGGGGCGGACGCAATCATGGCGGTGCGGCCTACTTGAGCTTCTCGGTCAGGCTTTCCTTCGCGGGCTTGGCCGGGTCGGTCAGGAACTGCTGGATCTGCCCCTTGTTCGAAAGCTCCTCGATTTTTTTGGTCGTGTCGGCCGAGCCCTCCTCGGGCCGCAGCACGTGCGGCCGGATGAAGAGCAGCAGCTCGGTGCGGTCGACCTCGTTGGTCCGGCCGCCGAAGATGTGGCTGAGGATCGGGATCTCGTGGAGGAAGCCGAGCTTGGTGCGGTCGGCGGAGGTGGAGCTGCGCTGCAGGCCGCCGAGGACGATCATCTGGCCGTCGTTGACGTTCACGAAGGAGTTGGCCTCGCGGTGGCCGATGACGGGCTGCTGGTTGTTGTCGATGGTGACGTTGCTGATCACGTCATCCACGACCTGGTCGATCTGCAGCTGGATGCTGCCGTCGTCGCCAATGAGCGGGGTGACCTTGAGGGTGATGCCGATGTCCTTGTAGGTGACCGAGGAGTTGGTGGAGAAGCCGCTGGTGCTCGAGCCGGAGGTGGGCGTGGAGGTGGTGCCCGTGATGATGGGCTGCTGTTGGGTGACGGCGAACTGCGCCTGCTTGTTGTGGGTGGTGACGATGGTCGGGGCGGAGAGGATCTTCACCTTGTGCCGGCTGCCGGCGTCGGTCATGGCGGCGGCGAACGACAGCGGGTTGACGACCCCGGCGCTCACGTTCCAGCCCGCGACGCTGCCGGTGAAATTGGTGATCTGCAGCGCGCCGGTCTTGGTATTCGGGCTGACGGTGAGGTTGAGGGCGGAGATGCCGCTCTTGTCGGTGTCGGTGAGCGTGACCTCGGCGATGATGACCTCGATGCGGACCTGGGCCAGGACGATGTCGATCTTGTCCACCAGGTCGCGGATGAGGCGGATGTCGTCAACGGTGCCGGAGACGACGACGGCGTTGCTGCGGTCGTCGGCGAGGATGGTGACGAGACCGCTGAAATTCGTGGTGCCCTCGCCCAGGGTGACGATGGCCGGCGCGGCGGGGGTGGGGACGTTCGGGGCGTTGGGCGCGGTGGGCAGGGCCGGCTGCAGCGCGTTGGGCCGGGCGGAGTCGCTGGATTTTTGCGCGGCGTTCTGGCCGGACACGAGCGAGCTGAGCAGGGTGGCGACGTCCTTGGCGGTGGCGTGTTTGAGGTAGATGACCTCGTTGCGGGTGTTGGGGTCGGCCTTGACGTCGAGTTTCTCGACCAGCTCGTCGAACAGCGGGTACTGGCGCGGGTCGGCGAGCAGGATGACCTGGTTGGTGCGGTCGTCGGCGCTGTAGGATGTGGCGCTGCCGAGCTGGGACGCGAGCGGGCCCTGGAACATGGTGCGGAGCCGGTTGACCAGGTCGCTGGCCTTGGCGCCGTTGTGCAGGGTGTAGAATTTCGGCGTGAGGCCGTGGGACGAGGGGCGGTCGAGCAGGCGGAGGAGGTTTTCGACCCGCTGGAGGTTGCTGATCGAGTCGGTGATGAGCGCGGCGTTGGCCTTGTCGAGGGTGACGATGCCGTTGGCGATGCCGGGGGACATCAGCGGGATGATCTGCGGGATGAACTCGCTGGCGCGGAGGAACTCGAACTGGAAGAGCTTGGTGGCGATCCGGCCGCTGGCCGGCAGGGCGAGGGTGGAGCCCTCGATCAATTCCGGCGCCTCGTTCTTGACCTGGGTGAGGGCGACGACCTTGAGGAACTTGTCGCCGAGCGGGGCGACGCCGACGCCGTTGAGCGCGAGCAGGGTTTCCAGGGCGAGGACCGCCTCCGCCTTCGGCACGGGTTTGACGATCTTCATCGAATAGGTGGCCGCGGGCAGCGCCTGCGGGCGGAGAATGGTCCGGCCGGTGTAGATTTCGATCGTGCTGAGCACGGTGTCGATGTCCGCATCCGCCAGCTTGAGGCTGACCAGGTCATCGGGGACGGGCGCGGGGACCGGGGCGGTGGCGTCCGGCGCGGGCAGCGGGGTAGGGTCGGCCAGGGCGACGGACACGAAACAGGTGGCGAGGCTCAGGCGGATAAAACGCAGGCTCATGCAGGGAAAGCGTAGGAAGGTTGGCGGGCCGGGCCCGGGGTGCAGATGAAAGGTGAAAGCCCCCGGTATGTAAACGGTCTTGTGCTATGACGGCGGGTTCCGGTGAAAGTTGCCCGCCCGGGCGGATTTGTCGCTTGCCGGGCTGGAGGGCGCACCCAACGCTCCGGCACCGCGATGCCGAACAGTTTTGGAAAACTTTTTACGATTACGACCTGGGGCGAAAGCCACGGGGCGGCCGTGGGCGTCGTCATTGACGGCTGCCCGCCGAACCTGCCGCTGACGGTGGAGGAGATCCAGGCCGAGTTGGACCGCCGCCGGCCGGGTCAGAGCGACATTGTGACCCCCCGCAAGGAGGCCGACCGGGTCGAGTTCCTGGCCGGGATCTTTGAGGGCCGGACCATGGGCACGCCCATTTCACTGGTCGTTCACAATACCGACCAGCGGCCCGGCGCATACGACGACATGAAGGAGAAGTTCCGGCCGTCGCACGCCGACTACACCTATCAGGCCAAGTTCGGCGTGCGCGACCACCGCGGTGGCGGCCGCAGTTCCGCGCGCGAGACCATCGGCCGCGTGGCGGCGGGGGCCATTGCCAAGAAGATCCTGGCGCTGGCCGGCAACGTGGAAATCCGGGCGTTTCTCACGGCGGTGCATGACATCACGGTTCCGGCCGCCGCCCTGGAAAAATTTCCCACGCTGGCCGAGGTCGAGGCGACCGCGGTGCGCTGCCCGCACCCAGCGACAGCCGCGGCGATGATCGAGCGCATCAAGGCCGCGCGCAGCGCGGGTGATTCCGTCGGCGGCGTGATCGAGTGCCGGGTGCGCGGCGTGCCGCCCGGGTTGGGCGAGCCGGTGTTTGACCGGCTGGAGGCGGACCTGGCGAAGGCGATGCTCTCGCTGCCCGCGACGAAGGGCTTTGAAATCGGCAGCGGTTTTGCCGGCACACGGCTGAAGGGCTCGGAGCACAACGACGCTTTCGTGCCGCGCGACGGCCGCGTGCGCACCGTGACCAACCGCTCCGGCGGCGTGCAGGGCGGCATCAGCAACGGCGAGGAGATTGTCTTTCGCACGGCGTTCAAGCCCACCGCCACGATCCTGCAGCCGCAGCAGACGGTGGATGTGCACGGCCAGGCGACGGAACTCGCCGCCAAGGGCCGGCACGACCCCTGTGTGCTCCCGCGCGCGGTGCCGATCGTCGAGGCGATGGCGGCACTGGTGCTGGTGGACCACTGGCTGCGCCAGTCGGCGCAGAACCGGACGTTTAAATTTTAGTTAACCGCGAAAAACGCGAGAAACCCGAAAGGCGGGAGATTTGCCCTTTCGTGGAAATCGTGTTTTTCGTGATGACCTCACCATGGCCGACCAACCCCTCGTTTATATCATCCTCGGCGCGGCCGGTTCCGGCCGGCGCGAGATCCTGGCCGACCTGATCACGGACGGGCTGGGCGCGGAGGATCGCGCGGCGGTGCTGCTGGCCGACGCCGAGGCGCCGGACGACTTTGACGCGAAGCTGCCCGGGCTCGGGCGCTGGACCTGGACCGGCGACAGCATTGACGGGCGGCTGCCGGCGGAGGCGACGCACGTGTTTTTCGTGACCGACGGCCGGCGCAACCCGGTGGACCAGCTCGAGGCGGGCAAGGCCTGGCTCGAGGCGCAGGGCGCCGAGCTCGGGCGCATCTTCTGCGTGGTCAACTGTGCCCTGGCGGAGCAGCACCCGCCGCTGCTCGCGTGGTACGAGGCGTGCGTGCATTTTTCCGACGTGGTGCTGCTGACGCGCCGCGAGGGCGTCGCCAACAAGTGGCTGAGCGAGTTCCGCGCGCACTTCGACGGACAGTTTTATCCCTGCCTGTTCGAGCTGGTGAAGGGCGGCCGGGTGAAGAATCCCGCGCTCGTGCTCGACCCGCTGGCGCGGCGGATGTCGCACGCGTTTGACGCGGACCAGGACTGGGTTTTCACGGATTCCGAGGGCGACGAGATCGAGGAGGACGAGGAGAGCGAGGGTGAGGAGGAGGTCGAGGTCACCGCGGCGGTGGACCCCTACTTCGTCCGCGACATGGCGCAGCGCCGGGAAAAGAAGGTCCCGGACATTGCGAAGTTCCTGCCGCCGGCATCCGGAGAATACCGTCCCGCGGATGACGCAGATGGACGCGGATGACCGGAATTTATCCGCGTCAATTCGCGATATCCGCGGGAAAGTTTGGTGAGGCTTTGGGGGGGATTCGGAGCCCCGCCCTACCTGGCCCGCTTCACTTCACGGCCGCGACGGCGGCGACGAAGGCCTTGGCGCGGGCGGTGATGACGGCCCAGTTCTTTTCCTTCAGGGTCTTGGCGTCGACCAGCGAGCTGCCGGCGGCGGTGGCATAGGCGCCGGCCTTGATGAACTCGCCGACGTTCTCGGCGTTCACGCCGCCGGTCGGCACGAGTGAGATATTGGGAAAGGGGGCGCGGACGGACTTGATGTAGGCCGGGCCGAAGAACTCGGCGGGGAACACCTTCACGGCGTCGGCGCCGGCGTCCCAGGTATTGAGGATCTCAGTGGGGGTGAGCGCGCCGCTGAAGATGGGCACCTGGGCCTCGCGGCAGGCCACAATCACGTCGGGGCGGAAGGCCGGGGTGACGATGAAGCGGGCGCCGGCGGCGATGCCCTCGCGGGCGGTGGCGGCGTCGAGGACCGTGCCGAGGCCGAAGACGAAGTCGGGCAGGGCGGCGGTCGCCTGGCGGAGCATGGCGATGGCGCCCGGGGTGGTCATGGTGAGCTCGATGCTGGTAAGCCCGCCGGCGGCGAGGGCGCGGGCGCAGTCGAGCAGCCCGTCGGAGGAATCCGCCCGGATGAGGGCAATGACCTTCTCGGTTTTGATCTTGGTGAGGACGGCGGCTTTGTTCATCGGGACGGGCAGCGTGGCAGCGGGGGTGGGCGGGGGGAAATCAATTTTCTTGCCGGAGGTGGGCTGGGTGTGTCTCTTGACCATCCGCTCATTTGCCCGGGTGGTGGAATTGGTAGACACGCAGGTCTCAGAAGCCTGTGCCTAAAAGCGTGGGGGTTCGAGTCCCCCCTCGGGCACCATTTGCCAACGCCTTTGCAAGGCTAAGGCGAGGTTTCTTGCCGGAACGGAGTGAAGGCGGGCGGTGATTCGATGACACATTGACGTCGGGTCGGGGTCGCAGCTTGGTCCAGCAGGTGAAATTTCTTCGGCGCAGTCTAATTGGATTGGGGCTCGTGATCGTGCTTTTGGGCATGCTGGCGGGCGCGGCGTTCATCCCGGAGGTGCAGACGTGGTATGCGCAGAAGCGGCTCGATGCCCAGCCGGGCGTCCGCGGCACGATCGGCGCCTTGTCGGCGGGATGGCAGCGGGTCGAGGCCACTGAGCTCCATCTTGAAACCGGCGACGCGATCATAGACGTGCCCTCGCTGCAGGCCACGCTGCCCGTCAAGGCCGCGGTCTGGGACGGGAAAATCCAATTGCACAGCCTCGTGGCGAAAGGCTGGACGATTGACTTGAGCCGGCCGCAGGAAACGCCGCCGGCTGCGTCCTCGGCGTCTGCGCCCGCCGTGGCCCCGGCGCAAGTTGCCACGACCGCGACAGCCGCGAGCCGGACCGCGGCCGAGGCGGCGGTGCGGGCGGTCCTGCAACAACTGCGCGGTCTCGTCGGCGGCCAGGCGCTGGCCTACGATCTTTCGCTGGATGGCATCGATGTGGAGGGCGATGTCATCGTCGCCCCGCCCAACCAGGATGCGGTCAAAATCCACGTCGTCATCCAAGGCGGCGGCCTGACCGCAGTTCAAACCGGCCGCTTCGCCGTTGAGGCCGAGGCGCTGGCGCCCTGGCCGGGCCTCCGGCAAGCGACGCTGCACGGCCAGCTCACCCTGACGCCGAAATCGGCGCGCCGGTTGGATCGACTCGCGCTGACCGCGGACATCTGGCTGCGCGGTCCGGTTTTGCCCGCGGATATCGCGGCGACGACGGTCATCGAGGTGGCCCGGGGCAAGGCGGAGCAGACTTATGCCGTGGACCTGAACCGGGAAGGCCGGCACCTGATCGGCCTCCGGATGCAGCAGACGGATGCGACCCGCCGGCTGGCGGGCACGTGGCAGGTGGATTTGAAAAGTTCGGACCTGCCCTGGCAGCCGGCCGATTTTGTCTGGCCCGCCGGGACGGCGGCCGGTGGCGGACAATTCGAAACGGATCCAGCCATGGCGCGCGTGCGCGTGAACGGCCGGCTGGAGGTGGCTTCGGACTTGGCGGGTGTTTCGGTGCCGCTGCTGGCCGGGCACGGGACGGTCACGCTGGCGACGCAGTTCAGCCTGGAGCGGACGGACGGAGTCATCCGATTCGACGAGTTGCAAGCCACGCTCAGCGGCGCCGGCCCGATGCTCGTACTGCACGCCCGTGGACCCTTCGAGTTCAACGAACAGACCGGCGGTTTGAAGCCGGCGGATCCCGCGGGCGAATGGCTGGAAGGCTCGCTCCGCGACTGGCCGCTGGCTTGGCTGCCGGCGTTGCCGGGCGGGCTCGTCCTCTCGGGTGAAAACGTGAATGCGGACTTCGCGGTTCTCGCGGCCAAGGGCGGATTTGCCGTGCGCCCCGGGACTCCCTTGCTCGTTAACGGCATCACCCTGCAACGGCAGGGCCGGGTGCTCGCCCGCGCGCTCGCGGTGTCGCTGCCTTGGCAGGCGGACATCGATGCCGCCGGCTGGCGCGTGCAGGTGGCGTCGCTGGTGGTGAGCCGGGCGGGCCGGGCGCTGGCGACGCTGGAGGTCAAGGCCAGCCGTCGGACCGGCGCGGACCGCGCCACGGCGGTCGAGGGCCGGGGCAGCGTTGATCTTGAGGCGCTGGCCGCGGTGCCGGAGTGGCCGGCGGAGATGAAGTGCGCGGCGCGCTCTGCGAACGTCGAATTCACGGCAAATCTCGGTGACCTGAGCGAACTGGACGGAAAGGTCACGCTGACCGGGCACGATCCCAAGCACACGCTCACGACAAGCGTCAGCTGGGTGCAGGAATCCGCGGGCAAGGCCACGTTTCACATCCCGGTCCGGATGGAGTTCGGTCCGCGCGTCTCGGACTTTTCCGCCGAAGGCACCTGGAGCGATCCGGCGGCAGGGGGCCTGAGTTACGTCCGATTGACCGGCGAAAAGGTGGACCTCGATCATTTGCGCCTCTTGGCCGGACCGGTGGCGATGCTGGCCGGCTGGCGCATGCCGGCGGGATTTGCGACAAGCGCAGGCCGGTCCGCGCGGCCGCGTCCGGAGCCGGATCGCACGCCGTTCTGGGGCTCGGGTGCGGGCTCGGTGGTGTTTGATTTCGACCAGCTGCAAGCCGGGGACAAAATCTACCAGCGCGTGGGGGGCTCGATTGAGTTCGCCCCCGGCGAGCTGCGCCTGGCGCACGGCCGGGGCGCGGTGCCGCAAAAACCGCCGCTGCAGTTCGACGGCGCCCTGGCTTTCGAGCCGAAGGCGGAGTCGCCGTATCAGCTGACAGCCAGCGTTGACTTTGGCGAGGTGGATGCTGCGACGCTGCTGCCGCCGGCGCCCGTGGAGGAGGATGCGTTGTTGGAAGGCCGGTTTTCGCTCACCGGCACGCTCACCGGCCGCGGGACCGGCCTCGGCGAGCTGACCGGGAACACGCGCATGGAATTCAAGCTGGCCGGCACGCGCGGCATGATCCGCATCCTGAAGACCGACATCTCGGACGGCCTGCCGCAGGACTCACAGCCATCGGCGGTCGGGGAAACGGTCGCCGGGGTCGGCTCGCTGTTCGGAAAGCTGTTCGGCGCCAAGGGGGGCTCGGGTGTGCGAACCGTCGGCCGGACGGCGGAAAACGTGATCGATATCACCAACCGCGTCGCCGGGATTTTCTACGACACGCTCACGATCACCGGCGAACGCGACGCGACCGGCGAGGTCCGGCTGACCGGAGTCAAGGTGACGGCCCAGGAGGAACGCCTGCAGGGCAGCGGGCGGATTGCCGCGGCCGCCGGCCAGCCTTATAGTGCGGGACCGCTCAGCCTCGATCTGACGCTGGGCGTGCGCGGCCAACTGACGGAGATCTTCGCGAAGGCCGGCTTGCTGGCCGGGACGAAGGATTCCGACGGCTTTACCAATCTCACAACGCCGCTCCGCTTCGGCGGCACCTTGGAAAAAATTGACCGGAGCATGTGGCACGACCTGCTCGTCAAGGCCGCGAACGCGAAACCGGCGGCGGGAGACGAAGCGAAAGAACCGAAGGAACCCAAAGAACCGGAGGACCAATCGCGGCCGTCGCGGCGAAATTCCCGCGGGCAGGGAGCCGGCGCGGGCGGCTCGAAGGATTGAACAGATGACTCAGCCGGGGCCGGGGAACACGTCTTCCTCGCGGCCGGCCTGGCGGCGGGTGACTTGGATGGCGGGGGCGATGGAGTCGCCGAGGTTGCAGCGCACCTGGTCGGTGCCACCGGCATGCGTGACGGTGAACACCGCCGCGCCGGGCTCATGCGCGACCGTCACTGCCGGGCTGCCGGCGGGGTTGCCGGCCAGCGGGTAGGGCAGGAGCAAGGCGGCGAGCTGCAGCGACTTGGCGGGCGTGACAGGGGTGAGCACGAGGTTGTGGGTCAGCACGACGCCCTCCGATTGGTAGGCGCCGGTGGCGGCGGACAGGGCCTGCGGGCACCCGATGGCCAGGGTCAGGCCCGCCTTTTCCCCGCGCAGCGTGATGAGGCCCCGGGCGAGGTCGATCTCCCGGATCGGCGCGCACGAATGGTAGTTCCACTCGAGCCCGGTTTCGTCCGCCTCGACGTCTTCGAGAATCACGAAATAGTACGGCCGCACGAAGAGCACATGCCGGCGGTACTTCGGGAAGGCCTTGTAGGAATTGCGGAGGTCGGCGGAGAGATAGTCGCAGGCGGATCCGAACGTCACCTGGTCCAGGACCACGGCATGCTGGGGATCGCGGTAGTCCTGGTTGCGGCCCCGGAGCGTGACCAGGTTGTGATGGGAGGTGTCCTTGAAATAAATGTGCTGCGGGTCCTGGTACTTGATGACGCCGGGGTCGGCTGCGAGGCGCTCGCCGTAAGCCTCGAGGATGAACTGGCCCTTGTCATTGTGCGTGTGGTCAAAAGTCTGCGGCCCGCCCTCGAAGAGAAAGAGCAGGTCGCCGTAGCCGGAGCCGGTGCGGAGGACGATGCGGTCGCACACCTCGAAGTGTTTTGCCGGCGGCAGCGAGGGCGGGACGGGCTCGGCGTCGACAAAGAGCAGGAAATCCTTGAGCCCGGAGGTGGCGTAGGAACCGGCGATTTTCTTGCCGAAGAAGTCGCTGCCGGGGGGATTGGGCCGGTGGCCGAAGAATTTATGCCAGAGCCAGAGGGCGTGGCGGTCGCCGTAGTACTTGGCGAAGAACATGAGCGAGCTGTTGATGAAATTGAAGCCCACGCCCTCGATGTTGTCCCCCAGCGGGAGGAACGAGAGGGTGGTCCGCGCCAGCGAGCGCAGGTGCAGGAGGTAATCGATCGTCCGCCCGAAATGCGCCGGCGCGCACTCCGGGACGGTGCAGCCGCGGTGACGCGCGATGGCGATGAGGGCCGACGCGGCGTTCATCGTCGTGTATTCCCAGTAGCCCGGGCCCTCGTTGGTGGCGCCGTTCTCCTTGTAGTAGTTGTTCATCATCCGCGGGAACCACCGGATACTTCGTTCCAGCACCTCATCCACGTCGGGATGGCTCCGTCGCGCCACGAGCGCCGTGAACACGAGCCCGGCCACGTAGACCGCGCCCTGGTTGCTGTTGAGCAGGTAACCCTCGCCGCAATAGCGGAGGTACATGTCGAGCCACGGCAGCGCCTTCTCGTAGAGTGCGTCCTCCACCTCGCGCCGCTCGGCGTCGGACAGCAGCGGATAAATGAAATCGTAGCACACCGCGACCGCCTCGCCGGTGGCACCCTCGACGAAGGGCGCGCGATAGCCCGGCAGCCCGGCGGGGATGCGGCTGGCGAACCCGGCCTGCCATGTCCGGCAGCGCACGGCGGTGAACAGGCTCCGCCGCGCGGTCTGGCCGTGGCGCACGTCGCCGGTCAGGGCATACGCGACCGCCCCATATACCATGCTGCTGTTGACGTGATACATCTGGTCGGCCGGCGACACGCGGCGCTCGCAGCCCTGGTTCGCGAGGTCCACCGGCAAATAGCGGCCTGCGAAGCGCTCCGGCGCGTACTCCAGGTGGGCGGTGGCCTCCGCGATCATCTCACCGGCCATCTTCTGCAGCGGCCCGGGCTTCCGGGCCGCGTCGCGCAGACGCAGGAATTCGTCCCGGCCGATCATCAGTCCCACCGGCAGGATGCCGGTCTCCAGGTTGCCGACACGCTCCGGCGGCGGAATGGCGGGAACGCCCCAGGCCTGCCCGGCCGCCGCGGGGTCGGCGCCGGTTTTTTCCAGCAGGATCCAACGGATCATCGTCGCCACCTGGACGGGCATGGTCTCGCGGATTTCCTCCTCCGCCTGCTCCAGCTCGAGCGTGAGCGCGGTGAGCCGGCGGCCGGAGACGGGCGCGCGCATCTCGTCGCCGCCGCCCAGGCCCCGGCGGCGGTCGATGACGCGCACGGCGACGCCGTCAATCTCGAGGATCAGGCTGAAATTCGCGCGCAGGTCCGTCGCCGTGAACAACGAGACCGCCTGGTAACCCGCGAGGTCCACGTTCATCCGGCGGGTGTACGCGGTGCGGTGGCGGCGGCCGGGCTTTTGCACGTAACGGAGGGTGGCGTACATCCACGCCACTTCCAGGGCCTGCTCGCCGTCCGGCAGGGCCGCCGGCCCGGCATGCGTCCAGTCCGCGCGGTCCCACATCCGCTCGTGCAGGAAATTCACCACCATGTCCTCGTCCGCCGTGACGGGGATCAGCGGGGAGTCGTCCGGCCAAGTCACGCGGCCCAGCTCCAGTCGCGTGCCGGCGAAGGTGGTGCTGACGGCCGCGAAACGAATGCGCCGGACCGTGTGCAGGCCCGCGGGCGTCCCAACCGGCTTGAGCGAGGAGGCGGTGAAATACAGCGTGTTCCACCCCGACCACTCCACGACGAAGGTCGTTTGGTAGCCGAGCGTGACGGCCGCGGCGGCGTCCGACTCGCAATCGAGCCAGACCGTGACGAGCATCATCGTGGCACGGGAGGAATTCAGCGGCATGCCCACCGCCCAGACCTTCGCCCCCGGTGGCGGCGGAGCGAGGGGCGCGGAAAAATTCCCCGCGACAGCCGTGTCCCAGGTGTGCAGCGCGATTTCCTCCCCGGGCCGGCCGGTGCGATGCGAGAATTCGGCGCCGACACTCAGGACGGAGGGTTCGCGGTTCATGGAGTGCGCACAGCAGACGCCCTGCAACCCATCGCAGTCAACGCCGGGCGGAGGCGAATAATGGATTGAGTCCGCGCGTTGACGGCGCAGGCTGCCCCGCACCATGGCCGACGCCTCCGCCCAATTTTCCGTCGCCGACGCGTGCATCTCCTTCACGCAGGCGATCAACGACCGTCACTCCCTGATGTCGCCGGACATCGCCCAAGACACCGGGCAGGACCTGTTCACCTGGTTCAAGGAGAAGGACGGCCTGAGCGCGGATCGCGCGCCCTTCGCGGTGCGGAGCGTGGCGATGGGGACCAGCGCCCTGCAGACGGGCAAGTCCATGTCGGTGGATGACATCGTCGACATGATCAAGTCGACCTACGAGCACTACACCGACGGGCTCTGAGGGCCGGGACGACGGTCGTAAGCGGTGAGTGTCCGGCCGGTCCGCCAAATTCCATGCCTCCCACCGCCACCCTTGACGCACCCGCCGTCGCCGTGGAGCACCCCGGTCCCACGGCGGAGGAACGCTTCGCCTTCGACACCTCCGGCTATCTGGTGCTCGAGCGTTTTCTCCAGCCCGACCACGTCGCCCGGTTGCTCGCCGCACTCGACCGCGCGGTCAACCGCCGCCGCGCGCAGGTTGCCGCCGACCCCGCGTATGCCCGCAACACGCTGATTAACGGCGCGCGGAGCACGCGGCTCCTCTACATCCTCGAGGACGATCCGTTGTTCTTGGAACTGGTGAACTGGGCGCCGCTCATGCCGTACGTGCACGCGCTGATCAACCCGATGCCGCATTACCACGCGTCCGACGCCATCGTGGAGGAGGGGAGCGAGCTGCTGGCCCGGCCGCCCGGCTGGCACATCGATGGCAACGACAGCGGCTACCGCAGCTTCGGCTGGCCGATCCCGCTGCTGCAGCTCAAGGTGGGCTACTACCTCACCGACATGACGTCGCCTGGCAATGGGAACCTCACCGTCGTGCCCGGCAGCCACCGGGCCCGGAACATCCCCTCGGCCAAGGAACTGGAGGCCAAGGTCACGATCCCCGGCGCCGTGCAGGTTTGCGCGCCGGCGGGCACGGCGATCCTGTTTCACAACGCACTGTTCCACACCGCCTCGGTCTTCGCGTCGCCGGCGAACCGCCGCACCATGGCCTACTACGCGTACGAGCACCCGTGGATGATCGGCGCGCAGGGCCACTGGGGCTACAGCAAGGAATTCTACAACTACCGGCTGTCGCCGGCGCAGCGGAAATTATTCCACGGGTTCTTGTTTGACCCGCCCGAGCCGCGGTGGGGGTGAGGGATGCGAAGGTGGAGCGCAGTGAGAGACAAGCGTTCCACCGGCGGACGAAACGCGGGCAAGACCCCATAGCGCCGCACGCGCCGCGGGGCTATCTTCAGCCGCGGCTCACTCCGCTCCAACCATGTCCCTGCTCATTCCCCACTGGCGTTGCTTCGAAACCGTCTCCTCGGGGGCGGAGGCGTCGTCCTTTGCGGAATGCTGCCGCTACTCGCTGGCCACCTTGGAAGTGGACTGTGATCCCGAGACGAAAAGTTTTGCGCTGATCGAACAGCAAGAGCCCGGCTCCTGGCGGTGGGCTATAGTCAACGCCCGTGGCCGGGTTATGCAGGACGGCCACGAACCCAGCCAGCTCGACGCGAAACACGCCGCCACGTCCGCGCTGTACGCGGTCACAGCCGGGCTGAGCGCGTAACGCGGCACTGTGCGCCGCGAAGGGTCGCACCCATTTTTGGCCTGACTCGCGGGGAAGTTTCGCGAGCGTCGGGGCATTACCCCACCCCGATCCAAGCTGCAGCCGGCTGCGCCCCCGAGTCCCCCGGTGGCGGGCGGCGAAAATTCGCCGCCGGGCCTGCTCCGGAAAACGTGGCGGCTAGTGCAGGATTTTGCCGGGGCGGGCGGTGACGCGACCTACCTGTGGCCGCGGTGGCTGGTCCTGCGGGCGGTCGGGCTGGTCTACGTGCTGGTTTTTGCGGGCATCCTGCAGGAAGGCCAGGCACTGGTCGGCCCGCACGGGCTGATCCCGCTCGCAAATTTTTTCACGGACCTGCACGTGCGGTTTCCCTCCACGCTCGCGGCGTTCATCCAGGCACCAAGCCTGTTCTGGCTGGGCACGGGGCCGGGGATGATTTCGCTGCTGTCGTGGCTCGGGCTGCTCGCGGCCGTGGCGCTGGTGTTGAACCTGTGGCCGCGGCTGGCACTGGCCGCCTGCTGGGTGATCCACCTGTCGTTCGTGACGGCGTGGAGCATCTGGTCGGGGAGCCAGGTGGACCAGCTGATGCTCGAGGTGGCGCTGCTGTGCATCCCCTTCGCTCCGGCGGGCTACCGGCCGGGGCTGGGCGCGGCGTCGCCGCCGCGGCCGGTGGCGTTGTTCATGATGCGCTGGCTGCTCTTCCGCGTGATGTTTGAGAACGGCGTGGTGAAGGTGATCTCCGGGGATCCCCGCTGGCGCGACCTGACGGCGATGGACGTGCTGTACGAGACGAGCCCGTTCCCGACGATCCTCGGCTATCTCGACCACCAGCTGCCGCATGCGCACCATGTGTTCGAGGCGGTGCTGACCTATGCCGCGGAGTTCCTTGCGCCGGCGCTGATCGTGTTCGGCGGGCGGCGGGGCCGCTGGGTGGCGCTGGCGATCTGGGTGATGTTCCAGGCCGGCATCCAGCTCACGAATAATTTCGGCTGGCTCAACACGGCCTCGATCGCGCTGGGCCTGTTGCTGCTCGACGACCAGATGCTCGCGGCGGCGGCGGCGAAGCTCCGGCTGCGCCGGCTGGCGGAGTTCCTCACCGCCCGGGCGGTGAAGCTGGCGGCGCCGGTGCTTGCGCCGTGGAAACTTTATGCGTTGCGCACCGGGCTGTGGACGCACTTTGCGCTGACGGTGATCGTCTTTGTGCTCTTCTGCGGCGGGGCGGTGGCGGGGTTTCCGACGGAGCTGGGCCGGCCGGTGAAGTTCCTCTTCGGGGGATTGCACAGCGCGAATTCCTTTACGCTCTTCGGCGGACTGTTGCCGGCGCGGTTTGGCATCGAGTTCGAGGGTTCGAACGACGGCGGCGTGACCTGGCGAACTTACGAGTACCACTTTCAGCCGCAGCGGGTGGACCGCATCTGCCCCTACATTGCGCCGTGGTATCCGCGGTTCGAGGCGACGCTGCAGATCGAGGCCACCCGCAGCACGCCGTCACCGCTCTACGGCCTGGTCGCCACCCACCTGCTCCAGGGCGATCCCGCCGTGACGGGACTGTTTGCCCGCAATCCGTTTCCCGGCCGGCCGCCGGCGATCATCCGGATGCCCGCGTACCGGCTCACCTTCACCGACACCGCTACGCACCGCGCGACGGGCGCCTACTGGCACAAGGTGCTGGAGGGAGAATATCAGCCGATGATGCACCTCAACGCCCAGGGCCAGGGCGAGGCGGTGGCTTCGCCGCTGGAGGCCGTGCGCCTGCTGGGGGAACTGGGCAATGTCGCGGCGCAGTCCGGCCTCGGGATGATGTACGCCCAGGGCGACGGCGCGCCGCGCGATGAAGTGGAGGCGTTGGTGTGGTTCACTCTCGCCGCGCGCGCGGGCGATCCCGACGCCGAACGCAACCGCCGGTTCGCCGAAAGCCGGGTGGGCCCGGCCGGCGTCCAAGCCGCGCGCCTGCGCAGCGCGGCCATCTGGGCCGCCATCGAGGCCCGAAAATCCGCAAAGTGACGGCGCGCCGCGCCGCCGTAGTGTCACTTATTAAGTGACATCGCGGGCCGCCCCGGGCGGTCAGCGCGCGGGGGTCGCGGGGAGTGGCGGGGGCGGGGCGAGGTCAATGCGCTCGTGGGTGGACTCGAGCTGGACGACGAGATGGTCGAACTGCCATTCGCCGAGGTGCTTCGTCGCCTCGACGTAGATCGTGGCCTGGCCCTTGGGTCCGGAAACCGGGATCGCGAGCTCGGCCAGGCCGGTGGGGCCGCTGACGTGGATGTTGCCTGTGACGAGCCAGCCTGCCTGGAGCGGCGTGCCCAACGCTGCCACGACGGCCGGGGAGGATTTCGCGCGCGCGAGGGCGCCCACGTAGGCGTCGGAAGACTTGATGAACCCGACGATGACCGTGAACACCAGGGCGATGACGCTGGCCAGAACCAGCGCGGAGCCCACCCCGATGGCGGTGTAAAACAGCTTGGGCTGACGCTGCCGCCAGGCGAGGGGTTGGGATTCCACGAAGGCCGGGGATTATTTTCCGTCGAGGATCTCGTCCGTCGGCTGCACGAGGGTTTTCTCGTGGCTGGCGGCGGTGTCGCGGGCTTTTTCCACGGCCTTGCCGTACATCGTCTGGGCCCGGCGGGGTTCGGCGGGGGCGGGGGCGGGCGCCGGGGAGGTCGCGGCAACGGGCGCGGGGGCGGGCGGGGGAGTCACCGGCGCGGTGCGCGGGGCGGACATCATGTCGGCGGCGGAATACGCCTCCAGGGCGCTCACGGGAATCTGGCCGGTCTTGTCCCCGGACTTGATCGTGACGGTCTTGTCATTGCGCGCGAGGACCTGGACGGTGGTGCCAGCCTTGAGGATCACGAGGCTGTGCGCGGTCCGCAGGACGGTGTTGGCGGCGAGCGTGGCGTCCTCGGCCAGGGCGGTGCCGGCGGACAGACAGAGCAGGGCGAGGAGGAATTTCATGGGCAGGGGTGGTTCGGGATCAGCCGGCGCAAGCGCGGTTGTCCTGCAGGGTGCCAGACGGGGCGTCCGGTTCAACCCGATACAGTTCCGGGCGGGTTTCTCTCCGGCGGAGCGCGGGAATTTAGATTGTAACCCCGCGGCCGAACCTTCTTCCATCCCAGCGCACCGCCTAACCCCTGACCCCATGTCCGACCTCAAGCTTACCGAACAGCAGCTGACCCAGTTCAAGACTTTCGGCTTTCTCGCATTTCCCGGCCTGCTCAAGGACCGCATTGACGACATCCTCCGCGAGTTCGAGTCCGTGGTCACCCAGTACGGCGGCGGCCATGACGGTAAACCGCATGACGGCAAGCGGCGCTCCTGCATCGTGCCGTTCATCGACCGGAGTGAATATCTTTCGAGCCTGCTGGATGACTCGCGAATCCATGGAATCGCCGCGGGTCTCCTCGGCGAGGATTTCAACTACATGCCCAGCGACGGAAATTATTACGCGGGCGACACCGGCTGGCACTCCGACGGCTGGAATCCCGGGCAGACGCTGCACATCAAGATCGCCTTTTACCTCGACCCGCTGGGCCGGGACAGCGGCTGCCTCCGCGTGATCCCGGGCAGTCATCGGACCGGCGACGGCTTCGCGCAGGCGCTCAACAACGAAATTTACAAATGCGAGGAGAACTGGGGCCTGCACGGCCGGGATGTGCCCGCGGTCGCGCTGGAAACCAAGCCGGGCGACATCCTCGTGTTCAACCACAACACCAAGCACGCGGCGTTTGGCGGCAGCGGGTGGCGGCGGATGTTTACGATGAATCTGTGCCAGCGCTACCCCGAGGCCCGCATCCAGGAACTGCGTGACTACTTGAACGGCGTCTCCCGCTTCTGGGTCGAACGCGCGTACGGTGACATCATGATGAACACCGCGGGTCCGCAGCGGAAGCGGCACCTCGAGCAGGTCATGGCCAACGACGGCCATATCGCCGAGCTGTCGCGCAAAGCGCGCGCGTCGATGACGGAGCGCTCGCGCGGGTGAGGGTAGCGCAGGCGTCCCGCCTGCACCGGGTGATAGCAGGCGGGGACGCCTGCGCTACTTGATGCGCCTTCAGGCTTGGCGTCGGCGGGACCCGCTGAAACAACCTCCCCATGGCCAGCCCACACTCTGCCGCCGGCACGACCCGCGGACCTTGGTACCGCATCAGCCTCACCCAGCAGATTCTCCTGGGTTTGGTCGTGGGCTGCCTGGTGGGCTGGTGGATGAGCAGCCTGCCGCCGGCGACGAAGACGGGCTGGGACGAGTGGATGACGCTGGTACGCGACATCTTCCTGCACCTGATCAAGGCGATGATCGCGCCGCTGGTCTTCGCCAGCATCGTGCAGGGCATCGCGGGCACGGGGGACATCCGGAAGGTCGGCCGCATCGGCGCGAAGGCGCTGCTTTACTTTGAGATCGTCACCACCGCCGCGCTCGTGGTCGGCCTGGCGGTGGTCAACTTCATCGGGCCGGGCGTCGGGGTGAAGCTCCCCGCCAGCGCGGCCGCCCTTGGCGCCGCGGCGCAGAACAAGCCGCTGACGCTGGTGGAGACGCTGCTGCACATCTTCCCGACGAGCTTCCTCGACGCGCTCGCGCGCAACGACGTGCTGCAGATCGTGGCGTTCTCCGTGATCTTCGCGACCGCGGTCATCGCCGCGGGCGAGGCGGGCAAGCCGGTGCTGACGTTCTGCGCCAGTCTCACGCAGGTGATGTTCAAGTTTGCCGGGCTCATCATGAAGTTCGCGCCGCTCGGCGTGGGGGCGGCCATCGCGGTGACGGTCGGGCACCAGGGACTCGGCGTGCTGCTCAACCTGGGCAAGCTGGTGCTCACCCTGTACCTCGCGCTCGTCATCTTCGTGGTGGTCGTGTTTGGCGCCGTGATCTGGTTCGCGAAGGTGCCGCTCAAGGCCTTCGTGCGCGCGGTGCGCGAGCCGTTCGCCCTGGCGTTCGCCACGGCGAACAGCGAGGCGGCGCTGCCGGACGCGTTCGCCAACATGGAAAAGCTCGGCGTGCCGCGCGGCATCGTGGGCTTCGTGCTGCCGGCGGGCTACACGTTCAACCTCGACGGCTCGACCCTGCACCTCGCGGTCGCCTCGGTGTTTGTCGCGCAGGCGGCGGAGGCGACGACGGGCATTCATTTCGGGCTCGGCCAGCAGATCACGATGATGATCACGCTCATGCTCACTTCGAAGGGCGTGGCGGCCGTGCCCCGGGCGTCGCTCGTCGTGCTCATCGCGGCGCTGCAGTCGTTCAACCTGCCGCTGGAAGGCGCGGCGATGATCCTCGGCGTGGACGCGCTCCTCGACATGGCGCGCACGTCGGTGAACGTCGTCGGCAACTGCCTCGCCAGCGTGGTGGTCGCGCGGTGGGAAGGGGAGTTTGACGACAAGAAGGCCGAGGCGAACTTCGGCGATGCCGCGTTCAAATCCTAGCGTGGCCGCGTCCGCCGCCAGCTTTGACGCCGTCCTGCTCGCCGCGGGCCATTCGATCCGCATGCGGCGGGACAAGGCGCTGCTCCCGCATGAAGGCGGGCTGCTCTGGCAGCGCCAGCTTGACGTGCTGGATCGCGCGGGCGCGAAGCAGGTTTTTCTGTCGGCCCGGGAGGACCAGACATGGGCTTTGGAGGCACCGGGGTTTGCCAGCGTGGTGCGCGACGCCAGTCCGGACAGCGGGCCGCTGGGTGGGATCGTGGCCGGGCTGGAACAGTGCGGGGCGGGTCACCTGGCGGTGCTGGCGGTGGATTTGCCGCAGATGACGCCGACGTGGTTTGCGTCGCTGCTGGCCGATTGCGCGCCGGGGCGCGGGGCGGTGGGCCGGAACGGCCAGTGGTTTGAACCGCTGGCGGCGGTTTATCCGCGCGAGCTCCTGCCGCTGGCGCGGGCGGCGCTGGAGCGGCGCGAACTGTCGCTGCAAAAGCTCCTCACGGCGGCGGAAGCGCAGGGCTTGCTCCAGGTGCGGGGGATTGCCACGGCGGAGGCGCCGCTGTTCACCAACTGGAACGAACCGGCGGCAAAGTAGGGCAGGTCTTTGACCTGCCCTGACTGCTTACTCGGCCATTTCCACCGCCGCGGCGACGGACGTCTGGCGCCGGAAATAGTAAACCGCCAGGCCGCCCTTGTAGATCAGCGTCACTCCCGCCATCAGGCCGTAGGTGGTGCGATAGACGGTGAGCAGGAAATCCTCCTCGTCATAGTTGGCCTGGGTGAGCGTGGCCTTCATCTCCTCGGTGAGTGCCTCGCGGAGCGCGGTCGGGTCGTAGTGCGTCAGCCGGAACGCGCAATAGACGAACACGGCGCCCATGAACAGGAGCTGGCTGGCGATGAGCCAGCCCAGCCCGCGTTTTTCCGCCCCCCGCAGCAGCACGGCGCCGTGCAGCTCGATCGCGCCGGCGCCGGCGACGAGCAGCCAGGCGATCGCGCCCGGGAGATCCCCCACGGCCGCCGCGGTCAGGGCGAAGAACGTGGCCAGCCACAGTACGCCCAAACCGTCCATCCGCGCGAGGCGGAGCACGCGGTGCAGGGTGGCTTCGGGAAGGAGAGGAGGCTGCATGGAAGGTTTGTCATTCCCGCTGGGACGCGGAATCTCAAGCCTCTTTCCGTGCCGGCGCCATCGTCCAGTCAACCCTTCCGCTTCCGCCTCGAGTTTCCGCCCGAGCTGCCCATCAGCAGCCGGGCGGAGGAAATCGTCGCGGCCATCCAGGCGCACCCGGTGGTAATCCTGGCGGGTGAGACGGGTTCCGGCAAAACCACGCAGATCCCGAAGATGTGCCTCGCCGCCGGCCGCGGCATGACCGGCCGCATCGCCTGCACCCAGCCGCGGCGCGTGGCGGCGCTGTCCATCTCGCGCCGCGTGGCGGAGGAGCTGGGCGTGACCTGGGGCCGCGAGGTGGGCTGCAAGATCCGCTTCAACGACCAGACCACGCCGGCGACGGTGATCAAGTTCCTCACCGACGGCATGCTGCTGGCCGAGGTGCAGGGCGACCCGCTGCTGCGCGAGTACGACACGCTGATCATCGACGAGGCGCACGAGCGGTCGCTCAACATCGACTTCCTGCTCGGGCACCTGCGCACGCTCCGGTATAAGCGGCCCGAGCTGAAGATCATCATCACGTCGGCTACGATCGACACCGAGATGTTCAGCCAGGCCTTCGACGGCGCCCCCGTGCTCAAGGTCGAAGGCCGCACCTATCCCGTCGAAGTCATCTATGCGCCGCTCGATTCCCTCGGCAGCGACGCCGCCGAGGGCGACGAACAGACCGCGAAATCCGAGGCGCTTCACTACATCGACGGCGCGGTGGAGGCGGTGGAGCGCATCGTGCGCGACAGTCAGTCGGGCGACATCCTCGTGTTCATGCCGAGCGAGCGCGACATCCGCGAAGCCAGCGACTTGCTGGAGGGCCGGCTGCGCTCATTCGGGCAGCAGCAAGAGCTCGTCCCGCTCTTCGGCCGGCTTTCCAACGCGGAGCAGGCCCGCGTGTTTGCGCCGAGCCAGCGGCGGAAAATCGTCATCGCGACGAACATCGCCGAGACCTCGCTGACCATCCCGGGCATCCGCTTTGTCGTGGACACCGGCCTGGCGCGGCTCAGCCGCTACGCCCCGCAGGCGCGCACGCGGCGGCTGCCGATCGAGCCGATTGCACAGTCGAGCGCCGACCAGCGGAAGGGCCGCTGCGGCCGCGTGGCCGACGGCGTCTGCATCCGGCTTTACGCGGAGGCGGATTACCTGGAGCGGCCGCGCTTTACGCAGCCGGAGATCCAGCGCGCCAACCTGGCGGATGTCATCCTGCGGATGAAGGCCTTCGGGCTGGGCGACATCGAGCGGTTCCCGTTCATCAACATGCCCGCGGTAAAATCCATCCGCGCGGGTTATGCACTGCTGGAGGAACTGGGGGCGATCGAAGAAGATAGCGGAGACGCGATGCCCTCACCGCGTTCAGAGGTGGGAGCGGGTGGGGGCACCCGCCCTCCATTGACGCGCCAGCTGACGCCCATCGGCCGCGAGCTGGCGCGGCTGCCGGTGGATCCGACGGTGGGCCGGATGATCCTGCAGGCGCGGACGGAGAAAGCAGTGCGCGAAGTGCTCGTGATTGCGGCGGGCCTCTCCATCCAGGACCCGCGTGAGCGGCCGATGGACAAGCAGACGCAGGCGGATGCGGCGCACCGGCGGTTTGCGCACCCGGACTCGGATTTCCTCACGCTGCTCAACATCTGGGAAACCTACCACGACCAGTTTGAGACACTGGCGCAGTCGAAGCTGCGCCGCTTCTGTCGCGACCACTTCCTGAGCTACACCCGGATGCGCGAGTGGCGCGACATCTACACCCAGCTGCTCGACGTGCTGAAGGAGCGGGACGGGTTCAAGTTCACGTCGGCGTTCACCGGGCTGAAGACCGACGACGCGGCGGCGACGGCGTATGGCACGCCGCCGTTCCGCGCGATCCACCGCAGCATCCTTGCCGGCTTGCTGGGCAACATCGCGCACCGCGACGAGGAGAACGGAGGCTACAAGGCGACGCATGACCGCCGCGTGACGCTGTTTCCCGGTTCGGTGCTGTTTGTGCGGGAGGACCCGAAGAAGAAATCCTCCCCGGGCAAGGGACCGAAGGAGAAGCCGCGTCCCAGCAAGGCCCCGGCGTGGCTGATGGCCGCCGAGATCATGGAGACGACGCGGCTGTATGCCCGGACCGGTGCGCGGCTGGACCCGGCGTGGGCGCTGGATCTCGGGGCGCATCTCGTGCGGGTGGCGCATAGCGAGCCGTTTTGGAATGAGGAGGGCGGGCGGGTGCTGGTGAAGCAGCGGACCCGGCTGTACGGGCTCGAGCTGGAGACCAAGGCGGTGAGCTTCGGCAAGATCAACCCGGCGCAGGCGACGGAGATTTTCATCCGCGAGGGGCTCGTGAACGACACCATCGTGTTCCCGTTGGATTTCATCGCGCACAACCGCCGGGTGCGCGAACAGATCGAGGTGATCCTCACGCGCACGCGGGACAGCGGGTATCTCAACCTCGACGAGGCCGCGTTCCGGTTTTATGCGGCCCGACTGGCCGGGACCCCCGTTTCCTCCGTCGGCGAACTGGTGGACCTCGTGCGCGAGCGGCGTGGCAAGGAGCCGAAGTTCCTGATGATGGAGCCGGACGACTTGCGCGACCCCGAGGCGCTGGCCCATGACGCGGAGGCGTTTCCCGCCGAGCTGCCGCTGGAAAACTCCGCGCTGCCCCTCAACTATGCGTACAAGCCCGGGCAGGCCGACGACGGCGTGACGCTCGACGTGAGCGTGCGCGAGGCGGAATTGCTCACGCCCGCGGCGCTTGACTGGGCGGTGCCGGGTCACCTCGAGGCAAAGGTGGAGCATTACCTGCGGGCGCTGCCGAAGGAGTTGCGGCGGGCGTTTGTGCCACTGGCGGACACGGCGAAGAGCCTGGCTACGCAGGTGGCGGCGCGGGACCGGCTCACTGACCGGCGGGAGTCGCTGACGGTGGCGCTGGCCGCGCAGATTGCGGAACGGTTTCGCGTGACGGTGGATCCGGCGCAGTGGGTGGACAAACCGCTGCCCGACCACCTGCGCGTGCGCATCCGGGTGCTCGCTGCGGACGGGCGCGAACTGTGTGCGAGCCGGGAGCTGGCCGAGATTCACGCCGCGCTGCACCTGCAGTCGCGGGCGGCGAGCGCGAGTGTGGCGCGGGAGGACCCGGTGGCGTGGCGCATCGCGCGGGTGAAATGGGAGAAGTCCGCGCAGACCACCTGGACGTTCGGGGATATCCCGGAGCGCGTGCCGGTTGCGGACGCAGCGGGAGTGCCGGTCGTCGCGTTTCCCGGACTCCGGCCCGCGGACGGAGGCATTGAACTGCGCCTCTTTAAAACTCCGGAGGAAGCCCAAGCGGCGACCCGCCGCGGGCTCGCGGCGCTGCTGGGGCGCCAGCTCGGCCACGACCTCGGCTGGCTGGAGCGCGATCTGCGGGCCCTGCGCGAGCTGGGCACGCTCACCGCAACGCTGCTGCCGCTGGAGGAGCTGCAGGCGCAGGCGCTGGAGTCGATCCGGCGCTGGGTGTGCGAACGTCCCGTGGTGCCACTGACAACGGCGGCGTTCACGGCGGTGCTGGAACGGGCGAAGTCCGACCTGCGCGGGCTGGTGCCGCGGTTGACGGATCTGTTGCGCGAGATTTTGACGCTGCGCCAGGCGTTGCTGGTGCACGCCACGCCGCCCTCGGGGCTGGAGCGCGACGTGACGGCCCTCCTCGGAACGGACTTCCTGCAGGCCACTCCCTATGCGCAACTCGCGCATCTCCCGCGGTACCTCAAGGCGATGAAACTGCGCGCGGACCGCTGGCGGAAGAATTCGGCGAAGGACGCCGAGCGCACGGCCCAGCTGGCGCCGTATCTGGCGGCGGCGGCCAAGCTGCGCGACCGCGAGGGTGGGGACGCGCTGCGCTGGCTGGTCGAGGAATTCCGGGTGAGCCTGTTTGCGCAGGAACTCGGCACGGCGGAACCGGTGTCAGCGGTGAAACTCGACCGGGCACTGGCCGCGGTGCAGTCCGGCGTGGTGGTGCGCCGGGAGGAACCGGCCGCAGCCGCGAAGCCGATCGTCGTGGCGCCGGTGCGGGAGAAAAAATCCGCGCCGCTCAAGAATCTCGGGTCACTCGACAAGCTGTTTCCCCGGTAATCCCGCCGCGTTGGGCGCGCCGCCTTTCTTTCCCCGGCCTGCCATCCAGTGTAACC
>CAIOAO010000041.1 GCA_903855985.1 uncultured Opitutia bacterium | reverse complement strand
GCCGGGGCCCACGACTCCCGCTTGAGCCCCAGTTCCCCGTGCTGGCGGTAATCCCTCAGCCACGCCCCCAGCGAGCTCGAGCTGACACCCGTTTCCTCACTCACCAGCTCCACCTTGAAGCCCTCTTCAAGGTGGAGTTTCACCGCTCGCAGCTTCTCCTCGTAGGTGTAGCGCTTGCGGCGGGGGCCGGTTCGGCCCCCGCGTTTCACGGTCTTTTCGACTGACTCTTTCTCGTCCATGGTAACACTCCTTGTTTCATTGGAGTGTTACCCAATTAGCCCGTTAGCTCGTGTCTATGATCTGGTAGTTAGCACAACCTTCGGCAAGGAGGTGAGATTGTTGAAGACCCGGCCCGATTTGGGGTCGTAGCTAAAATGCCAGCGGCGGGATTCAACGGCATGGGCAGATTGCTGCCACGCGTCCCGCTTCAGTTGGGATTCGGTACCGCCTGCTACGGAAGGCATCTTGCCCTTAGCTAGGGGATGTAAGGAAAGCGTCTGGAGACTATCCCAGAGGATGCGATGCGAAGGGTGGGCGTTGACCGCGAACATCGACCTGTCCTCCTGCCAGCGTGAAATCCTGCTGGATAGAGCGTCTGACAGTGGGTGCCATTGCGCCTCCAGTGCAGCGATCTCAGGGGTGAACCTGTAGCCCTTGGCTTTCCGCTTTGGGCAGTAGGTTCCGTCGCAGTCCAGAAACCCAATTTCCCTCAGTTTCGCTAGCGCGGCGCATGCGAAGTCACGGCCTATCATCTTGGCGAGGATGGTGGTCGAGATCGGGCTGAAGCCGTTCTGCTGGTCACCGCAGGCGTGACGTTCCAGGACGACGTGAAGCACAATCCACAGTCTCTCAATCTGACCCTGCCTCACCCACATCCCAGTCAGCCTACCCTTCAACCTATCCCCACCCTTAACCCAAACCCCACCCCACCCAATCCCCCCCTTGTCCCTCCCCCAATGTGTGGTGGCAGGATGGCACAGTTGAGGTTCCATACCATGTGTGGTGGCAAAATGTCTCACTTTGTCTGCCCCTCCCTCGCGGTAGCTTGGACAGCACAACGCCGACTGAAGGCAGTCTGTGCGTCGGGTTCGCTCTGGTAGGTCCAGCCCCGAACGCCCCAATCGTCGTCAATCGGGTAAACTTCGCGACGCGGGGTGACTGTACCGTCCGGGAATTGCTTCTTCTGCCGCACTACCGGGACTACGACTTCCCACGACCGGATGGTCCCACCTTGGTACGTGGGCTTCTGTTTCAGGTAGAGGTAGATCCCGTCATATCTCCTTATTTGGCGAAACACCCATCCCTGAGATGAGAACTCAGCCGCCAATGGCCGCGCCTTACCCGGAGGGGTACGGTTTTTAGGCGATTTGACGGTCGGCGAGGGGTAAGACCCTCGTTTCACGACGCCCCCCCGCGTTTGTGGCTAAAAGAATCAATCCAGCGATTCCACTCGGTCCGTCTGATTCGTACTAGGCGCCTGGATGGACGAAATACCTCCAGTTCACCATCCTCTATTCTGGTTTCAATAAAACGGCGCGTACACCCAATCTCTTGGGAGGCGTCGGCTAGGGTCAGGAAGACTTCGCTTCTGGTGTCTTTATTCTGTGTGTCCTTCATAAAGGACACCAAATATAAACATAGGATCGAGTATGTCTCGACTATGAGTGTCTAAAATACGCGAGGTTTTTTATATGCACGGAACAGATACCTCAGCTGTCCGTAGGCTTTGTGTTCACTCATACCATGTCTGGTCAGCAGCTCATTGAGCACGAAGTGCGCCCAAGCATTTGAAATTCTTTTGCTCGTGGAAAGGCGGTTCCTCACCTGCACGATCTTAGCGGGAGTAAGTTCTGGCAGTGCTGCAGCCAGTTTACTGTGGTTTTTTATATCCTGAATCTTCCAAAATTTCTCTTCGACTACCCTCTCTGGATTATCTTCAGGCAGATCTTTCAGCCGTTGTTCCGAATCTAGCAAGGCAAGGAGGAGGTCAGCAACGAAGCGTGGGTTAGTTTTCAGGAGTCCGATCACGAGTTTCTGACGCCCTAATATAATTTTCTCCCCAATTTTGGTATCGGAGGAAACATCGGGTGTTAGATTAACCAGCGCATAAAACCCCGTTACCACACTGTAAGCTCCAATTAAGCCGTTAGGAGGGCGTCTGCTCGTTAGTTCGTACCAGTTTTTAAGCACCTTCTGGACCTCTCTTCTAGTGAATCCCTTACTAACGATCGGCAGCTGAAGCTTGCGGTGTGGCCTAGCCATTTGAGCCCTCCTTCTGGAAAGCGATTACGTTGCCGTAGTCCTCAGGAGGTGCGATCTGCCACCAACGTGTCGCAGCCTCCGGTTTCACCAGTTCACGGTAGTGCTTATAGAGCATTACAGGTGAAGCATGACCGAGCTCAGCAGCTGTCGCAGCCGCATTCTTATGCTGGGCTAGGTGATAAGACGCGAAGGAGTGCCGCAGGCCGTTAGCCGGCCACTCGATTTCCAAGTCCTCACAGGTCTTCCTTCTGGCGACGATCACTCGCTCAGGGTCAGCAACCGCACCCGACTTCTTTACGTGTGGAGCAAGCCACGATACCAGATGGTCGCTAATGGTGACCAGACGACGTTGTGCGCTCTTAGCTTTCTCGGCCTTAACGTGAATCAACTTTTGCGATAGATCGATTTCTGACCAGTCCAGCCGTTCTATTTCGGCAGACCGCAACCCAGCAAAGGCACCGATCACCACGTAAGGGATGAAATCTCTCGGGGCCTTCTCCAGGACCTTCTGGATCAGCTCGGGCGTGAAGATTTCGGGGCTCCCTCTTACGACCTTGGCTTTGGCGGTCTTCGCGGTGGGGTTGTCTCGTGCGTAGCCGCGCATCACGGCAAATTCGAAGAGAGTCCTCAGAACAGTGCGAAAGTTGTTCCGGGTCTGAGCTGCTACCTTCAAGTTGCGCAGCCAGTCGTCTATCTCGCTAGGCTGTACTTCTGCGACCAGCTTGGCTCTGTAATCATCGTCAAACCTACGCAGACGGTTCTTCAGGTCCTTCAGATATCGTGCCGAGGCTCCATCCTGCGCTTTAGAGATATTAAACTCGGCGATGAGCGCGGACACCGTGCAGGACCGATGAACGGAAGCTAGATGGGCAAGGAAGTGCTCCGTGGCCTCGGCAAGGGTCTTCCCGTAGGCTTGTAGCTTCTCGGCGCAGGAAACGGCCTCTACGCGCAACTGCTCGGGCATGTGGATAGCCCCCTCCCCTTCCTTTCGAATCCGGGCGACCGTCTTCCTCAGCCAGGTGTTGGCCGCGCGGCGAGTGGGGAAAAACTTTCGCGTCCGCTTGCCAGCGACCCTGAGACCCTCTACCACAAACGGCGATGTTGCAGAACCGTGATATCGAACAACCCTCGGAGTCGGCTTTCTCATGGGCTGACGTTCGCAAACGTTCGTGTATCTGTCAATGAGATGTCAATGAACCTGATTTAAGGTAGCATTAAATTACGTAAGTCTTTGCAGGAGAGGTGGCAGAGTGGTCTATCGCGGCGGTCTTGAAAACCGCTGAGCCGCAAGGTTCCGGGGGTTCGAATCCCTCCCTCTCCGCCAGCCTTCGCCGAGCCTACGGCTGGCAGGCCAACCGCAGGAAGCACCGGAAGCTACTGCAATCCTTCAGATCCCATCCCACCGAGGCAAACGCTGCCCGCCGTAGGGATCGGCAAAGGAGGGCTACCTCCCCGCCGGAAGAGGTACGCTCGCGAGCCGCAAGTGCCCGACGGGCTTACAAAAAAGCCGGCCCAACGGGCCGGCTTGTAACCTAGGATTCCTGCGGCGCTCAATTCCGCCGCGAGGACAGCAAATACAGCAGGTACAGCAGCGAGCTCACGAACGCCGCCACGTAGGTCAGCGCCGCGGCGTCCAGCGTCTGGTTGACGCCCGGCATTTCATCGCGATCCAAAATGCCCAACTCCACCAGCTGCACCTTCGCCCGCCGGGTGGCGTCGAATTCCACGGGCAGCGTCACCAGTTGGAACAGCGTGATGACCGCATAGCAGATGATCGCCACATCGAGGAACATGCCGGTCAGGCCGCGGGCGAGGAAGAAACCCGCCAGCATCAGGATCGGCACCACGCGCGAAACGAAATTGGTCGCTGGCACCAGCGCCATGCGGAAGTGCAGCATGGAGTAGCCGACCTTGTGCTGGATCGCGTGCCCGGCCTCGTGCGCCGCCACGCCCAGCGCCGCCAGGCTCGTGCCCCGGTAATTCTCCGCAGAGAGCGCCAGTCGCTTGTTCAACGGATCGTAATGGTCGGTCAGGTGTCCCTCGATTTCCGTGATTTCCACATCAGTGATGCCCGCATGCGCCATGACCGCCGACGCGGCCTCGCGGCCCGTAATGCCGCCTCGGGAGAGGATCTGGGCGTTGCGGTTGTAGGTGCTCGAGACGCGATACTGCGCATACAGCGCCACCGGGATCATGACGATGATGAGGATCATCAGGACGCCCGGGGATAGAAAGCCCCCGCTCAGGATGGAGGTGGAGGCAGCGAGGAAGGTGGAGGTGATCATGGGAAAATAGGTGATGGGTTATGGGCGATAGGCGATGGGTGGTCGGTATGGGCCGGTGACACTGCACACCTTAATCAAGATCCCTGATTTGCCAGTGAAAATCCGGCGTTTGGAAAGGCCGCGGCGGTTTCCACCACCCCGGCCCGCGACCCCGGGTCAACCCAGCTTCGGCACATCGACCCAGCGGCGGTCGGCCCAGGACTTGAGCCCAAGCTCGGCCAGCTGCACGCCCTTCGCGCCCTGCAGGAGGTCCCACGGGAACGGGTCGCCCTTCACCACATGCTTGAGGAAGAGCTCCCACTGCACCTTGAACGCGTTGTCGAACACGTCGTTGGTCGGCTGCGTCACCCAGCCGTCGTTGAACTTGATCGGGCTGTCGATGTCGGGGTTCCACACCGCGCGGGGGGTCATCGAACCGTGCTGGATGACGCAGTTGCGCAAGCCGGCGACGGCCGAGCCGTTCGTGCCGTCCACCTGCAGCGTAAGCAGGTCGTCGCGACGCACGCGCACGGCCCACGAGGAGTTGAAATTGCAGATCACGCCGTTCGTCAGCTCGAAGGTCGCATAGGCCGCGTCGTCCGCCGTGCACTTGTAGGGCTGGCCGGCTTCATCCCAGCGCTGCGGGATGTGCGTGGCGCCGAGGCACGAGACTGATTTCACCTCGCCGAAGAGATTCTGGATCACGTACTGCCAGTGGCAGAGCATATCCACGATGATGCCGCCGTCGTCTTCCTTGCGGTAATTCCACGAGGGGCGCTGCAGCTTTTCCGTCTGGCCGGGGAAAACCCAGTAGCCGAACTCACCGCGCACGGAGAGGATTTTCCCGAAGTAGCCGGTATCGATGAGATACTTCAGCTTGAGCAGGCCGGGCAGCCAGAGCTTGTCCTGCACCACGCCGTTTTTCAGGCCGGCTGCGGTCACTTCACGATAGAGGGCCAGCGCCTCCGCAGAAGTCGTGGCGGTGGGCTTCTCGCAGTAGATGTGTTTCTTGGCGGCGATCGCCTTGCGGACGCCGACCGGGCGCTGGCCGGTGAGCGTGGCGTCGAAGTAGATCTGGTTCGCCGGGTCGGCGAGCGCGCTGTCGAGGTTCGTCGTATAGCGCTTCAAGCCCGCGCGGGCGGCGAGCGCGGCGAGCTTGCTCTCGCTGCGGCCGACGAGAATCGGGTCCGGCATGATCACCTCGGCGTCGCCGAGCTTGATGCCCCCCTGGTCAATGATCGCCTTGATCGAGCGCAGGAGATGCTGGTTGGTGCCCATGCGTCCCGTGACGCCGTTCATGATGATGCCGACTTTGTGCGTGGTCATGTAAGATAAGGTTGGGAGAAAGTTACTTGGCGAGATGCTGCGGCTGTGCGCCGGCGGGCAGCGGGGGAATGTCACCGGTGCCCGCAGGCGGCAGCGTCCCCTCGAGTTCCTGCCGCCAGTGGGCGACGTCGCCGCCCGGGCAATAGACATAAATCATGTGCATCGGCTCGCTGCCGGTGTTGGTCAGCTGGTGAAACTGGGTCGGCGGCATGAACACGGCCTGGCCGGCCTTGATGGGGCTGCGCTCCGTGCCGACGCAGATCTCCCCCTCGCCCTGCACGATGTAATAAATCTCCTCCTGCGTCTGGTTGTGCCACGGCACCTGGCCGCCATGCGGCTCGAGGACCGAATAGCCCATCGCAAAACCCTTGGTCGGGATGACTTGGCCGCCCTGTCCAGCCAGGCCGCGGCCCATGCGGCGCGCGGGGAAGGTGCGTCCCGGAATCTTGGCGAGGTCGGCAATAATCATAGCCGGAAAGGTGTTGGGGAGTCGGGGGCGCGGGGCGAACTTTTTTTGTAAAATTTGTCGCCCATGGAGGTCGGGCTTTACGCCTGACCTCTGACACCGGATGTCGGGGATAAACCCCGACCTACACCCGGATTCAGACGGCCAGCCCCGCCCGCACCAGCAGCGCCTTCGGGTCCGGCTCCCGGCCCATGAACGACCGGTACAGCTCCATCGGGTCGGCCGAGTTGCCGCGGCTGAGGATTTTTTCGACAAATTCCGCGCCGACCGTCGCGCTGAAGATCCCCTCGCGCCGGAAGCGCGTGAAGGCGTCCGCGTCGAGCACCTCCGCCCACTTATAGGAATAGTAGCCGGCCGCGTAGCCGACGGGATCGGCGAAGATGTGCGTGAAGCGCTTCGCCACGGTCGGCGCCGGCGGCTCGGTCGGGACCAGACAGTCCGCGACCATGGCCCGGGCCAGCGGCTCGACGTCGGCCACGCCGGCAAACTCCGCCGTGCGGATGTGCATCAGCAGATCCATTTTCGCCAGCGCCACCTGGCGCATGGTCGTGCTCGCCGAGCGGAAATTTTTCGCCGCGGTCATCTTCTGAAAGATATCCTCCGGGATCGGTGCCCCCGACTCATGGTGACGGGCGAACAAATCAAGGCTCGCGCGCTCCCAGCACCAGTTTTCCATGATCTGCGAGGGCAGCTCGACGAAGTCCCACGCGACGTTCACCCCGTTGAGCGACTTGATCTCCACCTCGCCCAGCAGGTGGTGCAGCAGGTGGCCGAACTCGTGGAAAATGGTCTCCACCTCGCGGTGCTTGAGCAGCGCCGGCCGGTCCCCCACCGGGGGCGTGAGATTGCCGCAGATCAGTCCGAGGTGCGGCGCGCGCGCGCCACCCGCTCCCGGCCCACCGGTGAGCAGGTAGTTCATCCACGCCCCGCCGCGCTTCGATTCACGCGGATACCAGTCGGCGTAGAACGACCCCAGCGTCCGCCCGCGGGCATCGAGCACGTCGTAGAATTTCACCTCGGGGTGCCACCCTTCGACGCCCGGGCGCTCCGTGATCCGCAGCCCGAAAATGCGCGCCGCCAGCTCGAACATCCCCGCGAGCACGCGATCCATCGGGAAATACGGCCGCAGCACCTCCTCATCAAACGCGTAGCTCGCCTGGCGCAGTTTCTCCGCCCAGTAGCCGACTTCCCACGGTGCGAGCCGCGCCACAGCGCCGCCGGTCTGCCGGGCCTTGAATTCCTCCAGCTCCCGCGCCTCGCGGGCAAAGGCCGGCGCCGCGCGTTTTTGAAAATCCTCCACGAACGCCAGCGCCCGGGCGCCGGTTTTCGCCATGCGGCGCTCGAGCACCAGGTCCGCAAAGTGGGCCTTGCCCAAGAGCGCGGCCTTCTCGGCGCGCAGCGCGAGGATGCGCGTGATCAGCGCGGCATTGTCCTGCGCGCCCGTCGCGCCCACGGCGACGGCGGCGGTCCACATCTCGCGCCGGAGGTCCGCGTCATCGAGATAGGTCATGAACGGTTCCTGCGACGGCATGTGCAGCGTGAACCGCCAGCCGGCCAGCCCCTTCGTCTCGGCACTGCTGCGCGCGGCCGCCTTGGCATGCGGCGGCAGGCCCGCCAGTCGGGCCTCGTCGGTCACCACCCGTTGCCAGGCGTTCGTTGCATCGAGCACGTTCTCGGAATATTTCTGGGTCAGCTGGGCGAGTTCGCTTTGCAGCGCTTCGATCCGCGCGCGTTTCTCCGGCGGCAGGTCCGCGCCCGCCAGGCGAAAATCCGCCACCGTCTCATCCATAAACCGCCGGTGGATCCCCGTCAGCGCCCGTCCCGCCGGCGACTCCGCCACGGTCCGCAGGCGCAGCCACAGGCCGGGGTTGAGCGGGATCTGGGCAAAGAATGCCGACACTTTCGGCAGCATCGCATTGTGCGCGTCGCGCAGCGCCGGCGCATCCGCCACCGACTGCAGATGCGTCACCTTGGCCCAGGCCAGCGACAGCTCCTCAGTCGCCCGCTCGAGGGCGAGAAAGGTGTTCTCATAGGTCAAGGCCTGCGGATCGCGCGCCACGATTTGGCCGAGGGCCGCCTCCGCCCTGATCAAGCTCTCCTCGATGTCCGGCACCACGTGCACCGGAGTCAGCTGGGACCAGGCAATGTGAAAGGAGGCACTGAGGAAGGGATGGGAGGACATGGGATGGAGCCCCACCAGAGCGCACCCCGTTCCCGGGTGCAAGCGCAGGCCCGCCTTCGGTTGCTGTGGGTTGCGTGCTGGCGCGCGCCGTGACGCGCCAGCGCGTCACCCACGCTTCACCACGCGTAGGCCACGCTGGCGGACAGCTGGCGGCGCGCGGCCGGCACGGCGGGCACTTCCTGGAAGCTGGAGTTCCAGAGATTATCCGCCTGCACGGTGAAAGTGGTGCGGCGCCAGGCCGCGGGCCGGTAGGTGAGACTGAGCGAACTGATGATGGCGTCGCTGCCGCCGAGGGCGCGGAGCTGATTTGCCGCCTGGAGGCGGGCGGCATTGTCCATGCGCACCTCGATCTCGTTGTTCACGCGCATCACGATGGCCGCCGTGAGCCGGTGGCGCGCGTAGTTGAGCGCGTAGAAACTGGCGTCCACGATGGCCCCGTGATAATCGGGATCCTTGGTCAGCACGGTGTAGCCGAACACGAGGTCCCAGCCGATCCAGGAACGCCGCACCACCAGTTCCGCCCCGGTGGTGTTGAGGTCCACCGCGTTGGCCGAGCGCGCGGTCACGCCGCGGCGAAAGGTCCAGTCCACGAGATTCGCATCCTGGCGGTAAAACACCGCCGCCTGCCCCACCCAGCCGTCCACGGTCCCACTCAGCCCGGCCTCGAGGTTGTGGCTCTTTTCCCGACCTAGGTTGGAATTTCCGCGGAAGAGCCCTGCCGCGGCATTGGAGTTAAGCGCCGTGTAGCTCGGCACCTGGCTGGTGGAGGCATAACTGAAGTAAATCCGCGTCAGCGGGTCTGCGGCCTGCACGCGGGCGATCTCGACCACGGGCGAGACGGCCGAACCCTCATGATTCGAGCTATCCAGGCTGGCGCCGGCCTTCACGACGAGGTGCGCGCCGTCGGCCAGCGTCCAGGACTTTTCCGGCACGAGGGAAACCTTGGTCTGCATGCGCGTGTGGAAATGCCCGTAGGTGAGTGAAGTGGAGCGGAGTTCATCGGCGAGCACTTCGCCGCGGTAGTTGAGGACGAGCCCACCGAACTCCTGCCGGCCGGCCACCGCCGCGCCGTCCACCCAGGTGGTGTGCTGGAACGGATGCACCGGACCCAGCGGGGCAAACCGGTTGAAGGCATAGTCGTCCTTGTTGCGCCGGTGATAAAATCCCGCCTCGACGAAATCCCCGCCGCCGAGGTCAACGCGGTGGTTAAGGGCGACGAGGAAGTTTTGCAGGTTTTCCGATTCCGCGGAATTGAACGGCGTGTAGAGGTTGGGCCAGCCAAAGAACTTCGCCTGGTAGCCGGCGAAGAAATCCGTCTGCGCGTGCGCGCCCGCCAGCTGCAGCCGCGCATTCACGCGGTCGAAGCGGCTGTCGCCGAGCGGAATGGTGCCGTTGGACTCGGAATGCGCCCACGCCACATCCGCCGCCAGGCGCTGACCGAGGATGCGTGCCTCGCTGACATAACCCTGGTAAAACTCCTCCCGGTTGAGCCCGTCCGTGCCCGCCGTCAGCAGGACCGCGCCGGCCGTCTGCACCGGCCGCCAGCCGTAGGCCACCGCGCCCACCGTGGAGGCCGAGGTCGCCATCGCCTGCTCCGCCCCGGTGAGGACCTGCGGCGCGCCCAGCATGGCCGGCGCCACGGCCGCGTCGGCGGAATAGTGTCCGGTCTGCGGATCGATCACGGACACGGCCCCGAACTTGAAACCGGTGTTTTCAAAAATGCCGCCACGGATGGTCACATCCGCCTGGGCCTCGGTGAGGTTGCGCGCCTGCACGTCCACCTGCGGTTCGAAGCGCAGCGACGAAACCGGGGTGGCAAACGTGCCGGCGGGCGACTGGTTGGCGATCCGCGGGGAATAGACCAGGAGCTCCGGCAGGCTGACGGGCGCCACTTGGGCGCACAGCGGCGCGGCCAGGAGCAAGGGGGCGAGCAGATTCCGGGGATGCATCGGGCAAGCGCTAGCAGGCCGGGAACGGAAAACAAGCCCGAGTTAAGCCTAAGCGGACATTTACCTTAACAAGACGGGGTTTCCCCCACCGCGCCCGGCCCGGCACAAAAAAGCCGGCCCCGGGCCGGCGAAATATAGCGGGGCGCTGGCCGCGGCTCAGGCGTCGCCGTCGTTGCCGATGGCCTCGACCGGGCAGCCCTCGAGGGCCTCCATGCAAAGGGAAACTTCCTCTTCCGTGGTGGGCTGCTTGTGCACGTACGAGTAGCCGCCCTCGTCATGGCGCTGGAAAAAGCCCGGGGCGGTTTCGCGGCAGAGGTCGCAGTCGATGCATTGCTGGTCGACGAAGAACTTGCCCGTGATGTTTTGCGCCCACTTGTCTGCTTTGTTGGCCATGGTTGGCGCGAAGAAAGCGGAATTAAAACCACTGTCAAGCGGCGCGACGGGATTAAAGTTTTACCGCGGAGACCCGCCCGGGCCCAGGGGATATTACGGGTGGCGGCTTGTGTTTGGCCTCCATCCTTCCATCCTTCACGGCCATGCTCTCGGACCGCACCTATATGCGCGCCAGTTATCCCCGTGAACGGACCTCCGGGCTCGCCTGGCTGATCTCCGCCATCGTGGCGGCCTTTGTCCTGCAGTTGGTGTTCGAGCGGATCCTGGAAATGCCCGGGGCCATGGAGCACTACTTCGGCCTTTCCGCCGGCGGGCTGCGCAGCGGGTGGGTCTGGACCCTGCTGAGCTACAGTTTCCTGCATGACACCCGCAACCTGCTGCACATCGTCGGCAACCTGCTGGGCCTCTATTTTCTCGGCCGGGTCCTGATGCCTTTGCTCGGATCCCGGCGCTTCCTGACCCTGTACGGCGCGATGGTGCTCACCGGTGGCATCGCGTGGACCGCGGTCAACTGGCACTTGGGTGGCACGGTGGTGGGCGCCTCCGCGGGCGTGGCCGGCCTGTTCATGGTGTTCGCCTGCTTCTATCCCAACCAGCCGGTGACCTTTCTCTTGTTCTTCATCGTCCCGGTTACATTGAAGCCCAAATACGTCGTAATCGCCGCCCTGCTCATCGACCTCGCGGGGTGCGTTTTCTATGAGGTCATGGGCGTGCCCTCGCCCTTCGGCTTCGCCCACTCCGCCCATCTCGGCGGCATGGCGGCCGGCTGGATTTACTACCGCTACCTGCACGACCTCAGCTGGTCGCTGCCGTCCCGCCGCGCCGACATCGAGCTGCCGAAGTGGATGAAGAAGGCCGTCAAGTCCTCCGTCCCCGCGGCGTTTTCGGTCAACGTCGGCACGCCCGGCGACCTGCGCGCCGAGGTCGACCGCATTCTCGACAAGATCAACAGCTCGGGCTTCGGCGCCCTCACAGCGGACGAAAAACGCCTGCTGGACGAGGCCAAGGACCTGCTGAGCCGCCGTTAAACCCCGGCGTCCAACCGGTCATCCGGCGCGTAGACCAATTCGGCCCCGCGCCCTTGAAACCCTGTAAGGATTTGAAACATTCCCCCGCTTTGCCCGTCCTACCTCCCCATGGTTCGTAATAATTCACTTCGGCGGCTCGCCCTGCTTTCCGTCATTCTGGTCGTCGGGGCTTTGAGCCTGGTCTTCGGGCACCGCCCAGCCGCCCAGCCGTCAGCCGTCCCACCTTCTGTTGCCGCCCAGCCCGCGGCCGCGCCGGTTGCGACGAAGATCCTTCCCGCCCCCGTCACAGCCAAGGCCGTCACGACCAGCGCCCCGGCGCAACCGGCCCCGAAGCCGGTCGTGGTCCAGCATGCCTCCCCACCCTCCACCTTTCCCGTCACCGACCGGCATTTCACGACCTCGCCCACCCTCAGCACCGAGGCCCGCACACTGGTCCAGTTGCTCGAGCAGGCGCATTACAACCGCGAGGCGGTGCACAGCAGCAACTATGCGGAGGTTATCCCCAATTACATGGGCGACCTGGACGGACAGCGGTTGTTTTTTATCACCGGGGACAAGGCCGCCTTCGCCACCCAGTTTGGGAAGAATGTCTACTGGAACCTGAGCGCCCTGGGAAACATCGACGCCGCCTACGATATCTTTGCCGTCTACCAGAGCCGCGCCAGCGCGCGCCTGACCTGGGTGTTCGAGGAATTGAAGAATGACACTGATCTCACGGTGGATGACAGCTACCTGGTTGACCGCACCAAGGCCGAATGGCCCGCCACCATGCAGGGGGCCGACGCCCTGTGGCGGCAGCGGATCAAATATGAGCTCATTGCCGAGCTGATGAACAAGAAGACTGTCGTCGAGGCCAAGGCGACCGTGCGCAAGCGCTACGAGCGCATGCTCAAGAATCTCGGCGAAATCGACGGCAGCGACCTCGCCGAGCTGTTCCTGTCCAACGTGGCGCGCCTCTACGATCCCCATTCGACCTATTTCAGCGCCGCCTCCTTCGAGGACTTCGGCATCCAGATGAAACTGCAGCTCGTCGGCATCGGCGCCGTCCTCGGCGTCGAGGACGACTACTGTGTCGTCAAGGAGATCGTCCCCGGCGGCCCCGCCGATCTCGGCAAGCAGCTCAAGCCGAACGACAAGATCATCTCCGTCGCGCAGCCCCATGCAGAGTCGGTGGAGATCATCGGCATGAAGCTCCGCAAGATCGTCGCCCAGATCCGCGGCAACAAGGGCTCGCCGGTCACCCTGACCATCCAGCCCGCGAGCGCCACCGACCCCTCGACCCGCAAGACCATCACCATCGTCCGCGACGTCGTGAAGATCAATTCGTCCCGCGCCCACGCGGCCATTTTCTCCGTGCCTGGCGCCGACGGCCAGACCGTCCCGCTCGGCGTCATCACCCTGCCCGCCTTCTACGGTCCGGCTGACGGCAACGAGCCTGACGCCGACAAGACCAGCGCCTCGAAGGATGTCGAACGCCTGATCGGCCAGCTCAAGAACGCCGGCATCAAAGGTCTCGTGCTCGATCTCCGCCACAACGGCGGCGGCTTCCTCTCCGAGGCCATCGACCTCACCGGCCTCTTTGTCCGCCAGGGTCCCGTCGTGCAGGTCAAAAATTCCTCCGGTGAAATCCAGGTCGACAGCGACACCAACACTGGCGTCGCCTACGACGGCCCGCTCGCCGTGCTCGTGGACCGCTTCAGCGCCTCCGCCTCGGAGATCGTCACCGGCGCCCTGCAGAATTACGGCCGCGCCATCGTCATCGGCGACAGCTCCACCCACGGCAAGGGCTCCGTCCAGACCGTGCTCGAGATGAAGAACCTGGTGCCCCAGCTCGCCCGCTCTCCGATCAAGGCCGGCGCCACCAAGCTCACCGTGCAGAAATACTACCTGCCGAACGGCTCCTCCACCCAGCTCAAGGGTGTCGTGCCCGACATCGTCCTGCCGTCCATCGACGAATTCCTGCCCATCGGCGAGGCGTCGCTCCCGCACGCGCTGGTGTGGGACGAGATTCCGACCAGCTCGTTTGACGGCCGCCCCCTCGACCCGAAGATCGCCTCCGCCCTCCGCGCCGCCAGCGTCGCCCGCCAAGCGAAGCTCGCGGAATTTCTCTTCCTGCGCAAAAACGTCGACTGGTTCAAGATGCGCCAGAGCCAGAAGCTGATCTCGCTCAATCTGGAGACCCGCCGCGCGCAGAAAGTCACGGACGACACCTTCCGCAAGGCCTTCGAGGCCGAGAAGGCCCAGCTCGCGAAGCACGACTATCCGTACCGCGAATTCCGCCTCGGCCCGCCGCTGCCGCCCCGGATCAAGCCGGTCAAGAAGCCGGATGCCAGCAAGGAGGACGGCGAGGACGACGAGTCCGAGTTGAGCACCGACGAGAACGACGCCTATGCCAAGGTGGACGTCGCCCTGCGCGAGAGCCTTCGCGTGGTGAACGACGCCGTCGACCTGAGCCAGGACCGGCAGTACTGGGCCAGCAACCATGCGCCCCTGACCGCGCCGCTTGAGCCGAAGGGCTGAGTGGGATCAGAGGTGCGCAGGCACGTCCCTGTGCCTGCGTTCTGTCGTAATCTCCGCGAGCAGAGAGCGGCGTATTTCAGTCTCATGCAGGCACCGGGACGTGCCGGCCCACCTACTCCCGCCAAGCGAACAGGAAACGGTCGCGGCCGGTCAAATCCGGCAGCGATTCCGTCCGCTTGAAGCCCGCCGCCGCCGCCAGTCGCGCCAGCTCGGCATGCTGCGTGATGCCCGTCTCCAGTGCCAGCCAGCCACCCGCCGTGAGAAACCGCGGGGCGCCGGCCAGGATCGCGCGCAGGTCCGCCAGTCCGCCTTCCGCCGCCGTGAGCGCCGCCGCCGGCTCGTGGGCCTTCACCTCCGGCGCAGCCTCCGCCGTCTCCTCGGCGGAGAGATAAGGCGGATTCGCCACGATCAAATCAAAGCGCAGCGCCGGTGACACGTCGGCAAACCAGTTGGAACGCACCAGCGTCACCCGCTCCGCCAACCCGGCCGCCGTGGCATTTTCCCGGGCCAGCGCCAGCGCCTCCTCGCTCAGGTCCACGGCCGTCACCGCCGACGTCGGGAAATGCCTCGCCAAGCCCAGCGCAATGGCGCCGCTCCCCGTGCCGAGGTCCAGGATCGTATCGGGCGGTATGATCTGGCGCGCGGTCACCAGCTCCAGGAGCAGCTCCGTCTCCGGCCGGGGAATCAGCGCGCGGCGGTCCACCTTCAGCTTCAGCTCGAAAAAATCCGTCTCGCCAATGATGTACTGCATCGGCTCGCGCGCCCCGCGGCGGCGGACCAGCGGGCGGATGACCTCGAGCTCGGCGTCGGTGAGTGAGCGCTCGAACTGCAGGTAGAGCTGCATGCGCTGGAGCCGGAGGGCGTGACCCACAAGCTGCTCGGCGTTGAGCCGCGGGGACTCGATGCCCTTCGCGGCGAAGAATTCGGTGGTTTTCTTGATGACCTCGAGGACGGTGAGCATGTCAGTCATCGCCGTCATTGCCGGCACGCGCCGGCGCATAGACCTGGCCGGTCAGCGCCGCGAGTTTCTGCTCGTAGTCGGCCTTCTGCAGCGCCGCGATGATGGACCCGATCTGGCCCTCCATCACCTGCGGCAGGTTGTAGAGAGTGAGGCCGATGCGATGGTCCGTGACCCGGTTCTGCGGAAAACTGTAGGTGCGGATGCGCTCGCTGCGGTCGCCCGAGCCGATCTGGCTTTTGCGCTCCGCGGCATACTTGGCGTGCTCCTCGTCCTCCCGTCGCTGCAGCAGCCGCGAACGGAGGACCGTCATGGCCTTCGCCTTGTTCTTCAGCTGCGACCGTTCGTCGGCGCAGGTCACGAGCAGCCCCGTCGGCTTGTGCAGGATCTGCACGGCGGAATCCGTGGTGTTGACCCCCTGCCCGCCCGGCCCGCTCGCGCGGGTCACGGTGATTTCCAAGTCCTGCGGATCAATCTGCACCTCCACGTCCTCGGCTTCAGGCAGCACGGCGACGGTGATGGTCGAGGTGTGGATCCGGCCATTTGCCTCGGTGACGGGCACGCGCTGCACGCGGTGGACGCCGCTCTCGAATTTGAGCTGCTTGTAGACGTCCGTGCCCGTGATGAGGCAGATGACTTCCTTGAACCCGCCGCGTTCGCCCGGGCTGCTGCTCATGGGCTGGACCTTCCAGCCCTGGGCATCGGCGTATTTTGAATAGGCGCGGAACAGTTCCGCGGCGAACAGCCCCGCCTCGTCACCGCCCGTGCCGGCGCGGATTTCCATGACGGTGTTGCGGGAGTCGGTCGGGTCCGGGGGAATCATCGCGAGCAGGACGGACTGCCGCAGCTGGTCCCGGCGGCGGGACAACTCGGGCAGTTCGGCCGCCGCCAGCTCCTTGAGCTCGGGGTCGCCAGCCGGGTCCTTCAGCAGCGCCGTGCCTTCGGCGATCTCGCGCTCGAGCCGGGTGTGCTCGCGGTATTCGGCGATCAGTTGCCGGAGCTTCTGCTGTTCGCGGGACACCTCGGCGGCGCGGCGCGGGTTCGCGTAAAACGACGGCGCGGCCATCTGCGCGTCGAGTTCGTCGCAGCGGCGCTCCAGCGGGGCAAGGTCGGGAAGTTGGTCCATGAAACGGGATTGAGTCGGCGAAACGGTGATTTGCGAATTGCGTGGGCCGCCGGGAGCGGCTTCGCTGCCGGCAGACTTTCGCAGGCGGTCAGCCTAGCGGGGTTGTTCAGCAATGGCCTCAACGCTCTTCACTCAAAACATCATCGCCTGCATCTGGGACTTCGACAAGACTCTTATCCCGGGCTACATGCAGGCCCCCCTGTTCCGGCGCTACGGGATCGATGAGTCGAATTTCTGGGCCGAGACGAACAAGCTGGTCGAGACCTACAAGAAGCGGGGTTACCACCTCTCGCCCGAGATCAGCTACCTCAACCATCTGCTGACCTACGTGCTCGCCGGGCCGCTCGGCGGCCTGAACAACAAGATTCTGCAGGAGTGCGGCGCCGAGATCGGGTTCTACCCGGGCCTGCCGGACTTTTTTGATCGCGCCAAGGGCTTCGTCCACGAGCGGCCGGAATATGTGAAGCACGAGATTTCCCTCGAGCACTACATCGTCAGCACCGGCATCGCCTCCATGGTCCGCGGCAGCGCCATCGCGAAGCACACCGACGGCATCTGGGCCTGCGAATTCATCGAGAACCTCCTCCAGCCCGGCTTCCTGAAGCAGAAGGAACTCGCGCTCAGCGCGGAGTCTGAGATCGCGCAGATCGGCCTGGTGATCGACAACACCACCAAGACGCGCGCCATCTTCGAGATCAACAAGGGCACCAACAAGAACCCCGCCATCGACGTGAACGCCATGATGGCCGCCGGCGACCGGCGCATCCCGTTCCAGAACATGATCTACATCGCGGACGGCCCGAGCGACGTGCCGAGTTTCTCCGTGGTCAAGAGCGGCGGCGGCCGGGCGTATGGCGTCTACAACCCCGCCGATGCCGCCGAGTTCGCCCAGAACGACCGCCTGCGCCAGAGCGGCCGCATCGACCATTACGGCCCCGCCGACTACACCGCATCGAGCAACACGACGCAGTGGCTGCGCATGCACATCCACCAGATTTGCGACCGCATCGTGACGGACCGGGAGGCCGCCGTGTTGCTCAAGGCCGCGAAGCCCCCGCGCCATCTCACCGCCACCCCCGAGGAAGAGGCCGCCACGCGCCACGCCAAGGCGCCCAAGCAGGCGTCGTTTTTGGAGTAGACCCGGCCGGGGTCCGCTCCGGTGCAGGCAGGTCCGCCCGCGATTCCCGGCCGGCGGATGGAGTTTACGAACGAGCCGGACCCAGGGTGGTGCCGGCCACCAGACGCGGAAACAGGGAATACGACGGCGGTTGACTGCCCGATGTCGCGAGGCGGATGACGGCCCGGGCCAGCTTTCGGTCCAGCAGAGTGGGATCGCAGGTGTAACGGGCCACGGCCGGCGCGCTTTCGGAGAGCGGGAAGTCGTCGAAGATCGAGATCAGCGAGATATCCCTGGGCAGCCTGCAGCCCGCCTCGAGCAACTGGCAGTACGCGGTCAGGGCATCCGACGGCATCATCACGATCAGGGCAGTGATCGGGGGACGGGCGGCGCGCAGTGTGGCGAGGGCCCGGCGGATGCCCTCCGCGCCGCCGGCATGGTCGCGAACCAGGAGATCGCCCACGTCCGGGCCAAGCGCGTCCCGGGCCTGCTGCATGGCGGCCTTCACTTCCAGGGCGCCGGCATAGGGTGAAGGCGGCAGCAGCAGGCCGATCCGGCGGTGGCCCTGCCGGTGGAGCAGGCCGAAGGCGTGCCGGGCCACGGCGGCCGCGTCGATCCGGAAGGCAGGCAGATCAACCCCCGCGTGGCACGAGCCGTGGACCAGCGCGGGCAAGGCCGAGGCGGCGAACCACCGTTGCACCTCGCTCGAACAGGAGACGAGCACCCAGCAGGCCGCGTGCGTCCGCTGCCCCAGCGCCTGCAGCCGGCTGCGACCCATCCGGCGGACGGTCTGCGGCACCACGTGGAGCTCCAGTTCGAACCCGGCCTGATAAAACTGCCGGCGCAATTCGGCGAGCGAGAGGATCGCGCGCGAGGATTGCCGGGCGAGGGGTTGCGAGGAGACGACCGCGATGAGACGCGACGGTCTCCGCCGTTCGGTGCGCCGGCGGCCCGTGGCACGGGCCCGCTGGCCCTGGGCACCCCGGATCAGTCCTTCGCGCCGGAGCGTCGCGAGCGCCAACCGAAGGGTCGAGCGACTGACCTGAAGCTGACTGCTCAAGGCGTGTTCACCCGGGAGGGCGCCGGTCCATCGCCCGTCCCGCAGCTGGCCGCGGAGAAACGCGGTCACCTGTTCGACCAGGAGGACGCGGCGGGGGAGAAGGCTCATTCCGTGCGGTGTGCCAGAGAGCCGGGCCCGGGTCAATCGCCCGCCGGCCCACTTGTCTGGTAAACCTACAAGCAAGGACCGCTCGACCGCCCGCGCGCACGGACACAACGTCCGCGGCCATGAATCCTGCCCTCCCCCCGGTCCGCCCCGACTCCACTGACTGGTCGCGCCTCACGCTGGGCGAGCGGATCCGGCATCTGGAACTCGAAGGCTACATGGTGATGCCGGATCTCCTGTCGCCAGCGCAGGTCGCGCAGTTCAAGCAGCTGACGGCCGGGCTGGAAACGGTCGGAACGGACTATAGCGACAAGCAGCGTGGCCGGCGCAACGTGCACTGGGATCATCCCGCCTTCGCCGGGCTCGTCGCGCATCCGCCGACGATCCGTTTCCTCGAACAGGTGCTGGGGCCGGACCTCGTGTTTCTCGGCTCAGTGTATTCGCTCTCCATGCCGGGGCACCCCGGCATCAGCCTCCATACGGATGGCCAGCCCTGGGGCTCGAAGATTTTTGGCTACGGCGGCTCGTGCCCCGTGCAGGTGCGCGTGCTGTATTATCTCGATGACCTGACGGCGGACGTATCGCCGTTCCTCGTGGTGCCGCGGTCCCACCTGTCCCTGTACGCCGACGCCAATCCCTACACCCGCTATGCGGCCCATCCCGAGCAGGTCGCGGTGCCGGCCAAGGCCGGGTCGGCGGTGTTCCTCAACCACCGGTGCTTCCATGGCAATTGCCCGAATGTCGGCCAGCGCAGCCGCGGGATGCTGGCGTACCTCTACCGGCCGGCTTGGGCGGGCCCGGTGGAGCCGAAAATTGACCCGTGGCCGGTGGACAAGCTGGCCACGCTCCCGGAGGAGGCGCGGCGCTTCTTCACCGATCCGAATATCCGCAGTGGATTTGATTTCAACCATCCCAACAAGCCACTCCACATGCGCACCGAGGCGCCGGGGATTGCGCCAAGCCGGTGGGAACGCATTTGACGAGCGGGAGGGGCGAACCCGTTGGCCGCCCACCCGGCCGGCAGGGTTTTGGACTACCCTACCGGGCGCTCGCCACCTCTGTGTGATGCAGGCTCTGGGCGATGTTGAGCACGCGCTCGGCATAATCCCGGGCCGCGGGCGGCACGGTGCCCCGCACGGTGGCGCGCAAGCCGCCATTCCACGCCAGAGCGATGTTATACGGTGTCGCCTCGAGGCCGTTGCGGATGAGACCCTGCTTCAGCCATTCGTAGTGCCGGATGGCCACGTCATCCGAAACACCCCGGTCCACAGCGCGCGCAAACGGCACGGCCGTGTGCATCCGCCACGTCGCCTCGCGAAATTGGTAGGCTCCCAGTTCGCCGTACAGGCCGGGCCGGGGCGAGTTGCGCGGGTTTTCAATCCAGTGAATGGCTTCCAAGGTCTCCCAGCGCTCAGACGCCTTGAGCGTCGCGGGCACCAGGACGGAGAACGCCAGCATGGCCACCGCGAGTAAAAGCCCGCGGCGCGAGGGAATCGGGTGAAAGGTGGTCGAGTTCATCCCCGCCCAAGACCCACCCCCCTTCCGGCTGTTCGTTATTGGGCCAAACTAAACCCGGCATTTCGGCGGAACCTCAACCACCATGCAAAACGCACTATCCCGGGAAATTCTCTATCAGTCTGGCCACCAACGCGGTCCACCCGGACTGGTGGCTGGCCCCCAGTCCCTGGCCGGTCTCGCCATGGAAGTATTCATGGAGCCACGAGTGCGTCGGCGTGCCCTCGAGATAGAAATCACACTCCTTCACATCCTTGCCGGGGTTGCCCTCGGGGCCGCTCGGCCCGAACAGCCGGTCCTTCAGGATGGAATCGCGCTCGTTCCACCGCGCCAGGGCGGAACACAGCCGGCCCTCGCGGTCCGCGCCCATCCTCGCGCACCATGCGCCACTGCCGCTCGGCAAGGAGGGACCCCATCGCTTCCAGTTTTTCGCGCGGCTGGAATCCTCGGCAAGGCGGCGCTGTTCGGCGGTCAGGGCGGCGGCGCGGGACGTGCCCATGGGATCGGTCGGTGGCAAGAAAAGGGCCGACCCCTTGCGGGGGTGAACTTTTGCAGGGTCGCGGACTGGCTGCGCCCACTTCGGTTCCGCCTCAGAGCAGCCGCTTGACCGCCTCGAGCCCCGCGTTGCTCACCACCACAAACCGGTGCACGCCGTCCGACCACGACGCGCTGCCGAACTGCGCCTGCTGGTCAAAGTCCGCGCCGGTCCCGGTGGGCATCGCGGGAAAGTCCGCGCAGTTCACGATGTAGCAGTGAAACCACGCGCCATTGCGCTGGAAGCACACCTCCAGCACATCGTGGCCCGCAAAATTCAACGTGCGGCACCCCGTCGCGCGCAACGCCGTAAAATCCACCGGCAGCCCCGCGCTCAGCCGGTTCGCCGGCTGGCTCAGCATCACCTCCAGCGCCCCGGCCGCTTCGCCGTGGCTGCCATGCTGCGCGTGCGCCGTGTCATTGATCGCAAACGCCGCCAGCTGCGCCGTCCCCGCCGCCGCGCGGCTGGGCCAGAGCGCGAGCGTTGCCGTCAGCAGCACCGCCACGCTCGCCGCCAGTGCGAACCACCTCGTCGGAAAACGGCGCTCAATTTTCGGCGCGCGGCTTGCCCGCGCTCCCGCCAGAATCGCCTCACGCAGCCCGGCGGGCGGCACGATCTCCCGCAGCTTCGCCGTGAGGGCGGCATCATGAGCCTGGGCACGGGCGAACCACGCGCCGAGCGCCGGATCGTTCTTCGCCTGGGCCAGCGCGGCGCCGAAGGTCGCGTCCTCCGCGTCGCGGCCATTGGCCCGGTAGGCCCCCAGCACAAATTTTGCCTCATTGTTGCTCATGATTGTTTCCTCCCCTGCGCACCGGTGAACGGCACGACCTTGGATTTTGCCGCCGTCTCCTCCTGCGCCAGCGCGGCGCGGAGCTGGGCCTTGCCGCGGGACAGCCGCGACATGACCGTGCCGATCGGCACGCCGAGCGTCGCGGCGATTTCCGTGTACGAAAGATCCTCCAGGTAAAACAGCGTCAGCGGCGCGCGGAACACTTCGTCCACCATCTGCAGCGCCGCCACCACGGTCGCTGCATCCATCTGGGTCGCGCGGTCCACATCCTCCGCCGCCACCTCCGACTCCCCCGGCGGCAGGTCTTCCAGCGAGGTCACTCGAATGTCGCGGCGGCGGCCGTGCAGGAACTCGCGATAGAGCGTCGTAAACAGCCAGGATTTCGCCTTCGACGTCTCACGGAGGCTGTGTCCCTTGGTCGCCCAGATGAAAAACGTCTGTTGCACCAGGTCGCCCGCATCGGCCGGGCGCTTCGCGAGGCTGAGGGCAAAAACGGTAGAGCGGCGCGTAATGCGCATCCACCAATTGCGTAAAGACCTCGTTACTCATCAAGTTTCAGAGTTGCGTCGGGGCCGGTTTATTCCCGGAAACATCACGCACCGCAACATGCTTCGCCTGCTCCTCCCGCCCAATCTCGCCGCCGCCGCCCCGCGGGACGCCATTGCCGTGAAGGTGCAGCTCGATCCCGCCGCCGCCCTGCCACCCGAGATCCTGCCCGGCCTCGCCCTGCTCCAGCGTTGGTGCAACACGCCCACGCCGCCCGCCTTTCTCCAGCTCACCCGCGCGCAGCTCCGCGCGCTCATCGCCGCGCTGCACCGCCAGCCGGTGTTTTTCCTCCTCAACGCCCCGGCCTCGCCGCTCCTCTGGCTCGGGCCCCTGCTCATCGGCGTGTCCGAGCACCTCCGCGAGACTCCCGCCCCCGTCGCCACCCCCGCGCCGACTCCGCCCCGCGCCTCGCCCCCGCCGCGCGCCACATCGTCCGCCGCCGCGCCGATGGCCGTGGATGGCACGGAACACTATCTCGCCATCACCCTGCCCTCGCGCGAGCACCCCGCCTACGACGGCACCCTCGACCTGTTGAAGTCCCACGGCTTCATCCTCGAGCCTTCCAACCGCAAGTGGTGGCTGCGCGACCGGCACAAGACCCTCAACTTTCTCGCCGCCCACGCCGCCCGGCTCCGCGACGGCCTCGACGCCCAGTTCACCCCGGCCTTTGAAAAGGCCACTGCGCACCTTCGCCCCGCCGAGCTGACGGTCACCGCGACTGCGGCCGGCGAGGACTTCGACGTGACGCTGGGCCTGAAAGCCGGCAGCGCCGATGACGCCACCATCCGCACCGCCGTAGCTTCCAATCGCGGCTACGTCGAAAGCGACGGTCAGATTTACCTGCTCGACGACGCCCAACTCAACCATCTCGCCACGGCCCAGCGAGCCCTCGCGGGCGAGCCCAGCGCCGGAGTCGCCACCCGCCGCACCCAGCGCGTCAGCGCCGCCCGCACAGCCGAATCGCAGGAAATCATCGAGGCGCTCTCCCCCGGTTTCCAACCGCCCGCCGCGTGGCGGGAACGCAGCGAGTCGCTCCGCCGGCTTTCCACGCTCGCCCCCGCGCCCATCCCGGCCGGCCTGGAGACCCGCCTCCGCCCGTATCAACGCCTCGGCACCGCCTGGCTCTGGCACCTGCACAGCCACCAACTGGGCGGCATCCTCGCCGACGAAATGGGCCTCGGCAAAACCATCCAGGCGCTGGCGCTCCTGAGCGCGCTGCAGGCGCAGGCGCAGTTGAAAGTCAAAAGCTCGCCGTTGAAAGACTCCGACCCCGCCGCCACTGACACTCCCGCTTTCAACCTTCAGCCTTCAACTTTTAACCTTCCGTCTCTAGTCGTCTGCCCCGCCTCGCTCGTGGAAAACTGGCGGCGCGAATCCGCGCAGTTCGCCCCGGAGCTCCGCGTCTTTGTTCACCATGGCGCGTCCCGGCTCGCCGCCGCAGCCGCCGCCGCCGGTTTCGACCTCATCATCACGTCCTACGGCACCCTCGCCCGCGACCGCGAACTGTTCGCCGGCGTGGACTTCACGTGCGTCATCGCCGACGAGGCCCAGCACATCAAGAACCGCCGTTCGCAGAACGCCGCCGCGCTCCGCTCGCTGACCGCCCGCAGCCGTTTCCTGCTTACCGGCACGCCGCTGGAAAACTCGCTCGACGACCTGCGCTCGCTCTTTGAATTCCTGCTCCCCGGCTACCTCGACCGGATGCCCGCGGGCCTCCGCGGCGAGGAACGCGCCTGGTTTGACCAGCGGCTCCGCGCCCAGGCCGCGCCCTACATCCTGCGCCGCACCAAGCAGGCCGTCGCCCCCGAGCTCCCGCCCAAGCTCGAGCAGATTCTCTGGTGCGAGCTCTCCCCCGCCCAGGCCAAGCTCTACCGCGACCAACAGCAGGCCGGCGAACGCGAGCTGATGAATCTCGCCGCCGACGGCGCCACGGAGGGCCGCCTGCAGTTTGCCGCCCTCACGCAACTCCTGCGTCTCCGCCAGATCTGCTGCGACCCGCGGCTCGTCGCGCCCGAGGCCCCCGCCGACGACTCCGCCAAGCTCGAGGCCTTCCGCGAACTCCTCGCCGAGGCGATTGACGACGGCCACCGCGTCCTCGTGTTCTCTCAATTCACCTCGCTGCTCTCCCTCCTCGGCGCCGAACTCGAGGCCCAGGGCACCGCGTATTGCTATCTCGATGGCTCGATGCCCGTCCGCGCGCGCCAGGCCGCGGTCGACCGGTTTCAGGATTCATCGGACGTCCCCGTCTTCCTCATCTCACTGAAGGCCGGCGGCACCGGGCTCAACCTCACGGGCGCCGACACCGTCGTCCATTTCGATCCGTGGTGGAACCCCGCCGCCGAGGCCCAGGCCACCGACCGCGCCCACCGCATCGGCCAGACGAAGCTCGTCACCAGCTACAAGCTCATCGCCACCGGCACCGTCGAGGAGAAGGTCCTCGCGCTGCAGGACACGAAACGCGCCCTGCTCGCCGACGTGTTTGAGGCCAGCGACGCCGCCGCCGCGAAGCTCTCCCTGAGCGACCTGAAGTCGCTGCTTTCGTCCTGAGACGGGCGGGAATGTCCCCGCAGGAATTGCGCCTTCCGCCCGGAAAATAAACCGGCCCTTCGCCAGCAGGCGAAAGGCCGGGAGATCATCCCGGATTTAGGCCGGGGTTCAGGAGTGGTCCAGCTCCGTGCGCGCGAGGCGGTGCACGAGGGTGGCCTTGTCGCCACCCAAGAACTTGAGCACCGCGGCAAAATACCGCGCTTCACCCTGTTGGGGGACTTGTCCTCGCCGCCACCGATCACCTCGACGAAGCCACCCCTGGAACCGCCGGTGAATCCCGGCCTTCCTTCCTGTCCGTGTGCCGACCCCTAAGACCTGGCGGTTGCCAAGCGCCGGCTTGGCCGGCGACGTGATTGCATTGACGCCTACCGGCCATCTGCCGTCAATCTCGGCCCATGCCCACACCCCAGGAGATCAAGGCTTTCTTCGACGAAAACGGCTACTACCTCGCTCGCGGCGTTTTCAAACCCGCCGAAATCGCCGAACTGGAGCGGGAGGTAGACCGCATCGTCGCGCAGAACATCCGGCTCAAGGACGCCCCCGACAAAATCTGGGCGGGCGAGGCCGTGGAGCGCCTCAATGTCCGCGGTACCTCTTTTTTCCACACGCATCAGGTGCATTTTTATTCGGCCGCCTGGCTGCGCGCCCTGATGCACCCGTCGTTCCTCGACGTCGCCGAGGCCATCCTCGGCCCCGACATCGTACTGCACCACACGAAGCTCCTCCAGAAACCCGCCGAGAAGGGCGCGCCCTTCCCCATGCACCAGGACTGGTCGTATTTTCCCTCGGTCAAGGACACGATGATCGGCGGCACCATTGCGGTCACGCGCGCCACGGACCAGATGGGCTGCCTCCGCGTCTATCCCGGCACGCACAAGCTCGGCCGGCTCCAGCACACCAGCGGACAGGAATACTCCGAGTTCATGGAGAAAAACTACCCGCTCGAGCGCGCCACCGTGATCGAGGCCGAGGCGGGCGACGTGCTGTTCTTCCACTATTTCACGATCCACGGCTCAATGCCCAACCGCTCCAACGCCGTCCGCAAGAACGTGCTGGTGCAGCTGCACTCCGGCCAGGACCAGATCGAGCCGACCAACGGCCACGTCAATTCCAAGCTCGTCCTGCGCGGCTGGAGCCATGTTGCCTCGCAAAGCTACTGCGAGCGGCACTAGGCCGGCTCCGGCGCACCCGGAATTTCCCGTTGACGCGCCCGGGGGGCGGCTCTTTGTTCGCCCCTCCTTAGTCGGCGAGTTAGCTCAGTTGGTAGAGCAGAGGACTGAAAATCCTTGTGTCCCCGGTTCGATTCCGGGACTCGCCACCATTTTCAACTCCGTGTTCCGCCCGTCACTTATGGGGGCACGGATAAGGGACCCTCCAAGGTCGCCTGCGAAGGTCTCGATCCCGGGGCCGTTCAGACCGGCTTCCCCTCCGCCGCCAGTAAATGGGAATTCCTGGATAATCCTGATTATTTGCTGTGCGCAAATTTCAGGCGGTCCAGCTCCCTTCCATTCATAAGCCTGGTGGCCGGTCTTCGCGCTGGCACCGCTGGCGCCCGGTAAACCACACGGAGCTAGATATTCACCCGTCCGATTTCAACTCGCACCGATTCCATCCTTTTCAGACCTCCGCGAGCCCGGGGGTGAACGGGGGCGAAAATATGGGCGGGTGCCGGAACCGGCGGTATTTTTTTGAGTGATCATTTGCGCTTCCGCAACCGACCGCTCCGTTCGTAATCGGGCTTTCCGGGGCGAGTGCGATCGGCGAAGGGTTTCCGGAATGCCGGGGCTGAGACCCATGAAGGCTTGACTGCCCTTTGCGAAGGAGGCGTGTCTTGCCCCATGAACCTGCGAATCCCCACCCCTTGGTTTCTCGTCATTGGACTCTGCGCCGTCCTCTCTCCGGCCACCCGGACCTTAGCCGCCGAATTCAAGGGCGAAGCCAAGGTGCTCGCCCAGCTCGATGACGACTGGTCCGCCTCCTCCGTCCACCGCGACCTCGAGCTGCTCGTCTCATTCTACGCCGCCGACGCCATCGCCTTCCCTCCGGGTGACAGTGTGGCCCATGGCCTCACTGCGATCCACAAGGCTTGGGAAGGGATCAAGGATCCGAACTACTCGCTCTCCTGGAGCGCAGCCGATGCGCAGATCGCGACGGGCGGAGATATCGGGTTCACCTCAGGCACGTTCGCCGAATCAATCAAGGGCGCGGACGGCAAGGTCACCCATGCCACCGGAAAATTTCTCTGCGTCTGGAAAAAGCAGCCCAACGGCGGATGGAAGGCGATCCGCGACATGTGGAATTACGACGCGAAGTGACGCCCTGAAGCCGGGCTCATTCTCGATCGCAACACTGGGGGTGCGAGCCCGGCCTGGATCCAGGTCGGGCCAGACTTGACCTGTTTCGCGCCGCCCGCGCGGCGCGCCGCATTTCGGCGAAACCCACCGCCTTGCGGAAGAACGGGTGGGCCCAGCCATTTCATGGATTGCATGAAGCGGAGGGATGCTTCTCATGGGCCCCCTCCTGCATGATTCCCGCCCTCTCCTTTCCGCCCCGTCTTTTTCCCGCGCTCGGTCTTTTTCTGGCCGGCACCGTTTTCGCCCTCGGTCAAACCCCGACCCCCGCCACCGCTCCCAAGGCTTCGGTGGAGCAACGTCTGGCGAGTCTTGAGGCGTACATGACCAACGCCGATCCGGCGGCGGCGTTGAAGGACCCAAGCGGCCGGGTTCCCGCCGGCCTGACCACACCGGAGGTGGGGACGTCTGGCCCGGGCCACAACACCTGGATGATGGTGAGCGCGGCGCTGGTGCTGTTCATGACGCTGCCCGGGCTCGGCCTGTTCTATGGCGGACTCGTGCGGACGAAGAATGTGCTCTCCGTCATGGCCTGGTGCCTTGGCATTGTGAGCCTGGTCACCGTGCTCTGGTGGGCGGTGGGGTACAGCCTGGTCTTCGGCAAAAGTTTTCACAGCGCCTTTCTCGGGGGCTCGGAGTTTTTCTTCCTGCGCGGGGTGACATCGGCGCCGAACCCCGACTATTCCTTCTGGGTTTCGCACAACGTCTTTGCGATGTACCAGCTGGCCTTTGCCATCATCACCCCTGCGGTGGCGATTGGTTCGATCGTCGAGCGGGTAAAGTTTTCGGCCGTGCTGGTGATCGTCTCGCTCTGGGTGCTCGTCGTGTATTGTCCGCTGGCCCACATGGTCTGGGGCAGCAACGGCCTCATGAATGGCGTGTTCAATCCCGCGGCCACGATCCGGGCGATCGACTTCGCGGGCGGCATGGTGGTCGAGATGGCCTCGGGCTACTCCGCCCTCGTGCTCTGCCTCCTCGTGGGGAAGCGTCACGGCTATGGCCGGACGCCGATGCCGCCGCACAGTCTGGTGCTCTGCGTGTTGGGCACCGGGCTCCTGTGGGTCGGCTGGTATGGGTTTAACGCCGGTTCGGCGATTGCGGCCGATGGCATCGCGGCCAATGCGTTCATGACGACCACCCTGGCGGGGGCGATTGCGGCCGGGACCTGGGCGCTGCTGGAGCGCATCGTGCGGGGCAAGGCGAGTGTCCTCGGGTTTTGCTCGGGCGCCGTCGCGGGCCTGGTCGCGATCACGCCGGCCTGTGGTTTTGTGGATGCGACCGGCGCGGTCGTCGTCGGCGTGCTGGGCGGGGCGGTCTCGTACCTGGCCTGCACCAAGCTCAAGGGGATGTTTGGCTACGATGATGCGCTCGACGTCTTCGGGGTGCATGGGGTCGGCGGCACGGTCGGGCTTTTGCTCACCGGCTGGTTTGCGACCACGGCGGTGAATGCAAATTTGCGCCTCCATCTCAGCGGAGTCGTCGGGCACACCCTGTGGATCGAGCAACTCAAGGGCATCGGGTTGACGTTGGTCTGGGCGGTGGTCGGCACCGTGCTCATCGCCGCGCTGGTCAAAGCGCTGATGGAACTTCGGCCGACCATCGAAGAGGAGCACAATGGCTTGGATATCTCAGACCACGGCGAAGAAGGTTATATCTTCGAGCCCAAGTCCTGATTTAGGAAACTACAGCCGGGGGCCGAATCCTACTCGGGCCCCTGGAACGGGTCCCGCCTGTCTGCTCCCGGAAGGTGCCGCGCCTTGCCCTGACATGCGCGGCCAAACTGGACCGCATCCCGCCGGCGCGGGCGCACCTCCGCTGCGGCGCTTGATGGCGCCTCGTTGCCCCGGGGTGCCCCGGCCGGAGCCACCGCGATCGCGGGACTCCGGGCCGGCAGTGGGCGCTTAGAAGTGCAGGTTAAGCCCGCCGCGCAGGCTGTATCCGGTCTGCTTCTGGCTGAGTGCGGTGTTCTGGGCCGAAAGGTAGGCCTCGGCATTTTCGCCGAGCGTGAACGCGGCGAGCCCGCGGAGGCGCAGCAGGTCCGCGGCCGGACGCTGCGACCGCAGGGTAAAGATCGGCGAACCGCTTGCGGTCAGGTTGACGCGGCTCTCGGCGCCCGTGGTATTGAGCTGGTGCTCGTGGCCGAGGTTGACCGAGAGCAGGAGCGGATGGCGGGCTCCCAGCAGCCGGCGGCTCAAGTCGACCGCTAGGAGCGTGGCCGCGCGCTCGTCGCTGACCGAGTGCACGTGCAGGGAGAGCGGGTCGGCCCCGGTCTCCGTAAACGCATGCGCCCAGGCCGTGCCGTAGGTCAGGCCAACGGAAGGCTGAATCAGGAAACCGGCCCGCTGGTAGTCGCGCGAAAGCGTGGCTGACAGCGAGGCGGTGTTGACGACCGGTTGGCCCAAGGCGCGCAGCGCCAGGCCGCCAAAAGCGATCGTGCGCGACACCTCGGCCGCGGTGCGGCTGGTTTCGCCGTCGAGATTGAATTGCCACGGACCCTGCGTGTAGCGCGCATACGCCAGCCCGCCCATCTCATCCAGCTTGGCATAGGCTCGGTCCGCCCCGTAGGACGACAGCCGGCCCGCTTGTTTTTGGATGGCGACCCCGGCCAGCCAGGGGGCGGTGCGCCAGAGGTCGCAGCCCACCATGGCCCCGAGGTTGGTTTGGACGTAACCTCTCGACAGCCCATCACCCGGGGCGAAGTCACGACCCGCCGTCGTATCAAACCAGAACGGATCACGGTGCGGCTGGTGTCTCGCCACGGTGGCCATGAGCGCACTCCGGTCGGTCAGCGCACCTTCGAGCAGCTGGCCGTAGACGTTGGTGCCGATCTGGTCCAACGCGGTGGTCAGCCCCGCGGTATCCAAGCTGAAGAGCGCCGGGTAGATCACTGCCACGTCGCCGACCGGGCGCGCGCCCGCCGCGGGGCGCAGGGCCTGCAGCGCGGCGCCGGTGCTGACCCGGGCCGGGGTGAAGCTGATGCCTAGGTCGGCAATCTTCCCGAAGTCAGCCGGGGTAAAGATGAGGTCGACCGAGTTCGAGCCGTAGGCGAGGTCGAAGGTCAGCCCGGTCGGCAGGCCCGCCGCCGGCTGGGTGAGTCCGGCAAAGGCGCCGGTGATGCCGCCGGCGCCCGCCATGACATTGAAGCGCTGGGCAAGCGAAGGCACGAAGGTGTTGCTGGCAGAGCCGCTCAGCCCACGCAGCACCGGAACCACCATACCGCCATTAAGGATGATGCTCGAAGAGGATACCAGGCGGCTGTAGTTGCCGGCGCCGCTGCCGGTGCCCGTGCCGTCGATTTCAAACGTCGCCGTGCTGCCCGCCGCGAAACTGACCGGACCGACAACGCTGAGGGTGCCCGGGGAGTTGCCCGGATTGAGCTGACCCTGAACGGCCAGGGCTCCGGCCAGGAGACCGGTTCCGCGCAGCGTGGCGCCGGGACTGACCGTCAGCTGGGACGCGCCGAGCGCGGTATTCAGATAGAGGGTGCCTTGGGCGACCCGGAAACTGCCCGTATAAGCGGAGGCATTGCCGCCGAGGTTCCAGCTGCCGGTGCCGCCCTGGAGGGTCAGGTTGCCCGGACCGATGAGGATCCCGGTGGTGCTCAGCTGCGAGGCGCCGGTATTGATGGTTCCGCCCGACGAGCCGATGCCGATGGGGCGGGCCGTGCTGACGTTGCTCGTCAGCTGCAGGCTGCCACCTGAAATCGCGAGCAGGCCGTTGGCGGCGCCCAGATTGGCGTCGGCACCGATGGCGATCGCACCATTGTTGATGGCCGTGCCGCCCGTGTAAGTGTTGGTCCCGGTGAGAGTGAGCGTACCCGTGCCGACCTGCGTCAGCGTGCCCGCGCCCGAGACGATGCCGCCGAAGGTCACCGCAGTGGAACGATTGAAAGCCAGGGCGCCATTATCCGTCACGTTGCCAACGATGCTGCCGGTCGTGCCGCCAGCACCCAGCACCAGCGCGGCACCGGTGTTGATAGTCGTGCCGCCCGTGTAGGCGTTGGTCCCGGTGAGAGTAAGCGT
>CAIOAO010000040.1 GCA_903855985.1 uncultured Opitutia bacterium | reverse complement strand
GTCTTTGCGCAGGGCGACATCGGCGACCCGGCCCTCGTGACCCGCCTCCTCGCCGAGCACGCGATCGACGCGGTGGTCAACTTCGCCGCCGAGTCGCACGTGGACCGCTCCATCGATTCGCCCGAGCCGTTCATCCAGACGAACGTCGTCGGCACCCTCCGCCTGCTCAACTGCGCCAAGCAATATTGGGCGAAACTCCCCGAGGCAAAAAAGGCCGCATTCCGCTTCCTGCACGTCTCCACCGACGAGGTTTACGGCACGCTCGCGGCGTCCGACCCCGCCTTCACCGAGGAGACACCCTTCGCGCCCAACAGCCCCTACGCCGCCTCGAAGGCCGCCAGCGACCACCTCGTGCGCGCCTACCAGCACACCTACGGCTTGCCGACGCTGACGACCAACTGCTCGAACAACTACGGCCCGTATCATTTCCCGGAGAAGCTCATCCCCCTGATGATCCTCAACGCCCTCGAGGGCAAACCGCTCCCGGTTTACGGTGACGGCCAGCAGATCCGCGACTGGCTCTATGTCGAGGACCACGCCGCCGCAATCTGGCTCGTCCTCCGCCAGGGCCGCGTCGGCGAGACCTACAATGTCGGCGGCCTGAACGAAAAACCCAACATCGAGATCGTGCAGACCATCTGCGCCCTGCTCGACCGGAAGTCGCCGCGCGCCGACGGGAAGCCCTACCTCTCCCAGGTCACCTACGTCGCCGACCGGCCGGGCCACGACCGCCGCTACGCCATCGACTGCGCCAAGCTCCAGCGCGAGCTCGGCTGGAAACCGCAGGAGAATTTCACCACCGGGATCGCCAAGACCGTGGACTGGTATCTGGCCAATCGCACCTGGTGCTCGGATATTACGAAAAAGAAATATTCGAGGGAGAGACTGGGAACCGGTCAGGAGTGATAGGTTATGGGTCATGGGTGACCAAGGATTCCGTGAACTGCGAGTGTGGCAGAGCGCCAAGTCGCTCGCTGTGACGATTTACCGCCTCACCGCCAACGGGCCACTCGCCCGGGACTTTGGTTTACGAGACCAAATCCGAAGAGCAGCTGTTTCCATCTCTTCCAACATCGCGGAAGGCGATGAACGGGACACGAATAGGGACTCGGTTCGCTTTTTATATATCGCAAAGGGTTCACTGGGTGAACTTCGAACCCAATTGGAGATTGCGCGCGATATCGAGGCGTTGGAACCGAAGATTTACGACCAACTGGAAGTCACTTGTGCCAAAATCGGCCGTATGCTTGGCTCACTCATCAAAGCCCGCGCACGTTCTGACCGATAACCCATGACCCAAAACCCCTTACCCGCCCGCAAGGGCATCATTTTGGCCGGCGGCTCCGGCAGCCGGCTCTATCCCCTGACCATCGCGGTGAGCAAGCAGCTCATGCCGGTCTACGACAAGCCGATGATCTATTATCCGCTGTCGGTGCTGATGCTCGCCGGGATTCGCGAGATCCTGATCATTTCCACGCCGACGGACCTGCCCAATTTCAAGAAGCTCCTCGGCGACGGCGCCAACCTCGGGCTCAAGTTCAGCTACGCCGAGCAGCCGAGCCCGGACGGCCTGGCCCAGGCGTTCCACATCGCCGGCGACACCGGGTTCCTCAAGGGCGAACCGTCCGCGCTGGTGCTGGGCGACAATCTGTTCCACGGCGCTGATTTCGTGAAGTGCCTCGCCGAGGCTTCGGCCCGCACCAGCGGCTCCACCATCTTCGGCTACCGCGTGGCCAATCCCACCGACTACGGTGTCGTGGAATTCGCTCCCGACGGCCGCGTGCTTTCCCTCGAGGAGAAACCGAAGCAGCCCAAGTCCAACTACGCCGTGCCGGGCCTGTATTTCTACGACTCCGAGGTGGTGAAGCTCGCCAAGAGCCTCAAGCCCTCCGCCCGCGGCGAGCTCGAGATCACCGACCTCAACCGCCTCTACCTCGAACGGGGCAAACTCCACGTGGAGCTCTTCGGCCGCGGCACTGCCTGGCTCGACACCGGCACCCACGATTCCCTCCTCGAGGCCGCGCAGTTCGTGTCCGTCATCGAGAACCGCCAGGGCTTGAAGATCGCCTGTCTCGAGGAGATCGCCTATCATCAGGGGTGGATTGATCGCGCCGGGATGGAGGCGAACATCAAGCGGCTCGGCAAATCCAGTTACGGGATCTACCTCCAGCGCCTCCTGAGCTGATCCCGTCATGCCTCCGGCCCCCGTTGCCCGCCCCGGAGCCCGGCGCATCGCTGAGCTGGAGGGATTGCGCGGGCTTCTCGCCCTCTGGGTGGCGGTGTCCCACGTCGCCTGCCTGTGTGGCCTGGACGCCCTCCGGCCCGCCCTGATCCGTCGCGGAATCTGGGAATGGCTCCTTTACGCCGGCCCGGCCGTGGACGTGTTCATCATCCTCAGCGGCTTCGCCATTTTCAAGATGCTGCAGGGCCCGCCGCTGGGGTATCGCGCGTTTTTCACCGGCCGGGCCTTCCGCCTTTTTCCGGTTTACCTGGCCTGTCTCGCACTGACTGTCGCGCTCCTGGCGGTCAGTCGGTCGGTGGCTGTGGCCGCACCGTGGCATGCGACCGGATATTTTCAGCGCTGGACGGCAGGGCTTTCCACCCTGTCCGCCCACTGGCCGGCGCAACTGGGACTCCAGTTGCCGTTGCTGCACGGGTTGGCTCCACCCGGCTGGCCGTCGCCGGCGGGCATCGTTGATTTCCTGCCGCCGGCGTGGAGCGCCACGCTCGAATGGCAGTTCTACCTCGTGGCCCCGGCCTTGGTGGCCTTGAGCCGGGGACCGCGCCGCGGATTTTTCCTGGGGCTGCTGCTGTTGTTGGCGCTGGGTGCGGCGCGCCTCGCCACGGCGGGCGGATGGGTTTACCCTGGTTTTATCGGGCTGAAACTCTGGCTCTTTGTCCTGGGGATGATCTCGGCCCTCGTTCACGAGCGCCTGGCCTCTGCCCCACCCGGCGGGCCGCGCGGATGGTGGCTGCCCGCGCTCGGACTCGCCGTGCCGCTGACCTGGTTCATCCACAATCCCGCCGTGCTGATCTGGCTGCTGACTTTCGGTGCGATCGTCTCGGCCAAGCATCGGGGATCCGGCTGGCAGTGGCTGCTGACCCGCCGCCCCTTGCTCTGGCTGGGCCGCGTCTCGTATTCGCTCTATCTGTTGCACTGGCCGGTGCTGGTCGGCGCCTTGGCCTTGATCCTGCAGTTCGCCCCCGCGATCTCGGGCCCGGCCGCCGCCGGTTGGATGCTGGTCGCGGGCCTGCCCGTCGTGCTGGTCCTCACCGGCCGGCTGAATACCTGGCTGGAAGCCCCGCTCATGCAGCTCGGACGCCGGTTGGCCGGCCGCCAAGTTTGATTTTGCGCCGTCCCCCCACCACCCCATCCTTCGGGCCGATGCAGGTCTCCTTCGTCATCCCGCTGTTCAACGGTCTGCCCCTCACGCGGGCGATGGTTGCGAGCCTGCAGGCTTCGCTGCCCGCCGGCCTGACGCATGAAATCATCCTCGTGGACGACGGCAGCACCGATGGCACGCGGGAATGGCTCGCCCGGCTGTCCGCCCCGTTTCAAGTCGTGCTCAATGAGCGCAACCTCGGCTACGCCGGGGCCAACAACCGCGGCGCCGAAATCGCGCGCGGCGAAATCCTCGCCCTGCTCAACAACGATCTCCTGCTCCCGCCCGGCTGGATCAAGCCCCTGCTCGCCGCGCACCGCCGGCTCGGCTCCCGCGCGGGATTGGTCGGCAATGTCCAGTTAAGCGTCGCCACCGGCGCCGTGGATCACGCCGGGCTTGCCCTCAATCTCAAGGGCAAGCTCGAGCACATCCGCACCCTGCCCATCCCGCTGTTTCGGTTATTATTCCCCGTACAGTCTGTCGGAGCGGTCACGGGCGCTTGCATGCTGCTCGACCGTGCGCTGTGGCAGGAACTCGGAGGATTCGACGAGGGCTTCATCAACGGCAGCGAGGATGTCGACCTCTGCCTCCGCGCCCTCAACGCGGGCCGGATGAACGTGGTCGTCCTGCGCAGTGTCGTGCGCCATCACGTGAGTGCTTCGCTCGGCCGCAAGGTACACGATGAGGAAAACACCTACCGTTTTACCCGCCAATGGCGCCATGAACTCAGGCGTCTGGTGGACCGGGCGTGGTGTTGGCGCTACCTTGAGGCAAACTGGCCGGAGATGAGAGACCCGGCCAGTCATGCCACGGCCAGACAGATGCTCGCTTATATCCTGCATCTGCGTTCCACCCCTCCATCCGAGGCTTTGCTCGCGCTGGATGCCGCCATCGATTCGGAGATGGTGAGATGGCAGGAAATGTTCGGCTCGCCGCCAAGAACCTGACACCCGCGCCGCATTTCCGCGGTCCGGTCAGGACTGGCCGCTCCGGGTCACCAGCCGCAGGATGGCCTGCGGCCGCTGGTTCACCGTCAAAAAGGTCCGTCCGATGTACTCGCCGATCAGGCCGAGCAGCACCAGTTGCGTGCCGGAAAACACCAGCAACGCCGCCATCAGCGAACCCCAGCCGAAGGACGGTCCCTCGTTGGTGACGCGCAGCCATACCACCCAGCCGAACCCCGCCAGGCCGGCCAGCGCCATCACCAGCCCGAGCGCCGTGGCCACCCGCAGGGGCAGCACGGAAAAATTCACCCACGCGCTCAGCCAAAGCCGCATCAGCCGCCGCAGCGTGTAGCCGCTCGCCCCCGCCTTGCGCTCCTCGTGCGTGACCTCGATCGAGCCGATGCGCTGCGTCACCTGCAGGATGAGGCCGTCAATGTACGGATAGGGGCCGGTGTGCTGGGCGACTTCCCGCGCCACAAAGGCCGTCACACAACGAAAGCTGGAAAGATAAAAACCCGGCGGCTTTTCCAACGCCCAGTTCGTCATCCGGTTCGTCACCCAGCTGCCAAAGTTCCGCCAGAGCGAGTGCTGCTTGACCGCGTAGTGGCCGTACACGACATCGAGCCCGGTGGTCTTGGCCTGCTGCCACAGGCGTACCGCCTCGGCCGGGGGATTCTGCCCGTCGTCGTCCAGATTCACCAGGTACGCGCCCCGCGCGTGCCGCCAGCCGGTCAGCACCGCGTTGTGCTCGCCGTAGTTGCGCGCGTGCTCGACATAGGTCACCGGCACGCGCGTCGTTTTCAGGAGCGCCCGGCAGACGTCGCCAGTGGCATCCGCGCTGCCGTCATTGACCAGCACGATCTCATGCCCGCCCTCGACCGTCAGGCCGTCAATGGCCGTCACCACCGCACCAATGGTTTCCGCGCTGTTGTAGAGCGGGATGACGAAACTCAGGGCGGGGTTTGCCGTGTTCATGACCGGCTCCAACGAAGGATTTCTTCGCCGACCCTGTCAATGTCCCCGGTCGCCAGCGCCGGGTGCACCGGCAGGCAGAGCACCTCGGCACATGCCCGCTCCGTCACCGGCAGGGACAACGCCGGCACCGCATAGGCCGGCTGGCGGTGAATCGGCATCGGGTACAGCACCCCGCAGTGGATTTCCTGCGCCGCCAGGTGGGCCTGCAGCGCATCGCGCCGCGGCGTCCGCACGGCAAATTGATGCCACACCGGTTCGGTGCCCGGCGGGATGACCGGCAGCTGCAGCGGCGTGCCCGCGAGGATTTTCAGGTACCGCTCCGCTAGCGTCCGGCGCGTGGCGTTCTCGGCGTCGAGATACTTCAGCTTCACCCGCAGGATCGCCGCCTGCAGTTCATCGAGCCGGCTGTTGCGCCCGGGAATCTCGCTCACGTAGCGCTGGCGCCAGCCATAGAGGCGCAGCAGCCGCAACTGCTCCGCCACCGCCGCATCGCGGGTAAATACCGCACCGCCATCGCCGAGGGCACCGAGGTTCTTTGTGGGATAAAAACTGTAGGCCGCGGCGTCGCCCCACGTGCCCGCTTTGCGTCCGTCGAGCGTGGCACCGTGCGCCTGGGCGCAGTCCTCCACCACCTTCGCCCCGTGGCGGCGGGCGAGTTCGAGGATGGCCGGCATCGCCGCCGGCAGGCCGTAAAGCTGCACCGGCACCACGGCCTTCACTTTCCCCTTTTGCGCCGCGAGGACGCGCTCCAGCGCCGCCGGTGACATGAGCATCGTGTCGGCCTCGATTTCCACGAAGACCGGCTGCGCGCCGATCTGCTGGATCGCCGCCGCCGTCGCCGAGGCGGAATTGGCCACGGTTACCACGGCATCGCCGGCCTTCACCCCCACCGCCTGCAAGGCCAGCTCGAGGGCCTCCGTGCCGTTGGCCACGCCCACCGCGTGCCCGCCGCCGTGGTACGACGCGAATTCCCGTTCAAAGGTCTCGACCTCCGGGCCGAGAATATACCGGCCGCCTGCGAGCACGCGGTCCACCGCCGCGCGGATTTCGTCGGCGTGGGCCAGAAAACCCGCGTGCGGGTCGGCGGTCAGCAGCGGCTTAGACATAATGTTTTAGTTCCTTGCGGTAGTAGGCCAGGGTCTGGGCCAGGGTCCGGCGCAAATCCGTGCGCGGGCGCCACCCAAGCTTGCGGGCGATCCGGCGGTCGTCCGCGTAAAAATCGCCGATGTCGATTTTCTTCCGGTCCGCGGGAAACGCCCGCACCACGAAACAACCGCCCCGGTTGAGTTCGACGAGCGTCTCCGCGAGCCGCTGTAGCGTGACGGGCGGCGGACCGCCGAGATTGAACACCTCACCGACCGCCTCCGGCCGGCTGGCGGCGAGCAAGAACGCCTCCACCGCATCCCCGACGTACGTGAAGTCGCGCAGCTGTTCCCCGCCCCACACCTCGAAGGGCTCGCCCTCAATCAGGCGGCGAATCCAGACGCCGACAAAGGTCTGCCGCGCATCCTTCACCCGCATCCCGGGCCCAAGGGTGTTGGTCAGCCGGAGCGCCGTGGCCCGCAGGCCGTACACGCGGGAATAAAGCAGGTGGTAGGACTCGCCGGCGATCTTGTTGATGCCGTTCACATCCACCGGACGCAGCGGGTGCTTTTCATCCACGGGCAGGTAATCCGGCCGGCCATAGATCTGGCGCGTGCTGGCGAAGACGATCCTGATGCCGGGATTGTGCAGCCGGCACGCCTCGAGGATCGCAAGCTGCGCGCGGCCGTTGATGTCGAGATCCGTCTGCGGATCGGTCATCGAGTCCATGTGGCTCGTCTGTCCCGCGAGGTTGAACAGGAAATCCTGCCCGCGCACGAGACTCGGCAACTTCGGCCAGTCGCGCACATCCGCGATATGCACCCGCATGCGGCCCGCGATCCCGGCCAGGTTGCGGCGGTTGCCGCCGTATTCCGGGATGAGGCTGTCCACGATCGTGACCTTCGCTCCCAGCGTCACCAGGGCGCGGGCCAGGTTCGACCCGATGAAACCCAGCCCGCCAGTGATCAATACGCGTTTTCCGGCATAGGCCGCGCGATAGGATGAGAGGGTGGACATGGGTATAGGCCTAGGGCGGCCGGGCTCAGAACTCCAACTCCATCGCTCCTTCGTTCGGTCGCACGGCCACCACAATCGAATAGGCGGCGAAGCCCAGCAAACGCGGATCCCGGGCACTAGCCCGCGTCGGCGGCACGCTGGAGCGCAGCCACACGGTGACCTTGCCCGGCGGAATATAAATGGGCGGCACGCGCACCGGCTTCAGCTCGGTGCCCAGATGGAAAGTGCGCAACTGGATGCCGCCGACCCAAATTTGGATGTCGCGGGCGACTAGGCTTCGCGCCGTGAAATGCAACTCCACCTTCAGGGGATGATCCTGGGGGTTGACCAGCTCCAGGGCCGCGTCGCCCTTGGTCCAGTTCCACAGCTGGCTCTGGCGGCCGCGCAATAGTTCCGTGCCATACCAGCCCTCGCCCAGTTCGGCCCGCAGCCAGTAGGGACTGCCCGTGCGCACGAGGGCATACCGCCGGCCAATGATTTCGCAGTCCGGTCCCGGCAGCCGCACCTGCACCATGCCACCGTTCAAGTACCATTCGCCCCGCAGCGGCGTGTTCAGCCGGCCTTCATACGTGTGGGTCGGGAAATACTGCGGTTTGCGCAGCAGCAGCGCGTTCGTCCAGAGCCGCGTCCAGAAATCCGGCACCAGGATGTTCACGGACTTCACCCGGGCCATGGTTTCCACTTTTCCCACTGCCAGCAGGTCCCGGTCGACGATGAGCAGACTGGCCTCGACCCGCTGCGACAGCAAGTACAGGCCGCGCAGGTTCATGACCGTGACCACGGCGATCATGCCGAGGGCGAGGCCCCGCAACAAGGAGCTGCGATCCTTCAGCCAGAGCAGCCAGTGGCAGAACGCCACCAGCAGCACGGGATAAAATACCGAGAAAAGCTTGTACGCGTCATAGCTGGCATTGTTGCCGAGCTTCAGGCCGCGCCATTCGAGGTAGGCGTAACCGGCCATGACCGGGAGGATGAATGCCACGACCAGCCACGCCTGCTTCCAGCGCTTGATGACCGACCGCAGCCACGCCCCGACCAGCAGCAGCACGGTCAGGCCGCCGAGAATCCAGGACCCCACCCCGGTCAGTTCGCCCAGCGGAAGTGGCCCGACTCCGCTCACCATGCCAAGCCAGCCCTCCGGCCAGAGCACGGGGATTTTCCAGCCAAAATCATACTGCCGGAACAGGAGGAAACGCTCCACCAAACCGGCCGCCCGCGCGTAAAAAAACAGGGCGCTGAGCAAAAGAGGCCCCAGCATCCAGCCCAACCAGCGGGCCAATTTCCGGAAATCATTTTTCTCCAGAGTCCAGCCCGCCACGCAGGCGGTCACCGGGACCAGGCAGATGATCACGATGAAATTATAGGCACCCCAGATCAGGCCGAAACCCACCAGCAGCAGTCCGCCATACGTCCAGCCGCGCCGCCCGGCACCCGGTTCCCGCCACATCGCCAATCCCGCCCAGGTCACCAGCGCGATGGCTTCCGCGGCCAGGATCTGGCCGGGCGCCACATTGTAAACCGCGTATCCCGTCACCGGGCTGATCGTGAAGATGAAGGCCAGCCAGCTGCTCGCCCCACGGCCAAAATTCGCGGTCGAACGCGCCAGCCAGTAGACCAGCGGCATAACCAGGACCAGCAGCACGACAGTCATCAGGCCGGTGCTTTCGTGCGGCTCCAGGCCCAGCACCGAATCGTTGAACGCAATCAGCGCCGAGGGGGTGAAATGGTTCAGCTTCAGCCAGAAATCATAAAAATTATCCACCGACGCGACCGACACCACCTCGGTGAGCCCGAAAAAACCGCTGCGGTCATTGCTGGCGAACTCCTGCAACACCCGCGCCCCCGCCGCGTAATCCGCCGCATCACAGCTGCCGATGGAGACTGTCGTCAGGTCCCGGGTCACTCGCGACAGTGGCAGGGTCAGCAGCAGCAGACAGACCGCCATCAACCCGCCCAATCCGGCAAAACGGCCAAGCTCCCGGCCACTCGTGCGCCAGCCCCGCCGCGCCAGGCCCCACAGCAACAACGCCACGGGCAGCAGTTCCGCCCAGCGACCATAAGCATTGGTCCCCACCAGCGTGGTATGCGCACCCAGCCAGACCACCGCGGATTGCAGAACCAAGCCGCACGGCGCAATCCACACCGGCCAGAATTTCCGCCAGCGTGCGGGGGTCACGAGCAGGGCCAAACCCACACCCCAGATCAGGATATGCAGCAGCAGCCCGAACGAAACCAACAGGTAAATCATGAAGCGGAAACACCCTATCACGACCCGGGACTGCCTGGCAATGAAAAGCACCGGGAGAACTACCTGCGGCGGGCTACCGCCAGGATCGAACTGCCCAGCGACAGGTTACCCACGCGACGGATCCACGCGGACTCGCCCGCCAGAACCGCGGAAAGCCCGGACTCCAACCACGCTGGCGATAGGTTCACGTCGCTGCCGCCCTTCGGCGCCGGGAGCAACTTGCGCCGTGCGGCGATGAGCGGCAGCAGCACGCTGTTCCAATGCGTGAGTCGCAGCGTGGTCAGGCCCGCCCGCGCCAGTTTTTCCGCCAGTTCCGGCCGCGTATAGCGCCGCCGGCCGGCCACCGCGACATCATGGTACGACCATAGCCAGCGATGGGCAGGCACGTTGATCACCACGATGCCGCCGGGACGGAGCACGCGCGTCATTTCCCGCAGGGCCGCCTCGTCGTCATCCAAATGATAGAGCACGTCGGCCGATACCACCGCCGCAAATTCCCCGGCCCGAAAGGGCAGCGCCGTGACCGACGCCTCCGTCACGTCGCCCGCACCCCGCTCCCGCGCGAGTTCGCAGGCTAGCGACGACACATCCACGCCCGTCCACGTCCACTCCGGCCGCAGCGGCGCCAGCCGCCGGATCAGCCCGCCGGTGCCGCAGCCCGCGTCCAGGATCCGCCCCGGCCCCACCGGCAGGTGCGCCGACAGCTCCCGGCCGACATGCGCATGCAGCGCGCGGAAATACCACATGGCATCTTCCACGGCGGCCAGCTTGCGGTATTCCCCGGCATCCATGTGCAGGGCATGGAAACCGCGGGATAAAGCTTTGCCAAGGCAAACGCGTCCGCCTTCGCTCTAGCCCACCCTTTCATGTGCGCCGCCCGTTCCAACCTTTCCGGTGCCACCCCCACGTGGCGCGCCTCGCACGCCACCGGGCTGTTTTTTGACGACTTTGATTCGTCGTCTGTCTGGATCAAGGAGACCGCTGAACTCCGCCTGCCCCCTGTCGGCCGGGTCCGCACCCTGACCCTGCGCGGCCACTTCCAACCGCATCCCGAGGTTCGCGGGCTGGAAGTCTCCGCCCCGGACCTGGTCGTCCGCATCAACGGCGGATTCGCCGGCGAACTCCGACAGCAGCCGCCCGGCCCTTTCGAACTCGCCCTCCGCCTGCCCGCCGACTCCGCCGACCATGTTGCCGTCATCTCCCTCGCCCTGCAGGGTACCGGACGCGCCAATTTCCTCGCCTGGCTCGGGCGCATCACCGGGCTCGCGTCCCTGCAGCGCTTCCGTGCGCAGAATAAAAACCGCCAGCTCCGGATCACCACGCTGACCGATGACACGGGCGAGGTTATCTTCGACTTCTCCATCCGCCTCGCCCCCTACTCGATCGCCTACGCCCGGAAGCATGCCGGGCGCGGGATCAATATCGCCGGCTTCCTCACCGCCGACCTCGGCGTGGGCGAATCGGCCCGCTGCATGGTCCGCGCCGCCGACGCCGCCGCCATCCCGGCCGCGCTCGTGCCGCTGAAGCTGCACTGCAAGAACCGCCTCGGCGACCAGACCTACGCCGCCCGCCTCCAAAACACGAATCCCCACCCGGTGAACATCGTGCACCTCGACCCGCCGGCCACCCACGACCTCGAGCATCACCACGGCAAAAGATTTTCGGCCGGGAAATACAACATCGCCTATTGGGCGTGGGAACTACCCGAGTTTCCCGACGCCTGGATGACGGCCTTCGGTTACTACGACGAAATCTGGTGCCCCAGCGATTTCACCCGCCTTGCCCTTGAGATGAAGTCGCCGCTCCCCGTCATCCGGATGCCCCACGCCATCGCGTTCGACCGGCCCGCTGGAGATTTCCGGCCTCGGTTCCGGCTGCCGGCAGACAAGTTCCTTTTCCTCTTCATCTACGACCTCAACTCCTACTCCGCGCGCAAGAATCCCGGCGCGGTGATCGCGGCGTTCCGCCGGTCGGGCCTCGCTGGCGCGCACGCGGCCCTCGTCGTGAAGGTCCAGAACGTCGCCGGCAACGAGGCCGACTTCGCCGCGCTCCAGGCGGCCGTGGCCGACCTGCCGGGCACGGTGTTGATCTCCGACACCCTCACCCGTGCCGAAATCTACCAGCTCGAGTCCGCCTGCGACTGTTTTGTCTCCCTTCACCGCGCCGAGGGCTTCGGCCTCGCGGTCGCGGAGTGCATGTATCTCGGCAAGCCCGTCATCTCCACGAACTGGTCCGCCACCGCCGAGTATGTCACCGCCGACAACGGCTGCCCGGTGGACGCCCGCATCGTCACTTTGGAACAGAATCATGGGCCCTACATGAAGGGCTCGGTCTGGGCGGAGGCCGACGTGGACCAGGCCGCGGCGTGGATGCGAAAAATATCGGGCGACCCGGCGCTCGCGGCCCGGCTCGGTGCCGCCGCGCGGGTTACGATGGAGCAGCGTTTCTCACCCGCCGTCATCGGCGCGCGGTACCGGCAGCGGCTCGAGAATATCGTTTAGTTTATCCCCATGGTCTGACGACCATTTACATTAACCCTTCCGCTGATTCCCGGGTGAGCCGGAAGGGATATTTCACCGGTATTTTGCCTCGCCACTAGAGTTTATCGGCCCCGTATTTGTCTTCCTTAATCACATCCCGCCCAGCTGCTTCCACTGCCGCTCGACACTCCTAAATGGTTTTCGCCTCGTTATTTTTTCTCTACGCTTTTCTGCCCCTGTTTTTGGGCTGCTATTATCTGGCCCCACTGCGCTGGCGCAACGCGGTGGCGCTGGTCGCGAGTGTTGTTTTCTACGCCTGGGGTGAACCCGTCTTTGCCGGGATCCTGCTCGTTGCCAGCGTGGTGGTTTATCTCATCAGCCTTGGGATCCAGCGTCTCCCGGTCACCTCCCGCCGCCCGCGCCAGTGGCTGCTGGCCCTCGGGCTGGTCGCGAGCCTCGCGCTGCTCGTCTACTGCAAATACAGCAATTTCTTCGTCGCGAACCTCAACGGCCTGCTCGGCTACCTGCGGCATGGCAGCATCGCCTGGACCGCCGTGGCGCTGCCGATCGGCGTGTCGTTCTTCACGTTCCAGAAGATCAGCTACCTGGTGGACGTCTACCGCGGCACTTCCCGCCCCGCGCGCAACCTCCCGGACTTCCTGCTCTACGTGATGCTGTTTCCGCAGCTTATCGCCGGGCCGATCATCCGCTACCATGACATCGCCGGGCAGATTGAGCACCGCGACCACACCGCCGACCGCTTCCTGGCCGGCGCGTGGCGCTTCCTGCTCGGCCTCGGGCGCAAGGTCCTCTTCGCCAATCCGCTCGGCCTCGTCGCCGACCGCATCTTCGGCCACGACCTCGCCAGCCTGCCCGCGGCCTACGCCTGGGTCGGCATCCTCTGCTACACCTTCCAGATCTACTTTGATTTTGCCGGTTACTCCGACATGGCCATCGGCCTCGCCCGGATGATGGGTTTCGAGTTCATCGAGAATTTCAACCGGCCCTACACCGCGCGCTCGGTGACCGAGTTCTGGCGGCGCTGGCACATCTCGCTGACGAATTTCATGCGGGACTACCTGTACATCCCGCTCGGCGGCAACCGCGCCGGTTCGTCCCGCACCGGCCTCAACCTCTGGCTCGTCTTCCTCGTGTCCGGCTTCTGGCACGGCGCCAGCACAAGCTTCATCGCGTGGGGCGCCTACCACGGCTCCCTGCTTTCCCTCGAGCGCGGCCTCGGCCGCCAGCGGCTCGAACGCCTGCCGGCCGTGCTCGGCACCGTCCTCACGTTCCTCCTCGTCCTGCTGGGCTGGGTGCTGTTCCGCACCGCGACCCTGGCCGATGCGATCACCTATGTCGGCCGGCTCTTTGACTTCGCCCACTGGAACGCGGTGAATCCGCCGCTGGATTTTGTCTGGCCCGAGGTGATCTCCCGCCGCGCCACCGCCGTGCTGCTGCTGGCCGCGGTGATCAGTTTCCTCCCGGACCGCTTCTGGACGCGCTTCGGCTGGGATGACCCGCTGCCCCGCAGCTTCCGCGGCGGCGTCCTGCGCACCGTGATCGCCGCGGCCTGCCTGCTCCTCGCCTCGGCCGCCCTCGCCGGCCAGAGCTACAATCCCTTCATTTATTTCCGCTTCTGAGGACCGACCCATGACCCGCCGCCCCTGGCCAACCCTGCTCGTCACGCTTTTCACCGGCACCCTCGCGCTGGTGGGCCTGCAGGCCGTGTGGCCGTTTCTGCCGCAGGGCGAAAAGTTGCGCGGGGTCAGCGCCGAGCCTCCACCGGTGAAGTGGGATTGGACTGAGTTCAAGGCCGGCAAAACCGCCCGCGAAATCGAGGCCTGGTACAACGTCCGCGTCGGCCTGCGGAACTTCTGGGTCATGCTCGACAACCAGGTTTCCTACACCTTCTTCGGCGAGGTCAACCCGCGCTCCGAGGGCTCGCGCGTCATCGCCGGCGAACACGACTGGTTCTTCGAATACCAGTACATCGAGACCGCGGTGACCCCCAGCCTGTGGCGGGCCGCGGTGCCCTCCGTGGTGCAGCGGCTCAAGTCCGTGCAGGAAAAACTCGCCCGCCGCGGCATCCCGCTGCTCGTGGTCGTGGCCCCCAGCAAGGTGGAGGTTTACCCGGAGCACGTGCCGGCGGCTTATTTTGGCGGACGCAAACCCGCGGACAATCTCTCGGATTTCGAGCTCGCGCGGCCGCTCCTGCAGGCGGCCGGGATCAATTACTACGACGGTCCCGCCCGCTATGCGGCGTGGAAGGCCGCCGGCGAACGCAACCTCTTCGCCCGCGCCGGCACCCACTGGAGTTACCAGTCCTCGCTGCGCGTGCTCGGGGAAATCCGCGCCCGGCTCAACCCCGGCATGCGCCACCCGCTGCCCGAGTTCACCGTCTCCTCCACCCCGGTGGGGCCGCCGCGCGTGACCGACCGCGACCTCCTTGACCTCACCAACCTGCTCGTCACTTCGCCCTACGAGCACTCCCAGCCCTACCCCGTGCTCCAGCCGCAGCATGCCGTCCCCACCGACCAGCTGCCGCGCATCCTCTGGGTCCATGACAGTTTCGGCTGGGTGCTGATTGACCAGCTCTACGCGGCGCACGCCATGCAGCCCTCGGAGTCGCTGTATTATTTCAACACGGTCTACCGCATCCCCGGTGCCGTGAAGCAGGACACCGACCTGAAAAAAATCGACTGGGAGGTCCGGCTGAAATCGTATGACGCCGTGGTCATTGTCTGGACGGAGATCGCCTTCGACTTCGATTCCTGGGGCTTCATCGAAACCCTGGACCGGGCCCTGCCATGACCGCCGCCGCCCTGACCCCGACCGCCGCCCGGTTTGACCGGATCTTCTTCCGCTGGATTTTTCCGGCCCTGCTGGTCGGCGTCTTCCTCGTGTATGCTACCTTTCGCCAGCGTTACGTGGGCGCGACCGACTGGTATGGCTACTACCAGCAGGGCGAACTGCTGAAGACCGGCCGGGTGTTCCTGCCCACCGCATTCCCGTGCGACCAGTACCCGGCCATCGTGCCGTTCGGCTACGTGGTCGCGGGCAGCCACGCCGTACCGCAATATACACCGGGCTTTCCGCTGCTGCTCGCGGCGGGGAGCATGGCCGGGCTGACCTTCTTCGTTACCCCGCTCCTCGGTCTGATCTCGTGCCTGCTGATGTTTTTCCTGATCCGCGACTTTACCGACCGCTGGGTGGCCGCCGTCTTCACCCTCGCATGGGCGTTTTTTCCCATCGTGGTCTTTGGCAGCACCACCCTGATGAGCGATCTCCTCGCCGCCATGTGCCTGATCGGTGCCTACCTCGCCTACCGCCGGGGGCTGCTGCTGCTTTCGGCCTGGGTGCTCGGGTACAGTTTTTGCGTGCGGCCGACCAACGTGCTCTTTCTCGCGGTTTTCGTCCTGCCGCTTTGGCGCGACCGCCGGCTCATCCGCTACGGACTTTATCTCGCCGGACCGGTCGTGCTCTACGGCCTGTACAATTTCACCATCTACGGCAGTCCCCTGCGGACCGGCTACGCCGATTTCCGGGGTGACCTCGCCCGCGAGGTGTTTACCCAGCACGTCGGGTTCTATCTCTGGCAAACCCTGGCCCAGTGCAGCCCGGTCATCATCGCGCTCGCGCTGTGGGGGCTGCGGCCGTGGAGCCGGGAGAAATTATTCCAGGTCCTGTGGTTCACGGTCTTCCTGGCATTCTATTGCTTCTGGCGTTCGGGCGGTGACCGCTGGTGGTGGACCCGCTTCCTGCTGCCGGGCTACCCGGCGATTTTCCTGCTCGCCGCGGGCGGTTTCAGCCGGCTGCGCGACCGCTGGCGCACCGCCGCGGCCAAGCCCCCCTGGCGCGACTGGCGCATCGTCGTCCTGTTTGCCTCGATCGCCTTGCTGCCCCTGTGGGAAATTCATTTTGGCCGGAGCCAGCAGGATCTCTGGGAGCGCAACAAGGGGCACGTCTACTATGATGTCGTCCAGCGCGTCGCCGCCATCGTGCCAGCGCACAGCTTCGTGGGTTGCGTCGAATTTGCCGGTTCCTTCCGCCTTTACTCGGAGCTGACCGGCTTTGTCTCGGTCCAGGACGACCCGCCGAACCTGGTTCGCGAGGGCCTGCGGCGGCAGCGAGACGTTTATCTTCTGGTCGAGTCGTGGAACCTCAACCATCCGGTCATCCGGCAAATTCTGAAGGATTTTCCCTCGGAAATGATCACGGTGATTCCGCTGTGGGGCGGCATGCCCCTGTACAAGCTGCACCTGCCGGCCACTCCACCGGTTTCCGCAGGGCAGCAACCGTGAGTCACCCCGGGGCACCCCCAGTCCGTTGACCGATTCCCCGCACGCCATGCCCGCCCTCCTGCTCGACCTGACCCACACCAGCCACACGCGGGCCCGCACCGGCATCCAGCGCGTGGCGCGCGCGCTGCACCGCGAACTGGGCGCGACGGCGACCGCGGTCACGCATGATCCCTATCTCGGGGAATGGCGGCCGCTCGAGGCATGGGAACTCGCCAACCTCTCGGCCACCGACACGAGCGCAACGCGCGGGGCGCAGTGGCCGTGGACCGCCCGCTGGCGCAGCCGGTGGCGCCGCTTCAACACCCGCGCGGCGGACCTGGGCCTGCGCGGCGACTTTTGCGGTTTCCTCACCGCCGAGGTTTTCTCTCCCGCCGTGGCCGCGCGGCTGCCGGAGGTTTTTCCACGCGTGGCGGTTTTCCATGACGCGATTGCCCTGCGTTTTCCCGAGCTCTCCCCGGCCGGCACTGTGGCCCGTTTCCCCGGCTACCTGCAGGAGTTGCTGCGTTTCGATGGCATCGCGGCCGTGTCGGAGGAATCCCGGGAATCACTCCTCGCCTACTGGCGCTGGCTGGGAGAGTCCAATCCGCCGCCGGTCAAAACCATTTCCCTGGGTGTCGATCTGCCGCCCGTCGCGGACCAGCCTGCCGCCACCAGCGCCGAAACTCCCGTCGTGCTGTCGGTCGGCACCCTCGAGGGCCGCAAGAATCACCTCGCCCTGCTCGAGGCCTGCGAACTGCTCTGGACCCGCGGCGAGAAGTTTGAGCTGCGCCTAGTCGGCTCGGTCCAGCGGCAGACCGGCGCCGTCGCGCTGGCCAAACTGCGGGCCCTCCAACTCGCCGGCCGGCCGCTGCGCTACGACGGTCCGCTGCCGGATGCCGACGTGGACGCGGCCTACGCCGCCTGCGCCTTCACGGTTTATCCCTCGCTCGCCGAGGGTTTCGGCCTGCCCGTGATCGAAAGCCTCGCCCGCGGCCGGCCCTGCATCTGCTCCGCCTCGGGCGCCCTCGGCGAACTTTCCCGCGACGGGGGCTGCCTTGCCCTCGCGGCCGTGGATGCGACCAGCCTCGCCGCCGCCATCGCCCGCCTGCTCGCCGACCCGGCCGAACTCGCCGCGCTGTCCGCCACGGCGCGGACCCGCACGTTCAAGCCCTGGTCCGCGTATGCCGCCGAAGTGTCGGCTTGGATGCAGGAATTGCCCCGCCGGGGGTGATTTTGACCTGCCTTTGCGTTTGCCAAGCCCGTCCCGCCATCCCCATCGTCCATCGCTCCCATGGCGCTTTCCTTCTTCGTTAAAAATAAAAAGGCGATTCTCAACCGCTGCCGCGATGATTACGCGACGAAGATGCGGCTGAAATACGCGCCCTATTATCTGGCGATGGAGTCGCAGAAGGACACGACCGTCCGGCTCGGTGGACGCGACATGATCATGCTTTCGAGCAATGATTACCTCGGGCTGTCCTTCCACCCCAAGGTCATCGAGGCCGCCAACACCGCCACCCGCCAGTGGGGCACGAGCACCAACGGCGCCCGCTCCTCCAACGGCTCGCGCTCCTTCCACGTGGAGCTCGAGGACAAGCTCGCCGCGTTCCTCGGCAAGGAGGCCTGCCACATCCACGCCGCGGGCTACCTGTCCGTGATGACCACCGTCGCCACCTTCGCGCAGAAGGGCGACGTCATCCTCGGCGACAAGAATCTCCACTCCTGCCTCTGGGACGGCATCCGCCTCTCCCACGCCACGGTCGAGCGCTTCTCGCACAACAGCCCGGATGACCTGCGCGAGGTGCTCAGCACCAGCAATCTCGACGCCGCCAAGCTCCTTGTGATCGAGGGCGTCTACTCCATGGAGGGCCACATCGCCCGCCTGCCCGAGCTCACCGAGATCGGCGAGGAATACGGCTGTTTCACGATCCTCGATGATGCCCACGGCTTCGGCGTCCTCGGCCGCCAGGGCCGCGGCACCACCGAGCACTTTGGCCTGGGCGACAAGGTTGACCTGATCTGCGGCAGCATGTCCAAGTCCCTCGCCAGCACCGGCGGCTACGTGGCCGGCTCGCGCGAGGTGATCGAATACCTGCGCACCAACTCGAAGCAGACGATTTTCTCCGCCGCCATCAGCGCCGGCCAGACCGCCGCCGCCATGGCCGCGCTCGAGATCATGCAGAGCGAGCCGCAGCACCTCGAGCGGCTCTGGGCCAACACGAAGAAATACAAGGCCATGCTCAAGGGCCTGGGCCTGGATATCTGGAACAGCGAGACGCCCGCCGTGCCGATCGTGCTCGGCTCGAAGGAGCGCGTTTACCCCTTCTGGAAGGCACTCCTCGACAAGGGCGTCTTCACCGTCATGTCCATCGCCCCCGCGGTGCCCGCCGGCAAGGACCTGATCCGCACCGCCATCTCGGCGATGCACACCGAGGAGCAGCTCGAAAAAATCGCGGAGGCCATGGCCTACGCGGTGAAGAAGCTCTGAGCCGGGTTCAACCCAGCTCCGCCCGCAGCGCCGCCGCCGCGGCCGCCCAGGTTGGCAGCGTCCGGACTTCCGCCTCGCGACCCAGGCGCCCGGACAGTGCCTCGTCCGTCAGCACCCGGCGCAGCGCATCCTTCCACGCTACCCGGTCGTTGACCGCCACCGGCAGGCAGCCGCCACCGTCGGCGTTTTCCCGCAGCACCGGCAGGTCGCTGCAGACACAGGGCACGCCCTGCCAGAGCGACTCCAGCAGCGGCAGCCCGCAGCCCTCGGCGATCGTCGGGAACACACTGGCCCGGGCACTCGCGTAGAGCCGGGCCACCTCGTCGTCACTGGCCGCGTCATGGTAACGCAGCCCGGGAAACTTCTGCTGCAGCGCCTTGATCCGCGCCACCAGCGGGGCGCCGAAATGCGGGTTGACGCGACCGACGAGGTGCAGCTCGAACTTCAGGCCCTCGGCCCAGAGCTCCTCGCCCACGTCGAGCAGCAGCGCCTGGTTCTTGCGCGGCTCGAGGATGCCCACGCAGAGCAGCTTCGGCTTCGCCCCCGCGGGCACGTCCCGCCGGGTCACCCGCGCCGCGCCATTGAAATCCGCCCCGAGCGCCAGCACGCCCACCGGCGGGGTTTTCTCGAGGCCCTGCCAGCGCCAGAAGCCGGTGAGCTCGGACCGGCTCGCCTCCGACACCGCCCACACGCGGTCATACGCCGCGAGAAACTTCAGGTAACCCGGATGCCGCGCCACGCTCTGCGGCCAGGTGATGTGCGGGAATTTCAGCGGGATGGCATCATGGAACATCGCCGCCGTGCGCACGCGGCCCGACCGGATGAACTCACCGAAGCCCGGCCGTTCGTCCCCGGAGAAAACTTCCGCGGTCAAGAACCAGTCGCCGGGCGCAGGCTTCACCCGCTCCAGTTTCCGCGCGTCCCGCAGGCCCTCGTCCCAGGTCACCGGCGTCGCAGCCGTCCCAAGCGCCTCCCCCAGCCGCGCGCTCACGCGCTGCAGGCCGGAGCGGTGCCCGGATTCGGCGGCCTTGGTGACGTCGAAGTAAATCATGGCGTGGCGTCTTCCCCGGCCTCGGCGATGACGCGCTCAAACTGCCGGAGCAGCCGCTCGGCGTTTTTATGCGCGTCGAAATTGTCCTCCACCCACCGGTGCGCCGCCGCCCGGAGCTTTTCCGCCAGCACATCATCCGTCGAGAGGCGGCGCAGCGCGTCAACCCACGCGCCGGGCGAGGTCGCCGGGGCCACCAGGCCGGTGACCATATCGGTGATGGCCTCGGTCGTCGCCGCAATGGGCGAGGTCACCACCAGCGTCCCGAGCGACATCGCCTCGGGGATGACATTGGGCAGGCCGTCGCGGTCGCCACTCGGGGCGATGACGCCCGTGTGCAGCAGCACGTCGGCCCAGGCGAGCTGGGTCCAGACCTCGTGCTGGGGCAGATGCCCGGTGAAGGCGACCTGCGCGGCGACGCCGAGGTGGCCGGCCAGCTTTTCCAACTCGGGCCGCAGCGGACCCTCACCGACGATGTGCGCCTCGAACTCCACGCCCGCGGCCTGCAGGGCGGCGTAGATGCGGAGCTGGTGGTCGAGGCCCTTCTTTTCCACGAGGCGCGCCACGCACAGCAGGTGCAGCGGTGCCCGCGAGGCGCGCAGCGGCTTGAGCGCGGCCAGCCGGTCGAGGCCACGGCGGATGCAAAAGATCTTTTCCGCCGCCAGCCCGCGCTCGACCAGCGCCCGGCGGCCCATCTCGGTCGAGGTGTGAATGAAGGCCGCATGCTCCAGCTTGTCGCGCAGCCACCAGTCGCCGCCGTGCTCGTAGAGGTCGTAGGCGTGCGCCGCCGCGCTGTAGCGGTGGCCGTCGAGCCGCCACAGCAGCCACGCGGCGGTGGCGGGCGCCCCGCCCCAGGTCGCATGGATCAGGGTGGGCGGATTCTGCCGGAATTCGCGGGCCCAGAGGCAGGCAAAACCCGCGCCGAGCATGTTCTCCCAGAAATTGATCCACGACGGCGGCCGGCGCGTGACCAGCCCGCGCAGCACCTGCCGCAGCACCTCGGGCCGCCGCCAGGATTCATAGGGGATCATCCAGAACAGCGTGAGCAGCTTCCACTTGTTGAACCGCGCCACCGGCAGCCCGCGAAACGAGCCGCCGCCGCCCCAGAGCGAATAGATCCGCAGCTGCACCCCGTGGGCGCGCATCGCAATGATCTCGCGCTGCATGAACGTCTCCGTGGCTTTGGGAAACGTGGTGTAAAGGTAGGCGACGGTGGGCTTGGGCGGTTCCAAGGCCTCAACGTAAAGCACGCCGGGGCCGCACGGGAAGCCCTTTGCGTCCCAATTTTTCGCTCGCGGAGCCCCCGCCGGCCATGGAACCTGCCCTTTCCTTTCCTGAATGAATTTCTACCGCCGCAGCGACTTCACCCCCGACGATGAGCGCCTGCTCGCGGCCTATGACCAGGAAATCCTCGCCCAGCTCGGGCCCGATTTCCGGTTCCCGGTGCGCATGCGCGACTGGGAACTGCGCCGCGTGCTCGCGGCCACCGCCGGCCTGAAACCCGGCGCGCGCATCCTCGATACCGGCGCCTTCAACACCTATCTCGGGCTGCACCTGGCCCGCCTGCCCGCCCAGGTCACCGTCTCCGACCTGCTCTGGGCCCGGGCCTGGAAAAGCGCCCTGCGCCGCGTCGGCCTCGCGCCGGCCAAGCCCACCGAGATCGGCTACCTTGCCTGGCACCGCACGATGCGCCAGCACGGCCTCGCCGTGCGCAACATCGACCTCACGCGGATCAACCTGCCCGACGCGTCCTTCGACTGCATCATCTCGCTTTCGGTCATCGAGCACATCCCCGCCATCGAGCAGGCCCTCGCCGAGATGTACCGCGTGCTCGCCCCGGGCGGCCGCCTGCTGATCACCACCGACTGCTCGCAGGAGCCCGTGCCGTTTGCCCGGGGCGTACGCTATTTCAGCGAGGCGGAGCTCGAGCGCCTCTTCGCCCCCTACCCGGTCACGTCCCCCCGCAACCACCCGGATTTTTCCCCGGTGAACTGGTGCTACGGTGGCAAGATTCCCGTCGTCACCAGCTTCGTCGAGATCACCAAGCCGGCCTGACCCGGCGCCGCCTCACGGCGGCGGAAACGGCCGGCGCTTGAGCTTGGCGTGCGCCGGCTGGTTCGCGAGGGCCACCAGTTCGTCAATGACCACCGTCGGGTCATCCACGTAGCGCAGCTTCAGGAACTCTTCCCGCACCTTGCCGTAGGTGGCGGCGTCGGCCATCCACAGGTCGAGGATGGCCTCAAAATCCGCCGCATTCTCGATCTTCTCGCACCTCGCCCCGTTGCGGAAGAATTTCCAGGTGAGCTCCTCCTGCGGCATGATGCCGCCGAAGGCGTTGAAAATGATCGGACACTCGAAATGCAGCGCCTTGGCGCAGGTGGTGGTGCCGCCGCGGGTGACGATGACGTCGCTCGCCTGGATGAGCAGGTGCACGATCTCGGAGTAACCCTCGATGTAGCAGTTGAACTCCGGGTGGTTCGCCCGCCAGTGGACGAGATCGTGGTAGGCCTGCTTGTTCTTGCCGCAGATCACGATCGCCTGCACGCGGTCCGCGTGCTTCACCAGCGCCGGCAGCAGGTCGGCATGGTTGTTCGCGCCATTGCCGCCGGTGGCGAGAAACACCGTAAACAGGTCGGGTCGCAGGCCGAGCCGGTGCTCCCGGAACGTGCCGCGCTGGCCCGGGGGGATCGGCTCGAGATAGGCGGTCGGCAGCATCAGGTTGCCGCGGACCAGCGTCTTTTCCGCCGGGATGCCCTTCTTGACCGCGAAGTCGCGCGCCGTCGGCGTGCGGGAAATGTACAGGTCCACCGTCGGCTCGATCCAGTTGCGCGAGTAGCCCCAGCCGCCGGAAAACTCCCCGCAATAAGTCGCGCAGCGCACGCGGTCCGCCCCGAGGACCTGGCGCGCCAGCTGGAAGTAGCCGCGGTTGAGGCAGTCGTGCACGCTGAACACGAGGTGCGGCCGGTACTCGCGGAGGACTTCGGTGTAGTAGCGCGCACCGAAGGTCACCCGGCGGCGGTTGAGGTAGCTCAGCACTTCCACCACCGTGTAAAACCAGATGTGCACCCACGGCGCCGCCTTTTGGATGCGGTTGTAGAATTTCACGCCCACCCGGTTCACCACGGAGGACTGCTCGAGCATCTGCTCGATGCGCACGTCCACGTCGTGCCGGTACAGCTGGAAACACCATTCCGCAAAGGCCTCCGCGCGGGCGTCATGGCCGCCGCCGGTGCTGGAAGTGAGGACAAGGATGCGGACTTTGGACATGCGGCAGGAAGCGTCGGGGGAAGGCGCCGGGATTAACGACCCGGTTCGCAGCACGCGGCGGTCACGGTTAGCTGGTTTGCTTGAACACGAGCGAGACGTTGGCCCCGCCAAAGCCGCTGACGTTGTTGAGCGCGATGTGGGGCTGCGCGGAAAGGGTGGAGCGGATGATGTTCAGGCCCTCGCATTCCGGATCGAGCTTCGAGATGTGCGCGGAGCCGGGCATGAAACCGTCCCGGATCGCCAGCGCACAGAAGCCGCTCTCCATCGCCCCGGCCAGGGAGAGGCCGTGGCCCGTGAGGGACTTGGTGCTGCTGATCGCCGGGCGCGCCGCCGGGGTCTTGAAAATCGCCTTCAGGGCCTTGGCCTCGGACAGGTCGCCGATCGGCGTCGAGGTGGCGTGGGCGTTCACGTAGTCAACCTCCTCGGCCGCCGTGCCCGTGGCACGGAGCGCGTTCTCCATCGCCGCCCGCAGGCCCGTGCCCTCGGGATGGGAAATGGCGACGTTGTGGCCGTCGGACGCCTGGCCCCAACCCAGGACTTCGCAGTAGGGTTTCACACCGCGCCGGGCCACCTCGTCCTCGGTCTCCAGCACCAGCACGACGCCACCGCCGGTGCCCACAAAGCCGTCGCGCGCGACATCGAACGGCCGCGAGGCAAGGTTCGGGTCGGCCTGGAGCGAAAGCGCGCGCATCCCCGCAAACGGCAGGATGGCATCCATGTTCCCGTCCTCCGCGCCGACGACAAACATGCGCTTCTGCCGGCCCAGCACGAGGTCGTCGTAGGCGAAGCCCAGGGCATGGGAGGAGGAGGCGCAGGCGGACGCGAAGCCGCAGGACGAGCCCTTGATCTTGAAATGCGCCACGAGGTTGAACTGCACCGTGCCCGAGATGGAGGCCACGATGCCGAGGGGCGAGCAGCGCATCACGCCCAGCGTGTGCATGCGCTGCAACATGTGCCCCATCAGGTAGGGCGATCCGCCGGAGGCGGCGTACAGGCCGGTCTGGGCGTTGGAAACGTCGGCCTCGCTCAGCTTCGCGTCCTCGACCGCCTGCTGCATCGCACACCAGGCATAAACGCCGTGCGGCGCCATGCCCCGGAGCACCTCGCGCTTGATGCTGTAGCGCGCGGGGAAGGACCAGTCCTCGCAATCGGTCGAATCGGTGGCGAAACCCCGGACGGGCGCGGCGACCTTGACCGGGATCTCCGGTTTTTGAAAGGGCGGGTAGAGTTCGAAGCCATGGCGGAGTTCGCGCAGGCTCTGGGTGACCTGGGTCGCGTCGTTGCCGATGCTGGTGATGAACCCGAGGCCGGTGATGAAAACTCTGGGCATGCTGGAAATGGTGGGGCGGAGCTTCGGTTCCGGCCCCGTTGCCGGGACCGGGCCTTGCGCCGTGGAATAGACCCTAAGGATGAAGGCAGTTCGCCGCCGCTGGTCAACGCGGGAGGCAGGGATTCCCGCCGGGCACAAAAAAGGCGGCCCCAGCAGGAGGCCGCCGGATCAGGGGTGACGCGGGCTCAGGTGTTGACCGCCGCGCGGAACGGGGTCGGCGCATGCGCGCCATTCTCACCGTTGAGCTTGGTGGTGGCCCCGTTCACGGGCACCGGCTGGGCGACGGCATCGGCAAAACCGAAAGTCATCGTGATTTCCTCGGCGATGGCGGCCTTTTCCTGGCCGACACGGATCGCGCCCTCAAAGGTCGCGAGCGGCATCTTCATGCGCTTCGGCTTGATGGACAGAGTGAGGATGTCACCGGGCCGGCACACGCGGTGGGCGCGGACGCCCTCGCAGCCGGTGAAGAAAATGGTGTTCGGGCTGATGACCTTGCCCGGTTCGGTCGCCGCACCCTCGAGCAGGTAGAGCACCGCGAGCTGGCCCAGCGCCTCGAGCATGATCGAGGCCGGCATGACGGGGTTGTCCTTGAAATGGCCCTGCAGGAAGAACTCCTGGCCGGTGATCTTGTATTTGCCGTTGGCGCCGTTGGAGCTGACCGAGGCCTCGTTGAGGAACAGGAAGGGGGGCTGGATCGGCATGATCGCGGCGATCTGCTCGATGGGCAGGAATTTCGTGGGTTTCGGCAGGGCCAGCCCGCGCACCTTGCAATCAATGAAGGTCTTCACGTCGCCCACGGTCCGCAAGTTGCGCAACTCGTCGTTGTTAATCGACATCTGGAGCACGTCTTCCACCAGGATGACGATTTCCATCATCGTCAGCGAATCGATGCCCAGGTCCTCGATGAGCCGCAGGTCGTCGTCCGCATCCTTCAGCTTCATCCGGAGGTCCGGCTCAACAAAGCGCTCAATCACCCCGATCACCACCGCCGGCAAGTGCTCGGGATTGCCGGTTTTGCGAAATTGGACCGCCGCCTCAAAAGTCGAGGGGGAGCAACGCTTCAGGGCCTCGCGGAGCGCGGCCTCATCCTCTGCCGCAAATGGTTTGCCTGGAATGACAAACGGTTTATTGCTGCCTTGGTTGAGTTGAACGGCTTCGGGCATTGTTCATCCTTTGTATGCTACGGGGGCTTGGAATGTAAACCCCATTCTTGGGTTGGGCTGCCCTCCCATGGTGGCAAAATGCCGGCAAAAGTTCCCCGCGCTTGATTCCCTGTATTTGCGCGTGACGCTGGCCCTTGCCGGCCCCAAACCTAACCCGTTGGCACCCGCTGCCCGCGCATGAGTTCACCCTCCCTTTCTTCTTTCGCCGCCGGGCCCGTTTTTCTCATCACCCATGAGTTTTACCCGGTGCGCGGGGGCATCGCGACCTTTGCCGAGGAAATCGCCAAGGCCAGCGCCGGACTCGGCTATGATGTCGAGGTCTGGGCCCCCTCCGCCCCACCCCAGGCGGAGAAAAAATGGCCCTTCCGCCTGCGGCGCCTGCCCCTCAAGGGCACCCATGACCTGTGGTGCCAGTTCCGCCTGGCCTGCCAGCTCGTCCGTACCCGCCGTCAGCTGCGCCATGCCATCGTCTACCTGCCCGAGCCCGGGCCGATGTTGACGATGATGCTCCTGCAATTCTTCCACGCCTTCCGGCCCCGCCGGCTCGTCCTGACCTTTCACGGCTCGGAGATCCTGAAGTTCACCCGCAGCCCGGTGCGGACCTGGCTCGCCCGCCGCCTGATCCGCCACGCCGCGCGCGTCAGCACCCTGACCAACTACACCCAGGAGCTGCTGCTCGCCTCCTTCCCCGAGGCCGCCGACAAGATCTTCCTTACGCCCGGCGCGTTGCGCACCGACTTCGTCGTCGTCCCGCCCAAGCCCGTTCGGTCCCGGGATAAGATCATCGTCCTCACCGTCGGCCGCCTCCACCCGCGCAAGGGCCAGCTGCTCACCCTGCAGGCCCTCCAGTCGCTCGCGCCCGATGTCCGGAGCCGGATCGAGTACTGGATCGTCGGCGCCGCGGGCAAGGGCGGCTACGGCGAGTCCCTCCGTAACGCTGCGGCCGGCTCGGACCTGGCCGTCAAGTTCCTAGGCAACCTGCCGGACGATGAACTCGCGGAAATCTACGACCGCGCCGACATCTTTGCGATGACCAGCGTCAACCTGCAGCACAGCATCGAGGGCTTCGGCCTCGTCTACCTCGAGGCCGCCGCCCATGGGCTGCCTGTTGTGGCCCACGATGTCGGGGGCGTGTCCGAGGCGGTCGCTGACGGCGTCACCGGCCTGCTCGTCCCGCCCCACCGTCCCGCACAGCTCGCCGCCGCGTTCGAACGGCTCATCCACGACGAAAATCTCCGCCACCGGCTCGGCGAGGCCGGGCGTGCCTGGGCCGGGCGCAACTGCTGGAAGCAGTCTGCCGAGGCGCTGTTTGGTAATCACGCCCTGGAGGTCGAAACATGATCCAGTCGCGCGCTTCGGTCACGGTCCGCTACGCCGAGACCGACATGATGGGCATCGTCTATCACGCCAACTACCTCCCCTGGTTCGAGGTCGCCCGCACCCAGTTGCTCCGCGAGCAGGGCTTTCCCTACCGCCAGCTCGAGGCCGACGGCTACCGCATCCCGGTGCTTGAGGTCGCCGCGAAATTCATCCGCCCGGCCGTTTACGATGACAACCTGACCATCGTCGTCACCATGCGCGAAAAGCCGCTTCTGCGAATCCGCCTCGAATACGAGGTTTTCCGCGGCGAGGAACTGCTCGCCTCCGGGCACAGCGCCCACGCCTTCTGCGACCTCAACGGCCGCCCCACCCGCCCGCCGCCCGCCTTCGTCGCGAAGATGGGCGAGACGTTTCAATAATCCGCCGCGGGCGCGCCGTACTCCTCGAGCACGGCCGCATCCGTCTCCGCCGCCTGCGCCGCCGCGAGCCGAGACTCGCCGCCGAGCCGGCGGACCGCCCACACGGCGTGGACGCGGATCAACGGCAACTCATGCGCCGCCAGCCGCACCAGCTGCGGGAGCAGGCTCACGTCGCCCGAGTTACCGGCCACGATGCAGGCGTTGCGCAGCAGGCCGGCGTGTTTCACGCGCTTGATCGGGGTACCCTTGAACACCGTGGCAAACCGCTCCGGCGTCAGCTCCAGCAGCTCCGCCAGGGTCAGCTCGGTCAGTTCATCACGCACCGCCAGCAGCAGCCGCCGGCCTTCGCGCGCGAACCGGTTCCACGGGCAGACTTCCAGGCACACATCGCAGCCGTAGAGGTGCGCCCCGATCCCGCGGCGCAGCGCCCGCGGGATCACGCCCTTGTTCTCAATTGTCTGGTACGAGATGCACCGGCGCGCATCCACCACCCCCGGCCGGGGAAACGCCTGCGTCGGGCAAGCGTCCAGGCAGCGCGTGCATTTGCCACAGAGCAGGCCGACGGGATTTTCGATCTTTGATTTTCGGTTTTCTAACAGTTTCCGGATCGGCGGATCAGGCGTGAACTCGACCCGGGCCAGGATGGCCGCGAGCAGCAGCCAGTTGCCATGGCGCCGCGAGATGAGCATCGCGTTCTTCCCAATGAAGCCGAGACCCGAGCGGGCCGCCCAGCTGCGCTCCAGCACCGGGCCGGTGTCCACGTAGTAGCGGTAATCCTCGCCACCCACGCCGTAGATTTCCTCCAGCACGCGCCCCGCCGCGACCAGGCCGGGCTTCATCGTGTCATGGTAATCCCCATGCAGCGCATACCGCGCCCACACCGGGCCGCCCGCGCGCGGTTTTCCGGGCCCGTAATTCACGCCAAGCATGATCACGGAGCGCGTGCCCGGCAGCACCTGCTCCGGGTGCAGGCGTTTTTCCGCCGTTCGCTCCATCCAGGCCATGTCGGCCTGCTGGCCGGCCGCGAGCCAGCCGGGCAAACCCTCGCCCACCAGCGGGTCCGCCGCGGCGAAACGCACGTCATCGAAGCCCAGCGCCGCCAGCCGCCGGCGCAACTCCTCCTGCCGGGCGTCCATGGTCAGGCGGCGCCCGGAGGCCGGCGGGCAAAATCCGCCGCCTCGCGCCGCCACGTGCGGACCACATGCGCGACGATGTCGCTGAGCGGCCGCGAGTCGGTAAGGATGACCGCGCCGGCGCGCTTGTAGACGGGCTCCCGCTCGGCGTAGAGCGTGCGCACCCGCTCCTCGGGATTGTCCACGTTGATCAGCGGCCGGTTCCGGTGCCGCGAAGTGCGCTCGAGGATCGTTTCGATGGACGCATGCAGGCAGATCACCACGCCGCGGACCTTCAGCAGCTCGAGCATGCCCGGCGGCATGATGAGCCCACCGCCGCAGGCGACGAGCGTGCGGGTCGCAGGATGTCCGCCCAGGACAAACTCCCGTTCGCGCGCGCGGAACGCCGCCTCGCCCTCGTGCGCAAAGATTTCGGGGATGCTTTTCCCCACCACCCGCTCGATCTCATGGTCGCTGTCCAGCGCCGTGAAACCCAGCCGCTGGGCCACGGCGCGCCCCACGGTGCTTTTGCCCGTGCCCATGAACCCGACGAGGTAGAGATTGACGTCCGCTGCATTCATCGCGTGCGCTGTCACGAAACGCGCCCCGTCCCGCGTTGCCAAACACGAAAATCACCATGCCCGCCCGCGCCGACTACACTTTCGCCAGCGACAACACCGCCGGCATCTGCCCCGAGGCCTGGGCCGGCCTCGCCGCCGCCAATACCGGCCGCGTGCCCAGCTACGGCGCCGACGCCTGGACCGCGCGGCTCCAGCAGCATTTCCGCAAAATTTTCGCGACCGACTGCGACGTGTTCCTCGTCCTCAACGGCACCGCCGCCAACGCGCTGGCACTGTCCGCGCTCTGCCAGCCCTTCAACAGCATCATCTGCCACGACTACTCGCACGTGGACTCCGATGAATGCGGTGCCCCGGAGTTTTTCACGGGCGGCTCCAAGCTCATGGCCCTCGCCGGACCCAACGGCAAACTCGAGCCCGTCGCGGTCGAGCGCGCGCTCCGCCGCGAGCGGGGCGTCCATTTCCAGAAGCCGGGCGCCCTGTCCCTCACCCAGTCCACGGAATGGGGCACGCTCTACACCCTCGCTGAGATCCGCACCCTCGCCACGCTCGCGCATGCGCACGGCCTCGCCGTGCACATGGACGGCGCCCGCTTCGCCAATGCCGCCGCGGCCCTGCGCGGCCGCGGGATCACCCCGGCGGACCTCACGTGGCGCGCGGGCGTTGACGTGCTCTGCATGGGCGGCACCAAGGGCGGCCTCCACGCGACCGAGGCCGTGGTGTTTTTCAACCGCGACCTCGCCCGCGATTTTGACCGCCGGGTGAAACAGGCCGGCCAGCTGGACTCCAAGATGCGTTTCGCCGCCGCGCAATGGGACGCCATGCTCCGCACCGGCGCCTGGCTCAAGCATGCGGCCCACGCCAACGCCATGGCGCAAAAACTCGCCGCCGCCTTCCGCCGCCACCCCGCACTGCGGCTGATCGCGAAGCCCGAGGTCAACGGCGTGTTCGTCGAACTGCCGCCGGCGGTGTTCGCCGCGCTCGAGTCCCGCGGCTGGCATTTCTACCGGTTCATCGGCGAGCACGGCTATCGGCTGATGTGCGCCTGGGATACGACCGACTCGGACGTGGCGGCGTTCGCGGCGGATCTGACGAGGGTCATGCGCGGTGCCGCGGCCGCGAAAACGGGCAAAAAAAAGCCCCCGGCGAAAAAGCCGGGGGCTCGTTAAAACGGGAGGCTTACTTGCCCGTGGAGGCCGGAGCCGCCTCGGGGGCCGGCATCGGGGCAGGCGGCGTCGGCTTGATGTCGAGAAGCTCGATTTCAAAGACGAGCGTCGAGGCCGGCGGGATGCCGGGGTGGACTTCGTCGCCGAAGGCCAGATCCGGCGGGATGTAGAGGCGGATTTTGCCGCCCTTGGCGGTCTTCTGCATGCCCTCGATCCAGCCCGGGATCATCTTGTCGAGCGGCAGGCTCGCGGGCTCGGCACCCTGGGTGCTGGAAAACACGCTGCCATCCACCAAGGCGCCGGTGTAATTGACCGTCAGCGTGTCGGTGATCTTCGGCGCCGGGCCGGTGCCGGGCTTGAGGATTTCATAGACCAGGCCACTGGGCAGCACAGTCACGCCGGCCTTCTTCTTGATCTCGGTCAGGAACGCGGCGGACTCGGCCAGGCCCTTCGCCCGGACCTTGGCGAGGAATTCATTCTGCTTGGCCTTGATGAAGTCATCCATCACCGGCCCGATTTTCTCGAGCTCGAACGGCGTCGCCTTGCCCTGGGAAGCGGCGGTGATGCCCTTCAGCACCGTGTCCACCTGCTCGGGCGTGAAATTGAGGTCGGAGAGCCCGATGCGCTTGCCGATGAACCAGCCGTACTCCTCGAGCAGCTGGGCGTCCGTGTACTTCGTCGCGGGCGCGGCCGGGGCGGCGGCGGGGGCGGCGGCGGGGGCGGCCGGGGCCGGCGTGGTCGTCTGGCCGGGGATGTTGAGCTTGATGTCCTGCGCACGGAGCATGGCAAAGGTGCCGAGCGCCAGCAGGCAGGTCACGAGAGTAGACTTAAGTTTCATGAGTTAGGGGGAGAACGATTATGGAACCAAACGGCCGGAATTTGTGCCGTAAAAGTTTTTCATGTGCCAGCCGGCCCCCCGGAATGCAACCAATTACTCCCCGCTTGTGTCCGTTGCCGCGACCGGCCATGTACTGGCCCTTTCCCGATGAACCCCGATCAATTTTGGACCAGCCTGGATGGCCAGATCCTGACCGTGAAGAACAAGGACGAGCGCACGGTCGCCCTCACCCTCGCCTTCTGGCCCCGCAACCCGGCCGAGCTGGAGCTCCTGAAACTCCACCTGCCCGACCTGCATTTCACCGAGCGCAGCTCCCTCGCCCGCATTGGGATAGAGATGCTGACGCACGGCCCGGTCCGCCTGGAGGGCAACCGCCTCGTGCTGGACGCCGACGCCTTCATCTACGACGCCAACTTCCCCAACTCCGCCTATTGGAAGAAACTCCTCCGCCCCGGCACCCCCGTCGGCCGGCTCTTTTTCGCCCCGCCCGCCGCCAAGCTTTCCTCCGCCGAGATCTGGGACGCCATCAAGGCCAACGACCTCAAGCTGCCCAACACCATCAGCATCGACAGCCGCGGCCGGGTCTTCCTCACACCCCATCAGGTCAGCTACACGCTCTCCACCAAGCTCCAGCGCATCAATTTCGAGCACATCGTCAGCGGTAACGCCGGCCGCTCGTTCCTCGACAAGGTCCAGGTCCGCCACGACGCCTCGCCCCTGACCATCCCGCCCCGCGCCGGCCTCCTCACCAGCTGCTCCATGTACCTCAAGGAGCACTACGTCGTCCTCAACCAGGGCGAGGGCAACTTCGGCCTGCACACCAGCGCCATCCTGCTCGACCCGATCAAGACGTTCGGCACGAACGTCATGCTGGAAATCTACAACACCGGCGACCAGCCCGTGGTGAACCCGATGGTGTCCGTGGACATTTTCCGCGCTCCGCCGTTCACCAACCCCGAGGTCAAGACGCTCACCAAGAAGCGCGTCCGCCTGCTGGCCACCGCCAGCAACCTCTACAAGTGCCTCGATGAGAACCCGCCCGTGCACACCGCCGAGGCGCGCCCCAAGACCAAGATCATGGTCCGCGGTCAGAGCGGCACCATGGAAAACCGCAGCGTGCTCGTCCGCGCCAACGAGGACCTGAAGAAATTCCTCGAGGGCGAGGCCTGCCCCATCGGCTGCCGCACCATGATCCAGGCGCTTGACGACGCCCCGGCCGATTCCGACACGCTCATCATCGACTACTTCCCCGACCTGCTCGAGCACATCGAGCTGCTGACCCGCATCGGCGACGTGAAGCTGCGCCGCATCATCTTCCGCAAGGCCTCGCGCACCCACGGCTACTTCCTCTCCAGCAACGCCCACGCCCGGCTCGACACCTACGAGGCCATCGGCGTGCAGGTCTACTGGTATGACGAGATCACCAAGGACCTGTACCTGCACACCTACAAGAAGGACCACGGCTTCTTCGTCCGCGAGGAAAACGCCCGCAAGTTCCAGGAGACCACCATCCTCGCCTTCTACGGCTCGGCCGTGGGTATCGACCAGGCCGACACCGCCCGCATCACCGGCCTCGTCGAGCAGCTCACCGGCTTCATCGGCCCCAACGTCGGCGTGCTCACCGGCGGTGGCGGCGGCGTCATGCGCCTCGCGACCGACCAGGCCCGCGGCCAGGGCGCCCTCACCGGCGCGTGCTTCCTCGAACTCGAGGCCCAGCCCCCGGAGTTCGGCGTGGATTTCTTCAACACCTTCCAGGAATCCTCCCGCCACTTCCGCCAGAAATGGTTCGAGGCCGCGGATTTTTGCATCTTCAACGTCGGCGGCGTCGGCACCCTCGAGGAAATCGGCATCGAAATGTGCAACCTCAAACTCGGCATCCGCCCGCGCGTGCCCTACGTGTTTTTCAACGCCCGCTTCTGGGGCGACCTCCGCAAGCAGATCAAGGAAATGATCCGCACCAAGCGCGCCCCCGCCTGGATCGCCGACTACATCCTCTTCACCGACGACCCCGCCGAGGTCGTGGCGTTCTACCGCAAGAAGCTGCAGGTGCTGTAGGCGCGCGTGGCGCGCCATGTTAAGTTTTAGGTTTTACGTGTTAGGCAAAAGCCGTGGAACTGGTCACCTAACACCTAACCCGTAAAACCTGACACCTCTGCGATGCCCCTGCCATCCTCAGTCCTCGTCGTCGGCGCCGGCGGACGCGAACACACGCTCGTCCGTCAGCTCCTCGCCTCGCCCGCCCAGCCGCGCGTGATCTGCGCGCCGGGCAATGCGGGCATCGCGCAGGATGTGCCGTGCTTCCCGGTCGCCGTGGACAACATTGCCGGCCTCGTCGCGCTCGCGCAGCAGGAGCAGGTTGCATTCGTCGTCGTCGGCCCCGAGGTGCCGCTGGCGCTCGGGCTCGTGGATGAGCTGATCAAGATCGGCCTGCCCGCCTATGGCCCCCAGGCCGACGGCGCCCGCCTCGAAGCCTCGAAGGTTTTCACCAAGGAAATCCTGCTGAAGTACAAAATCCCGACCGCCGCCGCGGGTTTCTTCCGCGAGGTCGCCCCCGCCCTGGCGTATCTCCGCACGCGGCCGATCCCCATCGTCATCAAGGCCGACGGACTGGCGGCCGGCAAAGGCGTGGTCGTAGCCGCCACGCTCGCCGAGGCCGAGGCCGCCGTGCGCGACATGCTCGGCGGCAAGTTCGGCGCGAGCAGCAGCCAGATTCTCATCGAGGACTGCCTGTACGGCGAGGAGACCTCCCAGCTGGTCGTCGTCTCGGGCCGCGACTACGTGATGCTGCCGACCGCGCAGGACCATAAACGCATCGGCGACGGTGACACCGGACCCAACACCGGCGGCATGGGCGCCTACTCCCCCGCCGAGGTCGTCACGCCCGAGCTCTTCGCCCGCATCGAGCGCGAAATCGTCCGCCCGTCCGTCAACGCCATCGCCGACGAGGGCATTGATTTCCGCGGCACGTTGTTCATCGGCCTCATGCTCACGCCCACCGGTCCGAGCGTGATCGAGTACAACGCCCGCTTCGGCGATCCCGAGACGCAGGTCGTGCTCCCGCGCCTCGCGACCGACCTGCTGGCCCTCCTCTGGGCCGCCGCCCGCGGCGAACTCGCCGGGGTAAAGCTCGCGGTGAAGCCGGACTACGCACTCTGCGTCGTCATCGCCGCCCAGGGTTACCCCGAGGCCTTCCCCAAGGGCGATGTCATCAGCCTCCCGGCTCCCTCCGCCCTCCCTCCCGCCACCTTCATCTACCACGCCGGCACCGCGAAAAATCCCGCCGGCCAGGTCGTGACCAACGGCGGACGCGTCCTCGGCGCCACCGCCCTCGCTCCCACCCTCGCCGAGGCCGCCGCCCGGGCCTACGCCGCCTGTGACGCGGTCCAGTGCGCCAGCAAATATTTCCGCCGCGACATCGGCGCCCGCCAGCTCAACCGCCGATGAAAAAACTCCTCCTGCTCCTCGCCCTCGCCGCCAGCGCCGCCGCCCCCGCTGCCGCCGAGCAACTCGCGCGCGACCTCGGCAAGGGCCTCACTTACTCCCGCGTCCATGCACTGCCCGCCGATCTGCCGGCCGCCACCGGCAAACCCGGCGCGGTCGTGCTCGATCTGCGCTACGCCCGCGGCGAGGAGGGCGCCACCGCCGCCCTCGGATCCTGGCTCAAGACCCGCAGCGCCGCCGCCCCGGTCTTCGTGCTCCTCAATGCCGACACCGCCCCGGTCGTGCTCGCCTATTTCACCGCCCACGATCCCGGCGCCGGCCTGGTCACGCTCGGGGTCACGTCGCCTGCGTTCTCCCCCGATATCACCCTAAAAATCTCCCCCACCGCCGAGCGCACCGCCTACGAGGCGCTCGAGCACGGCACGCCGCTGGCAACCCTCCTGACCGATCCCTCCGCCAAGCCCCGCCATGACGAGGCCGCGATTGCCCAGGAACACGCCGCGCCGGCCGACGACGCACCTACGCCGGACACCGATCTCGCCGAAACCCCGGCCGCCGCCCCGCCCCCCCCGCCCCCGCCGGTGATCGACCACGTGCTGCTTCGCGCCGTGCACCTGCACCGCGCCTTGCTGGCGCTGCGGAAACTGTGAGTCGCCACGTCCGGCCCGCCGATTTTGCCTTTCATCGAAAACCGGATCCGTTAAGCCGTCCCTGATGCCCGCGCCCGCCACCGTCCTCGTCGTTTGCACGGCCAACATCTGCCGCAGTCCGATGGCCGCCGGCCTGCTGGCGCATGCATTTGCCGCCCAGCCCGAGCCGCTGCGCTCGCTGCGGATCGTCTCCGCCGGCGTCGCCGCCCGCGGAGGCGAACGCGTCTCGGAAAACTCCGTGCTCGCGCTTCGGAAGGCCGGCATCGACATCTCCCGCCACCGCAGCCAGCCGCTCACGCAGGCGATGCTCGACGAGGCCTTCGCCGTGCTCTGCATGACCGAGTCGCACCGCACGATGATCCAGCTGCAGGCCGATCCGGCGCCGAAAAACCTCTTTCTCTTCCGCGAATTCATGCCGGCGCCCGCCGACAAGGAGATCGGCGACCCGTTCGGCGGCTCGATCCGGCTCTACGAAACCGCCCGCGACGAGATGGTCGAGGCCCTGCCGTCGCTGCTGGCCGCGCTCAAGTCCCGCCTGAAGGCGTGATTGGATTTTCGATTTTCGCTTCGCGATTTTCGATTGGACGCTGGTGCCGGTGGTTTTCGTCGCCGGCGAGCTTGCTCACGCGCCGGACACGCACCTGCAGGCAGGCGGCCTGCTCGGCAAACTTCCCGCCCCCTTGGCCGCCAGTTGGCTTGCAATCGAAATTCGAAAATCCAAATTCGAAATTTTCCCCATGCTCAACGCCGCCCCCCTCAAGTCCCTCGACCCTGCCATTCACGCCGCGATCGCCTCCGAGCTCGCGCGCCAGCAGAGTCACATCGAGCTCATTGCCTCGGAAAATTTCACCTACCCGGCCGTCCTTGAGGCGCAGGGCAGCGTGCTCACCAACAAGTACGCCGAGGGTTATCCGGGCAAGCGCTGGTACGGCGGCTGCGAGTTTGTCGACCAGGTCGAGCTCATCGCCATCGAGCGCGCGAAGCAGATCTTCGGCGCCGAGCACGCCAACGTCCAGCCCCACTCCGGCGCCCAGGCCAACACCGCCGTCTACGCCTCCGTGCTGCAGCCCGGCGACAAGCTCCTCGGCATGAACCTCAGCCACGGCGGCCACCTCACCCACGGCAACCCCGCCAATTTCTCCGGCAAGCTCTACAATTTCTGCCAGTACGGCGTCCGCGAGGACAACGGCCTCATTGACTACGATGAACTGGCCGCCGTCGCCGTCCGCGAAAAGCCCAAGATGATCACCGTCGGCGCCAGCGCCTACTCCCGCGTGATCGACTTCGCCCGCATGGGCGAGATCGCCCGCAGCGTCGGGGCGCTCCTGTTCGCCGACATCGCCCACATCTCCGGCCTCGTCGCCGCGGGCGTGCACCCGTCGCCCGTGCCGCACGCCGACTTCGTCACGACCACCACGCACAAGACCCTGCGCGGCCCGCGCGGCGGCCTCATCCTCTGCCGGGCCGCACACGCCAAGGCCCTCGACTCCGCCGTGTTCCCCGGCACCCAGGGCGGCCCGCTGATGCATGTCATCGCCGCCAAGGCCGTGTGTTTCGGCGAGGTGCTCAAGCCTGAGTTCAAGACCTACTCGGCCCAGATCGTGAAGAACGCCCGCGCCCTCGCCGCCGCCATGACCGCGCGGGGCTACAAGATCGTCTCCGGCGGCACCGACAACCACCTCATGCTCGTGGACCTGCGCCCGAAACTCCCCGACCTCACCGCCAAGGTCGCCCAGGAGACGCTCGATCGCGCCAGCATCACCTGCAACAAGAACACCGTCCCCGTTGAGACGCGCTCGCCGTTCCAGGCTTCCGGCATCCGCCTCGGCACCCCGGCCGTCACCACCCGCGGGTTCGTCGAAACGGACATGGACGAAATCGCCGCGTGCATTGACGCCGTGCTCACTGCTATCGGCCAGCCGGGCGAGGCCGCGGCCATTGCCGCCACGAAGACGCGGGTCGTCGCCCTGACCTCCCGCTACCCCCTGCCGTATCGCTGCTAATCGTCTCCCTCCGGGAAACGATTGCCGCCCGCCGGAATTGGGCCATGCTGGCCATCACGCCCCGCGCGATGCGGAGCTGAGCCCGCGTCCCCATGTACGAATGCCATCACGAGCCGTTGCTGCCCCGCCGGAAATTCTACACCCGCCTCCGCCGGCACGGCCTCCTGGCCGGTCTCACCCTCGTGGGCTCCGTCGGTATCGGCATGATCGGCTATCATTTTTATGAGGGCCTGGGCTGGGTGGATTCCTACACCAACGCCACGATGATCCTCTCGGGCATGGGTCCGCTGGACCCGATCAAGACCACCGGCGGACGTCTCTTTGTTGGCACGTACTCCCTGTTCAGCGGCGTGGTCTTCCTCACCACCGTGGGCTTCTTCCTCATGCCGGTCCTCCACCGGTTGCTGCACACGCTTCACCTCGAGTCCGGAAAAACCCGGCGCGAGGAGTAATCGACCCCGGCCGAAGCGCGGAAACGCGATCACATCCGGGTATTTCTCCGCTCCTCCCTTTGCGCCTTGGCGTCGGTGGTCGAACCGTTTTTCGTTTCCTTTTCACCCGTGTCCCCCGCCGCCCCGTCCCGCCTCATCCGCTGGTTCGCCGCCGCCACCGCCCTGGCGCTGGTCTCGGGCTGCATTTCCTTCCACCGCGAGCCGCCGCGCCCGGGCCGCACCAAGCTCGACTCGCCCCTCGTCGTCCTGTCCGCGCTCACGGTTTCCAATTACCTGGTGGTCGAGGCCAAGTGGGACAAGCACGGGCCGTATCACTTTCTCATCGATACCGGCGCCTCCGTCACCCTCGTCTCGCCGGAACTCGCCGCGCGCTACGGGCAGAAAAACCCGTTCCCGCCCGGCACCCCGCTGGTGCGCGTGAAATCCGCCGAGGGCGACACCGCCCTGCTCGCCCCCACGATGCTCCGGCGCCTCGAACTCGACGGCGCGCGCTTTGAGGACGTGCAGGCGCTCATCTACGACTGCGCGCCGCTCTCTGCCCACCTCGGCATGAAGATCGACGCCATTCTTGGCTTCCCGCTCTTCCGGGAAACCCTGCTGACGCTCGATTACCCCCACAGCCAGGTGCTGCTCCAGCGCCGGAGCGCCGCGCCGCGCCTCCCGGGTTCGACCATCGCCTTCAACAACGACCGCAAGACCCCGATCATCCCCGTGCGCCTCGGCGACCGGACGTTTGCCGCGCTGATTGACTCCGGCAGCGACGCCGCCCTGAGCCTGAACCCCGTCGGCCTGAATCCCGAATTCGCCGTCGCGCCGCGGCCTGGCGCCACCGTCGGCACCCTGACCGGCGACCGCGCCGAGCAGGTGGGCCGCCTCGCCGCCACGCTGGGCATCGGGAACTACACCCTCGACCGCCCGGTCGCGAACCTCACCGACGAACTCGCCTCACTCGGCGGCGGCATCCTGAAAAACTTCACCGTCACCTTCGACCAGGAGCACAACCAGGTGACCTTTCTGCGCGACCCGCCCGCGCCCATCCTGCCGGAACCGCGCCGTAGTGCCGGGCTAAGCTTCACCAAGACCCCCGTCTACTGGCGCGTGGCGAGCGTGGTGCCCGGTTCCCCCGCCGCCACCGCCGGCGTGCAGCCCGGCGACCTCGTCACCCGCCTCAACGGCGAGCCCGTCGCGAAATGGGACATCCGCCGCTACGAGCTGCTCGTCGCCACCGCGACTTCGATCGAGTTCACGTTCCTCAACGGCAACGCCGAGATCCCGGAACGCGTAAACGTCTTCGATCTGGTGCCTTAGGCCGGCGCGAAGCGCCGGCCCGCGGTCAGCTTTCAGCCGTCAGCGTTCAGCTTCCGAAACCGGGCTGACCGCTGAAAGCTAACCACTGACAGCTTCAGGCTACGATTTGCGCAGCAGGAACGCCGTCCCGCCATCATGCCCCGTCACCCACGGCTGGCTGATCGCGCTCCCGGCCAGCTTGAACGGCCCGCCAGCGCGGCTATCGAAAAACGCCTTGATCACCCGCTCGTTCTCCTCGGGGTCGATGCTGCAGGTCGAGTAGACCAGCCGGCCGCCGGGTGCCACGAGCCGCGCCGCGGCGTGCAGCAGCGCGAGCTGCTGGCGGCCGTGCTTGTCGAAGTCCCGCGGCTCCAGCCGCCATTTCACATCGGCCCGGTGCCGCATCACGCCCGTGTTCGAGCACGGCACATCAATGATCACCGCATCGTAACTGTCCGGCAGCTTGTGCTCGAACAGCGTCGGCGCGGGATTCGCCAGCAGGTCGGCCTGCACGAGCGCGACTTCCACGCCGTGGGCGCGGGACAGGTTTTCCTTCAGCCGGACAATGCGCGGACCCGGCAGGTCCATCGCGACGATCTTGCCCGCCGGCCCTGGGCCTGCCGGCGGTGAGCCTGTCGAACCCGTCGAATGGGCGTTCATCGCATCGGCCATCAGCAGGCTCTTGCCGCCGGGCGCCGCACAGCCATCGAGGATCGTCTCGCCCGCCTGCGGCGCGAGGAGCTCCACCGCCAGGCGCGTGCCCGGATCCTGCAGGTAGATTTTCCCGCTCCTGAGCAGCGGCTCGACTTTCGACCACTGCCCGGACGGCACCTCGTAAAAGCCGGCCCATTGCGTGGGTTTCAGAAAGTCCGGGGCCGTCTCGCCCTCCGGCCCGCGCCAGCGGGCATAAACCGTCGCCGGCTGCTGGTTCCATTCGAGCAGCTTGCGGGTCGCGTCCGCGCCAAAGTCCACCAGCCAGCGTTTCACCAGCCAGTCCGGATGCGAAAAATACTCCGCCAGCACGTCCGCAGACGCGACCTTCGGCGGCGGCGGCACGGCCAGCGCCAGGGCCAGCTTGCGGACGACCGCATTGACCAGTCCGGCCTCGGACTTGCTCGCGACGGCCTTGGTCTGCTCGACGGCATGGTGCACGATCTTGGCCACCAACCCGTCGCTCTCGGGCGTATCCGCCGCCTCGATCAGCTCATAACCGGCCATGAACAGCACCGCCCGGGTCGGAAACCGCGGGGCATGCGACACCAGCCGGCCCAGCGCAGCCTCCAGCCGGCCGAAGTGGCGGACCACGCCAAACACGAGGTGCTGGCAGCGCGCCCGCTCGGGGCCACTGAGGCCGGGCGGCAGCGAGTCGATGAGCTCATCGATGCGCTCGCGGCGGTCGAGCCACTTGGCCAGCAGGCCGATGGCGGCCGGCCAGGCGGTTAGACGGGCGTTGGGGGTGCCAGCACCCGGGAAAGACGATTTCGACACACTGTTTGACAAGGTTAGCCATTCTCCGCTCAACTATCCCGTTCAGGCCATCACTTTCGTAACTATGAATTCAGAAGCCCTCTCCGCACTCATCGCCAAGAATCCGTCCCTCAAGGCGGCGAAAGCCAAACTTGAGCTCATGGAACCGGGTTCTTACGTCATCCACCGGAGCTGGGGGTTTGGCCAGATCAAGTCCTACGACGACTCCGCCCAGCGCCTCCTGATCGATTTCAAGGGCAAGAAGGCCCACCCCATGGACCCGGCTTTCTGCCTGAACACCATGGAGGTCCTGCCCGCCAAGCACCTCCTCGTGCGCAAGGAAACCGAGCCCAAGAAGATCGCCGAGCTCATCGCCGATGATCCGGCCCAGCTCGTCGCCGAGGCCCTCGAGGCCTACCCGAATCACGCCACCAGCGCCATTGACCTCGAAATCACGCTCACCCAGGTCGTCGGCGAGGACAAATACAAGAAATGGTGGTCCGCCGCCAAGAAGGCCATCGGCAAGGATCCGCGCATCCAGATGCCGGAGAAGAAGACCGAGCTCTTCGTGCTGCGCGAGACGCCCGTCTCGGCCGAGGACGAGATCCTCGAGCAATTCCACTCCACCCGTTCCGCCCGCCGCCGCATCGCGCTGGCTGAGGAACTCGTCGCCACCGTCGCCAAGAAGGAGATCAAGACCGACCTCCTCGCCGTCCTCAAGACCGTCGCCGACGGCGTGAAGGACTCCAACCAGCTCGACGCCTCCGAGCGCCTCTACGGCGCCTCCGTCCGCGACGACCTCGCCAAGCTCGCCGGTTCCGAGGAGGTCTTCGAGCCCACCCAGGCCGCCCTCATCGCCAACGCCCGCGACCTGCCCGCCATCGCCGAGAAGATCCCGGTCCACTTCCAGTCCGCCTTCCTCGAGCTGGTCAAGGCCACCCACCCCGTCGAGTCCCGCGACATCGTCTTCACCCTCCTCAAGACCTCGCAGGGCAAGTTCACGACCGAGTGCATCAACTTCCTCATCGAGGACGGCCACGCCGACGAGCTCGCCGCCGCCCTCAAGCGCTGGCAGACCGAGCAGAATCTCCGCGCGCCGGTCCTCCTCTGGATCGTCAAGAACCGCCACTCCAAGAAGTTCGCGAAGCTGCTCAACGACCTGATCACGCCCCGCCTCCTCGGCGCCGTGTTCTTCGCCATCGATTACGAGGCGCTCCAGGCCTCCAGCGCCCGCCGCATCCCGCTCGCCGACATCCTCAGCGAGGACACCGACCTCATCGCCGACTTGCTCTCGACCGCCGACCCGGAAACGGCCCGCGATCTCGCGAACACGCTCATGCTCAACCAGGGCTTCGAGGAACTCACCAAGAAGTCACTGCTCGCCCGCTTCATCAAGATCTTCCCCAAGATCCAGTCGCTGGTCGCCGCCGACGCCGAGGGCAAGGAGGAGCAGCTCCTCGTGTCCAAGGCCAGCTACGAGCGCAAGCGCGAGGAATACGAGAT
>CAIOAO010000039.1 GCA_903855985.1 uncultured Opitutia bacterium | reverse complement strand
GGTCCGCGGCCCCGGCGGCGCGGAATACGACTTCAGCCTGCCCCGCCGCGAATCCAAGACTGGCGCCGGTCACCGCGGTTTTGCCGTGGCGCCCGATCCGGGCCTGAGCGACGCCGAGGCGGCGGCGCGGCGGGATTTCACGATCAACGCGATTGCCTACGATCCCTTCACCGGTGCGCTCATTGATCCGCATCACGGCCAGGCGGACCTGAAGGCCCGGGTGCTGCGGCACACCAGTGCGGCCTTTGGCGAGGATCCGCTGCGCGTGCTGCGGGCGGTTCAGCTCGCGGCGCGTTTTGACCTCACGCTCGCGCCCGAGACCGCCGCGCTGTGCCGGAGCATCGCGGACAGCTTTGCCGAGCTGCCCTTCGAGCGCGTCTGGGCCGAATGGGAAAAATGGGCGGTCAAGTCCGCCAAGCCCTCGCGCGGACTCACCGTGCTGGAGGAAACCGGCTGGCTGCGTCACTTCCCAGAGATCGCCGCGCTGCGGGGCACGCCGCAGGAGCCGGAGTGGCACCCCGAGGGGGATGTCTTCACGCACACGCAGCTCTGCCTCGATGCGCTGGCCGGGCTCGATGAGTGGCGGGCGAGCGATGCGGCGCGCCGGCGGATGCTGATGTTCGCGGTACTCGCCCATGATTTTGGCAAGCCGTCCACGACCGAGCACGCCGAGCGGCGCGGCCAGCTGCGCTGGATCAGCCCCGGGCACGAGGCCGCGGGCGGGCCGATCACGGAAACCTTCCTCCGCCGCCTCGGCGCCCCGCTGGAACTCACGCCACCGGTGTGCGCGCTGGTGGTCTCCCACCTCGCGCATCATTCCGGGCAGGTAGAATTTTCGGACACCAGTGTCCGCCGACTCGCGCGCAAGCTCGCCCCCGCGACCATCGACGACCTCGTGCTGGTCATGCGCGCCGACCACGAGGGTCGCCCTCCCCTGCGCCCGCCCGATTCGCTCGCGCGCATTAACCAGCTGCAGGCGAAGGCCCGGACGCTGGCCGTGGAAAACTCCGCCCCCCGCCCGCTGGTCCTGGGCCGTCATCTCGTGGCGCTCGGCCACAAGCCGGGTCCGGATTTCAAGCCCATCCTCGACGCCGCCTTTGAGGCGCAGCTGGACGGCGTCTTTACCGACGAAGCCGGCGGACTCGCCTGGCTACGCCACCGGCTGGGCCAGAACTAGGCCGGCCGGGCCGACCGCGAGCGGGCCGTCGCTCAGGATGCGGGCGCGCAGGCCGCCGTTGCCGCGCAGCCATTCCTCGGCACCCGGGCCCACGGCCTGGTTCATCCAATAGCAGGGCTTGGATTCCACCGTGCCCTCGAACTCGACCCCACCAAGCGTGAAGCGCCGGCCGATGAGCGTCGTGATGTCATAGCCCTCGAGCACCACATTGCGGCGGAACGCGCCGGCCGACAGCGCCGGGGCGGCGAACTTCACCTTTGCCGCCTGGTAGATGTCCCACGAAAAAAACGTGATCTGCCCCGGGTAGTTATCCTTGTAGTCAAAAAACCGGTCGCCCTCCACGCCGTGGCCCGCGCGGCTCATGATCTCCTGCACCTCCTGCGTGGGATTTTCCGCCGCCGCCAGGCCGTGGCGGCCGAAGAAATTATGGCCGGG
>CAIOAO010000038.1 GCA_903855985.1 uncultured Opitutia bacterium | reverse complement strand
GCCAGTGGCGACCGTGAGGATGTTGGGATCGAAGATGATGTCCTCGGGCGGGAAGCCGAGCCGGTCCACGAGCAGGCGGTAGGCGCGGGTGCAGATGCGGACCTTCTCGTCGCGGGTGGCGGCCTGGCCCTGCTCGTCGAAGGCCATGACGACGGCGGCGGCGCCGTAGCGGCGGACGAGCTGGGCGCGGCGCAGGAACTCGGCCTCGCCGTCCTTGAGCGAGATGGAGTTCACGATGCCCTTGCCCTGGAGGCATTTCAGGCCGGCCTCGAGGACGGTCCACTTGGAGGAGTCGAGCATCACCGGCACGCGCGAGATTTCCGGTTCGGCGGCGATGAGGTTGAGGAACTTCACCATCGTCGGCTCGCCCTCGATGAGGGCCTCGTCGACGTTGATATCAATGACGTTGGCGCCGCTCTCGACCTGCTGGCGGGCGATGGCGAGGCAGGCATCCCAGTCGCCAGCCTTCAGCGCCTTGGCGAACTTGGGCGAGCCCGTGATGTTCGTGCGCTCGCCGATGATGAGGAAAGTGGAGGCAGCGTTGGGCATTGGGGGAGGACTCACGCAGAGGCGCGGAGGCGCAGAGTCAGGATTGGGATTCTTGGCGTCTCTGCGTCTCCGCGTGAAAAATTCAGGCGACGGTCAGCGGCTCGAGGCCGCTGAGGCGCATCGCGGATTCGTGCGTTGGGACGACGCGGGGAGGGGATTTCCGGACGGCGGCGGCGATGGCGGCGATATGAGCGGGGGTGGAGCCGCAGCAGCCGCCGACGAGGTTGAGCCAGCCCTGCGCGGCGAAGTCGCCGAGGACGCGGGCCATGTCAGCCGGCGACTCATCGTAGCCGCCGAATGCATTGGGCAGGCCGGCGTTCGGGTAGCAGCTGACGGGGCAGTCGGCGAGGGCGGCGAGTTCCTCGATGTAAGGGCGCATCTGGGCGCCGCCGAGGGCGCAGTTGATGCCGATGCTGAGCGGGTGGGCGTGGCGGATGCTATTGTAGAACGCCCCGACGGTCTGACCGGAGAGGGTGCGGCCGGACTGGTCGGTGATCGTCACGGAAATCATCACGGGCAGCCGGACACCGGTCTCGTCGAAGAGCAGCTCGAGCGCGAACAGCGCCGCCTTGGCGTTGAGGGTGTCGAAGATCGTCTCGACGAGCAGCGCATCCACCCCGCCGGCGGCGAGGGCGCGGGCCTGCTCGAGGTAGGCGGGGACGAGGGTGTCGAAGGTGACGGCGCGGAAGTCCGGCCGGTTGACGTCGGGGGACATCGAGGCGGTGCGGTTGGTGGGCCCGAGCGCTCCGGCCACAAAGCAGCGCCGGCCGAGCTTGGCGGTGGCCGCATCGGCGGCGCGGCGGGCGAGCTGCGCCGCGGCGAGGTTCAGCTCGGCGACGATCGGCTCCAGCTTGTAGTCAGCCTGGGAGATGGCCGTGGCGTTAAAGGTGTTGGTCTCGATCAGATCAGCCCCGGCCTCGAAATAAGCCGCATGAATAGCCGCGATGACATCCGGGCGGGTGAGCGAAAGGAGGTCGTTGTTGCCGCGCAAATCGTGCGGGTGGTCCTGGAAGCGCTCGCCGCGAAAATCGGCCTCGGACAACTTGTAGTCCTGGATCATCGTGCCCATGGCGCCGTCGAGGATGGCGATGCGGGCGGCGAAGAGCGCGCGCAGTTCCGCAAAGGAGGCGGCCGGGCGGGGTGGGGAGGCAGGCATGAGGGGGGCGGGAGGGCGGCAAACTAGGGGCACCCGGGAAGACATTGCAAGAAACATATCTACGAATCCTAATGCGTTGATGTATGGAATAGCTTGTCATTCGCCGGGAGTTCACTCCAACGTTGCCGCGTCTGGGTTCTTTGTAACTTTTGGGAAACAGGGAAGGCCGTGAGAACCGGCCACAGTTGCGCTGCGGTATCGCATCACAATCCTCCGCTCCCGGGCCAGACCCGGGAGGAAAGTCAATCGGCGCGCGGGCGCTGGTGAAGGCGAGGGGGTGAGGCGCGCGGGGCGAACAAGTAACTTTTGGGGAAAATGAAGGACCGCGGGAGGAAACGGCAAAAGCCGGAATCCGCCCGCAATCCAGCGCCTCGAACGTGGCACTTGGGCGTCCCGGGCACATATGCGGAGTCCGAATATCTGTTCCCGGGAGGCTCACGTGTCCGGAAATCGCTCCGCCCCTGGCGGGGTGCACCGAGGCACAAACTTCATCGCAAAATGAAGGTGAGGGTGGTGACTCCGGCCGCTTGCGTCCGGGGATTTCTGCTCTTGCCCCCATCAACAGCAGAGATCCATGAAAACCCCATCATCGGCGCGGTTCACGCGCCTGGCCTTCTATCTGACCGGCTCCCTTGTGGCGCTGGCCCTTCGCGCCCAGACACCCGCCACCCTCGACACCTATGTTGTCGCGGCCACGCGCACGCCCCAGCCGGCGGCCCAGATCGGCACGGCGACCGACGTGCTGACCGCGGACGAACTCTCGCACCGGCAGATCACGCTGCTCAGCGGGATCTTCGGCTTTGCCACCGGTACGCCGGTCACGCCGAGCGGCGCGACGGGCGAGGTGGTGTCGGTGTTCCTGCGCGGGTCCAATTCCAACCAGACGCTGTTCCTGGTGGATGGCATCCGGCTGAACGATGCCAACACCGACTACCAGGTGTTCCTTGGCGGGGCGACCCTCGGGGCGACGGACCGCGTGGAGATTGCACGCGGCCCGCAGAGTACGCTGTACGGCGGTGAGGCGGTGGGCGGGGTGGTCTCGATCAGCGCGCAGCGCGGCCGCGGCGCGCCGACGGCGAGCCTCGGCGCCGAGGGCGGCAGCTTTGGCACGGTGAATGGCGCGGTGGCGGCGCAGGGGGCCTCGGGCGAGTGGGGTTATGCGCTCTCGGCGGACACCGGGCGCACGGCGAATGCCCGGACGAACAATGACTTTACCCACACGAACGCGGTGCTCCGGCTCGACCGTACGGTCGGGACGAATCTCAGCGTGGGCGGAACGCTGCGCTGGTATCACGGTGTGACCGGCGAGCCGGGCGACCGTTACACCAACGACGTAAACAACACGAACCGTGAGGGCAACGTGCTGGCCACGGTCTTTGCCGAACTGACGCCGGGCGAGCACTGGCTCAGCCGCGTGACGATCGGCGACCAGGAACGCCGGTTTGAGTCGGAGTCGCCCGCCCCGAACCCGCCGTATGGTTCTCCGTCGGCGACGAACACCGTGAAGAACCACCGGGGGGTGATCGACTGGCAGACGACCTTCAGCGGGATCGAGCAACACCGGATCACCGCCGGCCTCACGGGCGAGCAGACGCACACGCGCAACGACGGGTTCGGCCAGATCGACCAGCGCCAGTCGCTGCTCGCGGTGTTTGTGCAGGACGAGTTCACGCCGCTGCCCAACGTGTTTCTCACCGCCGGGCTGCGGAGCGACGACTTTGACACGTTTGGCCGGGCGACCACGGGGCGCGCGACGGCGGCGTGGCTGCCGGATGGGAAAACCTTCAAGCTGCGCGCGAGCTACGGCACGTCGTTCCGCTCCCCGAGCTTTTTGGACCTGTACGGCCGTGACACGTACTATGTGGGCAATCCCAACCTGCGGCCCGAGAAGGCGCGCGGCTGGGACGCGGGCGTGGACTGGTATCTGCCGGAAAAGCGTGGGACGCTGAGCGCGACATGGTTCGAGACGGATTTCACGGACCTGATTGTCTATGATTTTGCGGTGTTCCCCAGCACGGTGGTGAATGCCGACCGGGCCCGCACGCGCGGGCTCGAGCTCAGCGCGCAGACGACGCTGGGCGGGGCGCTCGAGGCGCGGGTCGCGTACACCTGCCTCCAGGCCGACAACCTCACGTCGCAGACCCGCCTGCTGCGCCGGCCGCGGCACGCGTTCAGCGCGGATGCCTGGCATGATTTCGGCCACGGCGTGACTGCCGGGGCGGGCGTGGCCTTGGCCGCGGGACGGCAGGACGTGGACGCGCTGACCTTTGCGACGATTGACGCGGAGGATTACACGGTGGCGCGGCTGTACGCGGCATGGGCGGTGAACAGCCGGCTGACGCTCAAGGCGCGGTTTGAGAACCTGCTCAACGAGAAATACGAAGTCGTGAACGGCTACCCGGCGCTGGGCTTCGGGGCCTTTGCCGGAGCGGAGTGGAAGTTCTAGGCCGGTTCCTCAACGCAGACCGGACAGAGCCCCTGCGCATTTGACCACGCGGGCGGGAAGGCTGTAATCGGAGGATGCTTTCCTCCCGGTTCCTTCCCGCCCTGCTGGTCCTGTCCGCGTCGGTGGCCCTGGCCGCCGAACCTTCCCCGGCCGCCCTGCGCACGACCTCCGATTACGTGCCGCCGGAGCTGGCCCAGCTGACGAAGCCCGCGTCGAGCGAGCTGCGCGAGCTGGTCGAGCGGTTCACGACCGACCGCGACGAACTGGAGCGCTTCTACAGCGTAAAGACCTCGGCGCTGCACCTGCGGCGGATGCGGGAGTTTTACCAGGCGTGGCAGCAGCGGCTCGGGCAGATGGCCTTTGAGACGCTGGGGGTGGAAGGCCGCATCGACTACACGCTGCTGCGCACTCACCTGGTCTACGAGCTGCGCCTGCTGGATCGCGAGGAGGCGCGGGCGCGCGAGATTGCCCCGGTGCTGCCGTTTGCCGAGGAGATCGCGCAGTTGCAGGAGTCGCGCCGGCTGATGCAGCCGGTGGATCCGAAGACCGCGGCGGCGACGCTGGAGCAGATGCGCAAGGAGCTCGAAAAGGCGCGGGCCGGGCTGGAGGCGGGGTTGAAGGCCGAAAAGCCGGATGCGACCAAGCCTGAGGCCGCCAAGGCCGCGGCCCAGGCGCCGGCGGAAGCGAAGCCCGCGCCCTTCACGGTGAGTCGCATCGCGGCGTACCGCGCGGCAAACCGGCTGACGGAGCTGCGGAAGTCGCTCGATGACTGGTCCAAGTTCTATTCCGGCTACGACCCGCTGTTCAGCTGGTGGACCCGGGCGCCTTTCAAGGCGCTGAATGACGGGCTGGACGGCTACACCAAGTTTTTGCGCGAAAAAGTCGTCGGCGTGGAGGCGGGCAAGGACGAGCCGATCATCGGCGACCCCGTCGGGCGCGACGGCCTGCTGGCGGAGCTGGAGCACGAGATGGTCGCCTACACCCCGGAGCAGCTGATTGACATCGCGAACCGCGAGTTTGCCTGGTGCGACGCGGAGTGGAAGCGGGCGGCCCGGGAGATGGGCTACGGCGACGACTGGAAGGCGGCGCTGGAGCAGGTGAAGCACGACTATGTCGAGCCCGGCCGCCAGCCCGACCTCGTGCGCGACCTGGCCCTCGAGGCCATCAAGTTTGTGACGGACCGCAACCTGGTCACGGTGCCGCCGCTGGCGGCCGACCTCTGGCAGCAGAAGATGATGTCGCCCGCGGCGCAGAAGGTGAACCCGTTCTTCCTCGGCGGCGACGACATCATCATCGCGTACCCGACTGACACGATGGAGCAGGACGAGAAGCTGCAGAGCCTGCGCGCCAACAACGTCCACTTTGCGCGGGCCACGGTCTTCCACGAGCTGGTGCCCGGCCACCACCTGCAGTGGTACTCCCTCGCGCGCTCGAACCAGCACCGGCAGCTTTTCATGACGCCCTTCTGGGTCGAGGGCTGGGCGCTGTGGTGGGAGTTCCAGATGTGGGACCGGAAGTTCCCGCGCTCGCCGGAGGACCGGATCGGCATGCTCTTCTGGCGCACGCACCGCTGCGCGCGCATCATCTTCTCGCTGAATTTCCATCTCGGCAAATGGACGCCGCAGCAGTGCATCGACTTCCTGGTGGACCGCGTGGGCCACGAGCGCGCGAGCGCGACGGGCGAGGTGCGCCGGTCGTTCAACGGCGATTATTCGCCGCTGTACCAGGTCGGCTACATGATGGGCGCGCTGCAGCTCCGCGAGCTGCACCGGGAGCTGGTGACGCCGGGGAAGATGACCGACCGGCAGTTTCACGACGGCATCATGCAGGGCGGCAGCATGCCGATCGAGATGGTGCGGGCGCACCTGGAGCCGACCAAGCTGCCGAAGGATTTCACGCCCACGTGGCGGTTTGCGGACTGAGCCACCCGCCAGCAGCCCGCGGCGGCGGGCCCAGCCCTAAAATTCCGCGTGGACAGGGCCGGGTATTGGTGCCACATACACCCCCTCCGAGGGGGTACCCCCGCGGGCACCCATGACCGACTATCTCCAGAAAATCCTCACGGCCCGCGTCTATGACGTGGCGCGGGAGACCCCGTTGGAAAAGGCGGCGCACCTGTCGGCGCGACTCAACAACACGCTGCTGCTGAAGCGCGAGGACATGCAGAGCGTCTTCTCGTTCAAGCTGCGCGGCGCCTACAACAAGATGGCGCAGCTGGCGCCGGCGGTGCTCAAGCGCGGCGTGGTCTGCGCCTCGGCGGGCAACCACGCGCAGGGCGTGGCGCTGGCGGCGAAGCGCCTGGGCAGCCATGCCATCATCGTGATGCCGGTGACCACGCCGCAGGTGAAGGTGATGGCGGTGAAGGCGCGGGGTGGTGAGGTGGTGCTGTTTGGCGACACCTTTGACGAGGCGTACCTGCGGGCGCGGGAGATTGAGCAGAAGCAGGGGCTGACCTTCGTGCACCCGTTCGACGATCCGGACGTGATTGCAGGGCAGGGTACGATCGGGCGGGAGATCCTGCAGCAGCACCAGGGGCCGCTCCACGCGATCTTTGTGGCGATTGGCGGGGGCGGACTGGCGGCGGGCGTCGCAGCTTACGTGAAGGCCCTGAATCCCAGGATCAAGGTGATCGGCGTGGAGCCGTTCGACTCGGACGCGATGTACCAGTCGCTCAAGGCCGGCCGGCGGGTCAAACTGGACCGTGTCGGCCTGTTCGCCGACGGCGTGGCGGTCCGGCAGGTGGGCAAGGAAACTTTCCGGCTGTGCCGGCAGCATCTCGACGAGGTGGTCCGCGTGAGCACCGACGACATCTGCGCGGCGATCAAGGACGTGTTTGAGGACACCCGGGCGGTGCTGGAGCCGGCGGGGGCGCTGGCGGTGGCGGGGGCGAAGGCATACGTCGAGCGCCGCCGGCTGAAAGGCGAGACGCTGGTGGCGGTGGCGTGCGGGGCGAACATGAATTTCGACCGGCTGCGGTTCATTGCGGAGCGGGCCGAGGTGGGCGAGCACCGCGAGGGACTGTTTGCCGTGACCATCCCAGAGGGACCGGGCAGCCTGCGGAAGTTCTGCGCGCTGATCGGCCACCGGAACGTGACGGAGTTCAACTACCGCATCGCGGACGCCAAGGCGGCGCACATCTTTGTGGGCATCCAGACGGCCGGGAAGGCGGAAAGCGGCCGGATCGCGGCGCATTTCAGCCGGCACGGCTTCAAGACGCTCGACCTGACCGGCGACGAGATGGCGAAGCTGCACGTGCGGCACCTCGTTGGCGGACGCTCGGCACTGGCGAAGAACGAGCTGCTGCTGCGCTTCGAGGTGCCGGAGCGGACGGGGGCGCTGATGAAATTCCTGAACTCGATGTCGCCCAACTGGAACATCAGCCTGTTCCACTACCGCAACCACGGCGCGGACTACGGCCGGATCCTCGTCGGGCTGCAGGTGCCGCCGGCGGAGATGAAGGTCTTCCGCAGTTTCCTCCGGACGCTCGGCTACCGGTACTGGGACGAAACGAAGAACCAGGCGTACAAGCTGTTTCTGCGGTGAGCCGGAGATAGCCGCGGCGGAGGTTTGGGGAGAGGCGGGCAATGGAGGGGCCGGCGGGGCGGGATTGATGGGACGGATAGGTCGCATGGGACTTCTGGGACCTATTTGCCGACTGCGCCACGACCGTGCCGCCCGATAATCGGTTGGACAGGCGGGTGGAGAGCCGGGGACACTGGCGCACCCCTTCACCGATGTTTCTTCGCCGCGTCGTTTTCCTTGGCTGGGTCGTGAGTGCGGCCACCGGGCTGGCGGCCACTGACTACCCGGTGCAGCCGGTGCCGTTCACGGCGGTGCGCGTCACCGGCGGGCTCTGGCAGGCGCGGCAGGAAGTGAACCGCACGGTCACGGTGCCCTTTGCGCTGCGGCAGTGCGAGGAGACGGGCCGGCTGCGGAATTTCGACCTGGCGGCGGAAACGCTGCGCCGCCGCCGGGCGGGTGAGGCGCACTTCCAGAACCAGCCGGCGACGCAGAATCCGTTCGACGATTCGGATGTGTACAAGGTCATCGAGGGCGCGGCCTACGCCCTGAGCATGCGGCCCGATGCGGCCCTCGAGAAACATCTTGATGGGTGGATTGCCCGCATCGCGGCGGCGCAGGAGCCGGACGGCTACCTCTACACGTTCCGGACCATGCACCCGGATCAGCCGGTGCACGTCTGGATCAACCCGCAGCGCTGGCTCAACGATCCGGACCTGAGCCACGAGCTCTACGACCTGGGTCACCTGTACGAGGCGGGCGTGGCGTACTACCAGGCCACGGGGAAGCGCGCGCTGCTCGATGTTTGCCTGCAGAGCGCGGAACTGGTGTGGCGGAACTTTGGTGACGGCCGCCGGCGGATCGCGCCGGGTCACCAGGTGATCGAGATGGGGCTGGCGAAACTTTACCGCGTGACGGGCGACCGGCGCTTCCTCGACCTGGCGCGGATCTTGATCGAGGCGCGGGGCCCGGGCGGAAAACTCTACAGCCAGCAGGATCGCCGGGCGGTGGACCAGGTCGCGGCCACCGGGCACGCGGTGAGGGCGAACTACCTGTACTCCGGCATGGCGGATGTGGCGGCGCTCGGCGGCGACGCCCGGTATGCCGCCACCATCGCGACGATCTGGGAAAACATGGCCGGCAAGAAACTGTACCTGACCGGCGGCGTGGGCGCGGACTCGCATGGCGAGATGTATGGCGCCGACTACGACCTGCCGAACGAGGCCTATAACGAGACCTGCGCCGCGATCGCACTCATGATGTGGAATCACCGCATGTTCCTGCTGACGGGCGAGGCCCGGTACATGGATGTGTTGGAGCGCACGGCGTTCAATGGCTTCCTCAGCGGGGTTGCCCTCTCGGGCGACCGGTTTTTCTACACGAACCCCCTCATCTACAATGGTGTCGCGCGGAACAACAACGGCCGCGCCGGCCGGGCGCCGTGGTTCGACTGCGCCTGCTGCCCGACGAATGTGATCCGCACCCTGGCGGACTTTACGGGTTATTTCTACGCGGTGCGCGGCGATGTGTTGTACGTGAATTTCTACGCGCAGAGCGCAGGCACGGCGACGGTGGCGGGCACGGCGGTGAAGCTGACGCAGACCACGGACTACCCGTGGTCGGGAGCGGTGCGGCTCGAAGTGGCCCCGGCCAAACCGGCGGCGTTCACGTTGCGGGTGCGGATCCCCGGCTGGGTGCAGGGCCGGCCGGTGCCGACCGATCTCTACAGCTATGACGATGCGACGGCCGCAGGTTGGAGCGTACGGGTGGGCGGTGTACCCGTGAACGGAATCCCCGGGCAGGGTTACCTCGCCATTACGCGCGAGTGGCGGGCCGGCGACGTCGTCGAGCTCAACCTGCCGATGCCGGTGCGCGCGGTGCGGAGCAATACGCAGGTAGCCGCGTTACAGGGACGCGTGGCCTTTGAGCGCGGACCGATGGTCTACTGTGTCGAGGCGAAGGACCGGAAAGGGCCACCCTCCGCCTGGGTGGCGCCAGCAATCGGAGAACTTTCCGCCGAAGCCCGCCCCGACCTGCTGGGCGGCGTTACGATATTGACCTCCCGCGAGCCAAAACTGGAACCGGCTTTCACCGCGATTCCTTACTACGCGTGGAACAACCGGGGACTGCAGCCGATGGCGGTGTGGCTGAAAGAGCCCGCGGCGCGGGGCTTGGGTAATACGGCGCGGTAAGGGCCGAGGGCGGGCGGGGTGTAGGTCGTATAGGTCCTATGGGACTTATGGACCTATGTTTGGCGGGCTCGAGCGGGTGGGAAAGCCCGGGATCAGCTGAAGGATTGCCTCGAGTTGGTCGCAAGGTAGGCGGCGATCTCGGCGGCGAAGGTGGCGCCGAATTCGGCGCGTTTCTTTTCGCCCAGGCCGGGGATGCCCTCCATCGCGCCGGGGGTGGCGGGATAGGAGCGCGCCATGGCGCGAAGGGTAGTGTCGCCGAAAACGATGTAGGCGGGGACTTTCCGCTCGTCGGCGAGTTTCTTGCGGAGTGAGCGCAGGCGCTCAAAGAGGATCTCGTCGCACTCGATGTCGCCCTCGCGGCGGACGACCCGCTTGGACTTCGGCAGGTCCATCGGCTTGGTGAGCGTGAGCGGCGTGCGGGCCCGCAGGAGGGCCATGCCTTCCTCGGTGAGCTGGAGCGTGGCGTATTCGCCCTCGGCGACGGTGACGAAGCCGAGGCGCATGAGCTCGCGGCCGACGGCGGACCATTGGGGACGGGAGAGTTCGCCGCCGATGCCGTAGGTGGTGAGACGGTCGTGGCCCCAGCGGCGGATCTTGTCGGTGTCCGCGCCCGTGAGGACCTCGATGATGTGGTTCATCCCGACGCCGAAGCGGCTGTTCTGGGCGATGCGGTAGACGCAGGAGAGGAATTTCTGGGCGACAACGGTGCCGTCGTAAGTCGCGCGGGGCTCGAGGCAGTTGTCGCAGGCGCCGCAGTTATCGAGCGGGAATTTCTCCCCGAAGTATTCCAGCAGCTCCGCGCGGCGGCAGCCGGAGCTTTCGGCGTAGTGGACGATCTGGCGGAGCTGGGCGCGGGCCACCTGCTGTTCCTGCTCGTTGGTGATCTCGTCGAGGAAGTGGGTCTGCTTGGCGATGTCCCCGGCGCTGAAGAGCAGCAGGCAGTCGCCCGGCAGGCCGTCGCGGCCGGCGCGGCCGGTTTCCTGGTAGTAGCCCTCGATGTTCTTCGGCAGGTCGTGGTGGATGATCCAGCGGACGTTGGGCTTGTTGATGCCCATGCCGAACGCGATGGTCGCGCAGATGATGCGGGTGTCATCGCGCAGGAAGTTCTCTTGGTTGCCGCTGCGTTCGTCGGCGGTGAGGCCGGCGTGATAGGCGCGGGCCAGGAAACCGCGTCCGGCGAGGGCCTCGGCCACACGCTCGGTGGCGGCGCGGCTGGCGCAGTAGATGATGCCGCTCTCGTGCTCGCGCGGGCGGACGAAATCAATGATCTGCTTCAGCGGCTGGTCCTTGGGGATGACGCGGTAGGTGAGGTTGGGACGGTTGAAGCTCGCGACGAAGGTGGCCGGGGCGCGCAGTTTCAGGTGGGTGATGATATCCTCGCGCACGCGGCCGGTGGCGGTGGCGGTGAGCGCCATGAGCGGCACGCCGGGCAGGGCGGTGCGGAGCTTGGCGAGCTGGCGGTACTCGGGGCGGAAGTCGTGGCCCCACTCGGAGACGCAGTGGGCCTCGTCGATGGCGATGCAGGCGACGTTCCAAGCCTGCAGGTTTTCCACCCATCCCTCGAGCATGAGCCGCTCGGGGGCGGCGTAGAGGAGCTTGTATTCGCCGCGGTGCAGGCCGCGCAGGCGGGCGCGCGACTCGTCGGCGCCGAGGGTGGAGTTGAGGAAGGTGGCGGCGACGCCGCTGGCCTGGAGGGCGTCAACCTGGTCCTTCATCAGCGCGATGAGCGGCGAGACGACGACCGTCAGGCCGGGGCGCGCGAGGGCGGGGAGCTGGAAGCAGAGCGACTTGCCGCCGCCGGTGGGGAGCAGGGCGAAGACGTCCTGGCCGGCGAGGGTGGCTTGGATGATTTCGCGCTGGAGGGGGCGGAAGGTGCCGTAGCCGAAGGTGCGCTTGAGCAGTTGGTCGAGGGTGGGCGGGGCAGCGGTCGGCATCGGGCGGGTTCAGCGGAGACTGAGAAATTGGGCGAGCGCGCGCACGGCGGGGGCGACGATATGGCCGCGGCGGACGGAGCGGGAGATGACGCGGAGTTTTTTGGCGTCGCGGTCGGCCTTGGGGTCCACGTGGCCGACGAGTTCGTGGCCGGAGAGAATGGGGAGCGCGTAATAGCCACGGGTGCGTTTGTGGGGCGGGGTGTAAACTTCCCACGTGTAGTCGAAACCCCAGAGGTGGCGGCTGACGGCGCGGTCGTAGATCAAAGGGTCGAGGGGCGCGAGGAGGAGGGGACTAATTTTCGAATTTCGATTTTCGATTTTCGAATCGTCGGAGACGGCGTGGAGGAGCGGGACGTCCGAGGTGAGGCAGTAGAGGGTGGGGCCGTCGCCGAGGGAGACGGGCTGGACGGTGTCGGCCACGCGGGCGAGTTCGGCGCGTTTGAGCAAGGTGAGGCGGCGCTGGCGGAGTTTGAGCAGGACGCTCCAGCGGGCGGTGGCGGCGGCGGACGGCTCGGGTGAGGCGAGGACTTTGGCGGTGAGGACGCGTTCAGGGAGGTCGTAGAGGCGGCGGTTGTGGTCGCGCTGGGCGATGAGCACACGGCCATGGAAGAAAAGTTTCTGTAACGTGGCCTTGGCGAGGGTGGCGGTGCCCCAGGCGCGGCGGCCGCGGCGGTCGTCCTCGATGTGCTCGGACGAAAGCGGGCCGCGGGCGGCGAGCTCGCCGAGGATATGGGTGGCGAGGTCGCGCTCGCGCGGGGTGAGTTTGCCCGACCAGGCGCTCGGGGTCTTGGTCCGGCCGCGCATGGCGCCGAGCAGGTGGGGCCAGGCATCGGGCGTAAAGGCCACGAGGACGTGGGTGTCGGGCAGGTGGTGCTCGAACGCCGTGCGTTCGGCCGCCGGCAGCGGCGAGGTTTCGCCATGGAGGTGGCGCATGAGGCCGCCCTCGCGGTAGCCGGTGACGCGGTTGCGCAGGATGAGGTCGTGCATGCGGCCGCAGACGTTGATCGGGTCGATCTGGATGTAGCCGTGGTGGGCGAGCGCGGTGGCGATGTCCGGCACGGGGGCGTCAAGCAGCAGGGCGCGGCGCATGAAACGCCGCGCAGCCAGGGGGGAGACTTTCAGGACGGGAGGCACGCGGCCTCATTCAGGGGAGCCGCCGTGAAAAAAACAAGGCCACGCGGGAAAATCCCGCATGGCCCTGCCACACATTACAAACAAACGAACCAAAATCAGGCGCTGGCGATGGTCGGGCGGCCGTAGGACGAGCGCGTCGGGATGAACCAGTCGGCCGGGGAGGACTCGGGGGAGAACTCCGGGCAGGCCTCGGCGAGGAGGGCGCGGAGATTCTCGCGGGCACGGGCGATGCGGCTCTTCACCGTGCCGACATTGATGCCGAGGGCGTGGGCGATTTCCTCGTAGGAACGGTTGAGGACGTTGCGCAGGGTGAGGATTTCACGGTGGCGGGCATCGAGCTTGTCCATGCAGGTGTTGATCAGCTGGGTGAACTCACCCGTGGCAGCCTCCTGGGCCGGGTCCTGCGAGACGTCGGCGACGAGGTCGGAGAAGGTGCCGGTGTTGTCCTCGCTGAGGGCGCAGTCGAGCGAGAGCGAGTCCTGCCGGCGGCGGCGGAAGAAGTACCAGTAGCGGTTGCGCGCCAGGTTGACTGCGATGCGGTAGAGCCAGGTGGCGAGGGAGGAGTCGCCGCGGAAGCGGGCGAGGCCGCGGTGGGCGCGGATGAAGGTGTCCTGGGTGATTTCCTCGGCATCGGCGTGGTTGCGAAGCAGGCCGAGGGTCACTGTGAAGATCTTGGCGCGGTAGCGTTCCATGATCTGGACGAAGGCGGTGTCATCGCCGGCGTTGAAGCGCTGAACCAACCCGGCGTCGATGAGGGCCTCTTGGGCGGACGGGCTGGGGGTCTCGGAGGTTTTGGCGGAGGTGCGGGTGGCCTTGACCGGGGTGCCGAGGGCGCAGGAGGAAGAGTACATGATGATAGAATAGTTGAGTTAGCGGTTGGCAGATACGGGGTCTGTACCTACCTCGATGCGTGCCAACACCGTCGAAACGGTTTGCAACTACCTTTAGACCATATGCTTAAAAATTTTCTGGGCCGGCTACGCGGTGAAAGGCCGGCGTTTTTTCGTGCAGAATGAACGACGCCGGAAGGGGTCTCCGTGCAAAGCGCCCGCCTTCGCCGAGCCTACGGCGGGCAGGCCCGCGCCAGGAATCGCGGGGACGTTCGAAATCCTCGCGGGATGCGTCGTCGTGGTCGGCGCGGACCGCAATCCAAGCAGGCGCGGGACGTGCCCGGCCAGCCAAGGCCGCCGCGAATTCAGTGGTTCGGCAGGCTCACCACTAATGTCCGCGCGACGGCGCGGACATTAGCCCTTGATCGCGCCGGCGGAGAGGCCGCGGACGAAGAGGCGCATTGTGAAGAGGAACACGACGATGAGCGGGATGGAGGCGACGAAATAGGCGGCCATGATCTGGCCCCATTGTTTCACGTATTCGCCGTCGAGGTAGATGAGGCCGACGCCGAGGGTGAAGAGTTCCTTGTCGCGCAGGACGATGAGCGGGAGCAGGAAGTCATTCCACATCCCGAGGAACGAGAGGATAGCGAGGGTGCCGATGATCGGGCCGGACATCGGGATGACGACGTTGAAGACCTGCTGGAGGTGGGAGGCGCCGTCCATCTCGGCGGCCTCGAACAGGTCGCGGGGGAGGTCCTCGATGAAATTGCGCAGGACAAAGATGCTGAAGACCTGGCCGCCGGCGATGCCGACGAGGACGAGGGACCAGAGGGTGTTGAGCAGCTTGAGCGACTTCAGGAGCATGAACAGCGGCGTGATGTTGACGACGCCGGGCATGAGCATGAGGGCGAGGAACGCGGCCCAGAGGAGGCGGCTGCCCGGGAGCTTGTGGCGGGCGAAGAAATACGCGCCGAGGATGGCGAGGAAGAGCGAGCAGACCGTGCCGGTGACGGCGACGAACACGGTGTTGGCGATGTAGGGCAGGATGAGATGGAAGGCGAAGGACCAGTTTTCCCAGTGCCAGGTGAGCGGGTTGGTCGGCAGCCACGGCTGGCGGATGAAGGTGGCGTTGTCCTTGAAGCTCACCTGGAACATCATGTAGAGCGGGAACAGCTCGATCAGGATGAAGAACAGGATGAAGAGGTGCTTCGTCCAGTCGCGGCTGAAGTCGGTCCGGCGCTTGGTGACGGGGGTCATTTTTCGATGCGGACGTACCGGTTGTTCACGAAGGTGAGCACGAGGATGAAGAGGAAGAGGATCATGCCGATGGCGCAGGCGTAGCCGAACTCACCGGCGTAGAACGCGCGGTTGTACATCCAGAGGCCGGGCACCATGCCGCGGCCGCCGGGGCCGCCATACTCGTTGAGCAGCTGGAGCTGCAGGCCGTAGCCGCCCAGGGTGGCGACGATGAGGAGGACGAGCATGAGGCGCACCTGGGTGAGGATGAGGGGCAGCTCAATGTAGATGAATTTCCCGATCGGGCCGATGCCGTCGAGTTCCGCGGCCTCGTAGACGTCCTGGCCGATAGACTGCAGGCCGGCCAAGAAGATGAGCACTCCGACGGCGCCGATCCACGGGAAACCCCAGAGGAACAGCGAGGGCAGGATGAGTTCCGGCTGCGAGAGCCAGCCGATGGGGACGTTGGCGTAGAAGATGCCCCAGTGGAAAAAGTGGTCGAGGGAGACGAGGACGCCCTTCAGGCCGGTGTAGTCGAGGATGCCGTTGAGGACGCCGAGGTTGGGGTCGAAGAAGAACTTCCAGATGAAGAGCGTGACGAGCCCGGGGACGATCATCGGGACGACGAGGAGGACGCGGTAGACGTACTGCCAGCGGTCGCTCTTCAGGCGGTGGATGAGGACCGCGAGCAGGATGGAGGGCACCATCTTGAAGAGGTTGAAGACGATCAGGACGCTGACGGTGAGGAACGAGTCGAGCAGGACCTGGTCGTGGAAGGCGCGGCGGAAGTTATCGAAGCCGATGAGCTGCTTGGTGTCGCCACCGGCCCACTCAAAGAAGCTGTGGTAGACCGCGCTGGCCGCCGGAAAGTACGCAAACACGAGCACCATCACGAGCGAGGGCACCACGAAAAAATACAGTTTCCACTCGCGCAGAAGTTTTTGCCGGGAAAGCGGGGCTGCCATGCAGGGGAGGGGTGGGAGTGCGGGGCGCGCGGCGCAACCCCATCACGCAAAGTTATCAGGCGGCGCCGGCGCCGAGCGCAAGCCGCGAAGCGGAGAAAAATCATCGAGGCGTGCCGGGCGGGATCGCTGAACCCGCCTGGATCCGAAAATGCGTTTCCGCGGATTCCGCCGATGGCCGCGGCTAGCCGGCAATTATCCGGGTCGCTCCGTGAAATCCGCGGCAAAGGTTTGCCGGGTTTTGGCGGGGTCAGCGACCCCGCCCGACCCCTGGGCCTCACTCCTTCGGGAGCGTGAGCTGGTAGCGCTCGAGGGTGCGGCCGAGTTCCCGGTCGTAATTCGCAGCGGCGATGATCCGGTAGCGGTCGAGGGCCTTGGACACGATGTTCTCGCGGTCCGGCTTGGGGCTAGCGCCCGGCAGTGTAATGCAGCCATCCCGAACGGAGGATTTTGACCTCAAGCTGGCAAACCGGCGGGGAAGGCCGCGCAAAGACAGGTTGACGCGTTTGGTTTGCGCCGCCGAGCTACAGGCACCCTATGACGCGCGTATTTGTTTCCGGCTGCTACGACATTGTGCACGCCGGCCACCTGCAGTTTTTCCGCGAGGCGCGGGCGCTGGGCGATCATTTGACGGTGTCGTTTGCGTCGGCCGAGGTGCTCTGGCTGCACAAGCACCGGCGGAGTTCGCTGCCGGACGACCACAAGCGGGCGCTGCTGGCGGGGCTCAACATGGTGGACGAGGTGGTGATTGGTGACGGCCTCGAGGAGGGGCTGGATTTCAAGGAGCACTTTCTGCGGCTGCGGCCGGCGATCCTCGCGGTGACGGAGGACGACAAGTACGCGCAATTGAAGCGCGACCTCTGCGCGCAGGTCGGCGGGCGCTATGTGGTGCTGCCTAAAACGCCGCCGCAATTCTCGCCGGTGTCCACGACGCAGATCGTTAAGTTCATCCGCGCGCCCGAGGAGGCGCCGCTGCGGGTGGACTTTGCGGGTGGCTGGCTGGATGTGCCGCGGTTCGCGCGCGCGGGGGCGTACGTGGTCAACTGTGCGATTTCGCCGACAGTCTCGCTGCGCGACTGGTCCTTTGAAAAGAACGCGGGCCTGGGCGGCAGCGGGGCGTGGGCGCTGTTGAACGGTAAGGACGGGGTTGGCTCGGAGCTCGACCTCGGGGTCGGCTGGCAGGACCCGGCGATCATTTCCGAGACGGGGCTCTGCGTCTGGCGCAGCGGGCCGCGGCCGGAGCTGGAGCTGAAGCACAACGGGGATTTCCTGCGCGGCCATCTCGCGCTGTACTGGACCGGTACGCCGCATAACACGCCGGACCTGGCGAAACTGCCGCGCAACTATGACGCCATCGCCCGCGCGGCGGCAACGGCGCGCGATGCTGTCTGGCGGAGCGACCTCGCATTGCTGGCTGACGCCGTGCGCCAGTCCTATTCGAACGTGCAGCGGGCCGAGGGCATGGCGCCGCTGCCGGGCGACCCGGCGGCGACGGGAGTCATGAGCACCGTACTGCCGGCCGGGGTGAAACCGCTCGCGTGGAAATATTGCGGCGGCGGCTTTGGCGGCTACGCGGTTTATCTTTTCAGCAGCCCGGCCCAGCGCGATGCGGCGTGCGCGCGGCCGAATTTCAGGCCGATTGAGCCGTATCTCGCGACGAGATGAGCGGGCAGCTGAGAGCTGAAGGCTGAAGCTTACTCCGCCCGCCGCGCGATGAGCGGGTCGATGCGACTGGCGCGGTCCATGCCCGCTTAAAATCGGATGGAGATGCCCGCTGCAACGGAGTGACCAGAAAAACAACTTGCCTCGGTCAGCTGCATGCCGCTTTGTGACCCTTCCTTTGTTCGGGCTGTAGCGTAGCCTGGTAGCGCGCTTGCATGGGGTGCAAGAGGTCGTGAGTTCGAATCTCACCAGCCCGACCATTTT
>CAIOAO010000037.1 GCA_903855985.1 uncultured Opitutia bacterium | reverse complement strand
GCGGCCCGACCGGCTCCGGCAAGTCCATGACGCTGTACTCCGCGCTCGGCGAGGTGAACACCCCCGACGTCAACATCCAGACCGCCGAGGACCCCATCGAGTACACGCTCCCCGGCATCAACCAGATGCAGATGAGCCGCGCCATCGGCCTGACCTTCGCCCGCGCCCTGCGCTGCTACCTCCGTATGGACCCCGACATCATCCTCGTCGGTGAAATCCGCGACGAGGAAACCGCCGGCATCGCCGTCGAGGCCGCCCTCACCGGTCACTTGCTCGTCTCCACCCTCCACACCAACGACGCCCCGTCGACGATTGCGCGTATCGGTGAAATGGGCGTCGAGCCGTTCAACATCTCCGCGTCCCTCGTCTGCGTCTGCGCCCAGCGTCTCCTCCGCCGCGTCTGCAAGAGCTGCAAGGTCTCCTACGAGCCCGAGGGCCGCGAGAAGGAGCTCATGGAAAAGGCGCTCGGCTGGTCCGGCCAGGTCTTCAAGGCCAAGCCCGACGGCTGCCCCACCTGCGGCGGCCTCGGCTACAAGGGCCGCGTCGGCATCCACGAGCTCATGATCAACAGCGAGGAGCTCACCGAGGCCATCAACAAGGAGGTGGAGGTCGCCGGCCTGAAGCGCATCGCCATGAAAAATGGCATGAAGACGCTCCACCAGGACTCCTTCCTCAAGGTCAAGATGGGCCTGACCACGATCGAGGAAGCCCTCAGCAACGTCCCGCCGGACTTGATCTCCTGAGGTCGCGCGACCCCGGAGTCGCGGCGCCTGAATTCTTCGATCCGCTCGGCCTTGGTCGGCCGAGCGGTACCGTTTCAGCGGGTCACACCAGCGCCACCGGCTTCGCGCCGCTCACCGATTCCGCGATGTTGGGGGCATGCACCTCGGCCTCGCCGCGGTCCTGGTTGAAGCGCATCGAGACGGTCTTCGACACGCCGCGCTCCTCCATCGTCACGCCGTAGATCGCGCGCGCCGCCGAGACGGTGCGCTTGTTGTGCGTGATGATGATGAACTGGGACTCGTTCACGAATTTCTTCAGCAGGTCGGTAAACCGCCCGATGTTGGATTCGTCGAGCGGCGCGTCCAACTCGTCGAGCAAGCAGAACGGCGACGGCTTCACCATGTAGAGTGCGAACAGCAGCGCGACCGCCGTGAGGGTCTTCTGGCCGCCGGAGAGCAGCGAGATGCTCTTCAGCTTCGTGCCGGGCGGCTGCGCGACGATCTCGATGCCGCTCTCGAGGATGTCCTCGGCCTGGATCAGCTCCAGCGCGGCGCGGCCGCCGCCAAAGAGCGTCTCAAAGGTGTAGGCGAAGTTCTTTTTGATCTGCTCGAACGTGACCTCGAACTGCTTCTGCGAGGTCTGGTTGATCTCATCAATGGCCTTGAGCAGGTCCGCCTTGGCCGTCGTGAGGTCGGTGCTCTGCGCCGTGAGGAAGTCATGGCGCTGCTTCAGCTCGGCGTACTCCTCGATGGCGACGAGGTTGACCGCCCCCATGCTGTTCAGGCGGGAGCGCAGGGCGTCCGCCTCGACCTTGATCTCGTCCCAATTGGTCGCGTCCAGCGCCGCCAGATCCGCCTCGGTGGGTTCGCCACGCGGGGCCTTGGCCTTCCGCTTTTTGGGCTTGGTGGCCTCCGGGTTGGAATCCGGCTGACCGCTGACTGCAGATTGCTGACCACTCTCTGCTTCCTCGTCCTCGTCCAGGTCGAGCGGCTTGACGCCCTCGGGCTCGTCCTCGGCGTGCCACAGCAGGTGTTTCCAGTCGAGGGTGGCGATATCCGCCTGGAACTCCCGCGTGACTTCCTCGGCGAGGAACAGGGCGCGCTGGCGCGTCTCGGCGAGCTTCACCTCGTGGCTGCTCAATTCGTCATGCGCGGCCTCGGACTGCGTGTGCAGTGAGGATTGCGCCGTCTCCAGCGCACTGATCTCGCGCTCAAGCTCGACGAGCTCGATCCGGATCTTCTCCACCTGCTCCTGCGCGACGCCGAGCGTCCCGCCGATCTGGGCGGCGCGCTCGCGCTGGGTGGAGGACTCGCGCTCGAGTTCTCCGGTCTGCCCGGACCAGGATTCGATTTCCGTCTGGCGCTGCACCAGCAGGTCATCGAGCTGGTGGCGGCGTTTTTCCATCTCGCCCAGGCCGCGGTCGAGCACTTCGACCTTCTGGCGGCGCTCCGCGAGCTCAAGCCGGGCCTGCGCCAGCGACTCGCGCTTCACATCGCGGTCCGTGCGGGTCTCGACGATGCGGGTTTCGAGTTGGTGAATCTTTTCGCGCTGCGCCGTCGCCTCGGCATCCGCCGTGGCCAGCCCGGCCTGCGCCTTTTCCCAGCGGGCATGCGCCTCGTTGCGGGCCTGCTCCAGGGTCGTAAGCTCGGTTTCCATGCGCCGCAGGCGGTTGCCCACGTCTTCCAGTGCCCGCTGGGCATTGCGCTGTTCCGCCTGGACGGCCGCGACGTTCTGCGTGATCACCAGCACCTCGGCGCGGCGCTGCTCGACCGCCTGCTCGGCGGCGGCCAGCTTCGCACTGAGCGCATCGATCGCCGCCTTCTGGTCGTCATGCAGCTTCTGGTCGTCCGCCAGCGACTTGGCCGTCTCGCGCAGGTCGATCTCGCGCTGGACGATGCTCCCGGACGACTTCCGGGCGCTGTGATGCCCGCCGTAAACGAGCCCGCGCCGGTCCACCAGGTCGCCCTTGCGGGTCGCCACGGCGAGAAACGCGAAGCCGGGGTTGGCCTTCCAAAATTCCAGGAACGCCCCGAGGTCGTCCGCAATGTAGCAGCTCGCCAGGATGCTCGCCGCCGGATGCCCGTTCGCCTCACCTGCGAGGGCCTCGGTCGCCGGCCGGAGAAACGCCGGCCGCTCCGCCGCGTCCGCGCCGGCGGCCTGCACAACTTCGCCAATCTGCAGCACGGCCGAGCCGATCTGCTCGTTGTCCAGCTGCGCGAGAATGCGCTGCGCCGTGGCAAGGTCGCTGACGCTGATGGCCTCCGCGGCCGCGCCGAGAATCGCTTCCACCGCCTTGCCGTACTCGGGCTTCACCTCGAGTCCGGACGTGATCGGCGTGGCCTTGGCGCCCGCGAGGGCGGCATCGAGCCGGCCCTGCAGCACGGCCTTGGCGCCTTCGCCGAAGCCTTCCCATTTTTCCTGCAATTGCTGGAGCAACCGGAGCCGCGCCGTGCGTTGCGCCAGCTGGCGGTCGATGTCCTGGAGCTTGCGCTGGGCGTCGCGGAATTCCCGCGTCAGGTCCGTGATGGTCTGCTGCGCGGCTGTGGCCTCGTTGTGAATGCGTGATTTCTCGGCCAGCATCGTCTCGGTGCGGGCCGTGAGCTCGGTGGCGGCCTGACCGGCGGCCGTGTGCTGCGTGCGGACCTGGCCGATGTCCTGCGCGACGGCGTCGTGGCGCAGCGCGCTGGTCTTCTGGTCCACCTCGTAGCCGGAGCAGTCGGTGCGCAGGCGCGCCACGGTGCTTTCGAGCTGGAGGAGCTGAAACTTGGCCTGGTGCAGCTCCTGCTCGAGCTTGCTCAGCTCGCCCTCGGCGATGGCCTGCTCGCGGTTGCGCTGCTGGAACACCGCGTCGCTGCTGCCGAGCAGTCCGAGCTGCATCTGCTTGTCCTGGGCGCCGGTGTCGACCTGGGCCGACACCTCGCGGAGCTGCATCTCGATTTCGCCGAGGTTGTCCCGCGACGAGGCGAGGCGGTCCTCGAGCCCGGTGCGCTTGATCTGGGCCAGGTTGGCCTGGTTCTCCGCGGCTTCCTTCTGGGAACGGAGGTCAAACACGGCCTGCTGGGCGTCCTGCACGCGCTGGTTGAGGCGCGAGCGCCCGGATTTCTTTTCCTCGAGCGTGCCCTGCTGGGCCTCGAGGCCCGCCCGGCGGGCGTCGGCCTCGGCGCGCAGCGCGGCCACCTTGGTCTCCAGTTCACCCAGCGTGGCGGAAAGCTGCGCGTGCTGGTGGCTGCTCCAGGCGAGGCTGAGGTGCCGGAGGCGGAAGCTGAGGCGCTTGAAGCGCATGGCCTTCGCGGCCTGGCGGCGGAGGCTGCCGATCTGGCGGCCGACCTCGGCCACGACATCGGCGACGCGCGCCAGATTCTGGTCGGTCAGCGCCAGCTTGTTCATCGCCTCGCGGCGGGCGCTCTTGTACTTGGTGATGCCGGCGGCCTCCTCGAACACCGCGCGGCGCTCCTCGGGCTTCGACGACAGGATCTGGTCAATCTGGCCCTGGGCCATGATCGAGTAGCTGGTCCGGCCGACGCCGGTGTCCATGAAAAGCTTCTGGATGTCCTTCAGCCGGCACGTCTGGCCGTTGAAGGCGTATTCGCTCTGGCCGTCGCGGTGGACGCGGCGGGTGATCTCGATCTCGTGGAATTCGCTGCCCAGCTGCTTCTCGCACTCCGTGAGGAGCAGCGACACTTCACAGAGCTGGGAGGCCTTGCGGGTGTCGGCCCCCTCGAAGATGACGTCCTGCATCTTGCCGCCGCGCAGGGCCTTCGCGCTTTGCTCGCCGAGCACCCAGCGGATCGCGTCCGCGATGTTGGATTTGCCGCAGCCGTTGGGGCCGACAACCGCGGTCACGCCGGGTTCAAATTGGAGGGTGGTGGCATCGGCAAAGGACTTGAAGCCGTGCAGTTTTAGCGCCTTGAGATACATTAAAGGCGGAGAGTGTGAGCGGGCTGCGCGAGCGCGGGCAAACGGAAAGTGACGGGGCTGTTTTGGCGCTCGCCAAGGCCCCTTTCCCGCTCCATCCGCCGTCGGTGGCCGAAAGTCGCAATTGTGAAGCCGGCCGGGCTGGTTAGCCGTGCTCGACCGGGCCTGCCCCGCGGTCAAGCCGGCGTGAGTCAGTTCGGCTCCAGCCGCTTCCCCATGCTCACGACCTCGTCGAGCTTGAAGCCGAGTCGCCCGTAAAACGCGATGACCCCGGTGTTGGTCGTGCGCACCTGCAGGTTGATTTTGGCGCAGCCCTCCGCCCGCATCAGCCGCTCGGCTTCGGCCAGCAGGGCCTTGCCGTGGCCGCCCTTCTGATAGGCCGGCGCCACCCCGAGCAGGTTGATCCACGCCCGGTGTCCCTCGTAGCCCAGCATGCAGGTCGCCATGACCACGCCATCAATCTCGCCCACCAGAAACCACTCAGGATTCACCTTCAGCTTCCGCGCAATGTCTTTCCGCGGGTCGCTCCACCGCTGCAGTCCGCACTCTGCCCAGAGCGCGACGATCGCGGACTCATCCGCGGCGCGGTAGGGGCGGATTTTCATGGCCTTCGGCATCGCAGGAAAAACCGGGTCACTTTGCCGGGTAGTTCAGGATGGCGCGCTTGCCGCCGCCGATGAGGTTTTCCTGCGGCGTGCGCCGCGACTTGCCGGAGTTGGAGAAATGCGACGACCACACGACCAGCATGCCTTCGTCGACGAAGCAGATTGACGGATAGATGTTCTCGCGGGTCGGCACGTCCGGGTCCCAGCCTTCGTCATCCACGAGCACGGGCGCGCCCCAGGTTTTGCCATCGGAGGATACGGCATAGACCAGCGGGCAGCGCGGGAAGAGGCTGCCTGGGCTGTCCTCCTTCACGTGGTTGTAGAACACGATCAGCCGCCCGTCCGGCAGCGTCTTCAGGGTGAGCGAGGTGCAGGGCGAGAGCAGCGCGGTGTTTTGCGGCGGCGACCAGGTCACGCCGCCATCCTGCGACCACGAGTCCACGAGGTAACCCGTGCCTGAACGCGCGAGCATCAGGACGTGGCCGTTCGGGAGCTGCGCCACGCACGGCTCCGCCATGCCGCGCAGCGCGCCCTTGGGCTTCACCAGTTGGGACAGTTTCCACGACCCACCGTTGTCGTCGCTGTAAAAGCAGCCGGATTCCGCCAGATCACCTTCCGGCCCGCTGCCCGGTACCGCGTGAGCCACAGGGATCAGCAGGCGGCCACTGTTCAACTGGATCAGCCGGTCGTTCATGATGTACCAGCCGTCGTCGGGCGCGACGCCCTGGCCGACGATGCGCGCCGGCGTCCAGGTCACACCGTTGTCCGAGGAATATGCAATGACCGGCAGCCCGCCGCCCTTGTTGTCCGGCACATAGCGGTGCCCCACCAGCGCCAGCCGGCCGTCCATCAGCCGGAGAAAGGAAAACCCGCCGTTGTTGATCGTGCCGGTGACCTTCCACTCCATCGCGATCCGCTGCTCGCGCGTCCAGGTCCGGCCGTTGTCGGTGCTGCGGTAAATATTCGGCAACGGGTAAACCCCGCGCAGTTCCTGAAACTCCGCCGGGGCGGATCCCCATGGGGCGATCATGAGGATGTCGCCGTTGGGCAGCTGGGTCGTGCCGGGGCCGATGAACACGCGGTCCGGTTCGTGCGGGATGACCACCCCGGGCGGCATGACAAACCGCGCCCAGGCGTACGGCAGCGTTTTCAGGTCCCCGGCGCCGAACGCGGAAACAGCCAGGAGCGTGAAAAGGGAAAGAGCACGAGCGAAGTCGGATTGGGGCATGGGGTATGGGGTTCGGAATTTTTCGCGGAGGGGCGGAGGGGCGGAAATGCCGGGAAAATACTAAACAAGATTGGATCGGATTGGCTCAGCGCCTCCCCTCCTCCGCGTTTCCGCGATAAAGTATTATGCACTCACTTATGATCCCACGGCAGGTGCACCGCGAGTTTCGGAAATTTCCATATCCGCACCGGCTCGAACATCTTGCCGGGATTCAGGATGCCGCGCGGGTCGAGGGCGTCCTTCACGGACCGCATCGCCTTCACCTGCGCCGCGCGGTGTTGCACGCGCAGGAAGGGCGTCTTCGCCAGCCCGATGCCGTGCTCGCCGGAAATCGCCCCGCCCAGCTTCACCACCGTGCGCATCAGCTCATTGACCGCCACCTCGGCCGCGTGTGACTCCGGCCGGTTCGCGCGGTGATACATGATGTTCACGTGGAGATTGCCGTCGGCCAGGTGGCCAAAGGTCGGGATGGACAGACCCGAGCGACGCTTCAGGCCGCTGAGGAATTTGATGAATTTCAGGTAGTTCCGCATCGGCACCACGATGTCCTCGTTGAGCTTGGCATCGC
>CAIOAO010000036.1 GCA_903855985.1 uncultured Opitutia bacterium | reverse complement strand
CCGATCTCCCTCGAGCCGGCGGATGTTCTTCGAGATGTTTTGCGCGATGAAGGTCAGGACCGGCTCGGGCAGGTCGAACTTCAGGCTGGCGGCCTTGGTGCGGAGGATGGCGACGCGGGTCTCGAGGTCGGGCGCCTGGATGTCGGCGGGCAGGCCCCATTCGAAGCGGGACACGAGGCGGGCCTCGAGTTTCTGGATCTCGCTCGCGCGGCGGTCGCTGGAGAGGACGACCTGCTTGCCGGCCTCGAAGAGGTCGTTGAAGGTGTGGAAGAACTCCTCCTGGATGCGCTCCTTGCCGGCGAGGAACTGCACGTCGTCGATCAGCAGCACGTCCACGTGGCGGTAGCGCTGGCGGAACTTGGTGAGGCTGTTTTCCTGCAGGGCCTGGATGAACTCGTTGGTGAACTTCTCGGTCGAGAGGTAGGCGACGCGGGCGTCGGGGTTGGCGCGGAGGATGGCGTGCCCGATGGCGTGCATCAGGTGGGTTTTACCCAGGCCGGTGTTGCCGTAGATGAAGAGGGGATTGTAGGCCTGCGCGGGGGCCTGGGCGACGGCGAGGGCCGCGGCGTGGGCCATCTGGTTGTTGGCGCCGACGACGAAGGTCTCGAAGGTGTTGCGGGCGTTGAGCGTGCCGGCCGAGGGGCTGCGCTCATCGTAACGGCCGGAGCGGCGGGGGGCGGCCTTGCCGCGGGGGGCAGGCTCGGCGATCTTGTGGGAATGGGACGTGCCCGGGGAGCGCTGGGAGTCGGCCTTCCGCAAGGTGACGTTCACGAGACGGCCGGCGGTGAGGCGGAGCCGCTGGGTGATGAGGTCCAGGTAGTTATCGTGGATCCAGATGGCGGCGAAGTCGTTGGGCACGCCCAGGGTCATCGCATCCTCCGTCGTTTCGAGGCACACCATGGGCTCGAACCACATCTGGAACACGTCCTCGGGAAACAACTCCTTGAAGTCGCATTTGACGGTTTCCCAGAGACTGGGGGACAAAGACAAAGTGGGCATGGAACGGGCGGAAAGTGGGGTTTTATTCACACAGCGCCGCCGGAGGTCATCTGTCACGTCGATCCGAGCCTGATCCGAGCTTCCTGCCTGCAACGAAATTCATGCCGGGTCATCAGGGGAAAAGGGTGTGGTGGGGTGAAAGCGTAAATGATTGATGACCAAGGGCTGCGATCGGGTGTTGCCGCGGAGCCTAGGACCAAGGCTAAAAGGGACGTGAGAAAGAACTGCCGGACGGGAGAGAAACGCTGAACGAGGGCGGAGTAACAGTGAACCAAAAAAGCATTTCAAGGGTAACTTTCCGACAAGTTATTCACCATGGGTCTGGGCATAACTTTTCCCATTATTTTATTGCCACGCCGGGCGGAAGTTAGCGCGGGAAAACGGCCGTAATCTTTTCGTAAGTCAACCGCCGGTCCATGGCCGTGGAAGTGGCTGTGGAAGCCGGCTGCAAGGTTACGGTCCGGTTACGAACCGGTGACGGCGCGTATAATTCCGGATACGTGCGGGCTCACCCCGAGGTGGGCGCGGGGTCGAACCATTTGCCGTGTTCCTTGATGAGCGCGATGAGCTTCGCGTCGGCCTCAGCCTGCGAAATGTTGTACTGCACGCAGTTTTTCCCGACGTAGAGGTTGATCTTGCCCGGGGCGCCGCCGACGTAGCCGAAATCGGCGTCGGCCATCTCGCCCGGTCCGTTCACGATGCAGCCCATGATGGCGATTTTCACGCCCTTGAGGTGCCCGGTCTGGGCGCGGATGCGCTGGGTGGTGGTCTGCAGGTCGAAGAGGGTGCGGCCGCAACTCGGGCAGGCGACGAACTCGGTCTTGGAAATGCGGGCGCCGGCGCCCTGGAGGACATTGTAGGCCAGCCGGGTCGCCCGGGGCGCGTCGGCCTCGGTCTCGATGCTGACCAGGTCGCCGAGGCCGTCGCAGAGCAGGCCGCCCGTGAGAAACGAGGCTTCGAGCAGCTTGGAGAGGAAACTGTTGTCGCCCCGCACGGCCGTCGCGGGCGTGTTGCGGATCCAGAGCGGGGCGCGCATGCCGAGTCCGCGGAGACCGGCGGCCAGCTGGCGGTACGCGCCGGTGGCATGGGCCGGCGGGGTGAGGGCCGCGCGGGACGCGCTGAGGGTGAACAACAGCCGGTCATCGCCCAATGTCTGCAGGGTGGACGCGAGGGCGGGGAAGTCACCGGGCGTCAGGGTCACGGCGAGGAGGAGTTGATGCTCGCGGGCGAACTGGGCGAAGGCGGCGAGCGGGGCGGCGTCATTCGCGCCAAAGTCCCGCACGAGGATCGTGCCAGGCCGGAGTTTGGCGGCGAAGGGCTTCAGCTCCGCCGGCGTGAGGGTCGGGGAGAGTTCCAGCGCGTACGAGGACGCTCCGGGATCGGGCAGCTGGGTCAGCTGGCTGGCGGCCGCCACCTGGACGAGGATGACCTCGGGGGGCGTGTCCGTGAGTTTGCCGGCGGCGAGCTGGCCGAGGGTGGCGGCCAGGTCCGCGCCGGCCCGCACCACCACGCGCGGCGGCTGTTCCGGACCGACGGTGACGCCCGGTGAGAGTTGCAGGGTCGCCGTCTCGCGTTTGGTGAAATGGTAGGGATCGATGCCGTCATCGGGGCGATCGGCGCCGGGCGAGGGGCGGTCGGCAGTCCAGAGGCTCATCGCCTTGTCCGCGATGGCGCGGGCGACGGGGACCTCGTACACGCTGTCCTCGGTGAGGGACACGCGGATGGTGTCGCCGAGGCCGTCGAGCAGCAGCGAACCGATGCCAATGGCGCTCTTGATGCGGCCGTCCTCGCCGTCGCCGGCCTCGGTCACGCCGAGGTGCAGCGGGTAATGCATGTCCTCCTGCGCCATCCGCTGCACGAGCAGCCGGTAGGCCTGGATCATGACCTTCGGGTTCGAGGCCTTCATCGAGAGGACGATCTGCTTGTAGGCATGGGCCTCGGCGATGCGGAGAAACTCCAGCGCGCTCTCGACCATGCCGAGCGGCGTGTCGCCGTAACGGTTCATGATGCGGTCGCTGAGCGAACCATGGTTGGTCCCGATGCGCATCGCGCGGCCGAGTTCCCGGGAGCGCTTCACCAGCGGGGAGAAGGCGTCGTGCAGGCGCTGGAGCTCGGTGGAATAGTCGGAGTCGGAGTACTCGCGGACGCTGAACTTCTTCTTGTCGGCGTAATTGCCGGGATTCACGCGCACCTTCTCGACGTGCTCGACGGCCTCCATGGCGGCGCTGGGCAGGAAATGGATGTCGGCGACGAGCGGCACATGGCCGAAGCCCGCGGCGGTGAACTGGGTGCGGATGGCCTGGAGGCATTTCGCGGCGGCGACGTTGGGCGCGGTGATGCGGACGATCTCACAGCCGACCTCGGCGAGGGCGATGGACTGCTTGACCGTGGCGGCGACATCCTGGGTGTCGCTGGTGGTCATCGACTGCAACCGGATCGGGTGGGCGCCGCCGACGCCGACGGAGCCGACCATGACCTCGACGGACGGCCGGCGCACGGTGGAGAAACGGGACGCGCAATAGGACATGCGGCCGCGGGTCAGGGCTTGGCCGGAGCCGGGTTGGTCGCGGGGGCCGACGCGGGCGCGGCTGACTCCGCCCGGTCGCGGTTCATGCGGCGGAAGTCGAAAAAGCTGATATAAAACACCATCGTGAGCAGCAGCAGGATGAAAACGCCGTTGGCTGCCATGACGAAGTTAACCGACAGGGCCCGGCCGCGCAGGCGGCCGATGGTGGCGAACAGCATCTGGCCGCCATCGAGGACGGGCAGGGGGAGCAGGTTGAAGATCGCGAGGCTGATGTTGAGCAGGATGGTGAACATCAGCACGGGGCGGATGCCGGCCTCGGCTGCGCTGTGGAAAATCCGGACGATGCCCACCGGGCCGGAAAGCTTGGAGAGCCCGATGTCGGAGTGCGGGTTGATCAGGCTCCAGATGGTGCGGTACGACATCAGCACCTGGTCGCGAATCTGGGCGAACGGGGTGGGGTGGATCAGCGTGTAGCCGGTGGTGAGCGCGAGACCGAAGGCGGTGACGGACTTGCCCGGGGCCCGGGCCGGAAGGGTGAGGGCGACCTCGGTGCCGGCGCGCGACACGCGCGCGATGACCGGGCGTTTGGCCGAAAGCTCGAGGAGGTCCTGCCAGGTCTGGAAGCTCATCACCGGCTGGCCGTCGAGGCTCAGGATGAGGTCGTCGGGATGAAATCCGGCCTTGGCCGCAATCGAGCCGGGGGCCACCTGGAACACGCTCAATTGATAACCCGGCGCAATGCCCACCCGGCGTTCGCTCTCTTCGCCTGCGAGCTGCGGGTGCACGATGACATCAAAGATCTTCCCCTCGCGCTGGATGGTGAAAACCGCCTGCCGCCGGCCATCCGCACTCATCCCGGAGCCGAGGCCGATCTGGACGTAGATATCGAAAAACTTCCCCACGGGACGGCCATCAATGGCCTTGATGACATCGCCGACCCGCAGGCCGGCCTCCATCGCGGGGCTGGTCACCTTCACGCCGCCGGGCAGCTCGATCTTCTGGCTGACATAGCCGATGCTGGTGCTCGCGGTTTCGCTGCTCTCGGGCTGGCCGATGACCCAGATGATGCTCGCGAGGGCGAAGGCAAAGAGGACGTTGAAGCAGGCCCCGGCGACAAACACGATCATCTTGGTCGAGTAGGAGACGGGCGGGAGCTTTTCGACGTCGACCTCGCTCCTGCCCTCGATCGGGCCGAGGTCGGCCAGTTGCGGCAACAGCACGTAGCCGCCGAGGGGAAACCAGGCGAGGCGGTACTCAACGCCGTCGCGGCCATGCCAGGAAAAGATCGCCGGGCCGAAGCCGATGGAAAACCGCTCCACCTTCGCGCCGCGCCAGCGGGCCGCGAGGAAGTGGCCGAGCTCATGGACAAAGATCGAGCCGCCGAAGAAAAGGGCGACGAGCAGGATCGACCAGGCGTTGGCGAGCAGGGTGGTCAGGAAATCGGAGGTCATCAGGGTCAGGTAACCGTTGGGAGGACGGCGCCGGCGGTGCGCCGGGCGTGGGCGTCGGCGTCTAGGACTGCGGCGAGCGTCCCCGGTTCAAAATTTTCCACGGTCTGCAGAGTTTGATCGATGACGCGGGGAATCGCAAGGAAGGGGATGGAACCGCTGAGGAAGGCGGCGACGGCGACCTCATTGGCAGCGTTGAACACCGCGGGGGCGACGCCGCCGGCGGCCATGACCTGGCGCGCGAGGCGGAAGCACGGGAAACGCAGTTCGTCCACCGGCCGGAACTCGAAGCCCAGCAGCCGGGTGAAATCGAGCGCCGGCTCGACGCCCGGCGCCCGGTCGGGGTGCAGCAGGGCGTACTGGATGGGAAACGTCATGGACGGCGGCGAGAGCTGGGCGAGCATGGCGCCGTCGGTGAACTCGACGAGGCAGTGCACCATGCTCTGCGGGTGGATGACCGCGGTGCACTGTTCGGCGCGGAGGCCGAACAGCGCCTGCGCCTCGATGAGCTCGAGGCCCTTGTTGGCCAGCGTGGCGCAATCCACGGTGATCTTCGGGCCCATGGCCCAGGTGGGGTGCTTGAGGGCGTCGGCGGGCGTGACGTGGGCCAGCCGCTCGGCCGGCCAGTCGCGAAACGCGCCGCCGCTCGCAGTGAGCACGATGCGGCGCACGCCGGTTCGACCGGGCTCACCGCGGGCGGCCGACGGGTGGCCCTCGAGGCATTGGAAAACGGCGCTGTGCTCGCTGTCCACGGGCAGGAGTTTGGCCCCGTGTTTTTTCGCGGCGGCCATGACAAACTTGCCGGCGAGCACGAGGATCTCCTTGGACGCGAGCGCGAGGTCCTTGCCGGCGGCGAGGGCGGCGAGCGCGGGCTCGAGTCCGGTGGTGCCGACGACGGCGACGAGCACGATATCGGCCCCGGGCAGCTGGGCGAGGGCGGTGAGCCCGCTCAACCCGCCGTAAAGCTGGGTGCCGGCAGGGAACCCGCCGCCGGACTTGGCCGCCGCGTAGGCGGCGTCCTCAAACACCGCGACATGGCCCACGCCGAAGTCGCGGGCGATCTGGGCCAGCCGCGCGTGGTTGGCCCGGGCGGCGATGCCGACGAGCTCGAGCCGGTCACGGTGCGCGGCGATGACGCGCAGCGTGTTTTCCCCGATGGAGCCGGTGGCGCCGAGCAGGACGATGCGTTTGCGGGGGCTGGACGATGGTTTGGCCACGAAAGCCGGCAACGATGCAGGCGCGGCGCAAGGCCCGCAAGCGCGGAGGAGGATTTAAGCGCCCTCAATCACGGAATTTACCCACGGATTGCACGGATTAACACGGATGGTGTAGGTCGGGCTTTACGCTCGACAGGACGACCCGAGATGCCGGGCGTAAAGCCCGACCCACGACAGACAGCCCGCCCGAGGCTTACGGCAGCGCGAAGAGGAAATACCCGAGCGGGGCGGAGAGGAGCAGGCTGTCGCTCAGGTCGAAGATGCCGCCGATGCCGGGAATGGCGCCGCCGGAATCCTTCAGCGCGGCGTGGCGCTTGAGGATGGACTCGATCAGGTCGGACACGATGGCGACCAGGGCGATGGGGGCGGCTTTGAACGCGGCCACCAGCGGGGTCATGTGCGGGGGCAGGACGTCGCGTCCCAGCCAGGCCACCAGCGCGCCGACGCCCATGGCCACGAGCACGCCGCCGACGGCGCCCTCCCAGGTTTTCTTCGGGGAGATTTGCGGCGCCATCTTGTGTTTGCCGAAGGCCAGGCCGGTCAGCAGGGCGCCGACGTCGCAGAATTTGGCGACGGCGATGAGCCACAGGCAGAGGAGGAGCCGGCCGTTGGCCGACACGAGGTCGTCGGGCAGCGGCGTGAGGATGCGGACGAAGTACTGGAGCATCAGCGCGACGTAGACCAAGCCGAAGAGCGTGGCGCCGAGGGCCTCGACGCGCTTGGCCGGCTCGCGCTCGCTGAGGATGCGGATGGAAAACACGATCACGGCCAGTACCAGCGCATCGGAGCTCTTGGGAATGCCGATCTGCTGGTACAGCCAGGGGGAGAGTGTGATGAGCGCGCCGAAGAACATGCCGAGCCGGTGGAATGGCGCGTGGCCGGCGCTGCCGAGCAGCTGGTAGAACTCGCGCAGGGTCAGGACCGAGATGAGGGCGACGAGGACGACGGCGCCGGTGGTGCGGAAAAACCACATCACGCCGAAGATGAAGAACCAGAGCAGGACGGTGCTGAGGATGCGCTTGGCCATGGTCAGGAAGAGGCGGCGGGCGCCGGTTTGATCTGCTCGCTGGTGAGGCCGTAGCGGCGTTCGCGGCGGGCGTATTCGGCGCAGGCCTCGGCGAGGTCGGCCTTGGTGAAGTCCGGCCAGAGCACCGGGGTGAAGACGAGTTCGGCGTAAGCGCCCTGCAGCAGGAGAAAATTGCTCAGGCGGGTTTCGCCGGAGGTGCGGATGACGAGATCGGGGTCGGGCAGGTCCGCGGTGGACAGATAGCGGTTGAACGTGGCCCACGAGCCGTCGTTGAGCTTCTCCTTGCCGGCGGCCACGGCGGCGGCGTAGGCGCGGGCGGCATCGACGACCTCGGTGCGCGAGCCGTAGTTGAGCGCCAGCACGAGGGTGTAGTCGGTGAAGTGGGCGGTCTCGGCGATGGTGTGGCGGAGGTGTTTCTGTACGCCGGCGGGGAGGTCCTCGATCCGGCCGATGGTGCGCAGCCGGACGCGGTCCTTGACGAAGGTTTTCAGCTCCTTCTTCAGGTAAAACTCAAGCAGGCCCATCAGGGCGCCGACCTCGTCCTGGGGGCGCTTCCAGTTTTCCACCGAGAAGGCGTAGAGGGTGAGCATGCGGACGCCGAGTTCGCGGGCGGCGTTGGTGACGGTCCGGACGGTTTCGACGCCGCGGCGGTGGCCCTCGATGCGGGGCAGCCCGCGCTGCCGGGCCCAGCGGCCGTTGCCATCCATGATGATGGCGACGTGGGCGGGGACTTTCTCCCGATCGACGGGCGCGGGGCGGACGGCGGAAGGCGGCATGCGGCAGCGGCGAGTTAGGGAGGCGGCACGGGGTTTGACAAGCCGCCTTCGCGCGCGACTGCGGCCGGGGGCGGGGTCCGGCGGGCGGGCGGACACTTGCCTAAACGGAGGAGCGGTGCACTTTTGGAACATGCCCGGCAAACCCCTGAAAATGGTGGCGATCAAATTAGCGCTGGGTGAGTTGCCCGGCTGGAAATACCAGCGCGACGCGCTGGTGAAGACCTTTACGTTTGGCAATTTTCGCGAGGCGCTGAGCTTCATGGTGCGCGCCGGCTTCGAGGCCGAGGCGATGGATCACCACCCGGAATGGACGAATGTCTACAATCGCGTCGCGATCCGGCTCAACACGCACGATGCCGGCGGCAAGGTGACGGCGAAGGACGTGACGCTGGCGCAGAAGATCCAGGCGCTGTCGTGGGTGGGGTGAGTTTTTGTTGGGCGTCGTCGTCCGCCTTTGCAGAGTATCGGGCGACAAGCTGCACCCGCCCAAACCAGGCAAACTTTCCTGCGGATTTCACGGATTGCCGCGGATAGATTCGGGTAATCCGCGTTCATCCGCGCAATCCGCGGTAAGGTATTCCTGAGGCAAGGCGGGGTTCGGTGACCCCGCTCTACAACAACCCTCACGGCCGGGGCAGGAACTTCGTCTCGGCCTTCGTGAAGATGAAGTAGTCGATCAGCCCGAGGCCGATCAGCACCACCCCGAGCCCGTAGAAAATCACGGTGGGCAGGCCGACGAGGAGGCAGATGATGTCGATCACCTTCATCTTTTTCGGCGCGCGCAGCTGCACGCCGGTCGGGCCGTCGCTGATGACCTCCCAGCGCCGGGCCACCAGCGCGGCGATCTGCAGTTGGAAGGCTTCCGCGGCTTCCTCGCTGGCGTCCGGGTTGAAAACCGGGGCCGCCGGTTTACCGCGGCGGAAAGGTGACACCGAACGGCGCAGCCGGATCTCCGACCACATCATCTTCGCCTGCTCGTCGTCGAAATTCATCATGCCCGTCCAATCCACGTCCAGCAGGTCGGGTGCCACGCTGTGGACCGCGGTCGAGACGTTGCCGGTGTAGCCCTTGGCGTTGGCGGTGGTCCAGATGGCGACCCACTGCGGTTCGGTCGGCCAGCGGACCAGGCGGCGGTCCTCCAGCATGTCGCGTAACTCGCGTTCGGTCTTGTCCATCCACGCCGACGCTAAGGGCCCGGTAGCCGCGGGCAAAGCTGAATTTTTCCCGCCGCGGCTAAAGGGCGGCTTATGGGCCGGCCGCCACGGGTGGGCTCGCCGGCGAGCGCGCGCAGGTGGGCGGCCTCGGCGGGCGAGAGGTTTTTTTTGAACTGCCCGGAGGAATTGGTGACGACGACGGTGGTCCCGGAGACGTTGATGACGGTCGTCTCGAAGTTGGAGTGCTTCACGCGGATCATCAGCGTCGGCGGGGAGGCGCCCATGTTCCGGCTCCAGCCGGAGCCGTTGGACTTAAACCACGCGGTGACGGCCCGCGCCTCCTTTTCCACCATCCGGCGGGAGGAGATCATGCGCCCGTCCTGGAAGGTCTCGACCGAGCCGCGCATCGCCGTGGCCACGTTCGGGCTGCACGCGCCGCACAGCAGCGCGAGCAGCAGCACGCCCAACAACCGGATAATTTTGGCGGGGGAGCTAATCAGTCCATCCTGCGCTGGGTCGGCTGCGACTGACAAGCACCGGCTGGGACCCGGGGCTTCAGAGCCCCAGCATGAAGTTGAAGGTCCGGTCGCTTTCGCCGGGGAGGCCCTCGTGGCCGTAGTCGGGGTAGATCACGAGGTCCTTCTTGGACGTGATCTTGTTGTAGGCGGCGAACTGGGAACTGGGCGGGCAGATGGTGTCCATCATGCCGACAAACATCAGGACCTCGGCCTTGATGCGCGGGGCGAGGAACTGGCAGTCGATGTAGCCCAGCTTGGTGAAGACTTCCGTTTCCCGCGCGTGGAGCGGGTCAAACTGGCGGAACCAGCTGCGCAATTCCTCGTAGGCGTCCTTCGCGAGGTCCATTTCCCACACGCGCTGGTAGTCGCACAGGAAGGGAAACAGCGGCGCAGCGCGCTTGATGCGCGGCTCCAGCGCGGCGCAGGCGAGGGTGAGGGCGCCGCCCTGGGATCCGCCCATGGCGCCGACGCGGGTCGCGTCCACCTCGGGGAAACCCATGACGACCCGCGCGAGCTGCGCGGTATCGAGGAAGATCTGGCGGTAAAGCAACTTGGCCGGGTTGGGATCATCGAGACCGCGGATGATCTGGCCGCGGTACGTCGTGCCCTTCACGCCCCCGGTGTCCTCGGAACGCCCGCCCTGGCCGCGGCAGTCCATGGCGGCGACGCAGAGACCCTCGCCGGACCACGCGAGCCGGCTGGCAAAGTCACCGCTGCTGCCCGTGTAGCCGTGGAACTGGAGCACGGCGGGGTTCTTGCCGGAGGATTTCTTCGGGCGGACGTATTTCGCGTAGACGCGGGCGCCGCCGACGCCGGTGAACCAGAGGTCGAACGCCTCGCTGTGCCGCGGGGCGATTTCCTTCGACGGCACGAGCTCCGGTTTCGGGTCGGTGGCATCGAGCTCCTTGAGCGCGGCGGCCCAGTAGGCGTCGTGGTCGGCCGGGCGCGGGTTGCGGCCCAGATAAGTTTTCAGTTCGGGGAGCGGTTTGTCGATCAGGGGCATGGGTGGATTTTCGATTTCGATTTCGATTGAAGAGGCGAGAGGTGGGAAGGTGGGGCGCGGGTCAGTGCCGGCCGGTGGCGGCGTTGAACTTGTGCTGAATGTCTTCCTTCGTGCCGTGCACCGTGCAGGCGATTTCGTCGCTGGAAGTGGCGCCGGCCGGAAGCTCATAGGTGCCGCCGTTCAGGCACACGGGCATCTGTCTGACGTATTTGCCGGGTCCCACCAGCTCGGCGATCGTGGTCGGGGGTTTGCCATTCTCCAGCAGCGCCTGGTCGAAAGCGGCCGAGAGCATCCGCTCATTGTTGAGGCAGACCTTGAGCTGGGAGGCTTCGCGCACCTTTTGGAACGCGGGAATCGCCATGGCGGCGAGCAGTCCGATGATGACGATGAAAATGAGGGCGTTGGCCGGCGCGCCGGTGTTGCCGCCGGGGACAAACGTGGCGAACAGGTAGGCGAAGGGGTTGCGGGCGGGCCGGCGGGCGGGGATGCCGGTTTTCAGCGCGAGCAGATCCGTGACGCGGCGCGACAGCGTCGGATAGGTGGAGGAGAGCTCATGCAACGAGACGAAGAACCCGCGCTCATCCACGTGCTGGCTGGCGAAGGCCTCCGCCTGGAGCTGCCGGCCGTGACCCTTGCCGCCGGAGAGCACGAGCATGGCGCGGGTGGAGGCCTCGATGTCCTGCGCGGCGTAGGCGCCATGGCGGTCGCAGGAGGTTTCCCACGAGCGGCGGTAGGCGGGCCCGAGCAGGGGCGTGATCAGGCCCGGGGCGAGCAGCATCTGCTTCAAGATGTGCCGGCTGCGCAGGTGGCCGATCTCGTGCCCGAGGATGAATTTCATCTCGGTGCTGTCGGCCCCGAGCGCGTCGAGGAAATCCGAGTAAACCACCACAAAACTGCGGCCGGCATGGCGGGCGGCGAAGGCGTTGAGCACGCCGCCCGACTGCAGGACGTAGAGGGCGGGCGGCGTGGTGAGGTTCAGCTTGGCGCAGACCTCCAGGTAGGTGGCGTAGAGCTGGGGCAGCTGTTGTTCACTGACCCGCACGGCCTCCGCGCGCAGGTAGGCGCAGAGCAGGCCGTTGCCGATCCAGAGGAAAAAGGCGAAGATCAGGGCGTAAAGCAGCCCGAAGATCGACAGGGCGAGGGCGAGCCAGGCGGCGATGGAAACCAGCAGGGCGAGAACGAAGTAGGTCTCTTCCTTCGGGACGCTGAGCTTGCTGGGCGAGGTCAGACTGGTCGGGAGCGACGGCGGGGTGGCAGTAGACATGGGGTGGTGGGGTTGAAGACTGCCCTGTCAACAGAGCGGGGGCGGGGCGGGTTGTCACTGGTTTTTCATGTTGTGACCGCGGGCCCGGGGCGCGTGAGTAGCGGCATGAAAGTCGCGTTCATCAGTGGCACCAGCATCGTCAATTCGGACCTGTTCAAGTCGTGGGCGGTAAAAACCGTGGAGACGGCCTACGGCCCGGTGACCTACAAAACCAAGGGCGATTTCGCGCTGATCAACCGCCACGGCTATGCCTTTCCGCTGCCGCCGCACTCGATCAACTACCGCGCCAATATCCGCGCGCTGGCCGACCTCGGCTACCAGGACATCGTGTCGCTCAACTCGGTGGGCTCGCTGAAGAAGGAGCTGCCGCCGGGGACGTTTGTGTCGTGCGCCGACTACGTGGGGCTGCAGCAGGGGCCGGCGACCTTTTTTGACCAGGAGCTGAAGGGCGGGGCGCCGGTGATCGCGAACAACCTCATCCCGCTGCTGCTGGCCAAGCTCGCGCCGGAATTCAAGATCCACCCGGGCAAGGTCTACGTGCAGATGCGCGGGCCGCGCTTTGAGACCAAGGCGGAGATCCGGGTGGTGCAGTCCTGGGGCGACGTGATCGGCATGACGGCGGCGCACGAGGCCGACCTCTGCAGCGAACTGGGCCTGCGCTACAACAGCCTCGCGCTGATCGACAACTATGCGAACGGGCTCGAGGGCACGGAAATCGACTTCGCGAAGTTCAAGGAGCTCGTGAAGGACAACCAGGCGAAGGTGAACCGGCTGTTCACGCGGATGCTGGACATCCTGGGGAATTAATCACCATGACCGACATCGAAAAATACGAATTCGACCGCCAAGGCTACCTCGTGCTGCCCGGCTTTCTGGGAGCCAACGAAACGACGCGGCTGGCGCGGGCGATCGACGCGGTGGAGGAGCATGCCGTGGCCCGCCTCACGCAACCGCCACGGAAGAAAAGCGCGTGGAACTCGGAATACCACGTCAACGCCGAGAAGGGCTATCACGCCGGGGGTGAGCGCAAGGAGGGCGCCACGGTGATCATCGAAGACTTTTTCAACGCCGACCCGGCCTTTGACCTTCTCGTCAACCACGGGCCGACCATGGACTTCATCCGTGGCATCGTGCAGGAGCGTCCGACGATCAACAACTCGGAGATCCGGATCCGCTACCAGGGCAACCAGAGCCACACGCACATGGGCGGACCGATCAGCGGGAAGTACCGGTACAACTACAATGCCAAGGGCATCGACTGCATGATGGTGCGCATGATTTATTTCACGCATGACGTGGGGCCGGAGGACGGCCCGTTCTGCGTCGTGCCGGCCACGCACAAGAGCAGCCTGGTCTCCCCCTACGGCACCAGCGATGCGAATGCGGAACCCGGCATGCTGGGCCTGCCGGTCAAGGCGGGGGCCGCGATCCTCTTTACCGAGAACCTGCGTCACGGCGGTCTGTCAATTCGCTCGGGCCAAACGCGCAAGACGCTGCATGTCGGCTACGGCCCGTTTTGGATGAAGTCGCAGAACATTTCCACGATGGACGAGGAGCAGAACATCCAGCCGGCGACGCTGGCCCGTTACACGCCGGAGCAGCGGATGCTGTTCCGGAGCTGGTGAACCGGCGCTTTACCCGCGAATAGCGCGAATTTTACGTGAATGGTCCGGACATGAGAGTGAGCGGTAACTACCCGTGCAAATTTGCGTGATTCGCGGGCAAGGATCGTGGTTTGCGGTTTGGCTTTCGAGTGATTCGGGTGTTTCGTGGTTAACCAAAGCAATTTATGAAAATCGGCGTACTCGGTCTGGGGATCATCGGCGGGGTGTGGGCGCGGCATTACCACGCGGCCGGCGTGCTCGCCGGGGCATGGAACCGGACGCCGCAGCCGGATTTCCCGTCGTGGCAGCCGACGCCCGAGGCGGTCGCGGCGGCGGCGGATGTCATCCAGATCGTCGTCGCCGACCCGGCGGCGGTGGAGGACGTGCTGACGCGCATCCTGCCCAAGCTCGGACCGGGCAAGATCGTGGTGCAGTCGAGCACGATTGACGCGGAGAGCAGTGCGAAGTTTGCGGCGCTCGTGGTCGCGCGCGGGGCGCGGTATCTCGCGGCGCCGTTCACCGGCAGCAAGCCCGCGGCGGAGCAGCGGCAGACGATTTATTACCTCGGCGGGGACCGCGGGTTGATCGCGGAGCTGGAGCCGCTGCTCTCGCTGGTGTCGGCGCACCGCTTCGTCATCGGCACCAACGAGCAGGCCTGCACGCTGAAGCTCGCGATGAACCTCAACCTGGCGGCGCAGATGCAGGCGCTGAGCGAGGCGCTGACACTCTGCCGCCGGGCCGGGGTGACGGATGAGGTCTTCTTTGAGGCCATCGGCAAGAACGCGGGCTACTCCGGCCTGACCAAGCTGAAGGAGCCGAAGCTGAAGGCGCGGGATTTTGCGCCGCAATTCTCGGTGAAACACATGTCGAAGGACATGCGGCTGGCGATGCACACGGCGGGCGGAGCCGGTTTGCCGGTGCTCGGCACGGTGCGCGCCGCCTTGCATGCGGCCGAGGCGCGCGGGCTGGGCGATGAGGATTTCTCGGCGCTGATCAAGCTGCTGGAGCAGAAGTAGGCATTGATCGCGGAGGCGCCGAGGAGCGGAAAAGGCAGGGAACGGGCAGATTAATGGGTTTTGATCGATTTGTTGGTGGCGAGCTTGCTTGTGCTTCGAGAGCGCCGGCGGCCTACGTATAAATCCCGCGTAAATCCGCCGGATAGAACCCGACGGCGGTTTGACGTCGCGCCGGGTTTGCTCACTTTTACCCGCCATGAGCGACTTCATTCAGACCGCGCAGGTCACCGAGGCGAAGCAGGCGCTGGACCGGCTCCGCACGAGCATGCAGGCGTCGATCAAGGGCAAGGACGATGTCATTGACCAGGTCATCATCTGCCTCGTCGCCGGCGGCCACCTGCTGATCGAGGACCTGCCCGGGGTCGGCAAGACCACGCTCGCCTATGCGCTCGCCCGCTCGATGGACTGCACGTTCTCGCGCATCCAGTTCACCAGCGACCTGCTGCCGGGGGATGTCACCGGCGTCGCGATCTACGACGAGACGTCGAAGGAATTTGTGTTCAAGCCGGGTCCGATCTTCGCGAGCGTGGTGCTGGCGGACGAAATCAACCGCGCGACGCCCAAGACCCAGTCGGCGCTGCTTGAGGTCATGGACCGCGCGCGGGTGACGGTGGACGGCGTGGCGCACGCGGTGGGCGCGCCGTTCATGGTGTTCGCGACGCAGAACCCGGTGGATTACGAGGGGACGTTTCCGCTGCCGGAGAGCCAGATGGACCGCTTTCTCATGCGACTGCAGATGGGTTATCCGCAGCCGGCGGACGAACTCGAGATCCTGCGGATCGCGCGCACGAGCTACGATGCGATCAAGCTCAACGCGGTCATCACCCGCGCCGACGTGCTGCGGCTGCAGGCGCTGGTTGCCCAGGTCTTCGTCGAGGACAGCGTGCTCGATTATATCCTGCGGATCGTGACGGCGACGCGCAGCGAGGCCGAATTCAAGTCCGGCGTCAGTGTGCGCGGCGGCCTGGCGCTGCGCACGGCGGCGCAGGCGCGGGCGCTGGTCCACGGCCGCGATTTTGTGCTGCCGGACGATGTCGTGAACCTGGTCACGCCGATCCTGTCCCACCGGCTCTCACTGGCCCGCCAGACGAGCGATGCCCTCGAGGAGCGCCGCGCGATTGTCACCGTGCTCCGCCGGATCGTGGCGTCGCTGGCGCTGCCGACGTGAACGCGGCTCCCGCAGCATTGACTGCCGCGGCCTCGCCTCCGGGCAACTCCCTGGCCGCCGGCTGGCAGGGTCCGGGCGCGCGCGGAGCCCGGCGCCGGTTCACTTGGAACCGCGTGCTGTGGGCGCTGGTCTTTCCGCAGCGCGGGCAGCGCATCCTGCCGACGTTGTCGGGCACGCTGCTGATTGCGCTGTCCCTCGGCATTGGCATGGCGGCCTACAACTCCGCCAACAACATCCTGTTCATCACGCTCTCGCTGCTGCTCTCCTGCCTCATCCTGAGCGGCGTGCTGTCGTGGCTCAATTTCCGCGGCGTGGCGTGGCGGCTGGAGCTGGCGCCACCGCTGCGGGCGGGGCACGAGGCCGTGGTCGGCCTGGGGTTGCGCAACCGCAAGGCCTTCCTGCCGACGTACGGACTGTGGTTCGAGCTGCTCGCCCGGCACGTGGAGGACGGCCCGCCGCCGGCGCCGGAGTCCACGATCACGGGCAAGGGGATTGATCTCAAGGTGGAGTGGGCCAAGGCGGAGCAAGGGGAGACGCGCGGCCGGCTGTTCCTGCGGGAGCGGCTCGATCCGCGCGGCGAGACCCGGCTCGACTGGTTGTTCAAGCCGCTGCGGCGCGGCCGGCTGCGCGTGGAGCTGTCGGGCATCGGTTCGCAGTTTCCCTTTGGTTTCCTGAAAAAACTCCTGACCACGGAGTTGCGCGAGGAACTCATGGTCTGGCCCGCGCCTGTCGAGTACCGCCGGCTGAAGGAAGCCGCGGCCCGGCGGACGGCCGGCGGCGAGCGGACCTCCCGCACCGGGAGTGGCGGGGACTTGCTCGCCCTGCGGCGTTATGCCGAGGGCGACTCGCACCGGCTGATCCATTGGAAGGCGAGCGCCCGGTCGCGTCAGCTGCTCGTGCGGCAGTTTGCGGCCGAGAGCACGGAGGGATTCTCGCTCTGGCTGCGGACGGATGCGGCGGTGTGGACGCACCCGGAGCAGTTCGAGCTGCTGGTGAGTTTTTGCGCCACGCTGGCCGAGGATTTGTTCCGCGCCGGGCAGCTGATCGCCGCGGCGATTGATGACGAACCGCCGGTGCCGATCCGGCGCGTGAATGATTTGGAAACGCTGCTGGACCGGCTCGCGCTGGTGGAGCCGCGGAAGGAAGCGGGACCCGGGACCGCGGTCGCAGCGACCGAGCCCACCAAGGCCAAACGCAATGTGCTGACCTTCGCGCCCGACGGGGCGCGCGGGGTGGCCGCCTATGTCGATGGAGAAAAAACGGCCACAGCTTAGCCTCGGGGAGCTTTACCAGCTCAAATGGCTGCTCGGCGGCGCCCTCGTGCTGCTGTCGGTGTGGACGGTGTTCTACCTCGATTTCGAGGCGTGGACGCTGATGGGCCTGACGACGGTGGCCGTCACGGCGGCGCTGATCCGGCCGGGGCTGCCGGCGCTCGTACCGGCGTGGACGCACCGGCTGGTGTTTCCGGCGGTGGTGGTCTTTTTCGTCGGCGACCTGTGGCTGACCGGGCAGGTGCTGCCGGCGATCGTGCGGCTGGATATTTTGCTGCTGCTGTACCGCGGCATCAGCTACCGGCAGAAGCGCGATGACCTGCAGGTGATCGTGCTCGGGTTGTTCCTGATCGTGGTGGCGGGCGTGCTGACGGTGTCGCTGGTGTTTGCGGTGCAGATCCTGGTGTTCACAGCGTGTGCGCTGGCGTTTCTGCTCGTGGTCAACCTGGTCGAGTCGGCGGAGACCGTTGCCCCGAAACCCGGCGAGCCTGGCCGGCCGGCCTGGGCGGCGCACCTGCGCTGGCGGCGGCTGGCGGTGCGCGTGCGCGAGGTGGCGGACTGGCGCGTGGTGACCCTCGGCGCGGTGCTGTTTGTCGGCGTCGTGGGCGTGTCGGCGCTGCTGTTCCTGGCGATCCCGCGTTTCCAACTGGAGAACAGCCTGTTCCTGGAGCGCTTCGCGGCGAAGAAGGCGCGGACGGGGTTCAATGACAGCATCAAGTTCGGCGACGTGACGGAGATCCAGCAGGACAACAGCCTGGCGCTGAGCGTGGATGTGACGGACCGGTCGCAGATCCCGGCGGCGCCGTACTGGCGGATGCTGGTGCTGGACGACTACGCCAACGGGACCTTCAAGCTTTCGGCGGCGCTGCGGCTCACGGCGTTCCCCCGCGGCGAGACCATGGCCTCGACCGTGCGCGGCACCTCGCGGGCGCATGGCGGCGAGCCGGTGTACTGGACCTTTTATTTTGAATCGGGCATCAGCCGCTACCTGCCTTTGCTGGGCACGTTTGAGCAGCTGCGGTTCCGGGAGACGCAAAACTTCCGGCACGCGGCGAAGCTGGGCGTGATCGCGCTGCGCGACGAACCCGCGTCGATGACGGCGTATCGCGTGGAGGGCATGAACGCGTCGGACACCCTGGCGGACGCCAGTTTTGCGCTGCGGCTGAGGGAGAATAAAAAACCCGACCGCAACACGCCGATCCTGCGCATGCTGAAGCTGGGGGTGGGCGAACCCGACCTGGTGAAACTGCAGGGCGTGGTGCGCGAGATCACCGGCGGCGCGGACCTGCCGGTGGCGGAATTCGCCCGGCGCACGGGGGACTGGCTGGCCCGGCGCCACGCCTATTCGCTCAATCCGCAGGTGCCGGACGGGGCGGGCGATCCGCTGGTGCGCTGGCTGGTGTCGCGCGAACCGGGGCACTGCGAACTGTTCGCGGGCTCGTTCGTGCTGCTGGCCCGCGCGGCGGGACTGCCGTCCCGCGTGGGTGACCGGCTTCCGCGGCGGCAGTTGGAACGTCTACTCGAACAATTTCACGATTCGCAACTCGGATGCCCATGCGTGGTGCGAGGTGTTTGATGCTCCGGCGGGCGTGTGGCTGCGCACGGATCCCACGCCCGGCGCGGTGACCGGTCCGGCGGAGCAGGCGAAGGGCGAGGCGACGCTGGCGCGGCGGCTGGACCGGAGCTGGTCGGCGCGCTGGGACAGCCTGCGCGTGTTCTGGTACCGGCGGATTGTGAACTTTGACCAGCGCTCGCAGGTCGAGACGCTGAAGGCGGTCAAGGAGGCGACGGAAAATTCCGGCAAACAGCTGCGCGCCACGCTCAGCGAGGCCGTGGAGCGCATGAAGGCGTGGCTGGCGGCGCCCTGGACGACGCGCCGTGTGGTCAACCTGGTGGGCCTGTTGGCGGCGGCAGCGCTGGCCGGATGGGCCTGGCGGGAGTTTGGCCGCGGCTGGTGGCGGCGGTGGCGGAGTGAGACTGCGGGTGGGCGGCTCGATCCCGTCCGGGCCCAGGCCGGCCGTTGGCTGCGGGAGCTGGCTTTTTTTGAGGCTGCGACGCCCGAGACCCGTTCGGCGCGAGAGGAACTGGAGCGACTGCGCTTCGGGGCGCGGGAGACGTGGCCGGAGCCCGAGCCGGTGTTCCGGCGGGCGCGTCAGGCGTTGCGCGCAGCGCGCCGGGGTGGACGCGTCAAGGCGTCCTGACCGGCTGGACGAACGCGGACGGGTGGTCGCGCTTGTCGAAGTATTTCTTCAGGATGAGATTCGCGATCGGGGCGGCATTGCGGCCGCCGCCGAAGGTTTCGCCGATGGTGTCGCCCTCGAGCATGACGACCACGGCAATCTCGGGTTTGTCGACCGGCGCGAAGCAGGCGTACCAGGCAAAATTGATCGTGCCGATCTGGCCGTCCTTGACCACGCGCTTCTGGGCGGTGCCCGTCTTGGCCGCCATGCGGACGGGCACGTGATAGAGTGGCAGCGAGTTGATGTCCTTGGCCGTGCCATAAATGGTCGTGCCCTCCATGCCGGTGAGAAGGGTTGCGCGTTGCTCGGGGGTGAGTCCGATCGCCTGGGAGTGTTGCGCGGGGGCGTCGGCGTGATGGAGCAAGGTCGGCTTGGTGTAGACCTCGTTGCGGGCGACCGAGGCGAAGAAGCAGGCCATGTCGAGTGGGGTGACGAGCACGAAGCCCTGGCCGATGGACATGTTGGCGGTGTCGCCCGGGAACCAGCGTTCGCCCGTCTGGCCTTCCTTCCACTCCATGGTGGGCATCAGCATGCGGGTGGTCTCGTTGGGCAGCTCGATGCCGGTGCGCTGGTCGAGGTGGAAACGCCGGCCCTCGGCAGCGAGGACGTTGGGCGTGATCAGCCGGCCGGCCTCGTAGAAATAGATGTCGCAGCTGTTGCCGATCGCCTCCGCGAGCTTGACCTCGTGGTGATGACCCCGGCCGTTGTCGCAGTAGAACAGTTTGTTGCCGATCTTCACGACGCCGTCGCAGTCCACGATGGCCTGGTCGGGTGTGAGCTTGCCACTGCGCAGGCCGGCGATGGCGGTGAGGATCTTGAAAGTGGAGCCCGGGGGGTAGGCGCCGCCGATGGCCTGGTTGAGCAGGGCGTTGCGGTCGAGGATGCTCTGCCACGTGTCGTGGCTGATGTGCGGTGAGGTGTCGCTGAGGTTGTAGTCGGGCTTGTTCGCCAGCACGAGCACCTCGCCGGTGCGGATGTCGAGGGCGACGGCGGTGCCGACCCGGTCGCCGATCGCCTCCTCGGCGACGCGCTGGAGATCAATGTCGAGGGAGGTGACGAGATTCCTGCCCTGGACGGGCAGGCGCTTGTCGAGGGGCGGGTTGATTTTGTAGCCGGTGGGATCGACGCGGAAGATCGTACCGCCGGCCTCGCCCTGCAGCTGGGTGTCAAAGACCTTCTCCAGCCCCTCGCGGCCCACGGTGCCCTTCATCTTGAAGGTCTTGAGGTCTTCGCCGGGGAAATCCTCGACATCGATGTCGGACTCGACGCCGACGTAGCCGAGGGTGTGGGCGGCGGCGGAGCCGTACGGGTAGAAGCGCGTGCTGGAGGCCATGACCTGCAGGGGCGAGCGCACGGGGAGGTGCTCGACGAGGCGGGCATAGTCGTTGGCCTCGAGGTCGTCGAAGAGCGTGTACGGCAGGAGCAGCTGCCGCGCGAAATGCTTCATCAGGTCGGGACGGTCCACGGAGGCGGCGCGGTGGAGGATGTCGTTCACCTGGTCGAGGTAGCGCTGCACGACGGTGGCGCGGGCGATCTGCTCCATCTGGGAGGCGGACGGGAGGTCCTTGTCGCCGGTGTCGCGGTAGTTCTTGCGGATGCGGATGAACTCGCGGCGGAACTCGCTGCGCAGCTCATCGAGGTAAAGCACAACGGCAAAGCGGGCGCGGTTGCCCACGAGGAGGCGGCCCTCGCGGTCGTAGATGTTGCCGCGCGGCCCGGGGACGAGGATGCGGCGCTGGTTCTGCATGCGCTCGGTATCGCGGTGCCGGTCGCGGTTGAACAACTGCTGGAAGGCGAGGCCGCCGGCGAGGGTCAGCAGGAGGAGCGCGACGACAAAATAGAAGAAGACGACGCGCGGCTGGTAGTTCTTGTGCGACTGCAGGAGGCTGCCCGAGCGGTCGGCCAGGTTCGTGTCGTGCGTGGCCATGGGCGGGGCTCAGGCCAGGGTGTCGCGCTCGACGCGGGCCAGCACGAGCGTGCGCGCCTGCAGCGCGAAGAACCACGGGGCGACCAGGGCGAGGAAGACCTGCGAGCAGACCAGGTCGAAGATCAGCCGGGGCCACACGGCTGCGGGGACAGGTCCGCGCCCGATCAGCGCGAAGGAAAACACCAGGAACATGGCGAGATTGGCGAGCAGGGCGACGATGACGCGGGCGACGGTTTCATCGCGCGGGACGTGGTCGCGGAGGTTGCTGATGACGGCGTAGGCGGCGGCGAACAGCAGCGTGTGCAGGCCGAACGGGACGGGGACGTTGGCATCGCAGAGCAACCCGGCCAGCAGCACGGCGGCCAGGCCGTCACGGAGCGGAAGCTGGAGCGCGGCATAGGCCACGAAGAGCCCGCCGACGAACAGGTACACGTGCGTGCCGGCCAGGGCGTGGTTCACCTGCACGACGACCACCCAGAGCACAAGCAGGGTGAGGAAGGTGAAGAAGGTGCGGCGCATGGCTCAGAAAATCTTCGCGTAGATGCGCGAGTGGCTGAGGGTGCCGTCACCAAGACGCTTGTCATGGTGCAGGGTCGCTTCCAGCGGGAACCCGGCGCGCTCGGCGACCTTCCAGCTGCGGACATTCGTGTCGGCCATGCGGATTTCCACGCGGCGGGCGCCCAGTTTTTCCCGGGCAAACGCGGTGATGCCCCCGACCGCCTCGGTCATCAGGCCGCGGCCGGAATAGCTTGTGCGCAGCCAGTAGCCGATTTCGAACCGCGGCACATTCCAGTCGATGCGATGCAAACCGCTGGATCCCACCAGCGTCCCGGTGCCCTTCAGGAAAAGGAGCAGACGCAGATCCTCCCGGGTGATGAACTGCGCGACGGCCTTGCGGATGTTGGCCTCGGATTCCTCGGGGGTGGGCTGGGTCTGGGCCCAGGGCATCCACGGCTTGAGCTCAGCGAGTGAGTCGCGGACGGCGGCGTTGAGTTCCGCGCCGTCGCCGGGTCTTGGCGCACGGATCGTGAGCCGGTCGGTGTCAAAGGACTCCGGAATCTCGAGCAACAGCGGATTCATGCTTACTCCGGATTTAGCGGCACGAGCACGGTGACCTCGGTGAGCGAGCTGAGGCGGGGGTCGAGCTGGACCTCGCCGGACTTGAAGAGGCCGTCGGCGCTGGGTTCGACCTTGGTGACGGTGCCGAGGCTGAGGCCGGGCGGGAAGACGCCGCCGAGGCCGGATGTGACGAGCTTCTTGGGCATCGTGGCGCTGGCGAAGACATTGAGCGGCACGAACTCGATCACGCCCTTGGGCGGATCGAAGGTGGTGTTGATGCCGCCCTGAAAGCTGATCGGCTGGGTCTCGCCCTCGATGACGCCGGCGAGCCGGACGCCGGGGCTGCTGATGAGCTCGATTTCGGCGGTGTAGGCGTGGACTTCGCTCACGCGGCCGACGACGCCGCCGCTGAAGATGACCGGGGCGCCGACGGTGATGCCGTAGTTCTTGCCCTTGCGGATGACGAGCCGCTGCCACCAGCCGGAAAAATCGCGGCGGACGACGCGGGCGTATTCGGAGCGGTAATTGGCGTAGGGCGGCAGTTTCAGCAGGTCCTCCAGCCGGGAGATCTCCGCCTCCAGGTTGGCGTTTTGCTGGACCGATTCCTCGTAGGTGGCGTTGAGCCGGGCGAGGTCGCGGCCGGCCTCGATGAGCTCGTCGTTGGAATGCAGGCGGAGCGTCCAGTAATCCTGCAGGTCGCGGGCATAGGAGGCCGCGACGGTGATGGGCGCCTGCAGCTCAAAGAAGCTGGCGCGCGCAAAAGTCTTCATCACGACCGGCACAATCAGCCAGCCAAGGATGACGACGATGAGCGTCAGGAACGGGCGGGCTTGATCGAGGCGTTTAGGAGGCACGGGCGGAAGTGACGAGTTACCAGTGACGAGTGACGAGTTAGGAATGGGGAGACAAGCCCGGCGTAGTGCGGGTCACCTCCGGCTCGTCACTTGTCACTGGTCACTCGTCACTGACGGCGCATCGCGCCGTCAAACGTTGTGCATCAGCCAGGCGAGGTCGTTGAGGACGGCGCCGGTGCCGTTTGCGACGGCGGAGAGGGGGTCGTCGGCCACGAGCACGGGCAGGCCGGTCTTCTCGCTGAGGAGGCGGTCAATGCCGCGGATGAGCGCGCCGCCGCCGGCCATCACAAAGCCGCGGTCCACCAGGTCGGCGGAAAGTTCGGGCGGGCAGCGCTCCAGCGTGACGCGCACGGCGTCCACGATGGCGGCGATGGTGTCGGAGAGCGCCTCGCGGATTTCCTGCGAGGTGATGTGGATGGTCTTCGGCAGGCCGGCGACGGAATCGCGGCCCTTGACCTCCATGGTGAGCTCCTCGTCGAGGGGATAGGCGGAGCCGACGCGCAGCTTGATCTCTTCCGCGGTGCGCTCACCGATGAGGAGATTGTAGGCGCGCTTCATGTAATTGATGATGGCGGCGTCGAGCTCGTCGCCGGCGACGCGGATGGACTTCGAGAACACGATGCCATTCAACGAGATGATCGCGATCTCGGTGGTGCCGCCACCGATGTCCACGATCATGTTGGCCGCGGGTTCGTCAATGGGCAGGCCGACGCCGATCGCGGCGGCCATGGGCTCGGGAATGGTGATGACGTCGCGGGCGCCGGCGTGGAGGGCGGAGTCCTTGACCGCGCGCTTCTCGACCTCGGTGATGCCGGAGGGGATGGCGATGACGACGCGGGGCGGGGCGCGGAAGGAGCCGCTGCTGACCTTGCGGATGAAATAGCGAAGCATCGCCTCGGTGACGTCGAAGTCGGCGATCACGCCGTCCTTCATGGGGCGGATGGCGGTGATGTTGCCGGGAGTGCGGCCGAGCATCTTCTTGGCCTCGTCGCCGACCGCGCGGACCTTGCGGGTGACGGTGTCGAGGGCGACCACGGAGGGCTCGCGCAGGACGATGCCCTTGTCCTTCACGTAAACGAGCGTATTGGCGGTGCCGAGGTCGATGCCGATATCGTTGGAGAAGTAACCGAGGAAGTTGGCCATGATTGCGTTGAGGGTGGGGCGCGTATCCGCCGACGGAAACGAATCGGCGGGCGTGCGGGGTGTCAACGAGGGAAAACGGCGGCCGAGCCGCTGTGGGCAGTCAGCAATCAGCTTTCCGCGCGCATCTTCGATTCCAGCGCCGCCGCGCCGGGGGTTGGATCGGGGAATTCAGCTGCAAGTTGACGGCTGAGCGCTGCAGGTGGCCACGGTCCGCCGCCCGCGGCGGGGCTTGACGCGGTGCGCGGTTCGCCGCGTCCTGAGGGCGGCTCCCGCCACCGACCATGCACGGCATTCAATTCATCCAGGATTTGGCGGTGATTCTCGTGGTCGCAGGTGTGGTCGGCTGGATTTGCCAGCGGCTGGGGCTGTCGGTGATCGTGGGTTTTCTCGCCGCCGGCATGGTCGTCGGCCCGTACACACCGCCGTTTACCCTGGTGCACGACGTCGGCCGGATCGAGACGCTGGCGCAGGTCGGCCTCGTGTTCCTGATGTTTGCCATCGGCCTGCGACTGAGCGTGCGGAAGCTCCGCCGGCTCGGGTTGTCGCTGATGGTGGCGACCTGTGGCGGGGCGCTGGTGATGTATTACCTGACGCGGTTGCTGGGCGCGGCGCTGGGCTGGAGCAGCACGGAAAGTCTCTTTTTGGCGGGCATGCTCATGGTGTCGTCGTCGGCCATCATCAGCAAAATCCTGCAGGAGACCGGGGAGAACCATGAGCGGTCCGGCCAGCTGGCGATGGGCATCTCGGTGCTCGAGGACGTGGTGGCGATCGTGATGCTGACGCTGCTGAACTCGCTGGTGCAGATCGGCAGCGTGGGCGGTGCGCCGGCGTCGTCGCTGGGCCACACGCTGGGCATGCTCGGGGCGTTTGTCGCGCTGGCGGGCGTGGGCGGGCTGCTGCTGGTGCCGTGGCTGCTGCGGCGGATGAGCATCTCGGCGGACGAGGAGCTGCAGACGCTGGGGATTGCGGCGCTGCTGTTCGGGCTGGCGATGGTGGCGGTGTACGCCGGCTACTCGCTGGCGCTGGGGGCTTTTTTGCTCGGCACGATCGTGGCGGAGACCCCGCACCGGCACCAGGTGGAGCGGACGTTCGAGGGCATGCGCGACATCTTCAGTGCGGTGTTTTTCGTGGCGATCGGCATGCAGATCAACCTGCACGAGATGGTGGGCGAGGCCGGGCTGATCGTGGGCGTGGCGGTCTTCACGCTGCTGGCGCGCAGCATTGCGACCACGACGGCGCTGACGCTGATGGGTGTGCCGCCGAAGGATGCGCTGCGCACGGGCATGGCAGTCACGCCGATCGGCGAATTCTCGTTCATCATCGCGCAGCTCGGTGTGGGCGCGGCGGTCGTGCCGACGAAGTTTTACCCGCTGGCGGTCGGGGTGTCGCTGCTGACCACGCTGGTGGCGCCGGTCGTGATGCGCCGGTCCGCGCCGATCGCGGAGGCGCTGCTGGCGCGGCAGCCGCGCTGGCTGGCGGCGGCGCAGCGGCAGTATCGGGAGCGGCTGGACCAGCTGCAGGCGCAGGCTCAACGCAACAAGCTCTGGCAGCTCAGCCGGAAGCGGTTTTTCCAGATCGGCATCGAGGTGCTGCTGGTGAGCGGACTGCTGATCTTCTCGGGGCAGATGCTGGCTGCGGCCGAGGGCTGGCTGGGACGCGACTGGCTGTTTCCCAACGGTCTGCAGGTGATTTTCTGGGTGGTGCTCAGCCTGGTGCTGCTCGCCCCGCTGGTGGCGATCTGGCGGAACTGCTCGGCGCTGTCGCTGCTCTACGCGCAGGTGTCCACGGCCGGCCAGCCCCAGGCGGCCCGGCTGGCCCGCTGGGTGGAGACGGTGATCAAGTCCCTCTGCGGCACGGCGATGTTCGTCTGGGTGTTCTCGCTGCTCCCGGCCGAGGGCAACGCCCGCTGGCTGCTGTTTGCGAGCGGGTTCATCGCGGTGGTCGCGCTGATGTTGTTGTGGCGCAAGCTGGTGCTCTGGCACAGCCAGCTCGAGATCGAGCTGCAGACGGTGATCGCCACGGCCGAGGGCAAGATGACGGCGACGTCCGCGCCCTGGCTGCAGGCGCACGGGGATTGGAATTTGCACATGATCGACTGCGTGCTGCCCGACTTGGCGGATGCGCAGGGCCGGAAGATCGCCGAGCTGGACCTGCGGGCCCGCTTTGGCTGCTCGGTGGTCGGCATCGAGCGGCAGGGCTACATGATCCCGCTGCCGCCGCCGGACGCGGTGCTGTATCCGCGGGACCGCGTGCTCCTGATGGGCACGACGGAGCAGGTGAAAGCGGGCAAGACGTTTCTCGGCGCGGTCTCGGGCAACACCGACTCGCTGTACGAGGAGGTCCTGATGGAATCGATCAAGATCCCGCTGCGCAGCCCAGCGACCGGGCGGACGCTCGCCGAGCTGTCCCTCGCGCGCACCTACGGCGTGCAGATCGCCGGGGTCAACCACCGCGGGATGCGCGTGCTGAACCCGAGCGCCGAAGAGCGGCTGCAGGCCGGCGACGAGGTCCTGGCGCTCGGCACCCCGGCGCAGATCCAGGCTTTCCGGAGCTGGCTGGTCGAGGCGGGCCCGGCCGCGGAATAAAAAAAGCGCGCCGGATGGGGCGCGCTTAAGGGAGTGAGACTGGAGGCGGCTCAGTTCGAGCCGTTGGTGGTCTTGGTGGGCTCGGCCGGTTTCTTGGCGGCGGCGGCCTTGTCTTCCTCCGGGTCGTCCCGGCTGGCCTTCTTGAATTCCTTGATGGACTGGCCGAGGCCCTTCGCGAGCGAGGGGAGCTTGGTGCCGCCAAAGAGGAGGAGCACGATTGCCAGGATGATCAGCAGTTCCGTGCCACCGATGCCGAAGACGGCGAAAAGAGCGGGGAGAGTAGCCATGGGGTCAAGCTATGCCGGGGGTCCGGGCTGTAAAGCGGGAAGTCCGCCTTACAGCTTGCCCGTCGGCATCGGGAAGCCGGCGGGGATGGGCGACATGCCGGGCAGGATCGCGCGCGGCATCCCGCTGGTGGCGGCGACCTTCATGAGGTTCTGCGCGTTGTCGATCTGCTCGGCGTCGAAGAAGCCGTGCAGCTGGCGGATGCGCGTCGGATGGCGCATCTTGCGGAGCGCCTTGGCCTCGATCTGGCGGATGCGCTCGCGGGTGACCTTGAACTGCTTGCCGACCTCCTCGAGGGTGCGGCTGTAGCCGTCCACGAGACCGAAGCGGAGGGAGAGCACGCGGCGCTCGCGCTCGGTGAGCGAGTCGAGGACGTCGATGATCTTTTCGCGGAGGAGGGAGAACGCCGTCATGTCGTACGGGTTCTCGGCGGACTTGTCCTCGATGAAGTCGCCGAAGCTGGTGTCGTCGCCGTCGCCGACGGGCGACTGGAGCGAGATGGGCTGCTGCGCCATCTTCATGATCTGCTGCACGCGCTCGACCGGGAGGTTCATCTCGTCGGCGACCTCATCGGGGGTCGGCTCGTGGCCGAACTCCTGCAGGAGCTGTTTCTGCACCTGCATGACCTTGTTGAGGGTCTCGATCATGTGCACCGGGATGCGGATGGTGCGGGCCTGGTCGGCGATGGAGCGGGTGATGGCCTGGCGGATCCACCACGTGGCGTAGGTGG
>CAIOAO010000035.1 GCA_903855985.1 uncultured Opitutia bacterium | reverse complement strand
GTCGCGCATTTCACCGATGAGGATGATGTCGGGGTTTTGCCGGAGCACGGCGCGGATCGCCAGCTGGAAGCTGCCCACATCGAGGCCGATTTCCCGCTGCTGGAACAGGGATTTCTCGTCCTGGAAGGTGTACTCGATCGGGTCCTCGATCGTGACGATGTGCTTGTCCATGTTCTGGTTGATCCAGTTCAGCATGGCGGCCATCGTGGAGCTCTTGCCGGAGCCGGTGGCGCCGCAGATCAGCAGGATGCCGTCCTTGGCCTGGGCCAGCTTGAGCATGGGCTCGGGCGTGATGTTCAGGTCCGCAAACGTGGGCACGCGGCTCTTGATGTGCCGGAGCACGATGCTCACCAGGCCGCGCTGGTGGAAGGCATTGACGCGGAAGCGGCCCACGCCCTCGGCGGAATACGCGAAGTCGATCTGGCCCTCCTCCTCCCACTTGGCCTTGAACACCTTTGGCACATGCTCGTCCACAAACGCCTGGGCCTCCGGGCACGAGATCGGATCCATCTCCACGGGCTTGAGGCGCCCCGACAGGCGCACGTAACCCGGTTTGTTCGATTTCACGACGATGTCGCTCGCGCCACTTTCGACGGCGAGTTAGAGCAGGTCGTTGAGCATTTCCGTGTGCGGAGTCATAGGGATGGGCATGGGTAAAAAAGCGTTGCGGATTCTCTATTTCACCATGCCCTGTACCGCAAGGCAACATTGCCTGTCTCCATGAAACTCCGCCCGCTCACCGGCACACTCACGGCGCTCGTCACGCCTTTCAAGAATCACGAGGTTGCTTACCGCGACCTCGAGAAACTCGTTGAGCACCAGATCAAGGGCGGAATCAACGGCCTGGTCCCCGTCGGCACCACCGGCGAATCCCCCACCGTCAGCCACGAGGAGCACCTGGATGTCATCCGGGCGGTCATCGGCACGGTGAATGGGCGCGTCCCGGTCATCGCCGGCACCGGCTCCAATTCCACCCACGAGGCGGTCGAGCTCACCCAGGCGGCCCACGCCGCGGGGGCGGACGGCATGCTCGTCGTCACGCCTTACTACAACAAGCCGAGCCAGGAGGGCCTGTTCCGCCATTACTGCGCCGTGGCCGACGCTACCGACAAGCCGATCATCCTTTATTCCGTGCCCAGCCGCTGCGGCATTGAGATCAGCGTGCCCGTCGTCGAGCGCCTCCGCGCGAAGTACCGCCACGTCCGCTGGATCAAGGAAGCCGGCGGCAGCGTCGACCGCGTCGACCAGCTCAAGACCGCCCTGGGCGCCGACATCACCGTGCTCTGCGGCGATGACTCCCTCACCCTGCCCTTCATCGCGAACGGCGCCGAGGGGGTCATCAGCGTCGCCTCCAACCTCTTCGTCAAGGAGGTCGGCCAGCTGGTGCGTTTGGCCCTGGCCAACGATTTCGTGAAGGCCGGCCAGATCCACCGCCGGCTCCACCCGATGTTCAAGGCGATCTTCATCGAGCCCAGTCCCGTGCCGATCAAGGTCGCCCTCGCCCGCGCCGGCATCATCAGCTCCGCCGCTGTCCGCCTCCCGTTGTGCGAGATGAGCCCGGCCAACCTCGCCGTGCTGGTGAAGGCCCTCGCCG
>CAIOAO010000034.1 GCA_903855985.1 uncultured Opitutia bacterium | reverse complement strand
GGCGCCGCTCCCGCGGGCGGTGCGAAAGCTGCCGCCCCGGCCGGCGCCGCCAAGGCGGCCGCCGGTGCCAAGCCCGCCGCCGGTGCGGCCGCGGCCAAGCCGGCCGCTCCCGCCAAGAAGTAAATTTCCCCGCCCCGTCCGCCGCTTCACCGCGGCGGGCGGTGACGGTTGTTCTTTGAGTCATGTCCATCACCCTCGTTGCCGGGCTCGGCAATCCGGGCCGCGATTACGAAAAAACCCGCCACAACCTGGGGTGGGTCGTAGTCGAGGCCCTGGCCAAAAAGCTCGGTTTGACGTGGAAAGCGTCGCCGCAGTTTGAGGCGGAGATCGCCCGCTGGGATGCCGGTCCGGGCCGTACCTGTTATTTCGCCAAGCCGCTGACGTTCATGAACGACAGCGGCCGGTCCCTCGCGGGCCTGGCGCGGTTTTACAAGGTGCCGGCCGCCTCGGTCATCGCAGTGTACGACGATCTCACGATCGACCTCGGCCTCGTCAAGGTCTCCGTCACCGGCAGCGCCGGCGGACACAATGGCGTGGCCAGCGTGCTCGAGCACCTCGGCGACGGCTTCGTCCGCTACCGCCTGGGCATCGGCCCGAAAGAGCCCCCGCAGATGGACCTCAAGGACTTCGTCCTCGGAAAATTCACTCCCGACCAGCAAATTTCAATCACCTCCCACCTCCCACATTACCTATCAGGCCTCGACCTGCTGCTCACCCGCGGCGCCGAGACCGCCATGAACCAGCTCAATCGCAGAGATCCAAAATGAAACCCACCAAACGCAACTACCGCGCCACCTTCATCCTCGATAACCGCGGCAAGGAAGACACCATCGAGCAGATCATCGAGGGCGTCAAAAAGGACATCACCGCCGTGCAGGGTGAAGTCACCGCCGTGGACAACATCGGCAAGAAGGACTTCGTCCGCGTGACCGACAAGAAGCTCACCGGCGCGACCTACGTCCACGTCAATTTCTCCGCCCCGAGCGACGGCCCCGGCCAACTCAAGGAGCGCCTCCGCCTCAACAGCAGCGTTTACCGCACCTTCGTCCAGAGCGTCTGACGTCTCTGGCGGTCGCGCCTTTCCCCATGGCCTACCTCAACAAAGTCTTCCTCATCGGCAACCTCACGCGCGACCCCGAACTGCGGGTCACGCCCAAGGGTACGGCCATCTGCCAGTTCGGCATCGCGGTGAACCGCCAGTTCAAGGACGAGTCCGGCGCCACGCGCGACGAGACGACGTTCGTGGACATCGAGGCCTGGGGCAAGCAGGGCGAACTCGTTTCGAAGTACCTCACCAAGGGCAGCCTCGCGATGGTTGAGGGCCGGCTGAAGCTCGACCAGTGGGAGGACAAGACGAGCGGCCAGAAGCGCAGCAAGATCAAGGTCGTCCTCGACAACGTGCAATTTCTCTCCACCCGCGGCGGCGCGGGCGGCGGCGGTGGTGGCGGGGCGGCTTCCGCCCCGGCCGATGGCATTGACCAGACCACGCCCGAGCGCCATTCGCCTCCGCCGCGCAGCGGCGGGGCCAAGCCGGCGGCGACCGAAAACCTCGACGAAGACGTGCCGTTTTGATCCGGGCGCGCCGCCCAACTCCCACACCTTACAGCTTAAAACTTAAAACCCGACATCCCATGGCCAACAGCAACATCCTCCTCATCAAGCCCGTCGACGGTCTCGGCGGCGAAGGCGACCAAGTCAAAGTCCGCGCGGGTTATGCGCGCAATTACCTCCTGCCCCGCGGCATCGCGGTGCCGCTCACCAGCTCGAACCGCAAGCAGGTCGAGGCGCTCAAGAAGCGCCGCGCCGTGCGCGAGGCCGAGGAGCTGACCGGCGCGAAGGAAATCGCCTCCAAGCTGGAGAAGACCGCGCTCGCGTTCGCCGTGAAGACGGGCGAGGGCGGCCGCATGTTCGGCGCCGTCACCGCCACCGACATCCACGACCAGCTCACCGCCGCCGGCTTCACGCTGGAAAAGCGCCGCATCCTCCTGCACACCCCGGTGAAGACGCTCGGCAAGCACACCGTCCAGGTGAAGCTCCACTCCGAGATCACCGTCGAGCTCAACTTCGATGTCGTCTCGGAGAACCCGATCGTGGCGGCCACCCCCGAGGTGACGAAGTAACCCGGTGTCCCTTTGACCGAAGGCCGCGTCCGCGTGACGCGGCCTTTGTGCTTTTGGGAACATCTTGTTGAAAACCCGTTGTTGCCGCCCCGCTGCCGCCGCCCCTGACTCGTCTGCCTGCCATGGCTGAAGACAACGCTCCCGCCCTCCGCCGCTCCGAGGCCCCCGCGGCCATGGTGGGGCGCATGCCGCCGCACAGCATCGAGGCCGAGGAATACCTGCTGTCGTGCTGCCTGCTCGACGGCTCCGATTCGATCGCCCGCTGCCTCGAGGCGAAGCTGCCCGGCGCGGCCTTTTACTCCTCGGCCAACCGCCTCATCTACGAGAAGCTCTGCGAGCTGTACCAGAAGAACCCGCCCGTGGACGTCGCCGTCCTCGCGGAGGAGCTGAAGACCTCGCGCCAGCTCGAGAGCATCGGCGGCTTCGCCTACCTGACGCAGATCAGCGGCCGCATCCCGACGACGGCGCAGGCCCAGTATTTCATTGAGAAGGTGCGCGAGCTCTACCTGCTGCGCGAGCTCATCAAGGTCGCCACCGGCGCGGTGGAAAACTGCTACAGCTACCAGGGCGGCCTGGAGGAGTTCATCGACAAGGTGGAGCAGGATATCTTCCGGGTGACGCAGGACCGCGTGTCCGACGCCGCCAAGCCGATGAAGGAGTCCGCCCACGAGGCGGTGGGCGTCATCAACAAGATGATGATGAAGAAGGGCGAGCTCACGGGCGTGGCCTCCGGCTTCAAGGACCTCGACGCCCTGACCTGGGGCTTCCAGCGCGCGGAAATGATCGTCCTCGCGGCCCGCCCGTCGATGGGCAAGACCTCGTTCGCGCTCAACATTGCGGAGGCCGCCGCGATGCCCAAGAAGGGGGAGGGGGTGGCGACCCTGATTTTCTCGCTCGAAATGAGCGCCGCCCAGCTCGCGCTGCGCATGCTGTGCTCCCGGGCGCGGATCAACATGAAGCTGCTGCGCGAGGGCCTGCTGTCGAAAAACGGCAACGAACAGGCCGAACTCATCAAGGCGGCCGACGAATTCTCCAAATCCCCCCTGTTTATCGACGATTCGAGCCATCTTTCGATCATGGAGCTCCGGGCCAAGGCCCGCCGGGTGCACGCGCGGCACAAGCTGGGCTTCATCATCATCGACTACCTCCAGCTGCTGAGCCCCACGGACCCCCGGGTCCCCCGGGAACAGCAGGTGGCCGAGGCCTCGCGCGGATTAAAAGCGCTGGCGAAGGAACTCAATCTGCCGGTGCTTGTATTAAGCCAGTTGAACCGTGCCTCCGAAAAGGAAAACCGCGCCCCCCGGCTTGCCGATTTGCGGGAATCCGGATCAATCGAACAGGACGCCGACGTTGTACTGATGCTCGCCCGCCCCAAGGATGCCGACGAAAAATTCCAAGTTGCCTCTGACTCAGCCGAGTTAATCGTTGCTAAGCAACGAAACGGCCCGGTAGGAGAACTCAAACTCACCTTTCTTCGAGATATTACCCGCTTTGAAAACTTCACTCAGTAACCTGCTGCGGCGGGTCCCCGGCTCCTTATTTGCCTTTGGCCTCCTGCTGGCTGCCAGCGGGACGCCGGTCGCGGCCCAGGAGGCCGCCGCCCCGACCGCCAGCCAGCAACCGGCGGGCCCCGTCTACAAGGTGGGCACGGTGAAGGTCAAATTCATCGGCACCGCCATCGTCAATGAACAGGTGGTCCGCGCCAACATGCAGGTGCGCGAGGGCAGCGACCTGGACTCCACGATGATCGACCGGGACATCCGGTCGCTGTACAAGACCGGCCTCTTCGAGCTCATCGAAATGAAGCAGGAGCCCGCCTATGGGAACACCATCAACCTGGTGGTGGAGCTCACCTCCAAGTTCCGCGTGCTCGCCATCCGGTTTGACGGCAACAAGCAGATCAAGTCCACGCGCCTCGAGAAGGAGATCAAGACCAAGCCCAATACCGCGCTCGACGAGCGCCAGGTGAAGGACGACGCCGAGAAGCTCCGGGCCTACTACCAGAAGTCGGGCTACAACCAAGTCTCGGTCAATTATTCCATCGAGCGCAACCGCGCCACGAGTTTCGGCACGGTGATCTTCAAGATCAAGGAAGGCCCGAAGGTGCGCATCACCCTCGTCAAGTTCTCGGGCAACGCCCACATCAAGTCCAAGCGGCTCAACAGCGAGATGGAGACCCGGAAATGGAACTGGTTCTCCTGGCTGACCGACACGGGTGTCTTCAAGGACGAGCAGTTTGACGACGACCTGGACAAGCTCCGCGACTTTTACCGCGAGCAGGGCTATCTCGACGTCGAGATCCCGCAGGACAAGGTCACCTTCGATTACCCCAAGAAGAACCGCCTGATCCTGACCATCGCGATCACGGAAGGCCGGCGCTACCGCATCGGCGATATTTCCATCACGGGCAGCAAGCTGCACCCCGAGGCGCTGCTCAAGCGCATCCTGCGGCAGAAGAGCGGGTCGGTTTTCAGCCCCTCCCGCATCGACAAGGACCGCGAGCGCCTGGAGGAATTCTACGGTCGCGACGGCCACCTGGACACGCAGGTCCAGATCGTGCGCAAGTCCAACATCACTACGGGCAACATCGACCTGATCTACCAGGTGAACGAGAGCGACAAGTTCACCGTCGAATCCATTGTCATCGAGGGCAACAGCAAGACCAAGTCCACCGTGATCCTGCGCGAGCTCACCCTCGGGCCCGGCGACGTGTTCAACACGGTCTTCGAGAAGATCAGCCGGCTCCGCCTCGAGAACACGCGGTTCTTCGACGATGTCAGCGTCACCCCCCAGGACACCAACATCCCCGGCCGCCGCAACCTGCGCATCGCCGTCAAGGAAGGCCGTACCGGCAACCTGACGTTTGGCGCGGGCTTCAGCTCACTGGAGCGGGCCAGCATCTTCGCCGAGGTTTCCCAGTCCAATTTCGACCTCTTTAACCGCCGCTCCCTGTTCCAGGGCGACGGCCAGAAGTTCCGGCTCCGCCTCCAGCTCGGCCAGCGGTCGAACGAGGCGGTGCTGACGTTTGAGGAGCCCTGGCTGTTCCAGCGGGAACTGGCCCTTGGCTTCAACCTCTTCCGCACCAGCTCCGACTACAACAGCGTCTACTACCGCGAGGTGGATGCCGGTGCCAGCGTCTACCTGCGCAAGCGGCTCTTTGAACTGGTGGAAGGGACCCTGTCGTACTCCTACGAGATCATCACCATCAGTGACATCAGCTCCCAGGCAGATGCGACCATCCAGTCCCTGTCGGGCGACAACAAGGTTTCCCGGGTCGCGTTCAGCCTCCTGCGCGACACCCGCGACAAGATTATCAACACCACCCAGGGCAATTATTTCAACGCGACGGTGGCCGTGGCCGGCGGCGTGCTCGGCGGGTCGGAAAACGATTACAAGCTCGAGTTCAAGGGCTCGCAGTTCTTCCAGGTGTTCGACACCCAAGCCCAGGTGCTCAGCCTCATCGGCCGCCTCGGGGTCATCCAGAATTTCGGCAAGAGCGCGGATGTGCCGTACTATTCGAAATTCTACCTGGGTGGTCCGACGACCCTGCGCGGCTTCGAGTATAACGATGTCAGCCCCCGCGACGGCTCCACCGCGGGCATCCCGATCGGCGGCAAGTCCTACGGCTTCTTCAGCGCGGAGTACTCCCTCGATATCGTCAGCCCCGTCCGCTTCGCGGTCTTTTATGATGCCGGCTTCGTCAACACGAAGGCCTACGACTTCAGCCCGGGCCACTACAACGACAACTTCGGCGTCGGTCTCCACCTGTTCGTCGCGGGTTCGCCCCTGGCCCTCGATTTCGGCATCCCCATCACCGGGGACAAGTTCAACAAGAAGGGCAATCAGTTCAACTTTAGCTTTGGCACCCGGTACTGATTACCCCACAGTCACCCCTCAATTCTGCATTCAACCCACCCATGAAAAAAACCATCCAGACCCTGTTTGCCCTGACGGCCTTTGGCGCGGCAGCCCTGCTCGCCTCGGCCCAACCGGCGCCCAAAATCTTCGTTGTCGACCTCGCGAAGCTGTTCGACAGCCACTATAAAACCGAGGAGCAAGGCGCCAAGCTGCGCACCGACGAGCAAATGGCGCAGGGCGAGCTCGACCGCCTGAACAAGGAAGGCAATGCCCTGGTGGAGAAGTACAAGGAACTCGCCGACCAGGCGAACAGCCCCGTGGCCACCGCCGAGGCCAAGGCCAAGGCCACGACCGACGGCCAGAAGGTCCTCGAGGACATCCGCAACAAGCAGAAGGAAGTGCAGACTTTCCAGCAGAACACCCGCAATTCCCTGCAGCAGCGCATGAAGACCTTTCATGACCTGATGCTCGAGGAAATCGGCAAGGTCGCCGTCGACATCGCCAAGCGCAAGGGGGCCACGCTCCTGATCGACAAGTCGGGCCAGACCCTCAACGGCGTCTCCGGCATCGTTTATTCCGATCCCGAATACGACATCACCGCCGACGTCCTGAAGGAAATCAACAAGGACCGCCCCGTCTCGGTGGCCGCCCCCGTTGCCCCTTCCGCCCCGGCCGCCGCCGCGCCGGCTTCCGACTCGCCGAACATCACCCTGCCCGGGGTGAAGAAGCCGTAAGCTTCGGTCCGTCCTTGGTTTTACTTCCACCCCCGTTCCTGACCGGAACGGGGGTTTCTTTTTGAGGCATTGCACCACCCGCGGAAAATTCCCACGCTGGGTCATGCAGGTTTCCTTCACCCCCGCGGAACTCCAGGCCATCACCCAGCCCAAACAGGTGCGCGGCGCCACCACCGAGACGGTGCGCGGCATCGGCGCCCTCGGCACCGCGGGGCCCGGCGAGCTGTCCTTCCTCGGCAATCCCAAGTACCGCCCCGAGGTCGCCGCCAGCCGCGCCTCCGTGGTGCTGCTCCCCCTGGACTACGACGGCCAGCCCCAGCCCAATCAGCTTTTTCTGCTGGTGGATAATCCCTCGGTGGGCCTGGCGCGGATCTGCTCGCGCATTGAGCAACTGCTTTGGCCCAAGCCGGCCCCCGGCATCCACCCCTCGGCCCAGGTCGCCAAGGGCGCCCAAGTGGCCGCCACGGCCACCGTGGGCCCGCTCTGCGTCGTCGAGGAGGGCGCGGTGGTGGGGGAGAGGTCCCACCTGCAGGCGCAGGTCTTTGTCGGCCGGGGCGCGCACATCGGGGACGATTGCTGGCTGATGCCCGGGGTTATCCTGGCGGCCGAATGCGTCCTTAAAAACCGCGTGCGGCTGCAACCGGGCGTCGTGGTGGGCTCCGACGGCTTTGGCTATGAATTTGTTGCCGGCCGGCATACGAAGGTGCCGCAGGTCGGCATCGTCCTGATCGAGGACGACGTGGAGATCGGGGCGAACAGCACGCTGGATCGCGCCCGGTTCAGCCGCACCGTGGTCGGCGAGGGCACGAAAATCGACAATCTCGTCCAGGTTGCCCACAACTGCACGATCGGGCGGCATGTCATCCTCTGTGCCCAGGTCGGCATCTCCGGGAGCACGACCCTGGGCGATTATGCCGTTCTTGGTGGCCAGGCCGGGATCGCTGGCCACATCACCATCGGGGCCAAGGCCAAGATCGGCGGGCAGTCGGCGGTGACCTTCAACGTCGAACCCGGTGCCTACATCAACGGCTCCCCCGGGATTCCCTACATGCTGGGCCAGCGTCTGGAGGTGCTGCACCGCAAGCTGCCCGAGCTCTTCAAGCGGGTCGACGCGCTGGAGAAATTATTGCCCAAAAGTTAGAAAAGACTTCCGCCTCGGTCGGTTCGTCCCCAGCGTGCCGCACATGGGCGAATCGAAGCTGAAGATTTTTTCCGGCAACTCCAACCGGCCGCTCGCGGAGGAAATGTGCGCCTCCATCGGCATGCCGCTCGGCGAGGCCACCGTCACCAGTTTTCCCGATGGCGAGTCCTTCGTGAAGATCAACGAGAACGTCCGCGGGCATGATGTCTACATCATCCAGTCGACCTGCCCGCCGACGAACCATCACCTGATGGAGCTGCTGATCATGATTGATGCCGCCCGGCGCGCCTCGGCGCAGCGCATCACCGCCGTGCTCCCGTTCTACGGCTACGCGCGGCAGGACCGCAAGGACCAGCCCCGCGTGCCCATCACCGCCAAGCTGGTGGCCAACCTCCTCGTGGCGGCGGGGGCGACGCGCATCCTGACGATGGATCTGCACAGCCAGCAGATCCAGGGCTTCTTCGACATTCCGGTCGACCACCTCTTTGCGTCCCCGGTGTTCTTCGAATACCTCAGCAAGCAGAAGCGCGAGCGCCCGCTCGTCGTCTGCTCGCCGGATGTCGGCGGTATGAAGATGGCCTCCGCCTACGCCGACACCATGGGGGCGGCGCTCGCCCTCGTCGCCAAGAAGCGCAAGAGCGCCACCACGGTCGAGGCTATGAATGTCGTCGGTGAGGTCGACGGCTGCGACGTGCTCCTCGTGGACGACATCACGGAGACGGCCGGCACGCTGACGGCCGCGGCGAAGATCCTGAAGGAACATGGCGCGGCGCGCATCACCGCGGCGGTCAGCCACTGTATCCTGAACGAAGTCGCCATCGAGCGGCTGAAATCCGGGCTCATTGACGAGCTCATCACCACCAATTCCACGCCGATCGACACGCACGGCCTGCCCATCAAGGTGCTCAGCATCGCCAAGCTGCTGGGCCAGGCGATCGTGCGCATCAATGGCAACGAGAGCGTGACGGGCCTGTTCCGAATCAAGGGGTTTTGAGCCCGGGCGGGTCGGGCGGCCAGCCCGGGGCAGGGGAGAATGGGCGATCCCGGGTTGCGGAGGGGAACTTTTCGCGCCAAAGTCCGGTCACTTTCGTTTCCCCATGAAAACCAAGCTATTCTCCAGTTTCATCGCCTTGTTGGCCGCCGCCCTGTTGTCCGCTCCGGGCCTGTCGGCCAAGGATGCCGCCGCCCCGGTCGCCATGCCCAAGCGCCCCGCGCTCCGGGTTGATCCGAGCCCGGTCAGTGACGGTAAATCGGCCGTCTTGACCAGTTATGCCGACATCGTGGAGCCGGTGCAAAAGGCGGTCGTCTCGGTTTACTCCAAGAAAACCGTCCGCGAACGGGTTTCCGCCAATCCCCTGATGCGGCAGTTTTTCGGCGATGTGCCCGACCAGGAGCGCGAGCGCAAGGAAGAGGGCCTCGGTTCCGGGGTGATCATCTCGCCCGATGGCTACATCCTGACGAACAACCACGTGGTCGAAGGCGCGGACGAATTGAAGGTCGGCCTGACCGATGACCGCGAGTTCATCGCCAAGGTCATCGGCACCGACCCCAAGACCGACGTGGCCGTGATCAAGATCGAGGCGGAGAACCTGCCGACGCTCACGCTCGCCGACAGCGACAAGCTGCGGGTGGGCGACGTGGTCTTCGCCGTGGGCAACCCCCTCGGCGTTGGGCAAACCGTCACCTCGGGCATCGTCTCGGCCAAGGGCCGCAACCAGCTCGGCTTGCTGGAGGGCGGGTATGAGAGTTTCATCCAGACCGACGCCGCGATCAACATGGGCAACTCCGGCGGTGCGCTGGTGGATGCCAAGGGCCGCCTGGTCGGCATCAACAGCGCCATTATCTCGACCTCCCGCGGCAGCATCGGCCTCGGCTTCGCCATTCCCATCAACCTGGCCTCCTCCGTGCTGCAAAGCCTGATCGCCACGGGCACCGTCAGCCGCGGGTTTCTCGGGGTTTCTGCCCAGACGGTGATCGCCGACGACGCGGCGGCGCTGGGTCTCCCGGCCGGAACCCGCGGGGCGATGATCACGGACGTGACCCCGGACTCGCCGGCGGACAAGGCCGGGCTCAAGCGCGGCGATGTCGTGCTCACCTACAACGAACACTCCGTGGTCAGCTGGGAGGAGTTGCGCCTGATGATCGCGGAGACGATGCCGAACTCGGCGGTGAAGCTCGGGATTTCGCGGGCGCTGGACCCCAAGGCCGCGGGTCCGGGCAAGGCGGCCCGCAAGGGCCTCGTGGTGGAGGTCAACTTGGCCAAGTTTGACGAGAAACCGGATGAACTCATCGCCGGGGTGAATGTCACGCCGCTGACCGAGGAACTGCGGGCCCGTCTGCGCATCCCCACCCGTTTCAACGGCCTGTTGATCAAGTCGGTGGACAAGGACTCGCCCTATGTGGAATCGCTCGTTCCCAACCTTCTGATCGTGCAGATCGACCGCGAGGACGTGACTGATCTCGCCTCGGCCAAGGCGGCGCTGACGCCGGGCCGGCACATGATGTACGTGTTCTATCGCGGTGCGCTCCGCGTGGTCCGCATCGACCTAAACTGACCTGGCTACCGGAGGCCGGGCCCTCGTGCCCGGCCTCAGCTGCCCGGCTTTTGCACCGGGATTTTGGCGAGCCACTCCGGGACCGCATCGGCCGGGTAGGTGGGAAAGCTCAACTCAAGCAGTGAGATCGCAGGCACGTCGAAGCGCACAGTGCCCGCGCTGCGGTCCACCAGCATCGCCACCGCCACGGGCGTGCCGCCGGCCTGGCGCACGAGATTCAGGCATTCCAGCACGCGGCCGCCGCGCGTCACCACGTCCTCGACGATCAGGACCGGCTCGCCCGGGGCAAGCGTGAAGCCGCGCCGCAGCACGAGCACGTTGTTTTCCTTCTCGGCGAAAATATAGCGGGCCTTGGCCTGGCGCGCGACCTCCTGCCCGATCACGAGGCCGCCCATCGCGGGGGCGAGCACGGTCTGGAAGGCATGACCCTTCACCTTCTGCACGAGCAACTCGGCCAGCCGCTCGACGGCGTCCATGCGCTGGCAGACCTGGGCGCATTGGAAGTAATGGCCGCTGTGCAGGCCGGAGCGGAGCACGAAGTGCCCTTCAAGCAGGGCGCGGGTGCGGGTGAAGATGCCGAGGATTTCCGACTGGTCAGTGGCCATGCCCCGACGCTGGGCGCTGCCCGGCAAAAAACAAAAACATTTTGCACCGGACCTTCCCGGAGCCTAGGCTCCACGCACCGTGTCGAATCTCGCCATACCGCTGGAAGATGAATTGGGCGATGTGCTGGAGAAGGCCATGCGTCATGCGGGGCTGACGGACGAGGCCCTGGCGGCCCGCGCCGGGGTTACGCCGGGCAGGATCCTCGATGCGATTGATTACCGCCCGGACCTGTCCCCGGCCGATTTGCAGCGCCTGGCGTCGGTGTTGGGCCTGAATGAAATCGGGCTTTGCGCCCTCGGCTGCGGCCACTACCCGCTGCCCGAGGCCACCGCGCTGCCTTTCTGTGTTTACCCGCTGCGGATGACGCATGGCGTGGGTTATGCGAACGCCTATCTCGTGGCCGAGTGCGGCTCGTCGCATGGCCTGCTGTTCGATACCGGGCCCGGGATTGGGGCGCTGGAGGCTGAGTGGCCGGGCGCCATCAAGACGGTGGATGCGGTGTTTCTGACCCACGCGGAGGGTGAGCACACCGGCGGTTTGTGCGAGGTGGTGGCCCGCTTTGGCCTGCCGGCGGCTTATTGCCCGGCCGGCGCGGATGTGCCGTGCAGCCAGGCGATGGGCGAGGGCGAGCGGAAGCGCTTCGGCCGGTTCGAGGTCACGGCCCTGAGCACGCCGGGCCATGCCTCGGCCCACAATTGCTATCTCGTCACGGCGCCCTCCGCCCAGCCAGGCGGGTCGCTGCTGATCTCGGGTGACCTGATCTTTGCGGGCTCGGTGGGCGGCGGATATTTCTGCCACCGCCAGCTGGCCACGCAGTTGCGGCGGGTACTCCACGCCGTTCCCCCGGCGACGGTGATCGCGCCGGGGCACGGTCCGCTGACGACGGCGGAAAACGAGTTGCGCTACAATCCGTTTGTCAACTGACGCTCACCCGACCCGTTGGCACCATGAAGGCCCAACCTGATCTTTCCGTGACGCTCGCCGCGCGCAAGCGGCGCTGGGCTGATTTCTACGCCGGCAAGCCGGACGCACGGTTCATGGTGCTGGCGGGATATGCCGACGCCAGCGTGCCGCCGCGGCCCTGGCCGAACCCCGAGGGGAAACAGGCGCGGCTGGAATGGGCGTGGGCCGCCTACACGCGCGATCTCCGGCGCGCGGCCGAGTTGGAGGATGATTTCATCCCGTATCTGGATCCCTTCACGGGGACGGAAATCTTTGCCGAGGCTTTCGGCTGCACGGTGCACCGCCCGGCGGACAACATGCCGTTTGCGCTGCCCTTTGTCACCACGCCGGCAGAGGCGGACCGGGTCAGGGTTCCGGAGTTGAGCGTGTCACCGCTGGCCATCCTGTTTGATATTGCCGACGAACTTCGGCGCCGGGCGGGCCCGGCGGCCGTGATGCGGCTGGTGGATACGCAAAGCCCGATGGATATCGTGGCGTTGATCTGGGACAAGACGGGCCTCTACACGGCGATGCTGGAGGAGCCGGAGGCCGTGAAACACCTCGCCGCGCGGGTGCACACGCTGTTTGTCGCGTTTCTGGACGAGTGGTTTCGCCGTTATGGGCGCGAGTTTATCGCGCACTTTCCGTATTATTACCTGCCGCAGGGGCTGACGCTGTCGGAGGACGAAGTTGGCGCCGTGAGTTCCGACATGTTCTGCGAGTTCTTTCTGCCTGAGCTCCAGGCGTTGTCGGACCGTTACGGCGGGCTCGGGATTCACTGCTGCGCCAACGCCCGGCATCAGTGGGACAATTTCAAACAGATCCGAAACCTGCGCATGCTGAACATCTGCCAGCCGCCGGATGTGACCAAGGCCGCCTATGGCGCGTTTGCCGGGGTCTGCGGCCAGCATCACGGGTTCTGGGACGCGACGGTCCCGCCTTGGGAATGGCCGAAGGCGCTGCCGCTAGGGACCCGCATGGTCATCCAAGTGGAGGGACGGAACCGGTCTGAGGCCGCCAAAATCCTCGCAAAGGTTTGCCGCGCTTGCGGTTGAGCCGGTCTGAGACCCTGGCTCCCGCGTCCTTGAAATGGTCGGGGCGGCGAGATTCGAACTCGCGACCTCTACGTCCCGAACGTAGCGCTCTACCAGGCTAAGCTACGCCCCGATAACATTTCCCGGCGGATGTCGCCGTGAGGAAGGCGGAGAAAAGGCCGTGCACCCGGTCACTGCAAACAAAATAATCGGGACAATAAAAACGGCCCGGGTCACGAGGACCGCGGGCCGGGTAAAATACCGCCGGGGAGGCCGGTTGAAGGACTAGGGCTGGGGGATGGCCGCCGGGGGGCGGGCCAGGGCGCTCTGGGCGGCCTTGGTGGAAATCATCGCGGTAATCCGCTGGATTTCGAGCTCGGCGGTCCGGCGCTTGATCTTGCCCAGCTCGACCTGCTTCGCGAGTTCGAAGGCCTCGCGGTTAAGCTTTTCCTTCTCGGTGCGGAGGGTGCTCAGCTGGAGCTCAAGCTGGGCCGCCTGCTTGGCGCTGCGGTCGGACTCGGCGTTGGCCTTGTCCGTGGCATCCTTGATGCGCTGGCCCTCGGCCTCCCACTTGGCGACGCGATCGGCTTCCTTCTTGGCTTCATCGGCGAGGCGCTGATTGGCGCGTTTCTCGGCGTCGGCGCGGGCGGCGGCCTCGATGCCGGCCTTGCGGTCATCCTCGGCCTTTTTCTTGGCGGCGACCTCGACGGCGCGCTGGCGCTCGCGCTCCTCGTGCTTCTTCGTCTCCGAAAGATAAAACACAAGGAAGATGGCCAGCATGCTGCCGACCGAAATGACGTACATCCATTTTTTCATGGGGAAGGGGGGTGGTCTGGGTTAGGAGTTCTTCTTGGCAGCGGCCGCAGCGGCGTCAGCCGCTGCCCGGGCGGCGTCAGCCGCGGCAATCTTATCCAGCACCTGGGAAAGGTTCCGGGCGTTTTCCTCGGCCTGCTTTACGTAGACGGCGAGGAAGGCCTGTTCATCGCTGGCCTTCTTTTTGTCACTCTGGAGCTTCGTGATGGCATCCTTCTCCGTCTGGATGTCCTTTTCGAGGTTCTTGACCTGCTCGGTGAGCTTGCGCTGGTCGCGCTCAGCCTTGCCCTGGGCCTCCACGGCGTTGGCGCGGTCATCGTGGTCCTTCTTGTCCTTGGCTTCCTTGGCGGCGCGCTCGGCCTTGCGCTTCTCCTGGGAGGCGAGGGCTTCGCGGATGGCCTGCTCATTGGCCTTGGCCTGGGCGCGGAGCTTGTCCTCCTTCTTCTGTTTTTCCTTGGCGACGCGCTGGGCTTCCCGGGCGGCAAGGCCCTTGCTGAAATTCCAGTAGATCGCGCTGAAAATGATCAGGCCGACAAGAGGTGCGAGGAAGTAAGCGTATTTCTTCTTCATGATGGTAAAGGGGGCTGGAGGATTAATGGGTGCGAAGACCGGCCTTGAGCAGTTCACGCTCCTTGAGGGCGTCTTCAATGGCCTGTTTGAGGCGCGGAAGCTGGGGTTCCTTCTCGGAGCCAGGTGAGGCGATGGCTTTGTCCACGGCGATCTGGGCTTCATCAAACTTGGTCAATTCGTAGGCGACGTAGGCTTGGAAATTGTAGACCGCGTAGGGCTTGTCCAAATGCCCCTTGGCCACGGCGGAAACGAGGCTCTGGTAGGCCTCCTGCGGCTTTTCCAGCGAGTAATAGATCTGGGCGACCTGGTAATCGATCTGGCCGGATTTCGGGAAGTGCTTGGCGGCTTCCTTCAAGGCCTCGATGGCCTGGAAGGGCTTGTCAACCTGTTGGTAGGAGTAGGCGAGCAGTTCCCAGTTGGACTGGACGGTTTCAATGGTGCCGTTCTTCAGGCCGTTGTGGAGCAGCTCGGTGGCCTTGCCAAACTGGCCGACGTTGAAATACAGGCCGACGAGCGTGTAATTATCCTTCGGCGTCCGCATGAAGCCGAGGGCCTGGGCCCGCTCGATGGTGAGGATGGCGCGGATGTTGAACTCACGGCCCTTTTCCTCGTCCTTGTCGAAGGCGAGATTCAGGTAGATCGGAACCAGCTGCGACCAGTAATCCTTCTTGGCGGGGTATTGCTTGACCATCAGCTCGAGCACCTCGGCGGAGCGGGCGAAATTGCCCTCCTGCTGGAGGGCCGCGAGGTATAGCACGTAGAAATTCTCCTTCGGGTGGTCGATGATCTGCAGGCACTTCTCGATCTCGGCCTCGCACTCCTTCATCAGCTTGAGATCCGTCACGGCGGGATTGAGCACGGCCCGGTTGTAGAGCATGTTCACGTAGAACAGCATGACTTCCTGACGCTGCGGGTCCTGGGCGGGGGCAGTCGTATGCGCAAGCCAGCGCTTGGCGTAGTCGGTCGATTTGCTCAGGTACTGCTGCTGCAGCGCCAGCGACTTCATCGTGCTGGATTCCTGGCCGTACATGTAGGCGATGTAGTAGACCAGTTCCTGGGCTTCCTTCTCCTCGAGGTAGTTGTAGCTGTCCGAGAGGCGCAGCGCGGTTTCCATGGCCTGCAGGGCCTTGGGATAGTCGCCCTTCTGCATGTAAATCTTGGACAGGACCTCATCCAGCACCGCCGTGTCGTAGCTGGTGGGGCTCACGTTGGGCAACTGGCCTGCCAGCAGGGCGATTGCGCCCTCCCAGTTCTTGGCGTCCGTCATGTCCTTGACCTTGCTGAGGGCCTCGGAGGTCGGGGGCTCCAGCTGGGCGTGTTCATCCACCGCGCGGAGGGAGGGCGTCACGGCCCCGATGCAGACGAGGGCCGCACCGGACAAAAGCAGGCGGTGCAGGCGGGAAAGGGAAGAGGAGGGCACGTCGGTCACGGAGGGATTAATTATCGGTCAGGGTGAAGCCGACGGGCACCTGCATGTGGGTGTTGACCGCGTGGCCACCGCGTTTACCGGGGCGAAACTTCCACTTGCTCACCGCCTGGATGGCGGCGGATTCAAACTCACGCGCCGTGGAGCGGGCGGCGTAGGCGTTGCGGACGTCACCGGTGTCGGTGACGATGAAGTCGACCACCACCTCGCCCGTCACGCCCGCGCGGCGCATTTCAAACGGATATTGCGGGGAAGGCTGGAATTTGGGGGAGGGGATCTGGTCGAGCTTGGAGATGTCGAACACTTGGATGCCCTTGCCGAGGTTGTGGTTGCCCTGCGGGATGACAATGGCGCCCTGCATGGGCTTGAGTCCCTCGGGCGGGGGCGGCTGGATCGGCTGGACGAAGGAATCGACCTGCACGAGCTGCGGCATGTCCTGCTGCATCGGAGGGGCGATATCCAGCGGGGTGGGCTCCTGGTCCGACTCCACTTTCTCCGGCTCGTCGGGCTCAATCTTGGGCATTTCCAGCTGGACGACCTTTTCCTCGACGACTTTCGGGGCCTTTTCGGGACCGTGTTTGAGGGCCTGGCCAATCCAAGCCACGCTGCCGTGGATGGCGAGGGAAACGATAAGGCCGATGATTAAATCGCGACGCATGATGGTGGGAGCGGGTCGTGGTTTAGCGGCCGGTGGGGCGGGTGCGGCCGGTCTCCACGGAGACCTGCTGGATGCCGGCTTTGCGGATTTCATCGAGGGCCCGGACCGTGATGCCGAACTTGGCGCGGTCGTCACCGGTGATCAGCACGCGCGGCGTGGAAACGCGTTTCTTCAACTCCTCGAGCTTCGGTGTGATTTCGTCGAGCTGGATGATTTCCCGGTTCCAGTAGCAGGTGCCCTGGTCGGAAATCTGCAGGGTGACCATGTCGTCATCCGGCGGGGCGCTGTTGGTGGTCGGCACCGGCAGGTTCACCGGGATGGAGGCGATCCGGTTCAGCGAAAGGGTGAAGAGCACGAAGGTCGCCAGCAGGAAGAAGATGACATCGATCAGCGGGATGATCTCGATGCGCGCCTTCTTTTTGCCTTCTTCGACTTTGGTGGGACCGGCCATGATGGGATGAAATTAGCGGAAAGGAATGTGGAGGAGGGCAGCCGGTGGAGGGGCCTATTTGCCCTGCGGCTTGACGTGGGTCTCGATGAAAACCTTGGTGGCGCCGGATTTGCGGACTTCATCGATGGCGTAGCCAAACACCGAGCTGAAGGAGGCATTTTCGTCGCCATTGATGAGGATGCGGCCCTCGGGATTTTCCGCATGGAAGATCCGCAGGCGCGTGATGAACTCATCGAGGGAGACGGGATCCTTGTCCCAGGCAATGGTGCCCTCCGAAGTGACGCTGACCGTGTGGGTGCCCGCCGGGTCACGGGTCACGCCGGTCTCGGATAGCGGCACAACGATGCCCGCCAGACCGTTGGATTTGTTCAGCGAAAGGGTGAACAAAACGAAGGTGGCGAGCAGGAAGAAGATCACATCGATCAGGGGAATGATCTCGATGCGGGCGGTCTTTTTGCCGCCTTTATTGCCGCCGGATGAACCAGCCATAGTGGGTGTGGGCTAGGAGGAAAACGTGCGAGGCGCGTTTTTCTTAGGAGGAATCAGCGGGCGAAGGGGGCGGTCGTCTCGGACTTCTTGATGAGGAGTTCGAGGGCGTTGGACGCGTCGGCGATCTCGTGCTTCGCCTCCTCGGTCCGGGCATTCAGGTAATTATACGGGAGCAAGCAGGTGACGGCGATGAACAGACCGCACATCGTGGCGATAAGGGCCTCAGCCACACCACCGGTGATGGCGTTGGCCGCCGCACCGATGTCGCCGCCGCCGAGGGCGCCGAAGGTGCGCATCATGCCGGTCACGGTGCCAAGCAGACCAAGCAGCGGGGCAGCCGTGATGCAGGTGTCGAGGGTCGCCATGCCCTGGGTGAAGCGGGCCAGCTCTTGGGAGGAGGCGCGGACGAAGGCGTTGGAGAGGGAGAACTCCTTGTTGGTCAGGGAGTAAACAAGGATGCGGGCGACGAAGTCATTGCTCTTCTTGCCCAGCGCAACGGCACCCTCGATGTCGCGGTGCTCCACGGACTCGAGCATCTTCTGCACGACTTCCGGCTCCCGGCTCCCGTTTTCGCGGAAAATGAACAGCAGGCGCTCGACGATCACGGTGATGGCGACGAACGAGAGGAGCAGGATCGGCCACATGATTTCGTGGCCGGCGGCGAAAAGGTCCATCGGCGACATCGGGCTGCCGTCGGGGTTCGTGAGGAGGAACGCGAGGGGGAGACTGTGGGTGATCATAGGAGGAGAAAGGAGGGGATTGAGTCGGGGAGGAGTTGGTTAGGTTGGTGAGTAGGGAAAGTGAGGGAAAGACCCGGGGTGGCGGCTGGGACGATTAGCGTCCTGACGTGGGTTTAACTCATTTCATCGCGGCTAGAGCAGAACCTACGCCAAGGGAAACTTCACCTCGGTGGTCTGGGCGATATCCACATGCAGCCCGCGGGATTTCCTGGGGAATGGCGGAGGGTTTTAGCATGTGCCTGAGCAAAAATTTCAGGGGAAAAAACGAGCGGGAAAACGACTAGGGGTTATCGAAACTTGGCTGTCAACTTTCTTTGTCAGTGAAAAGGATTCGTGGCCTTTGCGGCGGTGAAAGTGGCTGCCCGACTAGGACTCGAACCTAGACAAAACGAGTCAGAGTCGTTTGTGCTACCATTACACCATCGGGCAGTGGAAAATTGTGGCGCGACGCGAAAGCCGGCGGGGGGGCTGCCCGGAATGGAGCCGGCGATGGGATTCGAACCCGCAACCGCCTGTTTACAAAACAGGTGCTCTACCGTTGAGCTACGCCGGCGCGAAAGAATCGCGCGTTTGCCATGAATAACTGGGAAAAAACAAAAGAGATGGTGGCTCCCCGGGGACTCGAACCCCGAACCAATTGATTAAGAGTCAACTGCTCTACCATTGAGCTAGGAAGCCAAACCGAAGGGCGAAAAACTCATGAACCCACAGGTGAAGTCAACAGTGATTTCGGCCGCTACGTAGCGGCGGATTTTACGATGGCGTCTACGGACCCCGTTCAGCGATGCTATCCGGTCAATTGTCCCGGGTGTCATCCGGCGGATGTTTCCCGCGCCGGCGCTTTCGTTTCCATGATTTCCGTTCGTCACTTTATTTTTCTCTCCGGGCTGTGCCTGGCCCTCTCCGCGGGCGCCCAGTCGGTCCCGGTCAATGTTGCCCCGGTCATTGTAAAGCGCGGCATGGTGATCGCGGGTCATCCGCAGGCGGCGGAAGCCGGCCTGGCGGTGCTCCGGTCCGGGGGCAATGCCATCGACGCCGCCATTGCCACCTCCCTTTCGCTCGGCGTGGCGGAACCCTATGCTTCGGGCCTGGGCGGCAAACTCGTACTGCTCTATTATGAGGCGGACAGCGGGCAAATCCATGTCGTGGAGGCCATGGATGCCGCGGGTTCGATCCAAGTGCCGGCTTATTTGCAGCGTCCGGCGGCAGATCGCAGCTATGGCTACGGTGCCGCGTGCGTGCCCGGTCTGGCGGCGGGTTTGTGGACGGCCCATCAAAAATGGGGCTCGAAACCCTGGGCCAAGGATGTGGAGCCGGCCATTACCCTGGCGCAGGTTGGCTTCCGGGTCCTGCCGAAGTCGCGCGACCTCTTTGAAGAACAGATCAAGAAGCTCCGCCGGGGAGATCCGGAGATTGCCCGTCTCTATCTACCGCAGGGCGAGCCACCCGCCTCCGGCCTGCTTCTGCCGAATCCCGACCTGGCCCGCACCCTGACGCTCCTGGCGCAACAGGGCCGGGATGGTTTTTACCGCGGCCCCGTGGCCGAGGCGATTGCCGCGGCTTCGGCGAAGGGCGGGGGAGGCATCACGCTGGATGACCTGGCGGGCTATACGGCGCACCTGACCGAGACCGTCGGGATTGATTTTCGCAACTATCGCATTGAGAGCGCCCCGCCGCCCGCCAGTGGAGCGGCGATGTTCATGCCGGCACTCAAGGTGCTCGAGGAAGATACCTTTGACGCCGGCCCCCTGCGCACCGCGGCCAATCTCGACCGGATCGGCCGGGTGTGGCGGGTCGTTGAGCCAGAAGCCTACCGGATCATCGGGGACTCACCGGAGTCGCGGAGCAACTTCGACCGGCTCGTCTCCCCGGCTTACATCCGGGGATTGCGCCGCAAATCCCGGGCGCCCTTGCCGGCGGCCCTCCCCGCGGCGGCCCGGCGGGAGGAGGTGGAGGACGAAAGCCTGATGGCCGCGACCACGCATTTCATCGTGGTGGACCTCCACGGCAATGTCGTGTGTGCCACCCAGTCGCTGAGCGTGCATTTCGGGGCGGGCGTCGTCCCGCCGGGCACGGGCGTGGTGCTCAACAACTCGATGAGCAATTTCGATTACAAGGATGGCGCCAATCCGAACTACCTCGCGCCGGGCCGCCGGCCGCGCAGCACGATCGCGCCGACCCTGGTCCTGCTCCGGGGCCAGCCCATCCTGGCGCTGGGCGTGCCCGGGGCCGCCCGCATCCCCACCACGATGCTGCAGGTCCTCCTTGACGAACTCGTGCTCAACCGCCGCCTGGCCGATGCCATCGGGGATACGCGGTTTCACTTCCTGATCCCCTGGAAGGAAGGGGATGTCTTCACTTTTGAAGCCGAACAGTCCTTTCCGGCCCTCCAGGCTGACCTGCTGCGGTCCTTGGGCTGGAAAATCGACCTGTCCGAGCCGGCCGGCCGCGGCCGGCATTTTGGCGGGATCAATGCCCTGGAACTGGCCCCGGACGGTACCATGACCGGTTATGCCGACCCCCGCCGGACGAATACCGCGGTCGGATACTAAGTTTACCCTTTACAGGAGGGGCCGGCTTCTCTGTTTTTGACCGCTCTTTCCATGCAAAAGACCAAAAAGTCCGTCGCCAAGCGCTTCAAGATCACCGCCAAGGGCAAGCTCGTCCGCCGCACGCCTGGTTTTCGTCACCTGTTGGCCGCGAAGAG
>CAIOAO010000033.1 GCA_903855985.1 uncultured Opitutia bacterium | reverse complement strand
CCTTTTTAGGGGCCCAGACCGACTCTTCAAGCGGCCCGAATAAGCGGGATCACGTCAGCCGAGCGCCATGCCGCGGAACACGCCGCCCGCCTGCAAATCCTCTCGAAGCGCCTGTTCAAAATCCAGGAGGACGAGCGGCGCGCCATTGCCCGCGAGCTCCACGACCAGGTCGGCCAGATGCTCACCGGCCTGAAGTTCCAGCTTGAGGCCCTGGTGAAGCACGCCGGCGCCGGCTCCGATGCCCCGCTACAGGAACAGCTGGCCGAGTCCATGACCCTCGCCACCGAGCTCATGGCCCACGTGCGCGAGCTCACCCAGCAGTTCCGCCCGCGCATCCTCGACGACCTGGGCCTGTGCGCGGCCCTGGAATGGCACGCCCGCCTCTTTCAAAAGCAGACCGGGATCAACGCGACCGTGGAGGTCTCCCTGCCCCAGGAACGGCTGCCGATCGAACTCGAGATCGCCGTCTTCCGCATCGTGCAGGAAGCGCTCACCAATGTCGCCCGCCACGCGGGCGTCAATGAAGCCTCGGTCGCCGTGACGCATTCCGCGGCCTCCGACGGCGCGGATGGCGGCGCCAAGCTCCTGGTGGACATCGTGGACCGCGGCCACGGCTTCGACCTCGACGCCGTGCTGGCCTCGCGCAGCTCCATCGGGCTGACCAGCCTGACCGAACGCGTGACCCTTGCCGGCGGCACCGTGGAGATTTTCTCCCGCCGCGGCCAGGGCACGCGCATCCATGCGGAATTTCCGCTCGGTGTCGCCGCCGAGCCCAAGCCCGAACTGGTGGGAGGCCGCGCATGAACACCGTCGTGCTCGCCGACGACCACGAGATCGTGCGCAAGGGCGTGCGCAGCGTGCTCGAGGCGGAGAAAAAATACACCGTGCTCGCCGAGGTGGCCGATGGCCTCGCCGCCGTTGCCGCGGTCGAGAAGCACAAGCCGGACCTGCTGTTCCTCGACCTCAGCCTGCCCCGGCTGCACGGCATCGAGGTGCTGCGCCAGGTGCGGGCCGTGAGCCCGTCCACCCGCGTGCTCATCCTCTCGATGCACAACGACGAGCCCTACGTGATCGAGGCGTTGCGCGGCGGCGCGATGGCCTACCTGCTCAAGGGCTCCGATACCTCGGAAATCCTGCACGCCGCCCGCGAGGTGCTGGCCAACCGCCGCTTCCTGAGCGCGCCGCTCTCCGACTGGGCCATCAGCGCCCTCGTCAGCAAGCCCGCCGAGGCCGCCGATCCCCTCGCCTCGCTGTCGCCGCGCGAGCGCGAGGTGCTGCAGTACGCCGCCGAAGGCCTGAGCAACTCCGAGATCGCCGAGAAACTCTTCCTCAGCCCGCGCACCACCGAGACGCACCGCACCAATCTCATGCGCAAGCTGAACCTGCAGTCGCAGACCGACCTCGTCCGCTTCGCGATCCGCAAGGGCCTGATCCAAGCCTGAGGGATCGATCCGTTTTTAAGGGGAAGCCAGGAAACCAGGAACGGAGGTGTTCCGGCTCTTGCGCGTTTCCGCGGTCCGCCTTGCTCCTGGTTTCCTGGCTTCCCCTTAAAAAATCCTTACTCCTTCGGCTCAGTCTTTTTCTTCCCGCGGCCGGCCGGCTTCTTGCCCTCGCCGTCGCCCTCGGGGTACTTCGACGCCTTCGCGTTGAGCCAGAGTTCGTCCTTGGCGTTCTTGTTCAGCCAGAAGATTTCGCCCGCATGCTCGACGAAGACCGGCTTCTCGCGCGTCTTCTCCGGCACCTTGAGCCCGGCCGCCACGAGCGCGGCCACAAAATCCTCGGGTGATTTCCCGAGCTTCTCGGCGAGGCGGTCGGTCTTGCCGGCCACGGCGCCCGTCTTGGTTTCCTGCAGCAGCAGGCGCACCCCGGCAAACACGGAGCCGGGGGTGGACGCCGGCCGGTCCGTCGCCGGCTCCGCCGCCTGGCCCGCGGCGGGCTCGGTGGAGAGCGGGAGTTCCGCTTCCTTGGGTGTTGCTTCACCCGCGGGTTTTTCCCGGCCGTTGATCCACAGGCCGCCCCGCGAATCGAGATTGAGCCACCAGAGATCCGGGCCGACTTCGATCGTCACCGGCTGGTCCGCCGCGGCCGCCGGCACCACGAGGCCCAGCTTGGTGAACGCCGCCACGAGGTCCGCCTCGCTGCACCGGAGCGCCCGCGAGAGAAAGGTCGCGCTGCCCGAACCGCCGGGTTCGTGGCGGTTGCGGCGCATGTGGGGCCGGATCCGTTCCAGCAGCGCCGGACCCTCCGGCAACGGGGCGCCACCTTGCTTCGGTCTTTGATTCTGCTGCTCGGGTTTCCGCTCGGCCGGTGCGTCTGCCGGCGCATCCGCCGGCGCGGATCCAGCGGCCGCAGGTTCAGCGCCGGCCGGGACGGCCGCTTCCGGCGTCACGCGCGTGCCCTGCACCACCCGGAACACCGGGCGCGGCTTCTCGCGGGTGTTGATCCACAATTCGCCGCGACGGTTGATGTTCACCCAGAAAAGATCGCCGTCATACTCGACGTAGACCGGATCGGCGTTGTCGTCGGCGGGAATCTGCAGCCCGCACTCGACCAGCGCGCCCTTCACGTCCTCCTCGGACAGGTCCCACTTCTTGGCCAGATAATCGAGGCCCACCGCCATGCCCGGCCCGCGCTGGTTGCGGCGCATGTGCGGCTTGAGCGCATCAAAGAAGGTCGGGAGCTCGTTTTCCTCGTTGAGCTGGTCCCACTCGTCCTTCTCGCCTTCCGGTGCATCCGGGTCGCCGTCACTCGAGGTGTCGACCGGCTTGCGGAAGCCGTCGTTCGGCGCGGTCTTCTCCTCCAGGAAACTGGGGGACTTTTCCTCGGCCGCGGGGGCGTTGGAGGCGGCGGCCTGGAACTTGGCGGCAAACTCCGCCCGCAGTTTCTCCGCCTCGGCCTTCGCCGCCGTGGCCACCGCGTCCTCCAGCGACCAGTCGCGCTGCGTCGAGCGCCGCACGAGGCCGGTGAAGGCGAGCAGGTTGTCGGGCTGCGAATGGAAATGGACAATCTCCCATTCCTCGCGGCCGAGATCGTTCAGATATTTTTCCAGCAGCGCAGGGGAGGCGAAGCCGCCCTTGCCGCTGGTGATGACCTTGTATTCCCAGAGTGACATAAAAAGTGGTGTGATGCGCCGGAACCCAAGGCATCCCAAATGCGGGTACCCTTGCCGAGCCAAATCGCGCGGTTTCTACCGCGTTACGGCCGTGAGGAACCGGTCAATGGCATAGTCGTTCAGCTGGCCGCCGGGACCGTCGGGGTTGAAATCGAACCCGTGCGTGGCCCAGGGCAGGCGCAGGTAGTAATGCGGTACGTGCAGCTCCGCCAGCCGGGTGGTCAGCCGCTCGCTGTGCCGGTCCCACGACAGCGTGTCGAGTTCGCCGTGGATCAACAGCGTGGGCGGCGAGTCCGCCCGGGCCAGCGACTGGCTGCTGGCGGACACGTACAAGTCGCGGTTCTCCGCCGTGAGCGGCCCGCCGAAATACTGCCGCATGAGCTTGGCGGAATTGAGCGCGTCATCCTCCCGGGAAACCGACCACACAAACGGCATGTCATGAGGCGCATACAGCGCGACCACACCGCGGATCGCGGGATCCCGGGCCCCGTAACCCACCGCCGCCGCCAGCTGTCCGCCGGCGGAACGCCCGACCAGCACCAGCCGCGTCGGATCAATCCCGAGCTGCCCCGCCTGCGCCTTGAGCCAGGTGATCGCCGCCAGCACATCCTCGCGTTGCGCCGGCCAGATCCAGTGCGGCGCCAGCCGGTAACTGACCGCCGCCACCGCATAACCGCGGGCCGCCCAGCGGGAATTCCAGCCCGCCAGCTGGGTGCGATCGCCCCCGTCCCACCCGCCGCCGTGGATCACCACCAGGCAGGGCGCGCCGCGCCGCGGGCCCGGGTCGGGAAATTTTTCAACCGAGGCCCGCAGCGGCGCATAAAAATCCAGTTTCAGCTCCTGCCCGTCCGGCCGCGCAAACACTTCCGTCGTCATCGCCGCCGGCGGTCCGCCCCCGAGGCGGTACAGCCGGCTGGGCTCAAACGCCGGTCCGGCCGGCGCCGCCTCCCCGAACGCCGCCGTCAGTTCCGCCGGCAGGTGCGCCGACTGCCGGTAGGCGCTGTACACCGGCCGCAGCAGGCCGATGAACGCGATCCCGCACAGCGCAAGGGTCAGGGTGCGGCCCTCGCTCGCCGGCCGCAGGCCGTTCACCAGCGCCAGCCCCAGGGGCAGCAGCGCCAGCCAGTGCCCGAATTCGCCGGCCAGGATCGTCAGTTTCCACGCCCACATCCAGTCGGGCGCACGCACCATCGTCAGCAGCGAGACACCGGCCAGCAGCAGGGCCAAAAGCGGAAAAAGAAACTTCATCAGGCCTAGTACGGGCGAACTTTCCCCGGAGTTGAATCAATTTCTTCGTGTTCCGCGCCGGCTTCATGGTTGAGTGACGCCATGCGCCGGCTCGACCAGCTTCTTTCCAGTCTCGGCTACTGCTCCCGCCGGGAGGCCCGGGGCTGGGTCGCGGCCGGCCGCCTGGCCCTGAAGGGCGCGGTCGCCGATGACTTTGGCGCCAAGGCCGACCCGGCCGATGTGACCGTGGACGGCGAGCCGCTCGATCATCCCGCGGGCCTGCTCCTGCTGCTGCACAAGCCCGTGGGCCTGGTCTGCTCGCACGATGGCCGCGAGGGCCCGGACATTTATTCGCTGATTCCCAGCCGCTGGCGACAGCGCAACCCATCGGTCACCAGCATCGGCCGGCTCGACAAGGACACCAGCGGCGTGCTGCTGCTCACCGACCTCTCGCCCCTGGTCCACCGCCTGACCTCGCCCAAGCACAAGGTGCCCAAGGTCTACCGCGCCACGGTGGACCGCGACCTCTCGCCCGACCTCATCGCGCAGTTCGCCAGTGGCACGCTCCTGCTCGACGGCGAGGACGCACCCTGCGCGCCGGCGATCCTGAACCTCCTTTCCGCCCGCGAGGCTGAGCTGACGCTCACCGAGGGCCGCTACCACCAAGTCCGGCGCATGTTCGCCGCCTCGGGTGCGACCGTGCTCACCCTGCATCGGGCGCGCTTCGGCCCGCTCGAGCTCGGCGACCTCCCCGCCGGCCAGTGGCGCGAGTTGCCGCTGGATTTCTTCGGCGCATGAGGGCGGCCGATCCCTGGTCCGATAGGTCGCATGGGACATCTACGACCTATCCCAAACCTCCTCGTACTTAAAATTTCCCTTCCGCCCCCAACCCTGCCACCCTTTTCCCTTATGTACGACTTTCCCCTCTCCGGCGCCCAGAAGGCCCACCTCCGCGGCCTCGGCCAGTCCCTCGAACCCGCACTGAAACTCGGCAAGGGCGGCCTCACTCCGGCGTTCCTGGCCGAGCTGCAGAAATTCCTGCGCAGCCATGAGCTGGTTAAACTCCGTTTCCTCGGCACCGAGCGCGACGAGCGCGCCGTGCTCTGCGCGCAGATCGCCGATGAAGGCCGTTGCGTCTGCGTCGGCGCCGTCGGCCACACCGCCCTGTTCTACCGCCAGCACCCCGAGTCGGCGTCGCGCAAGGTCGAGCTGCCGGGCGCGACGGACGCGCCTGAGGCCCAGCCTTGACCCGGCGGTTGCCTCCCATGGATCTCCCCGCCCTCGGCTGGGATGATTTCTTCGCGAATCATTTCTCGCCCTTTGCCTCCGCCGGTTTTGTGCCGGCGCGCGTGGCGCTGGAGCACAAGCACACCTGCGTGCTCTATTCCGCCGCCGGGGAATTCTCCGCCACCTGCACCGGCCGTCTCCTCCACGAGTCGGCCACCCGCACCGCCCTGCCCGCCGTCGGCGACTGGGTGGTGGTGCGCCCCCGCCCGGGCGAGGCGCAGGCTGACATCCATGCCGTGCTGCCCCGCCGCACCAAGTTCTCCCGCCGCGCCGCCGGTGACGAGGAGGTCGAACAGATTGTCGCCGCCAACATCGACACGGTCTTCCTCGTCTCGGCCCTCGACGAGCATTTCAACCTCCGGCGTATCGAGCGTTACCTCGCGGTCGCCTGGGACAGCGGCGCCCAGCCCGTGATCGTGCTCAACAAGGCCGACCTCCACTCCGACCCCGCCGCCGTGCGCGCCGAGGTGGCCACTCTCGCCTCCGGCGCTCCGGTCGTGGCGGTGAGCGCCGCCCGCGATGCCGACCCCGCCGTCGCCCTCGGCGCCTGGCTCGCGCCCGGCCGCACCGTGGCGCTGCTCGGGGCGTCGGGCGCCGGCAAATCCACCCTGATCAACCGCCTGCTCGGCACCGACCGCCAGCTCACCGGTGCCACCAGCGACACGCACGGCAAGGGCCGGCACACCACCACCCACCGCGAGTTGATCGTCGCGCCGTCCGGGTCGCTCGTCATCGACACCCCTGGCATGCGCGAGCTGCAGCTGTGGGACCTCGGCGCGCCCACTCTCGATGAGACCTTCGCCGATATCACGGCCCTCGCCGCCCGCTGCCGCTTCAGCGACTGCCGCCATGACGCCGAGCCCGGCTGCGCCGTGCAGGCCGCCCTCACCGCGGGCACGCTCGACCCGGCCCGCTGGCAGAGTTTCGTGAAACTCCAGCGCGAGCAGGCCTACGCCGCCCGCAAGGCCAACCCCCAGCTGGCCCGCGCCGGCCGCGCCGCGTGGAAGAAGATCACCAAGGGCCAGCGCGTCCGCCCCCGCCTGGAAACCGAGGACTGAGCCGGGGTTGGGCGGAGGTCGCGCCTGTGCCATTGACGCTCCGTAGACCGGATGTTTTCCTCCGCTCCCATGTTCATCATCATTGGCGGGGACGGCAAAGAATACGGCCCGGTGTCCGCGGAGCAGGTGCGGATCTGGCTGGCGAGCGGTCGGGCCAATCTTCAGACTAAGGCCAAGTACGCCGGGACCGAGGAATGGCACACCCTGGGCGAGTACACGGAATTTGTCGGCGATCCCGCGGCCCCGGCCACGACCCCACCGCCCATGCCCGCCGGGGAGATCGACCCCAAGACTTTCGCCGCCGACCTCATTGCCCGCGCCGCGCCGCTCGACATCTTCGGCTGCATCGGGCGCGGCTGGGGTCTCCTGAAGGCCAATTTCTGGTCGGTCGTCGGCACCACCGCGCTGGTGATCATCGTCGCGGCCGTGGCCAACGCCATTCCCTTCCTCGGCTGGCTGGCCGGCCTGCTGCTCGGCGGCGTGTTCAACGGCGGGCTCTACTATTTCTACATCAAGAAGGTCCGGGGTGAATCCACGGAGCTGGGTGACGCCTTCAGCGGCTTCTCCCTCGCGCTCGGGCCGCTGATCCTCACCGGCCTCGTGGTCGGCCTCATGACCCTGGCCGGCTTCATCCTGCTGATCCTGCCGGGCATCTACCTCGCGGTGGCCTACGGCTTTGCCTACATGCTGGTCATCGACCGGAAGATGGAATTCTGGGCGGCCATGGAAGTCAGCCGCCGCGTCATCAGCGCGCAATGGTGGCGGATGTTCGGGCTCATGATTGTCGGCGCCATCATCGCCGTGCTGGGCGTGCTCGGCCTCCTCATCGGCATTTTCGTCACCGTGCCGATCTTCATCGGCGCGTTGGTCTACGCCTACGAGGATCTCTGCAACCCCCCGCCGCGCGCCTGAGCGCGGCCTACTCGTCGGAGCTGGATTTCTTCGCCAACAGCGCGTCAAGCGAGAGCTTGCCCGGGCCGAAGACGAACACGATCACCACCGCGAAGAGAAAGAGGAACGGGTCGGCCGTGAGAAACTTGTCCGGGTCGGAGAAGAAGGCGTGCAGCGCCGGCTGCTCCGACGTGACATAGGCCACGACCAGCAGGCCGATCAGCGGCAGCGGCACCACGCGCCCGCCGAGTCCGGCCAGAAAGAGCAGCCCAAAGACCACCTCTGTCGAGGCGGCCAGAATGGCGTTCAGCTTGGGCAGGGGAATGTTGAGGCTCGCGAAATAATCGGTCGTGCGTTCGAGGTGCGTGAGCTTGCCCTTGCCGGTCAGGAAAAACTGCCAGCCCCAATAGAGCCGGATGACGAGCAGGAACAGCGGCCGCACCAAACCGGCGAGCAGGGCGAGGACGTGGTTCAACTTGTGGTACAGGGAGGCGGGATTCATGGGGTCAGTGTGGGGGTGAGAGGCGTGACGCGGCTTTTTATTTCCGGCGACACAGCCAGCCAAGCCGGGTCCAGAGCGCGAACCAGGCCTGCACCTGTTCCGGCGTCACCCCGCGGCCGGCCGCCGCGACGGCGCGGTCTAGCGTCGCGCCGTCACGCAGGGCCGTGAGGACCTTGAACGACGGGGCGTCGAGCCGCTTGTAGTAAAGCATGTTGTCCAGCCGGTGCACCGCGACCCAGGTCCGCTCGCGGCGCGGGAGCGGCACCGGGCGGATTCGCTTCGCCGGGCGCGCGGACGTGGTGGCGTTGCTCGCCTCGGCCCGGAGGGTGTCGCGCTTTTTCACCGCGAGCACAAAGCGGTCCACCGGGTAGTCCAGCGCCAGCAGGCTGAGGTACGGCTGCAGGCCGAGCCGGAGCCGCGCGGGATTTGCGCGCGCGAAGTCCGCCGGCGTCACCACCGGGCGCGCCGCCTCGTCGAAGGCCACGGTCTGCGCCCATTCGAAGCGGGCGATCTCGCGCGCCAGTGCCGTGCGGGGCGCGGTCCAGCGCGGCTCCGCGCGGATGAATTCCTCCAGGCGGGAACCGAGGTTGCGCAGCGTGAAGGAGTGGGACGGGTGCTTGGTGAGGTAAGCCACCGCCAGCCGGGAAAACTTCCGCTCGCCCAGCGCCGCCCGCAGGCCGGGCGCATCCTCGTAGAGGCTGTCGATGATCCGGAACCAGTACATCCGGTTGTAGATCTCGAGCCGCGCGAAGGCCGTCAGCCGGTCGTTGGGCTTGATGAACTCCGCCGCCACCGCCGCCATCGGCCGGCCGTCGGTCCAGCGGTGCTGCATGCGGTAGCCGGGGGCCAGCGGACGCGTCACCGCGGCCTTCACCAGGCGTTGGAAGGCCCGCAGGCCCCGCAGGGAATCAACGCGCGCGGGCATGGGCGGGCTGGTTTTTGCGGGGCGCTCTCGCCTCCGCGATGAAACGGTTGGCCTTGAGGGCCTCGTCGTGCACCTCGTTGAAGGACGGGATGCGGTCGTCCCACTCGAGCAGCGTGGCGGTCACGCCGCAGAGCCGGGTCGCGTGGGCGTAAAGCTGCCAGACCGGGTCGAGCACGGGATGGTCGTGGGTATCGAGCAGGTACTTTTCAAACTTGGTGTGCCCCGCGATGTGCATCTGGCCAACGCGGTGGTGCGGCACGCCGTTGAGATAGTCGTAGGGGTTGAAGTCGTGGTTCTTCGACGAGACGTAGATGTTGTTCACGTCGAGGAGGATTCCGCAGTCGGCCTGCTCGACGACCTCGCTGAGAAATTCCCACTCGGTCATCTCGGAGGCGTGGAACTCCGCGTAGCTGCTGACGTTCTCCACGCAAATCGGCACCTCCAGGTAGTCCCGCACGTGGCGGATTTTCGCGGCGGTGCGTTTCGCGGCGGCCCGCGTGTAGGGCATCGGCAGCAGGTCGTGCGTGTAGGTGCCGTCCACGCTGCCCCAGCAGAGGTGGTCGGACAGCCAGGGCGTCTGCGTGCGCTTTACCAGGGCCTTGAGCCGCTTCAGATGCTCGCGGTCGGGCTTGTCCGCCGAGCCGAAATACAACGAGACACCGTGCTGCACGACGCGGTACTGTTCCAGGATCCGGTCCAGCACCTCGAGCGGCCGGCCGCCGCCGCACATGAAATTCTCGGAGATGATCTCAAACCAGTCGACGACGGGCTTCTGCTCCAGGATATGCCCGTAGTGCGGCACCCGCAGGCCGATGCCGATGCCGTAGTCGGTGCGGCCGTTGAACGCGTTGGCGGGCATGGGGAAAAGCTGAACGAAGCGGGAGGGTCCGGCGAGTGACGAAAAAAAACGCGGCCGGCGACAGGCGCCGGCCGCGTGGAGGAGAGGGAATTACTTCTTGGGCTCGGGCGCGGGAGCCATTTCCTTGGCGCCGCAGCCACCCTTGCCTTTGCAGTCGTTCTTGCCCTTGCAGTCGTGGTCGGCGGTCTTGCAGCCACCCTGGCCCTTGCAGTCGTTGTGACCCTTGCAGGAAGCGGAGCCTTTGCAGCCGTCCTTGCCCTTGCAGGAGCTCTTGTCCTTGGAGTCATCCTTGGCCGCCGGCGCGCCGGCGTCGGCCGCATGCGCGCGCACCGCGAGGGAACCGGCATAGAGACCGGCCATGGCGGCGGCCGTGATGATCAGACGTGTGGATTTGTTCATAAACAGTAACTGAGTTTTGGGTTGTTCGACCAGTCTGGGGGGACGACCACTTGGCCGTTTCAGGTTGGTCGTGGATAAGAGTCTCTACGGGCAAAGTTATTCCCCGGATTCAAATTTGGGCAATGGAATTGAGCCATTCACACCACCCGGTCCGTCATCGCCCCACCCTGTTCGAAGGCCGTGAGATTACCCAGAAAGTGCCGCACAATCGCCTCATCCTGATCCGCGCGCCCACCGGCCGTGTGGGGGGTGATGTAGCAGCGCGGGGCCGTCCACAGCGGGTGCTCCGGCGGCAGCGGTTCGGGATCAAACACATCGAGATAGGCCGCACCGAGCCGGCCGGAATTCAGCGCCTCAAGCAGGGCCGCCTGGTCCACCGTGGTGCCGCGGCCGACATTGTAAAATTTCGCACCGGGCTTGAAGCACGCGAGCCGGCGGGCGTTCACGTAGTTCAGCGTGCCCGCGTTGTCGGGCAGGATGTTCACCACGTGGTCGGCCAGCGGCAGGATCGCGCTGATTTTTTCCTCGGGAATCACATGCACCCCCGCCTCGCTGCGGACCGAGCGGCGCACCGCGTAAAGTTTCATGCCGAAGGGCGCCAGCAGTTCCGCCAGCCGCCGCCCGATCGCCCCGAAGCCGAGCAGCACCACCGTCTGGCCTGTCAGCAGCCGCGAGTCATAGCGCCGCTCGGTGTAGTGCCACGAGTGGTCCGTCAACTGGTCGCGAAACGACGGCAGCAGGCTGCGGCCCAGCGCCAGCATCATTGCGAGCACGTGCTGCGCACACGGGTCGGCAAACACCCCCGAGGCGTTGGTGAACGCCGCGCCGCGCGCCCGGAACGCCTCGCGGAACTCCGGCGTGTCGTAACGGGTGTACCCCGCCGTTGTCACCTCGACCCAGCGGAGCTTCTTCGCCGCGAGGCAATCCGCCGCGTTGGGCTGGCCCAGCGCGATGTCCGCCTTTGCCAGTTCCGGGTCCGCCGCGCCGGCGGTAAGCACATTGGCCGACGCCTGCCGCGAGAAAATCAGCCGGTGCGCGCGCGTGCCCTCGGTGAGCTGACGCGTGACGGCGTCGTTGAACTTGGCATTGCACCAGATAGTCAGACTCATGGGGAAACCGGGGACGCGGAGGGCCGCAGCGCGGGCAGGCGGGCGTTGATATCCGCCAGCAACTCCGTGTGCTCGCGCGCCTCGGCATCGTTCAAGTGTACCAGTCCGCGGGCAAACGGCGGCTGCTCGCCCGTGCCGTCCTGCCAGTGGCTCCACGCGTAGCCGACCACCGCGGACTGCCGCGCCGCCCGCTCGAGCACGGTGCGCCCGCGGCGCAACATCCGCTCCACCGCCGTCAGGCCGCGCGCCCGCCGCGCGCCGGGCGCGCCGAAAAACCGCGGGTCCACCCAGGTAAAATCACCCGCCAGCACCGGCCCCGCCGGCACCAGCGCCAGGTCATCGAGGTCAATCCACGGCACATCCACCGCCGGCAGCGCGCATTGCGCGAGCACCGCCGCCCCCGGCCGGGCGCCAAACCGGCAGCCGAGCACCAGGTGGTGCGGGTCGTGCGCCCGGATCGCCGCCGCCGCCAGCGCAAAATACCGCCGCGCAAATTCCTGCGACCAGCGCGCGTCGTCGCGCAGGTAGCCACGCGACGTGATGCCCTGCTCCGTCCGCGTCAGTTCCCGCACCACCTCCTTGTTCTTGATCGCCGGATGCCCCCACGCCTTTGCCATCGCCTCCAGCTGCCCGCCGTGCAGGGCGAGGACAAACTCCCACGCCGCATGGTAGGCGGCGAAGTTCGGCTCAAGGCTCAGGCAGATCTGCAGCAGCGCCGGCCGGCCCGCCGGGCCCGGCTGCGCCCAGCCCGGGTTGTCATCCGTGACCCAGCCGATGAGGTCCCGCCGCTCGCACCACGGGAGGCAGACCTCGCCCGCGCGATTCGCCGCGGCATTCGGCCATTCCGGGTCATACACGTCGGGCAGCCGCGCCCCCGCGAGGTGAATGAGCCGGCCGGTCGAGCAAAAATCCACCGTCCCCACCCAAGGCAGGCCCTCCTCCCGCAGCGGCACGCCGGCCCCGGCGCCCAGCGCGTTAAAACCCCAGCTTCGCAGCCGCGCCACCGGATCATGCGGCGAGCCGTCGGTCCCGCGGACCTCGTTGACCGCCCGGAGAAAAAACGGCCGGCCCGCCGGATCGATCAGCCACCAGGTGCCGGCCACGGTCTGCGCCACCCGAAAATACCCCGCCACGCCGCGCCCGGTGCCGGGACGGAGTTCCAGATCCTGCGGGGCCTCGCTAGTTTGCGCCATCGCCGCAAGGCTGGCCACCGGCCGCCCAAATGCAAAGCGCGATTGCCGCGCGGCACCGGATGGGTTTGCGTCACCAGTCATGACCCCGGAGCGCTTCGCTGCCCTGACCTCCCGCTTTGCGCAGTTGTGCGTCGGCGTGGTCGGCGATTTTTCCCTCGACCGCTACCTCGACATCGATCCCGCCAAGGCCGAGACCTCCCTCGAGACCGGTCTGCCGGTGCACAATGTCACCCGGGTGCGCTGCTCCCCCGGCGCCGCCGGCAACATCGTCCAAAACCTCGGCGCCTTGGGCACCGGCAAACTGTGGCCCGTCGGTTTCTGCGGCGAAGACGGCGAGGGCTTTGAACTGCTCCGCGCCCTGCGCGCCGTCCCGGGCGTGTCGCTGGATAATTTTCTTCGGACCCCGGACCGCCGCACGTTCACCTACACCAAGCCGCTGCGGCACACGCCGTCGCAGCCCCCGGTCGAGCTCTCGCGCCTCGACATCAAGAACTGGGTACCGACGCCCGCCGACGTGGAGGGCGAACTCTGCTCCGCGCTCCAGGACCTCGCCCCGGAGTTCGACGCGCTCATCGTGATGGACCAGGCCGGCGTCCCCGGCTGCGGCGTGATCACGCGCGCCGTGCTGAAGACCGTGCGCGAGATTTCGCTCGCCCACCCGCGGCTCGTGATCCTTGCCGACAGCCGCCACGGGCTCGGCTCGTTTCCCCCGCTCGTCTTCAAGATGAACGCCGCCGAGTTCGCCGCGCTCAACGGCACTTCCGCTACAGCGAGCCAGCCGGAGATCATGGCCGGTGCCGACCGCCTCGCGCAGGCGAGCCAGCGCGCCGTGTTCATCACCCTCGCCGAGCGCGGCATCATCGGCGCGGCCCCGGGCGAGCCGGCAGGCCATGTCCCCGCCCTGCCCGTGCGCGGGGCCATTGACATCGTCGGCGCCGGCGACGCCGTGACCGCGGTCCTTACGCTCGCGCTGGCCGCCGGCGCGACCCTCGGCGAGGCGATGCAGCTCGCCCAGGCCGCCGCCTCCCTCGTCATCCACCAGCTCGGCACCACAGGTTCGGCCCGCGTGCCGGAGATCAAGGCCCTGTTGTTTAAATGAGCACCGCCGCCCTGCCCGTCGCGTTCGCGCCGCCCGTCCACCGCATTCGCACCGGCAACAAGCCCGCGCTGCTGGTCGCGGAATTTCGCGGTACCGGGGACATCGCCATTCTCATCCCCTTCCTGCGCGCGGCCCTCACGCGCTACGACGTCACCCTCCTCGCCGTGCCCAATGCCGGCGGCCTGCTCAAACGCTTCGCTCCGGAGGTCGAATTGATCCCGTGTGTCGCGCCCTGGGCGCTGTTTTCTGGCGGCGCCAACCTGCCCCGCTGGCCGTGGCGTACGCTCGGGCGCATCCTGCGCGAACTGCGCTCCCGCCGCTACGCCGCCGCGGTTTCCATCTGGCCGCTCGCCTCGGACCACCTCTTCCTCCGCCTCGCCCGTCCCGGCCGCCTGCTCGGCTATGGCCGCCCTGGCGCCGGCTGGCTGCTCGACGACAACCTGGCGGATGGCAGCCATGTCCACCGCCCCGAGGCCTGGCGCCGGCTCGCGGAAAAACTTCATCTTCCCGCCATCGCCGCAGCTTCCCCCCGCCTGCGGCCGGCCGGATCCGCCCATCGCATCGTGCTGCATTCCGGCGCCTCCCAGCCGTTGCGCGTCTGGCCGCTCGAACGCTACGCCGAGCTGCTCGGCCGGCTGCGGGCGCAAGGCTGGGAACCCACCGTGCTCTGTGATCCGGGCCAGCGGGAAACCTGGCGCTCGCTCGGCGAGCCGCTGGCGCACGCAGCCGGAAGCATGGATGACCTCGTTGACACCATTGCCGGCGGCGCGGCCTTTCTCGGCAACGACTCGGGGCCGGGTCACATCGCCGCGCTGTGCGGCGTGCCCACGTTCACGATTTTCGGGCCGCAGATTCCGGAGCTGTTCGCCCCGGCCCATCCGCAATCCGCCTGGATCGAGGGCAAACCCTGCCGCTACAAGCCCTGCTACGACCGCTGCCGCTACGCCGAGCCCTTCTGTCTCACCGGCATCGACACCGAGTCCGTGTGGCCGCGGCTCTCCAGCTGGTTGGAAACGATCCATCGACCTGTTTTTACAGGAGGTAACGGAGGCAACTGAGTCCGATTTACTTCATTCCTCCGTTCTCTCCGTTACCTCCTGTAAAAACCCCACCCCATGCTCAAAAACAAAACCGCCGTTGTCACCGGCTCCACCAGCGGGATCGGGCTGGGCATCGCCCGCGCCCTGGCCCAGGCCGGCGCCAACGTGATGCTCAACGGCTTTGGTGACGCGGCCGTCATCGAAAAACTCCGCGGCGAACTCGCCGCGTCCACCGGGGTCCGCGTACTCTACCACCCCGCCGATGTCACCAAGCCCGAGGAGGTCGCCGCCCTGATCGCTGCCGCCGAGTCCGCCTGCGGCAGCGTGGACATTCTGGTCAACAACGCCGGCATCCAGTTCGTTTCGCCGGTCGAGGATTTTCCCGTGGACCGCTGGCTCGCGATCCAGGCCGTCATCCTCAACTCGAGTTTCTACGCCATCCGCACAGCGCTACCCGGCATGAAGCGCCGCAACTGGGGCCGCATCCTCAACCTCGTGTCCGTCCACGGGCTCGTCGCGTCGCCGTTCAAGTCCGCCTACGTCGCCGCCAAGCACGGCCAAGTCGGCCTGACCAAGGCCGTCGCCCTCGAGGTCGCCGAGACCGGCATCACCTGCAATGCGATTTGCCCCGGCTATGTGCTGACGCCGCTGGTGCAGGGGCAGATCGAGAGCCAGGCCAAGGTGAACAACCTGCCGCCGGAACGCGTGGTGAAGGAAGTGATCCTCGCCAGCCAACCGACCAAACGCTTTGTCGAGATCGAGGACGTCGCAGCCCTAGCCGTCTTCCTCTGCGGCGACTCCGCCAAGTCAATCACCGGCGCCGCCATCCCCATCGACGGCGGCTGGACCGCGCGGTGAGGTTTACCACAGGCCGAGGTTGATGCGGCCGACCTCGATGGAGTTGTCGCTGTCGTTGCGCAGTTCGAGGGTGTTCGCGCCGGGCTGCAGCAGCCTGGAGTCAAAACGGTAGAGCCGCCCCTGGTCGCGCAAGGGGCGGTGGCTGGAGATGTTGGAGAAACTATTGACGGGCGGGGTGTACTCCAGGAACAGCTCGGACGGGTGCAGCGTTGGGATGTATTCCAGTGCGTGCCCGCCGAGGGCGACCCCAATGGGGGCGTCGGCCGCCACCAGGATGCGGGCGCGCCACGCCGGCAGCGCGGCCGCGGGTACGGTCAGGGGCAGCGTCACGGTGCTGTGCGCCGGCACCTGCACTGGCAGCAGGCCCTGCTGGTCCATTTCCTTCCGGTATTTGTTCACGGGCACGGAAAACAACAGTGGCTTGCGCGCGGCGCTCGCCGGCGACTCGAGGCCGGCCAGCCATTCGTAGGGCACCACGCCGAATTCCGCGTGGCCGACGAAATTGAACAGGCTCAGGCCGTCGGCGCCGCAGGCATACAGGCCCGTCGCCGCGCCCCGCAGCGACTCGGCGCAGTGCTGCTGCCAGCCGTGCTCGATCTCAATCGAGGCGTAGATCGGCATCGCCGGCCCGCACATCTCATGAAACTCCCCGATGGGCATCTGGAAGTCCGTATCGAGGAACTCCGACACCGTCACGAAATCCACCAGCCCGCGGCGCGACCAGTCCGCCACGTCCACGCCGATCACCCGGCAACCATGCGGCGTGCTCGGCACGCGCACCGCCAGCTTCAGGCCGTGCTTCTTCGTCAGCTCCCGGGCCATTTGCACGATCTGCGTGAGGAATTGGCGCTTCGCCCAGACCTCGTCGCCCACGCCGGACAGGTGCCGCGGAAATCGCATCCAGTCGAGCTGCAGGCCGTCGATCGTGTTCGCGTAGCGTTCCACGACCTCGGTCAGCATCGCGCGGACATACGTCTGCACCTCGGGCCGCGAGAAATCCAGGCTCCAGTTCATCCACTCCGCGTCGTTGCGCGCCGCCGCCTCGGGCCGGGCGATCGCGTCGGGGTGCTGCAGCCGCACGAGCGGCAGGTTCCACCCGTTCTCGGCGGTGGGGTTGTGCACGTCGTTCATGCGATAGGTGATGAACGTCTCGCGGCCTGACGCATGGAGCTTCTCCAGGAAATAGCCGAAGGGATCGTTGCCCTTGGCATGCTCCGCCAGCAGTTGCTTCAGGTTGGGATCCACCAGCCCGACCTTGGTCGGGAAATAGAACCGCCCGGCGCCGCAGCAGAGCAGGAAGGTCGTCACGTTGGCGGGGATTTCCTGCACTTCCTCGTCGAGGTCGGCACGGAAATCCGTCGTGAGCGTCGAAAACTGGGCATGGCCGTCGTGATCGAGGATAAACCGCTGGGGCCGCGCCGGGGCCGCCACGGCCAGCAACGGCGCCACTGCCGCCAGCGCCAAAATCCCCACGACGCGCGACCACTCAACCCGGGAAATGAGATACATCGCCCCGCACGCTGGCCGGAACGGCGCGCGAAGTCTAGTCCGCCTCGCGGCAAACTGTCAGCGATGTATCCTTACTCCCCGCGCTTCTCCAGATCCCGCGCGCCCTTCGCGACCAGGGCGGGGTCCACCGTGATGCCGGCCTTGGCCAGCGCGGCGTCGAGGATGGCCTCGCCCTTGAGGTAACCCGTGACCAGCGCCACGATCTTGCCCTCCCGGTCGATGATGAACTGCTGCGGGATGCCGCCCACGCCATAGAGCCGGTGGGAAGCACGGTTGACCGACTTCTCCTCGGGATCATGCGAGAAGTTGATATTGGGATATTTCTCCGCGTTCCGTTTGATCCAGGTCTCGAACGCCCGGCGTGAATCGCTCGTGCAGGAGGCGACCACCACCACGCCCTGATCCTGATAATGGGCCGCCACTTCCTGCGTGTGGGGCATGGAGGCGAGACACGGTCCGCACCATGTCGCCCAGAAGTCGAGGATGACCACCTTGCCCCGGAAATCCGAGATCTTCACTTCCTTGCCGCTCGCGTCGGTCGCCTTGAAGTCGGGCGCCTTGGCGCCGACCTTGAGCATGGCGACCTGGGCTTCCGGCACCGGCGGTTTCGTCTCGGCCGCGGTCCAGACCTTGGCCGGCTGGTCCTCGGGAGTCAGCTTGACCCCCGAGCGGAGCAGCAGGTTGGCCAGCGCCTCGGACGAGCATTTGCCCGAACCGAAGAAGATGCCGCGCATCCGTCCCTGGGCATCGATCACGAAGTTGTTCGGAACCGGCGCCATCGCGCCGCCCGTGAAGGCCATGGGGATGACTTTCCCGAAGTGGGCGCGGGAGCGGGCCCGGAAGTCCTTTTTCTCCGCGTCGGTCATCGTGTCCGGATCCTTGCCCGGAGCCGGCGGGGCGCCGGCGGGATCGAACAGCACGGGAAACGTGTACTTGCCCGCATTCGTCGCCCGCCAGCTGTCATAGGCGGCGCGCGCGCCATAGGCGCCGACGCCGACAAAGATCACGCCCTGGTCGGCATAACGGCGGGACCACGCCTCGTTGAAGGCCAGGCTCTCGTCGTCAATGCCGTTGGCGGCCGTCCAGAAACTGAGGACAACCACCTTGCCCTTGGTAAGCTCGGAGAAGTGCACGGGTTTCCCCGCGGCGTCCTCGGCCAGGAAATCGGGCACGGGTTCGCCGGCTACGCGCTGGGCGTAGTTTTCCATGAACGGCGGCCGCGGGTGCTTGGCTGCTTCCTTCGCGGCCTCGGCCGCGGCGGCGGCGGCGTCCGCCGCCTCCAGGAGCTGCTTCTCGCCGGTCGCGAGTGACGTGATCCCGCTTATTCGGGCCGCTTGAAGAGTCGGTCTGGGCCCCTAAAAAGGACCCAGACCATGAAAGGAAAACGCTACAATACCGAAGACAAAGTCCGCCTCCTGCGGGAGGTGGACGGAGGGAAGAGCATCGTG
>CAIOAO010000032.1 GCA_903855985.1 uncultured Opitutia bacterium | reverse complement strand
TCGGCATCGTGAAAACCGGCGACATCATCGAAATCGACGCGGTGAAAAATACCATCAGCCTGCTGATCCCCGACGCCGACTACGCCGCGCGCCTGAAGGCCTTCAAGCCGCGCCCCCCGCGCGAAACCCGCGGCGTCCTCGCCAAATACGCCAAGCTCGTCACCAGCGCCTCCGAGGGCGCGGTGACCGACAAAAATCTGTAAGCCATGGATAAATTCCTGCGCGTTTGTGGGATTATTTTTCTATCCCTGATCGGCCTGGGTATCGTCCTTGGGGCAATTTTCATCCCCCGCGCCCTCATCCTGAGTTCAGGGGCCACCTCCTACATCAATCGGGAATTACCCAAGATTGCTGAACGGTGGGATGTGGACGAGTTCTTCAAAAACAGCGTCCCCGAAATGGCGACGCTGCAGCCTCGGGAAGAGGTGGACCTACTTTGGAAAAAATTTCGCCTGCTGGGAAAACTCAAATCCCACGACGATCCGGTCGGACAGGTGCTGTCACAGGCATACTCCAATGGACCCACGGGGACCTTCGGCATCTACACCGTCCATTCCTATTTTGAACATGGCACCGCGGAGGTAAAAATTACCCTCAAACGTGTGGGTGACGATTGGAAGTTCTATGGATTCCGGATTAACTCAGACCTGTTTCTAAAATAACGACACTCCCATGATCTGGTCCCGCTTCAAAACCCACTTCTGCCACGTCGAGGAACTCGGCGTCTCCCTCGACGTCAGCCGGATCCCGTTTCCGGATGATTTCCTCGTGACGATGGCGCCGCGGATGGAGCAGGCGTTCACCGACATGGCTGCCCTCGAAAAGGGCGCCATCGCGAATCCGGATGAGAAGCGCATGGTTGGCCATTACTGGCTGCGCTCCCCGGAACTGGCGCCGACCTCCGCCCTCACCTCCGAGATCAACTCCACCCTTTCCGCGATCAAGGACTTTGCCTCCCAGGTCCACACCGGCGCCATTTCCGGCCCCAAGGGCAAGTTCAAGCACCTCCTCGTCATCGGCATCGGCGGGTCCGCGCTCGGCCCGCAGTTCGTCAGCCACGCCCTCGGTCAGCCGCGCAAGGACAAGCTCGCGGTCCACTTCTTCGACAACACCGACCCCGACGGCATCGACTACGTCCTGGACGGCTTGCGCGGTCAGCTCGCCAAAACCCTCGTTGTCGTCATCTCGAAATCCGGCGGCACCGCGGAAACCCGCAACGGCATGCTCGAGGCCATCGCCGCGTTCTCGGCCGCCAAGCTCGACCACTCCAAACACTTCGTCGCCGTCACCGGCGCCGACTCCAAACTCGACGTCACCGCGGTGAACGAAGGCTGGCTTGCCCGTTTCCCGATGTGGGACTGGGTCGGCGGCCGCACCTCCGAACTCTGCGCCGTCGGCCTGCTGCCCGCCGCCCTCCAGGGCCTCGACATTCAGGCGATGCTCGACGGCGCCGCCGCGATGGACGTCGTCACGCGCAACACCGCGGTCGCCCAGAATCCCGCCGCGCTCCTCGCGCTGATGTGGTATTTCGCCACCGACGGACGCGGCGCCAAGGACATGGTCGTGCTCCCCTACAAGGACCGGCTGCTCCTCTTCTCGCGTTACCTGCAGCAGCTTGTGATGGAGTCCCTCGGCAAGGAGCTCGATCTCAAGGGCAACGTGGTCAACCAGGGCATCGCCGTCTACGGCAACAAGGGCTCGACCGACCAGCACGCCTACGTGCAGCAGCTCCGCGATGGCGTGAACAACTTCTTCATCACCTTCCTCGAGGTCCTGAAGGACCGCGAGGCCAAGACCGCCCTCGAGGTCGAGCCCGGCATCACCGCCGGCGACTACCTCCAGGGCTTTTACCTCGGCACTCGCGATGCCCTGAGCGAGAAGGACCGCCACTCCGTCACCATCACGCTTCCCGACGTCTCGCCTCGCACCATCGGCCTGCTGATTGCCCTCTACGAGCGCGTCGTCGGCCTCTACGCCTCCCTGATCGGCATCAACGCCTACCACCAGCCCGGCGTCGAGGCGGGTAAAAAGGCCGCCGGTGGCGTCATCGCCCTCAAGCTCCAGATCGCCGCGGCCCTCAAGGCCGCTCCCGGCAAGGCTTTCACCGCCGAGCAGCTGGCCGCCGAACTGGGCTCGCCCGACCGGACCGAACTCGTCTTCAAGATTCTCGAGCACCTCGCCGCCAACAAAAGCAGCGGAGTCAAAAAGCGCGCCCGAACCCCCTGGCACCTGTCCCGCTACTCCGCCAAGGCTTGAGGTGGAACGCGTTATCCCTAACGCGTTGGATCAGCTAGGCGCTTCAAACCAGCGTCTTAGGGACAAGCCACTCCACCCCAATCTTTACGGAACACCATCGTTGCCCCCCTTTCTCACCTCTTGCGCATGGCGCCTTGCACAACCTCGATTCACTCATATTAACCTTCTGACATGAATACGCTCAAGAAACCCGTTCTGGCCCTGATCCTCCTCGCGTTCGGTGCGATCCTAGGCGGCTGCACGAACAAAACTGCCCGGGATACCTCCATCCCGTGGAGCCGTCCCGCCGACTGGGAAGGCCAGATGCCCGGCATGGGCTCGGGACATTGATCCCTTCGCCTGCCCTCCTTTAAAATCCGGCCTTGGGCCGGATTTTTTTATGACCGAATCCCCCGCCCCCAACGCGTCGCTCACCCCGCAGCCCGGCCACCTCTACGTGGTGGCCACGCCGATCGGCAACCTGGCGGACCTCACTGAACGCGCCCGGGCCATCCTGGGCTCGGTTGACCTGGTCGCCTGCGAGGACACGCGCACCACCGGCGCCATGCTCACGCGTTTCGGCCTGCACCGACCCCTCGTCGCCTACCACGAGCACAACGAGACCGAGATGGCCGAGAGACTCGCCACCGAGCTCGCCGCCGGAAAATCCATCGCCGTGGTCAGCGACGCCGGCACCCCCGCCCTCAGCGACCCCGGTTTCCGCCTCGTGCGCGCCTGCCGCCGCCGCGGCCTGCCCGTCGTGCCCGTGCCGGGACCGAGCGCCCTCACCGCCGTCCTGAGCGCCAGTGGCCTGCCCACCAATGGATTTCTCTACGTGGGCTTCCTGCCCCCCAAGAGCGCCGCGCGCATCACGTTTTTGGAAAAACACCGGGCCTTTGACTACACCCTCGCCCTGTTCGAGAGCTGCCACCGCATTGACAAGGCCGTCGACGAAATTGTCGCCACCCTCGGCCAGGCCCGCGTCATCTGCGTCGCCAAGGAGGTCACCAAACTCCACGAAACCTTCCTTGTCGGCCCGGCCGCCGACGTTCAGTCCCGCCTCGCCAAAACCAGCCTGAAGGGCGAATTCGTCCTCCTGATCGCCCCGGCCGACTTTCAATTGTGAGGCCTCGAAGCACCCCAAACACTCGAAAGCTTCTGCCGCCTTTCCTTTCGTGGGTTTAGTGTCTTTCGTGGTGACCATGCCCTCCGTCGCCGTCATCGATATCGGCAGCAACTCGATCAAGATCCTCGTGGCCCGGCGCGCCGCGAGTGGCGGAGTCGAAGTCCTGAAATACCGCACGATCGACACCCGCATCAGCGCGGGGATCAGCTCCGCCACCCCGCGCCTGGCCGAGGACGGCATGACCCGCGGCCTCGAGGCCATCCGCGCGCTGCTCGCCGACGCCGCGCCCTTTTAGTCCGGCCCGGACCGTGCTGGTCGCCACCAGCGCCGTGCGCGATGCCACGAACGGACCGGAATTCCGCGAACGCGTGCTCGCCGCCACCGGCCAGACCATCCGGATCCTGACGGGTGACGAGGAGGCCAATCTCATTGGCCGCGGCCTCACCTGCGACCCCGCCCTCACCACACTCCGGGATTTCTACGTCTTCGACCTCGGTGGCGGCAGTCTCGAGTGCCTGAAGTTTCGCGGCCGCCAGGTGACCCAGGCCGTGAGCCTGCAGCTCGGCTGCGTGCGCCTCACCGAAAAATTCCTTCCCGATCCTGCCGCGCCCTTCACCGCGGAATCCGCCCAGCGCATCGCCACGCATTGCGCCGATGCGCTCAGCCAGTCCGGCTTTGAATTCAACCTGCCTTCCGGCTCCGTCGCCGTCGGCACCGGTGGAACCGTCACCACGGTCCGCACCATCCTGGCTGCCCGGCGCGGAGTGGGCCTGGAAGCCACGGCCCCCGACGTGGACTTGGCCACGCTGCGTTCCCTGTTGCACGAGATCGGCGCTTTACCGCTGGCAACCCGCCGCCAGGTGCCGGGACTGCCAGCCGCACGCGCCGATGTGTTTCCGACGGCCCTCGCCACGCTCATTGCCCTGGCCGAGCGCGGTCGGTTCACGTGTTTCCGTCACTCACTCTTTAACCTTCGCTACGGCCTCGTCGCGGAGGCCTTGGCCGCAAAGTAAGACGCGGGCGTCCCCCGGGTCACGCGATCTCCACCACCTGCCCGGTCACCGACACGGGAAAACTGATCCGCCCCACATATTCCTCCGGCTTGGGCAGGCCGTCCTGTGTGTAGGAATTGTGTGGTACGACGGGGTAATCCAGCACGGCGCCGGCGGGAAGCCGCCAGGTCAGCCCGCGCCACAGCATTTCTCGCACGGGTTTTCCACCCCCATTGAAATGCACCAGGGTAGTCGGCTCGAGGGTCTGGCTCTCTCCGTCCAGCCGCAGGATCTCCCCCGGGCGGAACGCGACCAACAGCGCGGCTTCATACCCGGCCTGGGCCGGGCGGGCCAACCGAACGGTGAGCCGGCAGGTTTCCCCGGCCAGCTCCAGGCCAACCGCGATATCGTCCGGGCCAAAACCAAAGGTCACGTCCGCCGCCTCCGGGCTGACTTTGACGCTGGCCGCCCGTTCCGGAATGTAAGCCCGGCCCTGGTCGGTACGCCGGAGCGTGGAAAACCTCGGCATGAACTTGCTCCCACCCGTCCCGGCCAGATAGCCGGCCCGCCGGTGCCAGAGCTCGATGAAATTCTGGCTGTCCAGCACGAAGCGGCTCGGATGCTCAGGGACCAACTGCCAGCCCAGATAGGCCCGCCAGTCACTGCGGGAGAGCCGCGCGGCCGGCAGGGTCACCGGACGGCCGACCTTGATTTCCCGCGGCCGGATATCCGGGTTGAACACATATTCTGCAAACGACGCAAAGAAGGCGAAACTCTGGGCGCCGTTGTCGTGCACGCCCGCCTCCCGGAAATAAACCCGCGCCGACTCCAGCCGCGCCCGCACCAGTTCCCGCCCCTCGTCACAGCCGATAAACCCGGGCGGCAGGAACAGGAACGGCATGCGGGTGGCGCGCATCCGCACGTCCACCGCCACCGCCGTCGTGCCGTCCGGCAGGCTGAAGAATTCATGGAAGCCGAAGAACCGCCCGATCGCCGCATGCGCGGCCTCGTCACCCGACAGCTCGGCGTAGAGTGAAACCGCCTGCGCGGTCACCAGCGCATAACCCACCACGATGCCATGACCCTCGGGCCAGTAGCCGTCCGCCGTCTGAAACGGCAGCACGCAGCGGGCAAAAAAGTCCCGGGCATACTCCCGCCAGTCGGGGCGCTGGAAATGCCGGCCCGCCCGGTAGAACAGCAGCCCGTGCCAGGTGTCGTGGTTGCCGACAAACTCCGCCGGCGTCGCGGCATATTTGGCCACAAACCGGGCGTGGAGCGCACCTACCGCACCCGCCACGGCGGCACTCAGCCGCGCGCGCAGTTCCGCGCTGCCGAGCTGGTGGCGCTCCATCACCTCGAGGGAGCAGAGCAGGTAGTAATTGAGCCACTCCCCGATGTGCCGGCCCCACTCCCGCCCCCGGGAAAAATGCGGCGTGTGAAAATCCGCCGCCGTGATACCCAGCGCGTACTCGATGTTGTGCAGCGCGAGTTGCAGGTAGTGCGCCCGCTCCGCCGGTTCCGCCCCGGGCACCTCGCCGGTCGCGAGCTGGAGGAAGGCAAAATGGCTGAACTGGTTGTAATACGTCGGACCCTCCGCGCGCGGCCAGTCGCGCAGGTCGAGATCCATGCTGCCACTCGGCCCAAAATGCGGCGCCAGCAGTCGCGCCCACTCGTTGGTCAGATCGCTCGTTGCCTGGCGCAGTGGATCCATGGCCGGAAGGGGTTCAGAGCCGCGATTCATGCGGGTGAAACGGCGGCGGCTTGGGCTTGCCGCGCGGCTTGACCGGCTGGGCGATCAGCTTCCGGGCCTTCGCCCCGGCGGCCGCCACCTTGCGCAGCTGCTTTAACATCGCCGCCATGTCCGGCGGGAGTGGCGCGCGCAGATCAATGGTCTTGTGTGTGATGGGATGCTCAAACACGAGGTGCTCCGCGTGGAGCATCACGCGCTCCGGCTGCTTCGGCAGGCGCGAATCAGGCTTCCAGCCGTAAACTTCGTCCCCGAGTAAAATATGGCCGAGCGACTTCAGGTGCACCCGGATCTGGTGGGTGCGGCCGGTGTGGATGGTGCAGCGCACGAGCGTGGCCACCGGGCCGAAACGCTCGACCACTTCCCAATCCGTGTGCGCATCGCGCCCGCCCTGCTCCGTCTCCACCGTCGCCATCTTGTGCCGGTGCTGCTTGTTACGGCCGATGGCCTTGCGGATCGAGCCGCTCATCAGCGCGGTGGCACCCGTGACCAGGGCCAGATATTCCTTCTGTAGCGCCCGTTCGGAAAACTGCTCCGCCAGCCCGCGGTGGGCCTTGTCGGACTTGGCCACAAGGATGATGCCCGACGTCTCACGGTCGAGACGGTGCACAATCCCCGGGCGCTCCACGCCGCCAATGCCGCTGAGCCCGCCTTTGCAGTGCGCCAGCAGCGCGTGCACCAGCGTGTCCTCCCCCGTGCCCGCCCCCGGGTGCACGATCATGCCCGCGGTCTTGTTCACCGCGAGCAGGTGCTTGTCCTCGAAAATCACATCAAGCGGAATGTCCACTGCCTTGAGGTCGGCCGGCTTCAGGTCGGGAAACGAAAATTCCAGCACGTCGCCGCCCACCACCGGCGAGTCCGGCACGAGCACCTGGCCCCGGCGCGTCACCAGGCCGGCGTCAAAGGCGCGGCGAAACGCCACGCGGCTGTGGTCGCGGTGGGACAGGGAAAGCGCCTTGTCGGCCCGCAGCTGGCGGATGCCGTCGGGTACGGTGTAGAGTGTATTCACGAGGAACGGCCCCAGGCGGAGCCGCCTACAGCTTCTCCACCCGCGCGATTTCGTCCAGCGCGGCTTTGCGGGTGGTCGCCGAAACATTCGCCACCGCCCAGCCGTTGCGGGCGGCCTGCGCGAGCTCGGCCCGCGTAAACTGCAATCCGTCCGCCAGCGCGGCGTATTCGTCGTTCACCGCGTTCGCGAAGCACAGCGGGTCATCCGTGCTCACCGTGCAGTTCACCCCGGCCTGCATCAGCCGCCGGATCGGGTGCGCGGCCAGGCTCGGGACGACCTTCAGGCGGACGTTGCTGATCGGGCAGACGTCAAAGGTCACGCCGCGCTCCGCCGCCAGCCGCACGACCGCGGGATCCTCGATCGCCCGGACGCCGTGCTGGATGCGCGTGACGCCCAGCACCTCGATCGCCTCGCGCACGCGGGCCGGGCCGTCGAATTCGCCCGCGTGGCACTTGGTGACCTTGCCTGCCGCCCGCAGCTTGGCCCACACCGCCGCGGTGTCGGGTTCGGTGGGCATTTGCTCGAAGCCGTGCAAGTCCACGCCCGCCAGTCCGTCCCAGGTGTGCAGCTGGTCAATCGTCGGCCGCAGGTCGCCCGCGATGTCGCTCCGCAGCATGCCGGTGAAAATCCTCACTTCGAGGCCCGCCGGCACCGCCGCGCGGATCGCCGCGATGATCTCCGGGCCGGGGGTGTTGATGAATTTCGTGACCGGCAGGTGGAAGCTCGTCTCCACGTAGCGGACATTCTGGGCGACGTGCTTCGCAAACATCACCTTGGTCGCCTCGTAGTAGCGCTGCGGCGTGGTGAACCACGGCAGCGCGTTCTCGAGCAGGATCCGCTCGAAGTCCGGAAACGTCTCGTAGCGGTAGTCCGCGCGGCGGAACGGCGGGTTCGCCGGGTAGCGCGCCGGCTGCCACGCCGTCAGCAACTCGTACGGCAGGGCGCCCTCGACATGGAGGTGGGTCTCCGTTTTCGGGAGCGCCTGGATGAAGGCCTGCATCACGCCACCTTGCTGAGCAGGTAGGCCGGGTTCAGCTTGTGCAGCGACTTCGGGACAAACAGGCCGTCCTTGCGGATCAGCACGTCGTCGAACCAGATCTCGCCGCCGCCGTACTCCGGGCGCTGGATGCAAACCATGTCCCAGTGCACCTGGGACTTGTTGCCGTTGCCCACGCCATCGTAGGCCTGACCCGGGGTGAAGTGGAAGCTGCCCGCGATCTTCTCGTCGAAGAGGATGTCGCGCATCGGCTCAAGAATGTACGGGTTGAAGCCGATCGCGAATTCGCCGATGTAACGGGCGCCCGCGTCGCTGTTCAGGATTTCGTTCAGGCGCTTGGTGTTGCTCGACGTCGCCTCCACGATTTTGCCCTGCTTGAAGCCGAGGCGGATGCTGTCGAACGAGGTGCCGAGGTAGACCGTCGGCGCATTGTACTGGACGTAGCCTACAACGCTGTCCTTCACCGGGCAGGAGAACACCTCGCCGTCCGGGATGTTGCGCTGGCCGCCGCAGGGCTGGGAGCCGATGCCCTTGATCGAGAAACGCAGGTCCGTGCCCGGGCCCTTGATGTGCACGCGGTCCGTGGCATCCATCAGCTTCTTGAGGGCCGCCATGCCGGGTGTAAGCAGGCTGTAGTCCAGCGTGCAGACCCGGAGGTAGAATTCCTCGAACGCCTCGGTGCTCATGCCCGCCTGCTGGGCCATGGACGAGGTTGGCCAGCGGAGCACGACCCACTTCGTCTTGCCGACGCGGTGGTCCAGCACCGGCTTCATCAGGCGGCTCACCAGCTGCACCTTCTCGGCCGGGACGTCGGAGCCCTCAAAGATATTGTCCGCACCCCGCAATGCGATGTAGGCGTCCATTTTCTGCATCCGGGCCAGCTCCACGTCCGCGTGCGGTGCGAACTGCGCCTCCTCGGCCCCCAAAGCGAGCTCGCGGGTGATGCGGGCCCGGTGGTTCTGGACAAAGGGATGGGCCCCGCGTTTCCGGGCGGAGCGGATCAGGGCGATGATGACGGAGTCCGGCACGTCAAACGCGTCGATCAGGACGCGCTCGCCTTTCTTCAGGTCGGTGGAGAAGCCGATCAAGCCTTCGGCCAGCTGGGTGATGCGGGGATCGATAATCATGCCCCAGCTAACCTCACCCGCGGGTAGTCGCGCAAGCGAAAGGTAGCCCTAAGCCCGGGCTGATTAAAGCCACGCGGCCAATTCAGGGATCGTTCCGCGGGGCGCTTTGCGCAAAGCAGATGCGGCCCACCGCCTCGTCGAAATCCGCCGCGCCGCGGATGATGTCGATCTCCAGGCGCAGGTAATACAGCGGCAGCGGCCACCCCCGGTGTTCCGGAATGCGCACAGCGTCCTTCTCGGTCGTCACGAGGCAGTCCGCGCCCTCCCGTTTCGCGAGGTCAAACAGCATGTCAAAGTCCTCGTCCGTATAGCGGTAGTGGTCGAGGTAGCGCTCCCGCGCGACCAGCTTGGCCCCGAGGTCGCGGAGGAATTTCTCGAAGCTTTCCGGCGTCGCAATGCCGCTGAACGCCACCACCCGCTTGTCCTTGAGGAACGTCAGCGGCTCCCGCGCTCCCGGCGCCGCCGCGGGCAGCCCGAACCGCTGCAGATACTGCGGCCGGTGGGCGCACTCGATGATATCCGCGTGCGGGTTGTGCTTCGTGATCAGCGCCTCGAGTTCCAGGTCGCGCTGGCCGTTCGATTTCGTGAGGAAAACATAGCTCGCCCGCTTCAGGTGCTTCACCGGCTCGCGCAGAATGCCGCGGGGCAGCAGGTGGCCGTTGCCGAAGGGATTGGTCTTGTCCACCAGCAGCAGGTTGAGCCGGCCCTTGAGCGGCAGGTACTGGAACCCGTCGTCGAGGACGAGGGTGTCGCAGCCGAACCGCTTGATCGCGTAGGCCCCCGCCTTCACCCGGTTCTTGTCCACCAGCACGATCACGCCGGGCAGGTTGCGCGCGAGCATGAACGGCTCGTCGCCCGCCTCCTCACTGTCGAGCAGCACGCGTTCGCCGTCGCTCACGATGCGCGGCGGCGGCTCGTCGGTGTGCGTCAGCGCAAACCACCACTTCTTCCAGAACGGCGGCGCCTTGCTCTTGTAGCCGCGGCTGAGGATCGCGACCTTGCGGCCGCGTTCCTGCAGGGCCCGGGCAAATTTTTCCACCACGGGAGTCTTGCCCGTGCCGCCCACCGTGAGGTTACCCACCACCACCACCAGGCAGCCCAGGGGCTGGTCATGCAGGATCCGGTGCCCGTACAGCCAGAGCCGGGCCTGCACGAGGGCATTGAACAGCCACGACAGCGCCTGCAGGAACGCCCCGTACACCGCCGCGCTGGCGTCCGCGCGCCGCCCCAGGATCACGTCAATCGTGTAGAGCTCGAGGGCGTTGAGTTTCTTCTGCAGCCAGGATTGCGACATGCCGTGACGCTAATGAAGGTTGACGCCGCCCCGCGCGCAAACTGTTTTCTGGCGACTGGCGCCAACCGCGAGTCGACAGCCCTGAGCCAGTCGAACGGGCGCCTGCAGTTGAACCCTCCTCCCACTTCCCCTTTCCCCGCCCCTCATGAGCTACAAACTTTACATCCCGGGTCCCGTCGCCGTCTCGGAGAAAACGCTCCGCGCCATGGCCCAGCCCATGATCGGGCACCGCAGCACGGACTTTGTCGCGCTCTATAACTCCATCCAGCCGGACCTGCAGGCCGTCGCGTCCACCCAGGACCCCGTCTATCTCTCCACCAGCAGCGCCTGGGGCGTGATGGAGGGCTCGATCCGCAATGTCGTCAAAAAGAAGGTGCTCAACTGCATGAACGGCGCGTTCTCGGACAAGTGGAACGACGTCGCCCTGCGCTGCGGCAAGGCCGCCACCGCGCTCAAGTTCGAATGGGGCCAGCCCGTGGACCCCGCGGCCGTCCGGCGCGAGCTCGCGACCGGCGCGTATGATGCCCTCACCCTCATCCACAACGAAACCTCCTGCGGCTGCATGAGCGACCTGCCCGCACTGATGAAGGTCATCCGGGAGTTCCCCGACGTCATCGCCATCGTGGATACCGTCAGTTCGCTCAGTGGGATGCCGATCCCGAAGGATGAGCTCGGCATCGACGTGCTCGTGAGCGGCTCGCAAAAGGCCTTCGCCCTGCCGCCCGGCCTGTCCTTCCTCTCCGTTTCGAAAAAAGCCCTCGCCCGCGCCGCGACGGTCTCCGACCGCGGCTATTACTTCGATTACCTCGAGTTCCAGAAGAACCACGAGAATGGCATGACGCCCAGCACGCCGATCATCCCGCTGATCTACGCGCTCAAGTCGAAGCTCGAGGATTTCAAGGCCGAGGGCATGCCCGCCCGGTTTGCCCGTCACGCCCGCCTCAACCAGCAGGTGAAAAACTGGGGCCTGGCGAAGGGCTTCAAGCTCTTCCCCCAGGACGGCTACGGCTCGGTCACCCTGAACTGCTTCGCGAACACCCTTGGCTACGATCTCGCCGCGCTGAACAAAATCCTGAAGACGAAGCACTCGCTCGTGATCGACGGCGGCTACGGCAAGCTCAAGGGCAAGACCTTCCGCATCTCGAACATGGGCGACGAAACCGACGCCACCATCGCGGCGCTGCTCGGCTCGCTCGACGCCGCCCTGGCCGAAACACCGAAACTTCCGGCCTGAGCGGGGCCTCGTTTCTCCTCTGGGATTGCGTGAATATTGCGGCCGGGGGTTTGGCGCGCAGGAAAACTAATCCTTGAAATCGCCGCGCGCGGGGCCTAACGGCTCGCGGCTCATGAAGTCACTCATCATCGCCGAGAAGCCGTCCGTGGCGGCCGATCTGGCCAAGGCCCTCGGCAAAATCCCCAAGAAGGGGGAGCACTACGAGAACGACGAATTTGTCATTTCCTACGCCCTCGGCCACCTCGTGGAACTCGAGATGCCGGAGGACATCGACAAGAAACTTTACGGGTTCTGGCGGCTCGAGACGCTGCCCATCATCCCGAAGAAATTCGGCCTCAAGCCCATCGAGCAGTCGAAGGACCGCTACAACGCGCTGAAGAAACTCCTCGCCCGGAAGGACATCGACCAGGTCATCAACGCCTGCGACGCCGGCCGCGAGGGCGAGCTCATCTTCGCCTACCTCTACCAGCTGACGAAATCCAAGCTGCCCGTGAAGCGCGCGTGGATGCAGACCATGACGACCGGCGGCATCCAGGAGGCCTTCAAGAGCCTCCGCGATGGCGCGAAGATGTCCGGCCTCGCCGACGCCGCCCGCTGCCGCAGCGAGAGCGACTGGCTCATCGGCATCAACGGCACCCGCGCCCTCACCAAGCGCATGTTTGGCTCCCGCGCCGGCAACGTCGCCTCGGTCGGCCGCGTCCAGACGCCCACCCTCGCCATCGTCTACGCCCGCGAGTTGGAGATCCGGAATTTCAAGCCCCGCGCCTTCTGGCGCGTCACCGCCACCTTCGCGGTCACCAAGGGCAGCTACGAGGGCGTCTATCAGCGGCCCAATTTCAAGCGGGCCGAGAACGACGACCACGACCGCATTGACCGCATCTGGGAAAAGGCCCTCGCCGAAGCCGTCGTCGCCGCCTGCGCCGGCCAGCCCATCGCCAGCGTCACCGAGGAGAAAAAAGGCAGCACCCAGGCCGCCCCGCGCCTCTACGACCTCACGACCCTCCAGCGCGAGGCCAACAACCGCTACGGCCTGCCCGCCCGCCGCACGCTCCAGATCGCCCAGGCCCTCTACGAGCGCCACAAGATGATCACCTACCCCCGCACCGACTCGCGGGCGCTGCCGGAGGATTATATTCCCACCGTGCGCGAGACGCTCAACAACCTCCCCGGCGAGCTCGGCGTGCACGCCCACAAGGTCCTGAGCGAGGGCTGGCTGCGGCCCAACAAGCGCATCTTTAATAATGCGCAGATTTCCGACCACTTCGCCATCATCCCGACCGCCCACGAGGCCAAGAACCTCGATGAGATGGAGGCCAAGGTGTTCGACATGATCGCCCGGCGCTTTGTCGCGGCGTTCTACCCGGCGGCGGAATTCGACATCACCACGCGCACCAGCACGGTCGCGTCACACGAGTTCAAGACCGAGGGCAAGGTCCTCACCGCCCCCGGCTGGCTCGCAGTCTATGGCAAGACCACGGTGGACGACGACGCCCCCGACGCCAAGGCCCTCCCCGCCCTCACCGCCGCCGACGGCTCGCCCGCCAAGGCGAAAACGGCCGACTCCAAGCTCCACTCCGAGACCACCAAGCCGCCGCCGCGCTACAACGAGGCCACGCTGCTGTCCGCCATGGAAGGCGCCGGCAAGCTCGTGGACGACGAGGAACTCGCCGAGGCCATGAAGGAACGCGGCCTGGGCACCCCGGCCACGCGCGCCGACACCATCGACGGCCTCATCAACCAGAAGTACATGGACCGCGCCCAGCGCGACCTGATGCCGACCGCCAAGGCCGAGCAGCTCCTGCAGTTCCTCTCCGCCGTGAAGGCCGACGCCCTCACCCTGCCCGCCATGACCGGCGAGTGGGAGTTCAAGCTCCGCCAGATGGAGCATGATAAATTCTCCCGCACCCAGTTCATGGCCGAGGTCATCGAGCAGACCAAGGGCATCATCGACCGCGTGAAGAACTTCGAGGAGGACGACTCCATCGCCCGCGTCACCGACATCCCCTCGCCCACCGACGGCAAGCCGCTCCGTGAAACCCTCCGCGGCTACAAGTCCCAGGACGGCGAGTTCATGGTCTACAAGGTCATCGGCGGGCGCAAAATGGAGGAGGAGGAAATCCGCACGCTCGTCGCGAACCGCTCCATCGGGCCCCTCGACGGCTTCATCTCCGCCAAAACCCGCAACCGCTTCAACGCCGTCCTCAAGCTCGTGAAGGACGAGGAGAAGGGCAAATGGAAGACCGAGTACGATTTCGGCGACAAGTTCGACGTCGCCACGCTCACGCCGTTCTGGACCGATCCGAAGACCGGCGCCGAGCTGTGCGAGGTCGGCTCGCAATACGTGCTGCGCGAAAAGGAGGCCGACGCCTGGAAACAGACCTTCCGCATCGGCCGCCTGATGTGCCAGAAGCCTATCCTGCAGGAGCAGGTCATCAAAATCGTCTCCGAGGGAAAATCCGACCTGATCGAGAACTTCACCTCGAAAAAGGGCCGGCCGTTCAGCGCCTTCCTCAAGCGCGAGGGCCCCAAGATTTCGTGGGAATTCCCGCCGCGCGCCCCGAAGCTCGACAAGGACGGCCACCCCATCGCCCGGAAAGCCCGCACTCCCCCTGATCTCTCCAAGGCCGTCCTCATCGGCCCGAGCAAATCCCACCAGGGCGGCGAGCTCGTCCAGACCGCCGACTCCTACTACGTGCGCAAGCCGGAGCAGGACAACCGCATCGTCTTCACGATGAAGCGCCACATCTGCGCCAAGGAAATTCCCGTCGAAGAGGTCAAGCAGCTGATGGAAACCGGCCGCACCAATCTCATCGAGGGACTCATGTCCAAGCGCCTGCAGCCGTTCAGCGCCTTCCTGGTGCTCTCGAAGACCAAGGCCAAGGCCGACTTCGAGTTCCCGCCGCGCTAAGCCGAACCGGTCTCGCCGGTAACTTCCGGCGCGGGCCCGCGTCTCTCCCTCCACGTGAAGACCCCGAAAAACTACCTCATCCTGCTGCTGGTCCTGACCACACTCGGCTGCGGCACCCTCGCTTGGCGTCAGTACCAGGAACTGGTCGCGCTGCGCGCCTCCGCCCTGAACAACGGCGAGCGCGCCGACCTGCAGAAGCGCCTGTGGGCGGCGGAAAAGCGCAAGCACGAGCTCGAGGCCTCGCTCGCCGCCAAGCGTGATCCCGGCAACGGCGATCCTGCCGACGGCCCGGAGGGCGGCCCCGGCGGCGACCGCCGCGGTGGCAACCGCAATAACATGGCCGGCAATTTCATGGCCATGATGGACAAGCCTGAGATCCAGAAGCTCATGGCCATCCAGCAGCGCGCCGGACTCGATGCGCGCTTCGCGGCCCTTTTCAAGAACCTCAACCTCAGTCCCGCCCAGCTCGAGCAGTTCAAGAACCTCCTCGTGGATAAACAAACCGCGCTGACCGACGCCCTCGCCGCCGCCCGCGCCCAGGGCATCAACCCACGCACCGACCCGGAGGATTTCCAGAAATTGATCGCCGATGCCCAGGCCGACGCCGACAACAGCATCAAGGCCACGCTCGGCGACGCTGGCTACGCGCAGTACCAGCAATACCAGCAGACCCTGCCGCAGCGCAACGTGGTGAACCAGCTCTCGCAGTCCCTGAGCTACACCAGCACGCCGCTTTCCGCCGACCAGACCGAGCAGATGGTCGCGATCCTCGCCGCCAACACGCCCTCCACCACCAATTCCACCGCCAACAACATCCGCGCCACGGTCACCACGGCCTTCGGCATCGGCGGCCCCGGCCAGACCAGCCCCATCACCAACGACGCCATCACCCAGGCCCAGACCGTTCTCGCCCCCGCCCAGGTGACCGCCCTGCAGCAGCTGCAGGCCACCCAGCTGGCGCAGGCCCAGTTGCAGGCCGCCATGCGCAACCAGTTTCGCAATGCCGGCACGGCCGGCGGCCCGGCCCCCACGACCGCCACGCCTCCGCCGGCCAAGATCGGCCCGGGCGGCGGATGACAGCGAAAACGCTTGTCGCGCTGTTTTGAGCGCGGGATAGTCGCGGGGATCGTTTAATCCTTCCGACTATGATCGTCACCACCGGCCAGCTCTTCAAACACGCCTACGGCAAGTACGCCGTTGGCGCCTACAATATCAACAACGCCGAGCAGGCGATGGGCCTCTTCAAGGGCTGCATCTCCTCCCAGGCGCCGTTCATCATCCAGATTTCGAAGGGCGCGCGCAAGTACACCGACAAACGCGTGCTGGAGGCTATCATCCGCGCCGCCGGGGAAATTTTCCCTGACGCCATTTTCGCCGTCCACCTCGACCACGGTGACGAGCAGACCTGCTACGAGTGCATCGACTCCGGCTTCTTCAGCTCCGTGATGATCGACGCCTCCCACGAGTCCTTCGACCAGAACGTCGCCATCACCAAGCGCGTGGTGGACAAGGCCCACGCCACGGGCATCTCCGTCGAGGCCGAGCTCGGCATGCTCGGCGGCGTCGAGGAGGACATCAAGGTGGACGAAGGCCATGCGATGCTCACCAATCCCGAGGAGGCCAAAGATTTCGTGGCCAAGACCGGCTGCGACTCCCTCGCCTGCGCCATCGGCACCTCCCACGGCGCGTTCAAGTTCAAGGGCAAGCAGTCCCTCCACTTCGACGTGCTGCAGAAGATCAAGGCCCTCCTCCCCGGTTTCCCGCTCGTCATGCACGGCTCGTCCTCCGTCCCGCAGGACGAGGTCGCGCGCATCAACGCCGCCGGCGGCAAGATCGCCGGCTCGATGGGCGTGGATCCCAACGAGTACCTCCCGGCCGCCAAGCTCGGCGTGACCAAGGTCAATATCGACACCGACGGCCGCCTCGTCTGGACGCGCGTGCACCGCGAGTACTTCCGCGACAATCCCGGCGACTTCGACTTCCGCCCGGCCGGCAAGATTTTCATCGAGGAATACGCGAAGTTCATCGCCAGCCGCAATGTCCTCCTCGGCAGCGCCAACCAGCTGGCCGACCTGCGCAAGAGCCTCGGCAAGTAATTTGGGAAGGTGTCTGCGATCAGCTCTCAGCGCTCAGCTTTGATCGGAAACGCCCGCTGACGGCTGAGAGCCGATCGCTGGTTCACGGCAGCCAGGGAAACTTCTTGGCGTCGGGCTTCCGTTTCTCGCGCTGGGCCGAGTGAAATTCCTTCGCCTCCTCGCTCATGTAGTAAAGCAGCGTGGCGTTGCCCGAGAGTTCCTGGATGCCGGCCTGGCCGTCGAGTTCGGCGTTGAAGCCGCTCTTGAGCAGCCGGATCGCGAGCGGGCTGTGCTCGAGGATTTGCTTCCCCCACTTGACTCCCTCGGCCTCGAGGTCGGCCACCGTGACCACCGTGTTGACGAGCCCCATTTCCAGCGCCTGCTTCGCGTCATACTGGCGGCAGAGGAACCAGATCTCGCGCGCCTTTTTTTGGCCGACGATGCGGGCCAGATAGCTCGCGCCAAAGCCGCCGTCAAAGCTGCCCATCTTCGGGCCAACCTGGCCAAAGATGCCGTTGTCGGCCGCAATCGTCAGGTCGCACACGAGATGCAGCACATGCCCGCCGCCGATGGCGTAGCCCGCCACGAGCGCGATCACGACCTTCGGGATCGAACGGATGAGCTTCTGCAGGTCGAGGACGTTGAGCCGCGGCACGCCGTCGCCGCCGACATAACCGGCATGGCCCCGCACGCTTTGGTCGCCGCCGGCGCAAAAGGCGTATTTGCCATCCGTGTGCGGACCCGCCCCGGTCAGCAGGATCACGCCGATGGACGGGTCCTCCCGGGCATCCGAGAAGGCCTCATACATCTGCGAAACCGTCTCCGGCCGGAAGGCATTGCGCTTCGCCGGGCGGTTGATCGTGACCTTCGCGATGCCGTCGGCCTTGTGGTACAGGATGTCGGTGTAGGTCTTCGCGACCTTCCATTTGGGCAGGCTCATGCTCCCACGGTAGAAAAAAAGCCGCCGTTGTCGATGGGCGTCGCGCCAAACCCACGAAGCGAACCGAGTGGCTATGTAACCCAATAGGTTACACTGGGCCTTAGCCGGGCATGACGGCGCGGGGCATTTGACTGGAAACCGCCCGCAAAGCCCGCTTCCCTGTCGGGGACCATAACGAATGTCTACCCGCCCCCCCTTGCCATTGCGCACCAGTGCCCGAATCGGGCTGACCATCGGCGCCCTCGGCGTGGTCTTCGGTGATATCGGCACGAGCCCGCTCTACACGATGAAGGAGTGCCTCGCGCACATGCCGAACGTGGAACGTGCCGACGGCGTCCTTGGCATCCTGTCCCTCATCTTCTGGTCCCTCTTCCTGATCGTCAGCGTGAAGTACCTCTATTACGTCACGCGCGCCGACAACCACGGTGAGGGCGGGATCTTTGCCCTGCTGGCGCTGATCCATGCCAGCTCGGAAACCAACGCCGCCTCGGGCAAAAAGCGGGCCTCCGCCGCTGCGGTCCTGCTGATCCTCATCGGCGCCGCCCTCCTGTACGGCGACGGGGTCATCACGCCCGCCATCTCGGTGCTCGGTGCGGCCGAGGGTTTCGAGGCCGTGAGTGTCTCCTTCACGCCGTATGTCGTCTGGATCGCGTGCGCGATCCTGGCCGCGCTGTTCTGGTTCCAGCACCGGGGCACCAAGCAGATCGGCGGAGTCTTCGGCCCGATTATGCTCATCTGGTTCGCGGTGCTCGCCGCGCTCGGCGGCTGGCATATCGCCCAAAACCCCGAGGTCCTGCGCGCCCTCAATCCCCGTTACGGCCTCGCCCTGCTGGAACACAGCCCGCTCGTGGTGTCCGCCCTGCTGGGTGCCGTCGTGCTCTCCGTCACGGGGGCCGAGGCACTCTACGCCGATCTCGGCCACTTCGGCCGCGGCGCGATCACACTGGCCTGGTATGGTGCCGCGTTTCCTGGCCTCGTCCTGAATTACTTCGGCCAGGGGGCCTATATCCTCGCCCATCCGCACTCGGTGGAAAACCCCTTCTTTGCCCTCGCCCCGGTGGGCCTGATCCGCGGCGCGCTCATCGGCCTCTCCATCGCGGCGGCGGTCATCGCGAGCCAGGCACTCATCTCCGGCGCGTACTCGCTCACCCGCCAGGCCATCCAGCTCGGCTACTTTCCCCGGCTGATGATCAAGTACACCAATGCCGAGCACTCCGGGCAGATCTATGTGCCGTTCGTCAACACCCTGCTGGCCCTGGGTGCGATCTTCACCGTCATCGCCTTCGGCACCAGCAGCCATCTCGCGGCCGCCTACGGCATCGCCGTCACCGGCACCATGGCCATCACGACCATCGCGTTCTTCATCGTCACACGGAGCAACTGGAACTGGCCGCTGTGGTTCACCGGCCCGCTCTGCGGCGGCTTCCTACTCATCGACCTGGCCTTCTTCCTCTCCAACGCCCACAAGATCGCCGACGGCGGCTGGCTGCCCCTCGCCATCGGCACCGCGCTGCTCGCCGTCATGTACACGTGGAAGATCGGCCGCACGGAGATCTTCCAGCGCGTCTACGGCAACAACGTCACCGAGGCCGAGCTCACCACCATCGCCCGCAGCAAGCATGTCACCCGCGTCGGCGGCAGCGCCGTCTTCATGGTCGGCTCGCCCAAGGGCACGCCCATCGCGCTGCTGCACCACGTCAAGTCCAACCGCGCCCTGCACCAGACCGTCGTGCTGCTCAGCATCATGACCGAGGAGGTGCCCACGGTGCCGGCGACCGATCAGCTCACCCTCACCGAGGTTGGCGAGGGCATCTGGCGTGCGGTGGGCCGCTACGGCTACATGCAGTCGCCCAATGTCGCCGAGCTCATGGACCGGATCAAGGCGCTCCACGTCCCCATCAACCCGCAGGCGACGACGTATTTCTTCAACCGCGAGATGATCATCAGCGGCGGCAACGCCAAGATGTGGGAGTGGCAGAAGAGCCTGTATGCCTTCCTCAGCCGCAATGCCCGGCCCGCCAAGGACTATTACCAGATCACGCCGTCGCAGATCATCGAGATCGGCCTGCCGCTGCAGCTGTAGGCGCCCCGCGGCTCCGACTCAGACCGCCCGCTCCGCCGCCTTCGCCGCCGCGGCGAAAATCGTCTTCCGCAGGGCGGCATCCTTCTTCCGGTCAGTCCGCAGCTCCAGCACGCGGATCCCGCGCTGCGGCAGCTTGGCGATCAGCCCTTTGAAATGCGCTCCGTCGCGGACGAGGGTATAGCCCACCCCGTGGGCCGCGCAGAGTTTCTTGAAATCCACCGTCTGCGGCGTGGCAAAAAACTCCTCGAACGGCGGGTTGAAGGCCGCCACCGGGAGGTGCTCGAAGATTCCGCCGCCGTTGTTGTTGATCAGGACGATGGTCAGGCTGCCCTGGAACTTCGGCCCGAGCAGGAAACCATTCGAGTCATGCAACAGCGCCAGGTCGCCCGTCAGCAGCACCGCGGGACGGTGGCGGTGCGCCACCCCGAGCGCCGTGGACAGCGTGCCGTCAATGCCGTTTGCCCCGCGGTTGTAGAAAAACTGCGGCGCCCGGTCCGTCCCCGGCCAGAAATACTCCACATCCCGCGCCGGCATGGAATTCGCCACGAACACCGGCGTCAGCTTGGGCAGGTGCTGCGCCAGCGACACCGTCGCCTGGCCTTCAAAATTTTCCGGTGCCTTCGCCAGCGCGCGCTTGAGGCTCGCCCCGGCCGCCGCCTCCGCCTTGCACCAGGCCTCGGCATAGTCCGCCGGTCCCTTCCCTTCCACCACCACGCTGCCCACAAACGTCCGCAATCCGCCGCGGACATGGTGCGTGGTCAGGTGCAGGGCATCGAGATTCTGCGCGCGCGCCGTCACCAGCCAGACCTCGGGGGCGCAGGCCTCCAGCCACGCGCGCAGCGGCTTGCTCGTGGGCCAGCCGCCAAGGCACAGCACCAGATCCGGCTTCAGTTTCGCGCCTGCCGCAGCGCTGCGCACTATCGAGTCATACCGCGTGACCAGGTTGGGAAAATGTCCGGCGTCACCGCGGAGACCCGACAGCGTGTCCGCCAGCACCGGCCAGCCCGTGTCCCGCGCGAAACCGGCGATGATGCCGATGTCCACCGGCGACAGGCCTTCCTCGCACGGTCCCACGACGATGATGCCGCGGCTGGCGGCGGGGAAATCGAGCGACTCCAACAGCGCGTTGGCCCGCAGCGGCGGCTGCACTCCGCTGAAAAAGTCCTCCGCGTGCAGGGTTTCCTTGAGCGCGGCGGCGCTGCCATCTTCGATGGGCGGCAAGGGATCGCGGAACGGCGCATTGAGATGCACCGGTCCGGACACGGGAAACTGCGTGCGCTCCACGGCATGGGTCAGTGTCTGCCGCAAGTACCGCAGCAGCGGCAGGCTCGCGACCGGCACCGCGAGTTCGTGATAAAAGTTCACGTGGCTGCCGTAGAGTTTCTGCTGGTCGATCGTCTGCCCCGAGCGGCACTCGCGCATCTCCGGCGGGCGGTCGGCGGTGAGGATGAGCAGCGGCACGCCGCTCTCCTGCGCCTCGATCACCGCGGGATGGTAATTCGCCCCGGCCGTGCCGCTGGTGCAGAGCAGGACCACCGGGCGGCGGTGCCGCTTCGCCAGACCCAGGGCGAAAAATGCCGCGGAGCGCTCATCCAGCACCGGGATGGACTCGATCCCCGCGTGCCGCGCGAAGGCCATCGTCAGCGGCGTCGAGCGCGAGCCGGGGGAGATCACCGCATGTGTCACGCCGAGGCGGTGGAGGGTTTCCACCAGCACGCTGCCCCAGAGACTGTTGGTGTTGCGGAAATCGAGCATGGGCGGGCGTTGGTCAGGCGCAAAGCGCGCCGAGCATGGCTTTAAACTTCAGCTCCGTTTCGGCAAACTCCTTCTCCGGCGTCGAGCCGGCCACGATGCCGGCGCCCGCGTACACCCGCGCCGTGGCGCCGTCCACCAGCGCCGAGCGGATCCCGACAAAAAATTCGCCGCCCCCGCGCGCATTCACCCAGCCGATGGCACCGCCGTACAGTCCGCGCGGAAAGCCCTCGAGGGCCGGGATCCAGGCCAGGGCCGCGTCCATGGGTGTCCCCCCGACCGCCGGCGTCGGATGCAGCCAGCCCACGGTCTGGAGCAGGCGGACATTCTCCGGCAATGCCGCGCGGATGGGCGTGTGCAGGTGCTGCACGTTGGCCAGCCGGCGCAGCCGCGGTTGTGCCGCAAACTCCAGCTTGAGGCCGAGCTGCGCCAGGCGGCCGGTGATGGTATCCACCACAAACCGGTGTTCCCGCAGGTCTTTCTCGCTGTGCAGCAGCGCCGCCCCCAGCGCAGCGTCCTCACTCGCACCCACTCCACGGCCGGTCGTGCCGGCCAGCGCCGCGGTCTCGAGGGTGCCCTTGCTCACGCGCACCAGCTGCTCGGGGCTCGCCCCGATGAAGCTCTGGCCGCGCCCGTTCGCCAGGGAGAAGGCATAACAGTCGGGAAAGAGCTGGCGCAGGCCGTTGAGCACGCGCAGCGGGTGCAGCGGCTGCGGGAGCGTCAGGTCGATCGCCCGGGCCAGCACGATTTTCTCAAACTCGCCCGCTGCGAGGCGCGTCAGCGCGCGGGTCACGGCCGTCCGGTAGTCTCCAGCCTCCCGCGTGGAAAATTCCGGTCCGGCCGTGGGCGCCGCCGGATTCGTTTCCCGGTAGCGGAACTGCGCGAACTTCCCGTGCGCCCGCCAGACGCGCTGGGCGAGCAGCGCCAGGTCGGCGTCCGCCGTGACCAGCAGGTTCGCCACGGCGGTCGTGGTCGCCCCCGCGCGCGCCACCTGCCAGCGCGGCACGAAGGCGCGGGCGGCCGGAAACGCGCCGCCGGCCTCCGGCTCGTTCTGGAACGCGAACGCCGTGAAAAAATGCGGGCCGCCGAACGGCGCCTCCACGTCACCCACCGCAATGGTGTGCGCGAGGGTTTCATCGATGAACCGCTGGATCTCCGCAAAGCGATCCGGCCCGTGGGCCTCGTGGGCCACCGCGACCTCCGCGCCCGCGATCGCGCTCTCGATGCTGGGGCGCTCCGCGTAGAAATGCGGCTCGCCCGGCTCAAAGATGGACTCCAGCACCGCCAGTGGATCGAGCGCGCCGACCGCGAGCGAGATGCTCACGAGCTTGGCGTGTCCATCCTTCACCGCCGCCGCGCGGCACTGCGCGAGGAACGCCTCGAGCGCCTCGGGCGAGGCGTTGTTCGCCGGATGGAGCGGGAGGATGGTCACGGCTTGGCAGGCGCCTTGTCCGCCGGCTGGGGCCGCGGAAACAGCACGAGGGCCTCCGCGACCTTCCGGCCGGTCAGCCGCGTGCCCCAGGCCAGTTCGTCCCGCCAGATCGCGCCGGGCGTGTAGCCGAGCACTCCGTTGATCTTTTCCGTGGTGGTCGGCATCACCGCCTGCAACAGGGCGGCGGCCAGCCGCAGCGCCTCCGCCATCGTGGCGAGCGAGGTGCGCAGCAGGACCTGGTCGGCCTCCGCGGTGGACTTGCCGAGCTTCCACGGCGCACGTTTCTCGATGTAGGCGTTGGTCGCGGTGACGAACGCAAAAGTGCGGTCGAGCGCGGTGTGAAACTGGAAGCCCTCGCAGAGCGGGATGACCTCGGCACGGGTCTTCTCCCACAGCGCCTGGAGTTCCTTCTCCGCGTCCTCCGCCGGCCCGGCCGCGGGGATCAGGCCCGCGCCGAAGCGCGTGGTCATGTTGAGCGTGCGGTTGATGAGGTTGCCGAGGTTGTTCGCGAGCTCGCTGTTGTAGCGGACGAGGAATTGTGCGCGGGTGAAATCGCTGTCCTGGCCGACGTTCATCTCGCGGATCAGGAAATAACGCAGCGCGTCCACGCCGAACTCCCCGGTGTAGTCCGCCGGCACGATGAAATTGCCGGTGCTCTTGGACATCTTCACGCCGTTGACCGACCACCAGCCGTGCACCAGCAGCGCCTTCGGCAGCGGCAGCCCGAGGGCGTGCAGCATGATCGGCCAGTAGACCGCGTGCGGCGGGACGAGGATGTCCTTGCCGATGACATGGAGGTCCGCGGGCCACTGCCCCGTGTCGGCCACCGCCGAGTAATAGTTTACGAGCGCATCGAACCAGACGTACGTCACGTAATTTGCATCGAAGGGCAGCGGGATGCCCCACTCCAGCCGCTCGCGCGGGCGCGAGATGCAGAGGTCGTTCAGCGGGTCCTTGAGGAACTCCAGCACCTGCTTCTGGCGGTAGCGCGGGAAGATGAAGTCCTCGTGCGTCGTCAGGAAATCCACGAGCCAGGCCTGATAGCCCGCGAGCTTGAAGAAATAGTTGGACTCCGTGATCTCGGTCACATCGCCGAAGATCTCCGGCCACGTGCCGTCGGGCTGCCGGTCCTTCTCCTGCAGGAACTGCTCCTGCCGGGTGGAATAGAACCCCTTGTACTCGGCCTGGTAGATCTCGCCCTTGTCGTACAGTTGCTGGAGCAGCCGGCTCACGACCGCCTTGTGCCGCGGCTCGGTCGTGCGGATGAAGTCGTCGTTGGAGATGCTGAGCTGCGGCAGCAGCGCGCGGAAGGCCGCGCTCGTCTCGTCGGCGTACTGCTGGGGCGGGATGCCGAGCTGCTGGGCGGCCATCTGGACCTTCTGGCCGTGCTCGTCCACGCCGGTGAGGAAATAGACCTCGTCCCCCATCATCCGCCGGAACCGGGCAATGACGTCGGCCAGCACCTTTTCATAGGCGTGGCCGAGGTGCGGGGCACCATTCACGTAGTCGATGGCGGTGGTGAGGTAAAACGGCTTCATGCGGGAGCCCGCCAACAAAAGCCGCCCCGGGTGAAATGTCGAAAGTTTTGACGCGGGCCGATTGCCGCCACAGGTTCGCGGCCCGGGCTCCCGGCCGCATGAACTCCCTCACCCGCCTCATCGGCTATTCGCTGCTCCTGCTGCTGGTGTTCCTCGGGGCCACCCTCGGGGCCCAGAGCTGGCTGCGGCAACAGACGCAGCGGCTGCGGGCCGAGGCGATCGAGGCGCGCCGGATGCAGTTTGACGCCGTGCTGCAGATCCTGAACCGCCCGGTGGACGAGTGGGACGAGTCGTACCAACGCCAGCTCGGCGACATGATCGGCGGCACCTGGGCATCTACACCCGCCGCCTGAATAGCAAGGACGGCATGCTGATCGTCCACGTTTCGAGCCGCTATTCGCACTTTTACCCGGTCGTCGAGGCCACCGCCCGCAGCCTGAACCTGGCGGCCATCGCGGTGCACACGGAAATCAAGAAGGACGTCACCGAGCCCGGCAAGGAACGTGACTGGGATCCCACGCCCACCGATTACATCATCATCACCAAGCCGGATCAGACGAAGGACCTCGTGACCTGGTTCCCCGACGAGGAGGACAACGGCCGCGTCAAGCACACGGTCAACACGGTCACTTCCCCGCTCGTGAACTCCCAGCTCATCTGGACCGACGACCGCAACGCGGCGATCGACGTGCTTGAGCTCGGCCGGTTCCTGTCGGACTGATTCGCCCCGAGGAGAGGGGATGCGGCGCCCTTGCCGCGTCTCCCCTTCAAGCCGACACGTCGGGCCGGTCCCGCAGCCAAGCCGCCAGTTTGGCCCAGGCCCGGCCGCGGTGGCTGAGTGCGTGCTTTGCCGCTTCGGGCAGCTCCGCAAACGTCAGCGTCTGGCCCGCCGGCACAAACAGCGGATCATAGCCAAATCCACCGCTGCCACCCGCCGTCTCCCGCAGCGATCCCTCGCAGCGACCTTCAAACCCGTGTTCCCGGCCCTGCGGGTCGATGACCAGCAACACACAGGCAAAATAGGCCTGCCGCCGCTCCGCCGGCACTCCGCGCATCGTTTCCACCAGCTTGCGCAGGTTGGCCGCGCTGTCGCCCTGCGGCCCGGCATAGTAGGCCGATTCCACGCCGGGCCCGCCGTCGAGCGCCGCGACACACAGGCCGCTGTCGTCCGCCAGCACCCATGCGCCCGCCGGCAGTAACCCGCGCAGCGCCTGCGCCTTCTTCCGCGCGTTGCCCGAAAACGTCCCCGCGTCCTCCACCACCGCCGGCATGCCCCCGGTACCCGTGGCCGCGACGATCTCCACGGGCAGGTCCGCCTCCGCCGCGAGCGACGCAAATTCGGCGGCCTTGTGCGCGTTACCCGAGGCTAAATGTAGTTTCATCGATGAACATCTGCCCGGGATAGGTCACCCGCCCGCGCGTGAGCGTGTCGTCGCCCAGCACCTCATGCCGGACCTCCGCCAGCCGCACCGCATTCAGGAGCTTTTCCGTGCGCAGGCCGCTGAGCATCGGCTTGGCGCGGTCGTCCGCCAGCAGCACCGGTGCCCGGTAGACAAACAGGTAGTCGATCTGCTTTTCCTGCAAAATCTGGCTCACCAGCGCGGCGTCACCGTCAAAATACACCCCGGAGATTTTCTCCTGCTCGCAGCGTTTCCGGAATTCCCCCAGCGGGACGCGCTGCGTGCCCGAGGGCAGGATCCACACCTGCACGCCCAGGTCGCGCAGTTTGCGCACATAACCCATGCCGCCGTGCGGCGTGGTCACCACAATCGTGCGCTCGCGGAATTCGTCCGTGTAAACGTGCGGCATCGCCCGGTCCGCCACACTCCGCAGCAGCCCGTCGAACACGAAGCGTACCGGGCACCATTCCTTCGCGCCCGGCAGACGCGCCGTCAGCCGGGGATTTTCCGCCATCACCGTGCCCGCCCCGACCGCGATGGAGGGAAACAACCGGCGCCAGCGCATCACATCCTCCCGCGCCAGCTCTCCCGTGATCCCGCGCGAATCGCCCGAGCGGCAGGCGATGCGGCCGTCCAGGGTCACGGCCGCCTTGGCCGCGATCAGCGGCGTGCCGAGCGTCGCCCAGTGGTTGCAGATGAGATTCAGCTCCGTGCACTCCGGCTCCAGCACGCCGGTCACGGCCTCGATGCCCGCCGCGCGCAGGTGGTCAAATCCCTTGCCCGCGTGGGCCGGGTTCGGGTCCGTCGCTCCGGCCACCACCTGTTTGAGGCCGGCGCCAATGATCAACTCCGCGCCCGCCGCCAGCTCTTCCTCGGTTCCGCCCGGCTCCAGCGTCACCACGAGCAGCGCACCTTCCCGCGGGGCCCGGCCCAGTTTGGCGAGCGCCGTTTTCACGGCGTGGAATCCGCCGTCCCGGGCTTGCCAGCCCTCCGCCACAATTTGCCCATCCTCCACGATCAGGGCCCCGACCATGGGCTGCGGGTGCGTGCCACCCCAGCCCTGGCGCGCCAGTTCCAGGGCGCGCCGCATAAAAGTCTCGTGTTCAGCCGCGGACATGGGGGTTGTGTTGTTTCTCCTCACCCACCGTCGTAGCACGCCCGTGGCCCGGGTAAACCACTGTTTCGTCGGGCAGCGTGTAGATCTGCCGGCGGATCGAGTCGGCGAGCATTTCCATGCTGCCCCCGGGAAAATCCGTGCGCCCCACATTGCCGGCAAACAGGGCATCCCCCACAAACACGGCCTTCAGGGCGGCCGAATAAAACAGCACGTTGCCCGGGCAGTGTCCCGGCACATGCCGCACCTCCAACGTCGTGCCCAGTGCGTTCAGGATCTCGCCCTGCTCCACCCAACTGTCCGCAAACACCGGCTCGAGCTTAATGCGCCCGGACAAGAACGCGCTCATGATCTGCGGAGTCTCATAGAAAGCCTTGTCCGCCACGTGCGCGCGAACCTTGGCCTTCGTGAGACGCACCACCTCCGCTGCACTCTGCGTGTGATCCCAGTGCCCGTGCGTCAGCCAGAGTTCCGTCAGCCGGCATTTCTCCCGGGCCAGGATCGGCGCAACCTGCGCCCAGATGTCCCCGGGCGCGTCGATCAGCACCGCCTCCCCGCGCTCCGGGGCGGTCAGCAGGTAGGCGTTGGTCTGGATCGGGCCGGCGGGCAGGACATGCAACTTCATTGGTCCGCCAATCCATGCCCTTTTCACCGTCGCGCAACCGCGAAAAATGCCCTTCCCTTTCCCCGCCTCCCGACTACCCCATTATCCCTGATGCCCGCCCTCAAGTTCGCCGTCATCGCCGGAGACTATATCTGACCCGAAGTCATGTCCGAGGCCCTGCGCGTCCTCGCGGTCGTCGCCCGCCAGGAAAACCTCACGCTCGAGGCCACCCCGGCCGACGTCGGCGGCGCCGCCATTGACCGCCACGGCAGCGCCCTGCCGGATGCCACGCTGAGGATCTGCTCCGCCGCGGACGCCATCCTGTTCGGCTCCGTCGGCGGCCCGAAGTGGGAAAAGCTCCCGCCCGCCCAGCAGCCGGAGCGCGCCGCGCTCCTCCCGCTGCGCAAGCACTTCACCCTCTTCGCCAACATCCGGCCCGGCCTGCTCTACCGCGAGCTCACCGACGCCTCCCCGCTCAAGACCGCCCGCATCCCCAACGGCATCGACATCCTCTGCATCCGCGAACTGACCGGCGGCCTCTACTTCGGGCTGCCCAAGCAGACCACCACGCTCCCCGACGGCGATGTGCAGGCGGTGGACACGATGGTGTACCGCAAGAGCGAGATCGAGCGCATCACCGCGACCGCCATCACCGCCGCCCGCGCGCGCAAAAAGAAACTCTGCTCGGTGGACAAGGCCAACGTCCTCGAGACGTCCGTCCTCTGGCGCAAGACTGTCACCGCCTATGTCGCGCAGCACGCGCCCGACCTCACGCTCAGCCACCTCTACGTGGACAACGCCGCGATGCAGCTGGTGCGCGATCCCAACCAGTTCGACGTGTTCGTGACGGAAAACATGTTCGGCGACATCCTCTCCGACGAGATGGCCGTCGTCTGCGGCTCGCTCGGTATGCTCTCGTCCGCCTCGCTCGGCGCCGGCCGAAATTCCCGCGGCCTGCCCTTCGGACTTTACGAGCCCGCCGGCGGCACCGCCCCCGACCTCGCCGGCAAGGACCTCGCCAATCCCTGCGCCCAGATCCTCTCCGCCGCACTGATGCTCCGCTACAGCTTCGGCCTAGAAGCGCCCGCGGCCCGGATCGAGGCCGCCGTGAAGCGCGCCGTCGTCGCCGGCACCCGCACCGCCGACATCGCCTTCGGTGGCAACTCGGTCGGCACCCGGGCCATGGCCGACGCCGTCATCGCCCAACTGGGTTGATCAGGGCGCGGTCTGCAGCTCGTCGTGCACCGCCTGCAGGATTTGCGCCGCGGTGTAGGGCTTGTCCAGGAAAGTGCTGACGCCGAGGGCGGTCAGTTCGGAGGTGCGGCTGCGCGTCAGCTGCTTGCCGCGCAGAACCCCGCTCGAGACGATGACCTTCAGTTTCGGGCTCATCTGCTTGAGCACCCGGATCATCGTCACGCCGTCCATCGCCGGCATGTCCAGGTCGGTGAGGATGAGCTTGATTTCATTCTGGGCCAGGGCGTAGCGCGAGATGCCATCAATCCCATCCTCGGCCACGATCACGGTGTAGCCCTGCTGGATCAGCATGCCGCGGATAATGTCCCGGATATTCTCCTCGTCATCCACCACCAGGATGAGTTCGCCATGGCCGGCTGGCAGGGCCACGACCTGGGCAAACGGCGTGGCCGTGTCGGTTTTTGACACCGCCGGAAAATAAACCTGGAACGTCGTCCCCTTGCCCGGCTCGCTGCGGAGGGTCAGGAAGCCGCCATGGCTCTTCACGAGGCCCATCACCGTAGCCAGGCCCAGGCCGGTGCCCTTGCCCGGTTCCTTGGTGGTGAAGAAGGGATTGAAAATCTTGTTGATGATTTCCGGCGTCATGCCGGTGCCCGTGTCGGTGACGTTCAGCCGGACATAATCACCCTCCTTCGCGCCGGGCGTGGCGGCCGCAAAGGTGCCGTCCAGGTGCACATTCTCCGCGCTGAGGGAGAGCAGGCCGCCGTTCGGCATGGCGTCGCGTGCATTGACGCACAGGTTCAGCAGCACTTGGTGTACCTGCGTCGCATCCGCCAGGATGGGTGGGATGCCCTCGGCGATGGCCGCACTGATCTGGATGTTCCGGGGGAAAGTCTGCTCCGCGATCGTGACCATCTCTCGGATGACCGTCCCGATGGCAAGGGATCGTTTCTCGCCCTCGGCCCCGCGGCCGAAGGTCAGGAGCTGCCGCACCAGCCGGGCGCCGCGCTGCACGCTCGACTCGATGGTCCCCAGCATTTTTCGGTGATCTCGGGGGTCTTGCTGTGGCGGATCAGCGGCGCCGCCATCATGATCGGCGCAAGGATGTTGTTCAGGTCATGCGCGATGCCGCTGGCCAGCGTCCCGATCGACTCTAGCCGCTGGGCCCGGAAAAACTGTGCCTCCAGGAGCTTGTTGTCCGTGATATCCTGGACCACGCCGACCATCCGGTAAATCACCCCGGCCTCGTTCCGCACGGGAAACGCCTGCTCATGGAGCCAGCGCACCGACCCGTCGGGGCGCATAATCCGGTAGGTTTCATTGTATTCCCCTTTGATTTGCTTGGTCCGGGCCGCGGCCTGGATCCGCTCGCTGTCCTCCGGATAAAGTGCGTCCACCCAGCGATCCGGGGCCTGGTAGAGGCTGGCGCAGGTGCGCCCCCAGACCTTCTCATAGGCGGGACTCATGTAGATGAGCCCACCGGTCAGCGGATCGGTCATCCAGAATACCTCGTTGATGCTCTCGGTAATCTGCCGGAACCGTTCCGCACTTTCGCGGGAGGATTTTTCTGCTTCCTGCCGCACGGTTTCGCGCGCGAGGTTGTCGAGTGCGAAGGAAATATCCCCCGCGGCCTCCTCCAGGAGCGCGATATCCTTGGACTGGAAAAAACCCTTTTCACCCGCGTAGACGGTGACTGCCCCACACACGACCCCGCCCTGCCGGATGGGCAGGGACGCCGAGGCTTTGAATCCGGAGCGGGCGGCCGCCTCGCGCCACGGCCCGGTGTTGGGGTCGAGTTCATAGTCCCTGCAAATATAGGTCCTCGCCTCCTGGATTGCCGTGCCCGTCGGGCCTCGGCCTTGGGGCCGGTCATCGGCATAAATATCCACGTGGTCGAGATAATGGGTGTCATCGCCCCAAACCCCGGCGGGTACGACCTTGCGGGTGGCCGGCTCTACCAGGCTGATCCAGGCCATCTTGAATCCGCCATGAGAGACCAGCGCCTGGCAGATCTTGGTGAAAAGTTCGCCGCGTTCCCGGCTCAGGACAATCGACTGGTTGATCTGGCTCAGGGCCGTGTAGAGGCGGGTAAGCCGGGCGATCTCCTGCTCGTGCTGCTTCAGCACGGTGATGTCGGTGCGGATGGCGACATATTGGCGGGGTTTGCCCTCCGCATCCATGAAGGGCACGATGGTCGCGTCCACCCAGTAGAAGGAACCGTCCTTGGCCCGGTTCTTGATTTCCCCTTTCCAGACCTTGCCCCGCCCGATGGTCGTCCACATGTCCCGGAAGACTTCCTTGGAATGATAGCCCGAGTTGATGATGCGGTGGTCCTGCCCAATGAGCTCCTCCCGCGCATACTGGGAAATCGCGCAGAACTTATCGTTAACGTAGGTGATTTTCCCCTGCGGATCCGTGACCGCCACAATCGCGTGCTCGTCGATGGCGGCCTTGAGGTCGCCGATTTCCTTGAGCGACGCCTTGAGCTGGTCGGCAGGTTGCATGGGCGGGGTGGATGGTCCTCGGCAGTCAAGGACGACCTCTGGAATAGTTGCCCCGGAGGAATTTCCAACCGCGGAATTGCACCCGACCATCATAATTAGGGAATTTGGCGGGTACGATTCATATCGCCGGCCCGGCTAATCCGCCGGGCCACGCCCTGCCCGGGCATCCGGGTGGAACGATCTCAACGCGGGCCACCTCGCCAATTCCCCTCTTGCCTCGCCCCCACGCCGCCTTTGTCCTGTGATTTCTCCTGTGAAAATGACCAGCGCCGAGATCCGCCAATCGTTCCTCGATTTCTTCCAGTCGAAGCAGCACACCATCGTGCCCTCGGCCTCGCTGTTGCCGACCGCCCCCAACCTGCTGTTCACGAACGCCGGCATGAACCAGTTCGTGCCGTACTTCCTCGGCGACCAGATCGCGCCGTGGAAACGCGTGGCCGACACCCAGAAATGCATCCGCGCCGGCGGCAAGCACAACGACCTCGAGGATGTCGGCTACGACACCTACCACCACACGCTCTTCGAGATGCTGGGCAATTGGTCCTTCGGCGATTACTTCAAAAAGGAGTCGCTGACCTGGGGCTGGGAACTGCTCACCAAGGTCTGGGGCATCCCGCCCAAGCGCCTCTTCGCCACCGTCTACGCGCCCAACAAGGCCAAGGGCGATCCCGCGGATTTTGACCAGGAGGCCTACGACATCTGGGCCGGCCTCTTCACCGCCGCCGGGCTCGACCCCAAGGTCCACATCGTCAACGGCAACAAGAAGGACAACTTCTGGATGATGGGCGACACCGGCCCCTGCGGCCCGTGCTCGGAAATCCATTTCAACCTGCTGCCCTCCGACGACGAGGCGGCCGGCCGCCAGCTCGTCAATTCCAGCAGCCCCCGCTGCATCGAGATCTGGAACCACGTCTTCATCCAGTTCAACGCGAACGCCGACGGCTCCTTCGCCCCGCTCGCCGCGAAGCACGTGGACACCGGCATGGGCTTCGAGCGCGTCGCCGGCATCTACGCCACGAGCAAGGGCTTCACCGACTTCACCTCCGAGCCGTCGAACTACAACGCCGACCTCTTCAAGCCGACCTTCGACCAGCTCGCCGCGCTCTCCGGCAAGACCTACACCGGCACCGTGCCGGCGTCCCATGTCGGACTCTCCGAACAGCAGCAGACCGACGTCGCCTTCCGCGTCCTCGCCGACCACGCCCGCTGCGTCTCCTGCGCCATCGCCGACGGCATCCTCCCCGGCAACGAGGGCCGCAACTATGTCATTCGTCGCATCCTTCGCCGCGGCGTGCTCTACGGCAAAAAGCTCGGTCTCCGGATCGGTGACTTCTCGGCGCTCGTCGCCCCGGTGGTGGAGTCGCTCGGCGACGTTTTCCCCGAGCTTAAGACACAGCGCGTGATGCTGGAGCGCTCGATCCGCGCGGAGGAGGAGTCGTTTGGCCGCACCTTGGACAAGGGCCTGAGCCAGTTCGAACTCGCCCTCGAGTCGAATCCCGCTTCGAAAGTGCTCGCGGGCGCCCAGGCCTTCCTCCTCTACGACACCTACGGCTTCCCGCTCGACATGACCCAGCTGCTCGCGGCGGAACGCGGTTTGACCGTTGATGTGGCCGGCTTCGAGTCCGAGATGGAAAAACAACGCGAGCGCGGTCGCGCCGCCCAAAAGAAGGACGTCATCGTCGGCGCCACCGAGGGCACGGCCACCGCCGAGGCCACCAAGTTCGCCGGCTACGACCTCACCCCGACCTCCGTCACCCACGCCAAGGTCGTGGATGTGGTGAAGACCGCAAAGGACACCTTCCTCGTGTTCGACCAGACCCCGTTCTACGCCGAGATGGGCGGTCAGGTCGGCGACACCGGCCACGCCATCATCGGCGGCGCGAAGGTGGTCATCACCGACTGCATCAAGGACAAATCCGGCCGGCACCTCCACAAGGTGGCGGCCAGCGAGCAACTTTCCGCGGTCAGCGTGGGCGCTCCGGCCACGCTCCACGTGGACTACCACCGCCGCCGGGCCATTGCGCGCCACCACTCGGCCACGCACTTGCTCCAGTGGGCCCTGCGCAAGGTGCTGGGCACGCACGTTCGCCAGTCCGGCACGCACAAGACGCCCGAGCGCCTGCGCTTCGACTTCTCCCACTTCGAGGCCGTCACCGCTGCCCAGCTCCTCGAGATCGAGCAGCTCGTCAACGCGAAGGTCATCGACAACGCCCCGGTCGTTTCCACCGACATCGAGTACGCGAACAAGCCCGAGGACGTCCTCGCCTTCTTCGGCGACAAATACGGCAAGTACGTCCGCGTCGTGGACATCGGCGGCTATTCCAAGGAACTCTGTGGCGGCACGCATGTGGCGACCACCGGGGAGATCGGCGTGATCAAGATCGCCGCCGAGATGGCCATCGCCGCCGGCACCCGCCGCATCGAGGCCGTCGCCGGCCAGCCCGCCCTCGACTTCATCGTCCATCGCGAGGCCGCCCTGGCCGCCGTCAGCGCGCACCTTTCCGCCGGCCCGGTTGATGTCGCCAAGAAACTCGAGTCGCTGCTCGCCCATCAGAAGGAAATCGAGAAGCAGCTGAAAGTCTTCCAGCAGAAGGCCGCCGCCGGCATCGCCGAAGAACTCGCCGCGCATGCCGCCGAGCGTGACGGCCTCAAGTTCGTCTCCGCCGTGGTGTCGGTTGACGCCCCCGAGGCGCTCCGTTCCCTCGGCTCGCAGATCCTCGCCAAGATCGGCGAAGGCATGGTCACCGTGGGCGCCGTCTTCGAGGGCCGCGCCAGCCTCGCGGTGTTCTGCTCTCCCGCCGCCATCAAGGCCGGCCATCAGGCCGGCAAGCGCGTGGCCGAACTCGCCGCCAAACTCGACGGCAAGGGTGGCGGCAAACCCGACTTCGCGATGGGTGGCGGCAAGGATGGCACCAAGCTGGCCGAGGTCCTGAAGGGCTGACCCGTCATGGCGGAAATCGCCCAGCCCGCGCTCAAGGATATCTTCAGCGCGGCCCGGTTCCGCCAGATCGCCGGCCTCGTCGCGGAGGTGCACCCGGACTTTGACCGGAAGCGCTTCATTCGACTCACAACCACCGGGCTTGAGCCGCTCTCCCTGCTCCAGCGCCTGCGCCATGGCACGCACGCCCTGCACGCCACCCTGCCACCCGGCTACGCGGACGCCCTCGCGGTGCTGCGTAAACTGGCCCCCCGGCTGGCCGGTGACTTCACCGGCATGATGCTGCCGGACTTTGTCGGCGTTTACGGGACCCATGATTTCGACACCTCGCTCGACGCCCTGGGTTTTCTCACGCGCCATTCCTCCGCCGAATTCGCCATCCGGGAATTCCTGCGTCGCGATCTCGCGCGCACCCTCGCCGTGATGGAGCACTGGTCGCTCGACGCCGACGAACACGTTCGCCGGCTGGCCAGCGAAGGCTGCCGCCCGCGACTGCCGTGGTCGTTTCGCCTCGACGCCCTCGTCGCCGATCCTTCGCCCGCCGCCCCCATCCTCCACCACCTCCGCGCCGACCCGAGTCTCTACGTCCGCAAGTCGGTCGCCAATCACCTCAACGATATCTCCAAGGACCATCCGGACTGGATGCTCGCCCGGCTCGCCTCGTGGGATCTCACCCACCCCCACACGCAGTGGATTGCCAAGCACGCCGCCCGCACCCTCATCAAGGCCGGTCATCAGCCCGCGCTCCGCCTCTTCAATTTCACCGGCCGGCCCGCCGTCAAACTCAGCGCCTTCCGACTCACCCCGGCCCGCTTGAAACTCGGGCAAACGCTCGAGTTTTCCTTCACCCTCACCTCGACCTCCCGCCGGCCCCAGCAACTCGCCGTCGATTATCGGCTGCATTACGTCAAGGCCTCCGGTGGCACGGCTCCCAAGGTCTTCAAGCTCCGCGAAGTCCGCCTGGAACCCGGCCAGACTGTCCGCCTCGCCCGCCGCCAGATGATCCGGGATTTCACCACCCGCCGGCATTACCCCGGCCGCCATCACCTCGAGATCCAGGTCAACGGGCTCATCCTGGGCCGGCAGGGCTTCCTGCTGCAGGTTTGACGCTGCGACCGTCCGGGACAGCTTTATCCCATGCCCTCGGCCGCCGTGGAATCACCCGCCCTCACCGCTGTCCTCGCCTTCAACGCGAGCAACCAGCTGGCGGTGCGCTCGTCCGGCCTGCGCCTCGACCTGGCTTTCACGGGTGCCGACCTTACCCGCGCGGCGGGCGCACTGGAGGCCGCCTTTCCCGGGCACACCCCGCCCGCGGAATACTTCACGACCGAGGCTGACGGCCGGACCTGCCGGGTCTGCTTTGCGCAGGTCAGCGGCGCGCCGCTGGTCCCCGACCTTGTCTTTCACTCGCTCGATGCCCTGGCCGCCCTGCAGACCAAGCTGACCCCCGGTCTCGCGGCGGTGCTGGGGCAACTCGAACCTTATCTCGTCGAGATTCCCTATCTGCACCTCGGCGAAAACGACTTTATCTACAAGTTCCGCCCCGCCCAGGAGCGCAACACCGCCATCTATGCCCAGGATGCCACGGCCGGTGCGCTCTATCAGTCGCAGCTTTGCGGCGCGATCAAGGCCATCGCCCGCCAGCACGAGCGCTCCGCCGCCGCCCCGGTCACGCTGGATTTCGGGGCGGTGCAGTACGTCATTCCCAGCCATTTCGGCTTCTGCCTCGGCGTGAAGAACGCCATCGAGCGCGCCTATGAGACCCTCGCCGAAAACCCCGCGCGGCGGGTGTTCATGCTCTCCGAGCTGATCCACAACCCGTTCGTCAATGAGGACCTCCTCCGCCGCGGTCTCCGCTACCTTCAGACCGACAAAGGCGTGCCGTATACGACCGACGGCCGCGCCGCGACCGCGGCGGCCGGCGTCCCGCTGCTCTGGGATACCCTCACCCCCGAGGACATCGTCATCATCCCGGCCTTTGGCGCCACGGATGACGACAAACGCCGCCTGGTCCGCAAGGGCATCGCCGTCTGCCATTACGACGCCACCTGCATGCTGGTGGAAAAGGTCTGGAAGGCCGCGCGAGTTTACGGCCGCGAGGGCTACACCGTGATCATCCACGGCAAGCAGGAGCACGAGGAAACCAAGGCCACGTTCTCCAACACCCGCCGCTATGCCCACGCGGTCATCGTCCGCAACCTCGAGGAGGCGCGCCAGCTCGGGGACATCATTGCCAGCGGCGATCCTGCCGCGCGGCAGAAATTCTACGAGCTCTTTGCCGGCCGGCATACGCCCGGCTTTGACGTCGCGCAGCATCTGGAACGCGTCGCCGTGGTCAACCAAACCACCCTGCTGATGAACGAGACCCTCGGCATCATCGAGCACCTGCGCGCCGTTTTCCGGGCGAAGTTCGGCGATGACACGCATGTCGGCGGCGGCGGTCGCCGCGACACACTCTGCTACGCCACCCAGGTCAACCAGGACGCCCTCAGCCGGGCCCTGGCCGAGCCGCTCGACGCGGCCTTCGTCCTCGGGGGAAAAAATTCCTCCAACACCTACCAGCTCTACCGGCTGTGCGAGCAACGGCTCGATGGCCACGCGTTCTTCATCCAGTCCGAGCGCAACATCCTCTCCCGTTGTGCCGTGGAGCATCATCACTATGTCGGCGGCGGCGCCGGCCGCACGGATCCGCGGCCGCTGTGGGCGGACGAGCCCCCGGGTGCCGTGCCGAAGCGGGTGCTCATCACCGGTGGCGCGAGTTGCCCCGACGGGATCATCCAGCAGGTGATCACGCGGATAAACGGCTTTTTTCCGCCGGACCGGCTCCGTAGCGTGGGTGACGTGCTGCGTGATCTCGAGGCGGCCACGCCCTGACTTCGCTGCGGGCGATCCTAGCCGGTGGCCAGCAGTATCGGCAGCGGGCTGGTCGTCTCGACCCGTTCCCGCCACTCGCGCGAGCGGGTGCAGAGGTCTTCCTCGCGTTGCTCCAGCTCCGTCTCCTTTTCCTGCTGCTCCTGCACCTTTTCGAACAGCCGGGTCTCACTTTCGTCCAGGAACTGCTCGCGCGCCCGCAGGATCACGCCCGCTTCCTTGTAGGCCGCCTCCAGCCGAAAGAGCACATCGAGGCGGCGGGTAAGTGAGATGCGATCATCCTCCGTGAAGTCGGCGACACTCAGATCCAGGAGGCGCGCGGCGCTTCCGTCAGGCAGGATGATTGCGATATTTTCCATGATGCTGGTTGGCCGCCAAGTAGGAGCGAGTTACCCCGGGATTTGACTGCGGGGCCAGACTACAGGCTGCGCCGGAGGTTAACCATGGGGCATAGACCTACGCCCGCAATTTTCCCCACCGGCCCCGCCCGCGCCGCTTTCTTCAGGCTCGCGGTTGATTCGCGCGGGTATGGAGCAGCAGCCAGCCCCAGAAAAACGCACTGACGATCAACGCACCCGGCAGCGTCCACAGCACCGCGAGTCGCAGGTCACCCCAGCGGTCGGAAAGAAAGCCCACGAACGTCGGCGACCCCAGGTCGCCCAAAAGATGGATGGCGAAAATCGACGCCGCCATCGCGCACGCCCGCATGGCCACGGGGACGGTTTCCAGGATCAGGGTGTTCACCGGACCGGTGGAGAGGAACAGCAGGAACATCGTGGCGACCAGCGCCACCTTGGCCTGGCCGAGATCGGGCAGCGTGAACGCCGCAAACGCCACCGGCGCCGCCAACAGCGCGCTCAGCGCCAGCACCCAGGCGTAGCCGGTGCCCGTCCGGCGTTGCCACTGCGTCGCGCAGAATCCCCCCGCCAGCGTCGCCACCAGGCCCGTCGCGGCCAGCGATGCGCTGAAGAAAAAAGCCGCCTGGTCCAACGCCATGTGGTGCACCCGGAACAGGAAACTCGGGGCCCAGAGCGAGAAGCCGCCCATCGCAAACGTCTGGGCCACATACCCCGCCACCACCAGCAGGTAGCGGGGGATTTTCAGCAGCAACAGATAGCTGCGCCATCCCGCCGGTGCCGCCGCCCCCACCGGCACCGCCGCGGCGGTGGTTTCGCTCGCCCCGCGGGCCGGCTCGCGAAACAGGAAAAGCGTGAACGCCAGCACCAGGCCGGGATAACCCGCCCACAGGAACGCCGACCTCCACCCGTAATGCACGGCGAGGTAGCCACCCATCAGGTACCCGAGCGCAGAACCCACCGGGATGGCGAAGTAGAAAATCGTGATGGCGTTGTTGCGCCGCTGCGGCGGAAACAGGTCGGCGATCCAGCCCGGGCTGATCGTCCCAAAGCTGGCTTCGCCAAACCCCACCAGCACCCGGAAACAAAGCAGCGATATAAAGGCGTTCGCATGACCGGAAAGGAGCGTGCCGAGGCTCCAGACAAACACCCCGCCTGCGATCAGCCAGCGCCGTGACACCCGGTCGCCCAGCCAGCCGAAAATCGGCGCAGTGAGAAAATAACCGAGCATGAAGGCCGTCGCGATCGTCCCCGCCTTCTGATCCCCGATGTGCAAGTCCGCCTGCAGCGCCGGGAGCACGGCCGAAAGCAGCTGGCGGTCGAGGTAGTCCAGCAGATTGAGGCCCGTCAGCGCCACCAGGGTGGCCACCGGCCAGAGCGGCTTGGCGTCGTTCTTCACGTCGCCTCAGCAAGCCGGAGCCCCGCGAACTTGGGAAGCCAGAACCGGACAAAAAAGGCCGGACCCGGGGTCCGGCCTGGAAAGATTCCGACGGCGCGACGCGCTCAGAACCGGAACGTCATGCCCATCCGGAAACCGGAGAGGCCGCTGAGGTCAATCGCCGCTTTGTAGCTGGCGTGACTTCCCGTGTAGCTATCCGTGAGGTCCGCCGTCTGCGTGTAGCTGCCGGTGTCCTGGAAGCCGGCACCGGCATAAATGCCCGTCCGGTCGGTAAAGTCGTACTGCATGGTCACGTCGACGAAGTAACCGGCCAGCAGCTTGGCCTCCTCGTCATTGGCCGTCGAAACCACGGTATCCGCCCCTTCGGGCTGATAAGTCTGGATGACGTTATAGGACGTGCCGGAATAGACCAAGGCCGCGCCGGCGCTGACCGTGAAGCGCAGGTGGTCGGTGATCAGGTAGCTGATGGACGGCCCAAGGCGGAAGGTGAAATACGCGCCCTTCAGCTCCCATTGGTTGAGGACGGTGCCGGGGCTGATCGTGGTTGTCCGGCTCAGGGGATGATCGCCCAGGTAAATCGTGGTCTCACTGTAGTCGATGATCTGCGCGCCACTCGAGTCGTAGACGGGAAAGCCGGTCGAATCCACCCGCGGGATCTGCTTGAAGGACGGCGCCGTGTAAGGCGGCAAGGCCGGCAGGGCCGTCGCACCATTAAGATTGGTAAGGTAGGTGTCGGTGATCGTCGTCACCGAGGCCGCCAGGGTGTCACTCGTGCGGGACTTGAGGTCCGTCAGGCTCGCCCCAAAGAGCAGCTTCCACTCGATCTTCTTGCCCAGGTTTCCCATGTCGCGCAGCACGAGCAATTCCATGCCGGTGCCCATGCCCGGGTTTTTTTGATGCAGCCCAGAGTCAACGACATCGGCCGCATAAGAATGGAAATCGAGGTTATTGTCGGGCCGCTCCTGGGCGAGCTTCAGAAATGACCAGGTGTTGGTAAAGCCCGCGGGGGTCGGTGCCGCGTTGTAGGGCGTGGTTGTTCCGTCCCCATGGGTGATGACAAAACCGTAATCAGGGGTATTGGCCAAGACGTTACCATCCTGATAGATCCGAGTCACGCCCGGCGTCGTGAAGTCACTGCCCGGCTGGAAGGAGGAAACATAGCCGCGACCGGTGAAGGAACTCTTCGCCCCGCTCAGGGTGCGCACGCCGATGGAAAGGGTGTATTTCGGGATCGCGAGGTACTCCTCGATGCCGAAGTCGGTGATGATTTCGTCCGGCGGGGCCGACAGCTGACCTTCTTCCTGGGCGTGCGCCACGGTGCACATGGCAAGCGACAGGAGGCCGAGCGTGGGGAGGAGAAGTTTCATGAAATGGGATGCGGGTAAGAAGACTAGGACGGGCAGAAAGCGAAAATGTTTCAAAAAGCTTCAGGGTCGGCTGCCGGCAGGTCAACACCGGGATTACCAGCCGGGGCAAAGCAGGCCCTCACTCGTTGAATTCGTCCATCTTCTTGACGGGCTCTTCCTTGAACGCCGCGGCCGCGGCCGGGTCGATCGCCGCCACTTTCTCCCGGAATTCCTTCGAACGGGTGCGCAGGTCCTCTTCCCGCTGTTCCAGCTCGGTTTCCTTTTCCTGCTGCAGCTGCACCTTCTGAAACAGCCGGGTCTCGCTTTCCTCGAGGAACTGCTCGCGCTCCTTGATGGCGACCCGGGCTTCCTTGAGGCTGGCCTCCTGCCGCTCGAGTTCCTCGCGCAGGCGTTCCAGCGCGGTCTGCTCCTCCTTCGAAAGTGCCACCTTCTTGGGGCTCGCCGTCCGCGCGGCGATCAGCAGCTGTTCCCGGGCAATCAGCAGCGCCTCCATCTCGGCCAGGTCGCGCTCGTGCTCGGACAGCTTGATCTCGGTCTCCACGACGTTGCGCTCACGCTCGGCCAGGGACATTTCCAGATGCCGCAGCGAACGCTCCAGCTCGCTGGCCTGGGTCCGGTCCAGCGCCGGACCGCCGCCAAAGGGCGACCGGGTCGCCGCCACGACCGCCTTGATGGATTCCCGGGCGGCTACCGTACTTTCCGAAATCTCATAGGGCGACTTGCTCATGCCCCGCCGCCGGCGGGTGAGGACCAGGGGCCGGGGCGCACCACCGGGATTCGAGACGGGAAATTTGATGGGCCCGGGAGGTGGAACGGGCGGCGTGGTTTCGGCCATACCTGACTATTTACCGAAAATCCGGCCAAGCGAACCGAAAAACCCACCCTTTTTTGTCCCCGCCGCGCCGCCGGATTTCAGAAGTGGAGCCAGCATTTCCGCCGCGCGCTTCTCCGCCGCCGGGTTGGCCAGCACGGAAAGGTAGCGCTCCATCGTGCCGCCCGCCTTCAGGTCCTTCTTGAACTGCTCGAACTCCGCACTGAACCACTCGACCGCCTGCGTCGCGCGTTTCAGCGGCGCCGTGGCCTTGGAGGCCTGTACCAGCGCCTCGGGCAGGTGTAGCCCGCGGGCGCCCATGCGGAAGGGCAGCGTCTCGGCGAGGGAGGACTCGTCGATGTGCGACAGCGCATTGAGCAGTTTCCGAAAATCGCCGCCCACGATGACGTTTTGCGACATGCCCTGGGCGAAGATGCAGAACTCGCCGAGCGTCTGGAGATGCTCGAGCTTGCAGAATTCGATCGTGTCCGAGGACAGCGCCGTGAGCCCGATGGGGAAATTCTCGGGGATCTCGAGCTTCGCCAGGTTCTTCAGCAGCTGGTTGTCCTTGAGGGCCGAAGCCTCCGACTGGGCCACCATCTCGCCAAACGGATTGTCGAATGCGAGGGTCTCCTTCAGGAGCGTGACGCGTTCCCCGGCGTCCTCACGCCTGCCACTTGAAGATCAGCGTGCAGAGCGGCGGGAGTGTGAGGTCGATGGACTGGTCAAACCCGTCGCAGGCCACGTCCTCGGTCGCGCGCCCACCCTGGTTGCCCAGGCCGGTGCCGCCGTAGAACTCGCTGTTGCTGTTGATCACCTCGAGCCAGCGGCCGCGCCGCGGCACGCCGACGCGATAGGTGCGCGTCGCCCCGGAGAAATGACCGACCACGACGAAAAAGGTTTTTTCCGCCGCGTCGTGGCGCAGGTACGCGATCAGGCTCGCGTCGCCGTCCTGGCAGTTGGTCCAGCGGAAGCCCTGGGGATTGAAATCGTTCTGGCTCAGCACGGGTTCGCTGACGTACAGCCGGTTCAGGTCGCGGACCAGCAGCCGCACGCCTTCGTGGTCGGGATACTGGCAGAGGTGCCAGTCGAGGCTCGCGTCGTGGTTCCACTCCCGCGACTGCGCAAACTCGCCGCCCATGAAGAGCAGCTTCTTGCCCGGATAGGCCCACATGTGCGCGTAGAGCGCCCGCAGGTTCGCCGCCTTTTCCGCGATGTGCCATGCCCCCATCTTGTAGAGCATCGAGGCCTTGCCGTGCACCACCTCGTCGTGGGAAAAGACCGTCACGAAGTTCTCCGCGTACTGGTACAGCATGCCAAACGTGAGGTCGTTCTGGTGCCACTTGCGATAGACCGGCTCCTTGCCGAAATAGCGCAGCATGTCGTGCATCCACCCCATGTTCCACTTGTAGTCGAAGCCCAGCCCGCCGTCCTTCACCGCGCGGGTCACGCCGTCGAACGACGTGCTTTCCTCGGCGATCATCAGGGCCCCGGGATGGTAGTGGTGCACCTGCTCGTTCACCTGCGTGAGGAAGGCAATCGCCTCGAGGTTTTCGCGGCCGCCATACTTGTTCGGGATCCACTGGCCCGCCTCGCGGGAGTAGTCGAGGTACAGCATCGACGCCACCGCATCCACCCACAGGCCGTCAATGTGGTAGCGCTCCATCCACGACAGCGCATTGGCCACGAGGAAGCAGCGCACCTCGTTGCGGCCGTAGTTGAAGATGAGCGTGCCCCAGTCCATGTGCGCGCCCAGCCGCGGGTCGGCATGCTCGTAGAGGTGCGTGCCGTCGAACTCGCCGAGCGCAAAGCTGTCGCGGGGAAAATGGGCCGGCACCCAGTCGAGGATTACGCCGATGCCGCGCTGGTGCAGGTAGTCAATGAGCCAGGCGAAATCCACCGGGTGGCCGTAGCGGTGCGTCGGGGCAAAGAAACCCGTCACCTGGTAGCCCCACGAGCCGTCAAACGGATGCTCCGCCAGCGGCATGAACTCGACATGCGTGAAGCCCATCTCCGTCACGTAGTCCGCCAACTCGGGCGCCAGTTCGCGGTAACTCAGCGGGCGGTTCGCATCCTCGGGTTTGCGCCGCCAGGAGCCGAGGTGAACCTCGTAGATGGACACCGCGCGGTCCAGTTGGCCCGCCGCCGCCCGCCGCCGCTCCAGCCAGGGCCCGTCGTTCCACTGGAACTGGGTCGTGTCGCAGACGACCGAGGCATTGTTCGGCGGCGCCTCGAAATACGTGCCGTACGGATCGCTCTTCAGCCGCACGTTTCCCGCCTGGTCGCGAATGGCAAATTTGTAGACCTCCCCCTCGGCGATGCCGGGGACAAACACCTCCCACACTCCCGACGCCCCCAGCGAGCGCATCGGGTGGTAGCGTGAGTCCCAGTGGTTGAAATTCCCCACCAGTGAAACCTGGACCGCCGCCGGCGCCCACACGGCGAAGGACGCGCCGCTCACGCCGTCGATCACGCGCAGGTGCGAGCCCAGCTTTTCATAGATGCGGTGCTCGTTGCCCTCGTTGAACAGGTAAAGATCCTGCTCTCCCAGCGTCGGCAGAAACGAGTACGCGTCGTAAAACTGGCGGACCTCGCCGCCGGGATACGTGGCGCGCAACTGGTAGCGGAACACCGACGGTCGCTTCGGGATAAAGACCTCGAAGATGCCGTCGGGTGAAACCGACTCCATCGGCCAGGCCACCCCGCTCGCCACCTCCACGACTGCGCATTCGCCGGCCTGCCGTAGCAGCGCCCGGACGACCACGCCCTTGCTGCGTCCCTTGGTGTGGGGGTGCATGCCCAGCACCGCGTGGGGCGAGGCGTGGCGGGCCTGCAGGAGCGCGTGGAGGTCGGTCTTCGGGATGATCACGCGGCTCAAGGTGGGTTACCGTGCCCCAGTCGCTCCCGCCGGTCTAGCCCGTATTTTTCAAGCCCCCGCTGATGCCATTGATGGTGAGCTCAATCACGCCGCGCACCGCCTCGGTCTCGCTCGCGGACAGGGTCTTCTCGTTGCGCAACCGCCGGAGCATCTCCACCTGGATGTAGTTCAGCGGGTCAATGTAGGGATTCCGCAGCTGCACCGACTGCCGCAGCACCGGCTCCCGCGCGAGCAGCTGGCGCTGGCCCGTCACGGCCAGAATCGCCGCCTCCGTGCGGGCAAACTCCGCCTCCAGCAGCGCGCCGATGCGGCGCCGGATTTTGGGATCGTCCACCAGCCCGGTGTACAGCGCGGCGATGCCCATGTCGGCCTTGCGCATCGTGAGCTGGGCATTGTCGATCAGTGTGGCGAAAAACGGCCAGTCCGCGTGCATCGTGCGCAACAGACGGCGGCCCTTCGCGCCGCGGCGCAGGACGGCGTCGAGCGCGGTGCCCAGGCCGAACCAGCCCGGAAAGTTGAACCGGCTCTGCATCCACGAAAACACCCAGGGGATCGCGCGCAGGTCCGCCACACTCTGCGTCGCCTTCCGGTACGTCGGGCGCGAGCCCAGCTTGAGGTTGCTGATCTCGTCAATCGGCGTGGCCTGCCGCCAGAACTGCAGGAACTCCGGGTCGTCGTGCACCAGCGCCTTGTACGCCCCGAAACCCGCCGCGCTCATGACCTCCATCGCCTCCCGCCATTCCGCGGGGACGGTGACCTTGGACTCCGCGGCGTGGGAACCGAGCATGACGCCATAGGTCATCTGCTCGAGGATGCGATGGGCCAGGTCGCGTTCGTGATAACGCGTGGAAAGCACCTCGCCCTGCTCCGTCACCCGGATGCCGCCGTCCGCCAGGCCGGCTGGCTGCGCGAGGATCGCCTTCGCCGCCGGGCCACCCCCGCGCGCGATGCTGCCGCCACGGCCGTGGAAAAACGTCAGACGCACGGCCTGCACCGCACAGACCCGCGCAATGGATTCCTGCGCCCGGTACAGCGCCCAGTTCGAGGTCAGATAGCCGCAATCCTTGTTGGAATCCGAGTAGCCCAGCATGACATGCTGATGGGCCGGTGGCACCCGGCCCGGCAGCGCGAAGAGCGCGGCGAGGACTTCCGGCGCGCGCTCGAGGTCGCTGAGCGTCTCAAACAGCGGTGCGATGGGCAGCGTGGCGCCCGTCAGCTTTTGCAGCAGTTCCACTTCCAGCACGTCCGACACCCCGTCGGTCATGCTGATCACGTAGATGCCCAGCGCCGCGGCTCCCAATGTCTCCCCGGCCCGCGCGGCCAGCGCCAGCGGATCGAGCACGTGGCGGGTGGCCGGAGAGAATTTCTCGCGCATCTTCGGCGCCAGCGGCGCCGCGTCGGCGATGGCGGTGAGCAGCAGCTTGATTTTCTCCGTTTCCTCCAGCCGCGGATAAAACGGCTGCCCCAGCACCTCGGCCACCGCCGCCTCGTGCAGCGAGGAATGTTGCCGCAAATCCAGCCGCGCCGTGTGCAGGCCGAAAATCTCCAGCTGGTCGTGCATGGTCTTCAGTTCGCCGCCGGTCAGCAGCGCCCCCTTGCCGGCGATCAGGCTCGAGCGGATCGTCTCGAGCGTGCCCTCCACCGTCGCGCGGTCCAGGCACGCCACCGCGGCGCCTTCCGGCGACAACAGGCTGCCGTCCTGCACCTCGCCCACCGCCTGCGTGAGCCGTTCCCGCAGGATGCCCAGCAGCAGCCGGTAGGGCTCGTGGGGATAGCGCTTGCCGAGTTCCTCAAGGTGACGCGACAGGTGCAGGTTGTCGCTCAGTTCCTTGCGCAATCCGGGGACCACGGAATCCCGCCGGTCGCTCACGCTGAGCGTGCGGGCCAGCTCGCGGGCCGCGAGCCGGAGCTTCTGGATGGCCAGCCGGCGGTGCAGGAGCAGCACCTCCGCGGTGACGGGGGCGGTGACGTTGGGGTTGCCATCGCGATCGCCGCCGATCCACGAGCCAAAGGACAGCCAGCGGTGAGGCGGTTTGACGTCGGGATAGTGCCGGGCCAGCGCGCGTTCCATGTCCACCTGCAGCCGCGGCAGTGTGGCGTAAAGCGTGGAGTCAAAATACCACAGGCCGGTGCGGGCCTCGTCCGTCACCTCGGGCCGCGACGCCCGGCTGCGGTCCGTCAGCCAGAGCGAGGCAATCTCGCGCTCCACGCAGTCCGGATCCAGCACCGCAGTGTCCGCCACCAGCTCCGGCTGGGCGCGTTCGCGCAGGATTTCCCCGAGCCGCTGGAGTTTGGTGAGCAGCGTCCGGCGCTTTGATTCCGTCGGATGGGCGGTGAAAACGAGTTCGATCGCGAGCCGCCCGACCAGCGCCTGCATCGCCGCCGGATCCACGCCGCGCTGCTTCAACTCCAGCACCGCCGCCTCGATGGATTCACGGATCGGGGCGCCATCCCCGGTGGCATCGCCCAAGCGCTCCGCCCGACGGCGGCGCAGCAGCGTAACCCGGAAATTTTCCTCGGCGAGGTTCACCAGCTCGAAATAGAGCGTGAACGCCATGGCCTGGTTGAAGGCCTCCGCGGGGTTGAGCGCGGCCACGACGGTGCCGAGCTGGCGCGCCGCCGACGGGTCGCCGGCCCGGCGGGCCTTGGCGAGGCGCCGGAGCGATTCCACGGTGTCAAAGGTCTCCGGCCCCTCGATCCGCGCGATGACCCGGCCCAGGGCCTTGCCCAGTTCGCGGATATCCGTGCCCAGGCGGTTCATTTCCCGCAAGGCACTGGAACGGCGTGGGCGGCGTTTGGTCATAGGCGCGCGCGAACGATGGAAGGCGGCCGGCTGCCGCAAAAGACTAAAAACACGTGAAGACACACATCAACGCCGAGGCTTGCTTGCCCGCACCGCGCCGCCTTTGCTGCGGGTCCGTGACCCGCCGCCTGATCCTAGCGCTCTCCGCCTTCCTCCTCGCCTGCCCGCCCCTGCTGCGGGCGGCGGACAAGCCGCAGATGGTCTTTTCCAGCGAGCAGCCCACCTACTTTGACGGCAACACCAAGGAAGCGGTGGGCATCGGCAACGCCCAGCTGGCCTACGGCGACCTGCTGCTGACCGCGGACGAGATCCGCTACAATACCTCGACCAAGATCGCGGTCGCCCACGGCCACGCGATCCTGACGCAAGGCCAGCGCCGGCTGCTCGCGGATACCCTCACGTTCAACCTGGTCGACGGCACCTACCACGTAGAAAACCTGCGCATGGGGGAGTACCCGCTCAATATCACCGGCACGAGCGCCACAGGCGACAAGCACACCATCACGCTGAACGGGGCCCGGGCCACGTTTCACGAGCCGGGCGCCTTTGTCCCCACCCTGCGCGCCGACAAGCTGGTTTATGCCCCCGGCCAGAAACTCCAGGCCGAAAGCGCCAGCGTGGGCATCGGCGGCATGCGGCCCATCACCTTCAGTCTCTTCCAACAAAACCTGAAGGAGCCCCTCCTCTCCTACGTTTCGCTGACCGGCGGCTACCGGGCTTCCCTCGGGGTCTTCCTCGAGAGCGGCCTGCACCTGCCCGTGGCCGATGGCTTCCGCTTCGGCGCCGACCTCGGCATCTATACCAACCGCGGCGTCATGTTCGGGCCCGCCGCCAGCTACGGCGGCAAGGCCGACGACAATACGTTCCAAGGTTATATCCGCTCGGGTTTTATCAGCGATCATGGTGACCGGCTCACGGACGTCCTCGGCAACCCGGTTCCGAAAAACCGCGGCTACGTCGAGTGGCAGCACCAGCAACAGATCAACAGCAACCTCACCCTCGTGGGGGAAGTGAATTACTGGAAGGACTCCGAGATCCTGCGCGACTTCCGGCCGAAGGAATTCTTCGCCGTGCAGGAGCCGGACACCTTCCTTGAGTCAGTCTACACCGGGAACAATTACTTCGTTTCCGCGTTCAGCCGGTTCCAGCCCAACTCCTTCCATCCCGTCCAGGAACGCCTCCCCGAGCTGCGCTTTGACCTCCTCCCGCTCGCGGTCGGCAACGGCTTCACCGAGCGCTTCAACGCCAGCGTGGTGTCCCTGCGCGAGGAACCGCCCTCCGGCGGGCCGACGCTGAAGAGCACCCGCTTCGACACCTATTACTCGCTCAGCCGCACGTTCGCCCCGCAGCCGTGGCTGACCTTCACGCCCGTTGCCGGCGGCCGCCTGACCTACTACGACCAGGCCACCGGTGGACGCAGCACCTACACCCGGACGCTCGGTGAGGTGGGCTTCGATGCCGCGCTTCGCACCAGCGCGACCTATGACTACAAGAACGAGGCCTGGGGGATTGACGGCATCCGCCACCTGATGACCCCGCGTCTTCTCTACCGCTACATCCCCGAGGCGGACAAGGGCCAGGCCTACATCCCGCCGATCGACCGGCAGACTTTCAGCACGTACCTCCAGCCGCTGGGCCTCGGCGACCTGCGCAATGTGGACCAACTCCACGCGACCAACACCGTGCGCCTCGAACTCGACAACACCTTCCAGACGCGGGATTCCGTTTACGGGTCGCGGGACCTGATGGTCTTCAACCTGGCGGCTGACCTCCACCTCCGCCGCGCGGCCGGTGAGAGCGATGTGTCGGAGCTGCACAACGAGATCGCCTTCATGCCCGCACGGTGGCTGCAGTTCGACCTCTACAACAGCTTCGCCCCGCAGACCTTCACGATGAAGGAATTCAACACCGGGCTGACCATCCACGATGGCGACCAGTGGGCGGTGCGCCTTTCGAGCAATTTCCTGCGGCACCAGCTGGATGACTATTTCATCGAGGGTCGCCGCCGGATCAACGAGGCCTACGAGGCCATCGCCCGCGTGCGCTACGACTTCCGCACGCGCCGCTTTAACGAGCAGTTCTACGGCATCCGCCAGAATCTGTCCGATCTCTGGCTCGTCGAATACGCCGTCACCCTTTACGATGGCCCCCGGCGCGAGAGCCGCTTCGGCTTCAACGTCCAGGTGCAGGCGATCGGTTTCTGAGCCGCACCCATGAGTGTCGTTGGCAGCCAGCAGCAGGTTTTCCTGCGCCTGCTCCGGCAATTGTCGCCGGACTGGCGCCGTGATTTCAATCTGCCCCAGCGCATCCAGCACCTGCTCGCCCGGGACCGGGCCTTCGGCTCCCGCGACCGGCGCCTGTACCGCGAGCTGATCTACACGACGCTGCGCTACCTGCCCTGGATCGAGCCGGCGCTGGAACGCGACCCCGCCCGCGCCGCCAAGATCGCCGCCTGGCTCGCCGCGGAGACCCGCGACACCCGGGCCTACCGCGCCGAACTGTGCGCCGACTGGCCGGCCGTCGCCTCACTCCCCGAGCGCGCCAAGTTCCTCGAGGGGGACGCCAGCGCCCTGCTGCCCGCCTGGTTTCGCGCCGAGTGCCCGGAAGTGTTCGCCCCGGCCGAGCTCGAGGCCCAGCTCGCCCGCGCCCCGCTCTGGCTGCGGCTGCAGACCGACGACCCGGAAGGGGTCGCGGCCGATTTTGACGTGAACGGCTGGCGCTTCACGCCGTCGGTTCTGCTCCCGTCCGCCTGGCAGGTGCCCGGCGAGGTCGACGTCACCAAGTCGTCATCGTACGCCAATGGCCAGTTCGAGGTTCAGGACCTCGGCTCCCAAATGATCCTGGAGACCGTGGGCATCGCCCCCGGCGGCCGCTGGCTCGACGCCTGTGCCGGCGCGGGCGGCAAATCCCTGCAGCTGGCCCACCTGCTCGGGTCCACCGGCCGGGTGGACGCCTACGACATCCGCCCCGCGGCCCTGGCGGAATTACAGGCCCGCGCCGTGCGGGCACGGATGGGGAATCTCCACACCCTCGCCCAGCTCCCGACCGGGGAGTACGATGGCGTGCTGGTGGATGCCCCCTGCAGCGGCTCCGGCACCTGGCGGCGTTCCCCCCACTTGAAATGGGTGACCACCCCCGCGCTCATCGCCACCCGCGCCGAATTGCAGCAGAAACTCCTCTCCCACTATGCCGCGCGGGTCCGGGTTGGCGGCCAGCTGGTCTATGCGACCTGTTCCCTCAGCCACCGGGAGAATGCCGCCATCGTGCAGGGCTTTTTGGCGGCCCACCGGGAGTTTGAAGTGGCGCCCTTCGCGCAGACGTTCGGATTCACCCCGGGCGACGCGGGCCTGACCCTCCTGCCGGCCCGCCACGACACGGACGGCTTCTTCGTCGCCTCCCTGCGGCGGCGCTGATTTTCCCTTGCCGCGCCCCGCGCCGCCCCAACGATTGCCCCGTGGTTCCCGATTCCGATTATCGCATCAAGCTGCAGGTCTTTGAAGGCCCGCTCGACCTCCTGCTGTTCCTCATCCGCAAGAACGAGCTGGATATCTACGACATCCCGATCGAGTCGGTGACGCGGCAGTACATCGATGCGCTCCATGCGATGCAGGAGCTCGACCTCGACCTGGCGGGCGAATTTTTCGTCATGGCGGCCACGTTGATGGAGATCAAGAGCCGCATGCTGCTGCCCAAGGGCCAGCACGCCGTTGATCCCAACGCCGAGGACGAGGAAATCGACCCGCGCTGGGAACTCGTGCACCAGCTGCTCGAGTACAAGAAATTCAAGGAGGCAGCCGCCAAGCTCGGCGAACTCGCGACGCTGCGGCAGGATTTGATGGAGCGCTACGTCTCCAGCCTCTCCGGCGATCCGCTCGACCGGCCGCTGAAGAACGTGGACCGCATCGAGCTCTGGAACGCCTTCAATATCGTGCTCCGCCGCCTCGCCGAGAAACTCGTCGTCGGCGAGATTCACGACGAACAGGTCACCGTTGCCGACCAGATGGAGTATCTGCTGGAGCGTCTCCGCACCGAGAAATCCTTCCTCTTCTCCGCGATTTTTCCCGACAAGGTCACCCTGCGGAAGCTCGTGGCGACCTTCCTGGCCGTGCTGGAGCTCACCCGCCTGAAGAAGCTCCGGCTGCGCCAGGACGAGGCCTTTTCCGATATTGCCTGCTCCGCGGTGGAAGAGGAATCCCACTTGAAACCGCGACAAACCCGAGCACGGTGACCGCGTGAGCAAAAAGAAACAGCAGCCCAAGCCCGCGCCCGCCGCCGGTCTGCTCGGGGTGGGCCTCGACAATGCCGACGGCCACAAGCGCATCACCACCGGGGAGCGTTTTGCCATCGTGGGCGGGTCCGAGGAAACCCACGGGCGCATGACGGAGACCGTCGTGAAGACTTTCGAGGTGCTGAAGACCCGCGGCAAACAGCTCGAGCAGGTCGAGCCCAAGGAGCTGGCGGAAATTTTGCATCGCGCCACGCCCCGCTGACTGCCTTCTTGGGCGTCCGGTTTGCAACCCGCCCTTTCCTGACTACCCTTCTCTTTTAACCACCTACTACCATGTCCGATAAAATCACCAACCTGACCACTGATACATTCAAAGCCACTATCACCGGCGCGACCACGCCGGTGCTGGTCGATTTCTGGGCGCCCTGGTGCGGGCCGTGCAAGGCCATCGCCCCGATCCTCGAGGAGCTCGCCACGGAGCTGGACGGCAAGCTCAAGGTCACTAAGGTCAACATCGACGAGAATGACGCCATCGCCGTCGAGTACGGCATCCGCGCGATTCCCACGATGCTCCTCTTCAAGGGCGGCCAGGTCGCCGAGCAGATCGTCGGCATGATGCCCAAGGCCGCGCTCAAGGCCAAGGTCTCAGCCCACATCTAAGGCCGGCGCAGTCGTTTATCCTTTCAGGCGGGGTCTTCGGACCCCGCCTTTTTATTGTCCGCAGTCCAGCACCAGTCCCGCCGTCAGCAGCAGCGCGTAGAGCGCGAGCAGTTTGCCGGTGTCACCCAGCAGTGCGATCTGCTGCGACGGCTCCGTCTGCGTGCGCAACCGCCCGCGGTGCCGTCCGGCCATTGGCAGCAACGCCAGCGGCAGCAACCGCCACGCGTGATGGTCGCGCAGGGCCAGGATGACCGGCACCGCGATCAGCGCGATCAGGAGCGACCCGGTGAATTGCCCGCGGGCAAATCCGCGCCCAAACCGCACGACCAGCGTCCGCTTGCCGGCCGCCGCATCCGTTTCCATGTCCCGATAATTGTTCACCACCAGAATATTGGCCGTGAGCAATCCGATGGGCACCGCCACCAGGATCGCATCCAGGCTCACCCTCCCCGCTTGGACAAAGTAGGTGGTGCACACCGCGACCAGCCCGAAAAAGATAAACACGAAGACATCCCCCAGCCCGTGATACCCCAGCGGCCAGGGCCCGCCGGTGTAGGCCACGCCGCACAGGATGCTCACGACCCCGATGGCGATCAGCCCTGGTCCGCCCCAGGCGATCAGGCTCAACCCACAGAGAAACGCGGCGGCAAGCGTGCCCCACATTGCCGCCCGCATCGTGCCGGGCGAAATCAGTCCCGCCGCCACCGCCCGGCGCGGGCCGACCCGCGCCGCCGTGTCCGCGCCCTTGATGAAGTCGTAGTAATCGTTGGCGAAGTTCGTGCCGATCTGCACGAGGAGCCCAAACCCGAGGCACAGCCCCGCCGCACGGCCGTCAAAATGCCCGTCCCGCCAGGCCAGCCCCGAACCGACGAGCACCGGCGCGACGGCCGCCGGCAGCGTCCGCGGACGCGCCGCCGCCGCCCAGATTTTCCAGCGCGGTTCGCTCATACCCTCGCTCCCGGAAGTGTGGAGTAACGTTTCGACACCGCGCCACGAAAGCGCGCCCGGCGAGCGAGGTCAACGGCGGGCGCCTCCGCTCAAGCGGGATCCGCCCGGCGTACCGCCCGTTCGCCATACCCCTGCCCGGGTGAAACTCCCAATTCGCGTTCCAGTTCCCGGATCCGCGCGAGCACCAGGTCTGCGCCGGCCGATTCGTCGGCGGCGGGCAGTTGCGGATGGAGTTTCACCAGCCAGGCCAGCGCCTCGGCTTTCCGGCCAAGTCGCCGGAGCAGCACCGCATGCAACCGCGCCGCAAAGTAAGGTGCGCCAGGTTGCTCCCACGCGTGCCGGTAACTCTCCGCCGCTGCCGCGGTGTCGCCGAGGCGGTTGAGCTCGATATCGGCCTGCTCGATCCACAACGCCGCGCTATCCGGGTGAAACCGCCTCGCCTTCGCCAGCAGCTCCAGTGCCCGCCTCGCCTGACCCTGTGTAATCCGTTCCCTCACCGCCACTGACACCCGCCCTTCACCTCCCGCCGCCTCCAGCTGCCATGCCGGCATGTCATAGGCCATGATCCGCGCACCATTCACCCAGAAATACAGCGGCCGGGGATCGATGACCGTGACCAGGTGAAGCAGTGATTCCGTCGCCGCAAGGTCGCGCGCTTCCGCCGCCTCCGCCATCTCCAGCCAGGCGATATCTGCAATGGGCGCGCGAAACCCGCCCAGCAACCCCGACACGACCGCCGGTTCGCTCGATCCGCCCCCCGAGTCGAGCCGCAGCGCCGGCTCCATCGCGGCCATCGCGGCCCACACGGGGAGCACAACCGGTCGCAGCACCCAGCCGGCAACCGCCCACCATCCGGCCAGCACAAGCGCGGTGACGGCCCTAGAGCTCACGGCGCCGGAAACAGAACACCGCGAGCGCACATCCCACCACGATATAGGCGCCGGCATAGAGCAGCACCCGCCCCAGATAACTCCATGGCAGTGCCTTCTCACCGCCCAGGATCTCGCCCAGATTGAACACCTGAAAATCATGCAGCACGTGTGCGGCCCAGCCCATGATCACCCGGGCAGCCGAAGCACCACCCCGCGCACTCGCCGCCTGGGCAAGGTGTTGCAGATGACAGCTCACCCAAACCACGAAGCCCATCACCACGGTGAACAGCTGCGTCTGCGCATAACTCGCCACCAGCAGGGTGAGCGCCGACAGCAGAAGCAGCTTTACCCACTGCAGCAGCCCCACGAGCGCCACCTGGGCATAGCTGATCATCCCGCCACCCGCAAACGCGTCGGGCAGCTCCCGCATCAGGGCGGATTCCCGCACCCAAAGCACGCCGGCCAGCAGCGCCGTGAGCCCGCCACAGAACACGGCGGTGAGCACCGCCACGCCGGCAAATTTTCCCAAGACAAACTCTGCCCGCCACACCGGCTTCGCCAGCAGCGTCAGAATCGTGCGGCGCTCGATTTCACTGAAGAACAGCTGGGCCGTGGCCACAACCGCCAGCACCGCCCCAAACCCGGCCATCGCACCAAACCCGACGTCCGTGAGGAATTTCAGTTCGTGCGACCCGAAGTGAAATTCGCGGAAAAACTGCGCCCCGGCCACCAACCCGAGGGCCAGGACGAGCAGAAGGATAAAGATCTTTTGGCGCACCGCCTCACGCAGGGTGTTCTGGGCGATGAACAGCAGCCGGAGCAGGGAATAGCGCAGCCGGTTCATGTTCCTTCCCGCCGGCACTACGCGCACAGGCCACGCGTCCGTCGGCTGAGGTCCAGCAGGCCCCGGCTGTCGTTCACCGGGAGGTCGGACACCGCGCACTCCACGTTCAGTCGGCCGCGATCGAGGATCGCGATGCGATCGCACACCTCCTCGATTTGGGCCGTCAGGTGCGTGGTGATCAGGACCGTCCTGCCCTCGTCCTTCAGGCTTAGAATCAGCGTGTTCACCGCCTCCACCCCCGCCGGGTCCAATCCCGTGGTCGGCTCATCCAGGATCACCAGCTCCGGCTCGTGCACCAGCACCTGCGCGAGACCGATGAGCTGCAGCATGCCCTTCGAGTAGGTCTCCACGCGCCGGTCCGCCGCGTCCGCCAGTCCAGTCCACGCCATGACCTCCTCCACCCGGGCGTTCAACCTGGCGCCTTCCAGCCTCGCCATGCGGCCATAAAACCGCACCAGCTCGCGCCCGCTCAGATAGCTGTAGAAATACGGCGACTCCGGCAGGTAGCCGATCAAGCACCGCGCCTCCACCTCGCCACAGGGCACGCCAAACACCCGGCAGTGGCCCACCGTCGGTTCCAGTAAGCCGAGGATGAGTTTGATCGTGGTACTCTTGCCGGAACCATTGGGGCCCAACAAACCGTACACCTGGCCGCGCCCGATGCGCAGGTTGAGACTGTCCACCGCCCGCAGGCGCAGCCCCTGCAGGCCGATGGAGAAATCCTTGGTCAGCAGCTCCAGTTCGACCGCGGGCTCACTTGATGCCAAAGCCGCGGAACTCCGGCGGACGGACGCGGGCGCTGCGCTCAGTTTTCCGAATATAACCATGCATCCGCTCCTCCAGCGCCGTCACAAACGCCGCCACCTCCGCCGCGCGGCCCTCGACTTCCAGGTGCACCCGGCCGTCGGGCAGGTTGCAGACAAAGCCCGCCACCTCGAACTCCTTGGCCACCTGCAGGGCCGTGTAGCGAAAGCCCACGCCCTGAACCCGGCCGGTGAAATAGACTGCTTCGTGGTGAACCTCACTCATGCGAGCCTGCCGGAATACCCCGGCCCGCCACGGGCAGCAATTCGCAAAAATACCGTAACCGGCAGAGTCGGATTTTGATTTGCTTTCCCGGAAGCGGCGGACTCAGTTTCGGCCTACCGAATGAGCGATCACGATCCTGACAGCGGCCCGGACAACGAGTGGGAGGAGCGCGGTGAGCTGGCGTGGAATGAATTTGATTGGGAGCGCTATCTCCGCGAGCAGGACGACACGATCCACCGCTACCTGGGCTTCTACGAGGCGTTCCGCCACAACCCCAACCGCATCGACGCCGTCGCCGAACAGATGGGCTGGGGCCAGGGCAACTGGAGCGAGGCCGAGGATGATGACTCCTCTCCTTCCACCGACGAGGACACGGCCGCAGACGCGCCGGATTATGGCCAGGCCGAGATCTACACGCTGCACAAGAACCCGATTTTCATCGCGACCAAGGCCATCTACCTCGGTGCCAAACGCCAGTGGGAGTTGAACGCCGGTGACAGCACCAAGGTCCCGGCCCCGCTCGCGCTCGCGCTGCTGGCGTCGCTCCACCGCGGCGAAGAGCAGGCGGTGCAGGCGATCCACGCCCTCGATTTCGGTGATTTCGCAATGGCCGTCAGCCTCTTCAAGCGGGCCCTGAGCGCCCTGAACGAGTCGCTGAGCCTGCTCAACGCCGACACCGCCACCGCGCATCGCGCGGTGATGGCCTACCGCGAGGACACCCTCCCGCGGCTGTTTGACCTCCGCGAGATCTGGCTGCGCGTCATCAACGAGTGCCGCGAGGAGTTGGACCGCCCGGTGGACGAGGAAAGCTGAGCCGGCCGCGGAGAAATCCGCCTTGCACTTTCAGGCCGCCGCGTTTGCCTCGACCACCTGATTTCGGAGGGGTGGCTGAGTGGTCGATAGCGGCGCTTTGCTAAAGCGTTATAGGGGTTTAAATCCCTATCGGGGGTTCGAATCCCCCCCCCTCCGCCATCCTTCGCCAAGGCTTCGGATGGCGCGGCCATCCTACCTGACTATTGGGTCCCCGGGGGGCTGAGCGCGCCTAATGCGGCGAAGGATGCCCTCCGTAGCTTCAGCGAAGGAGGGCCTCCGCTCCGCCGCCCCGCACCCCTCACCCCCGCGCCAGCTGCACCGTCACCGGCGCCCGCTCGAAGCTTTCCGCCGTGAGCAATGGTCGCGGTTTCAGCCCCGCCAGCGGCGCCAGCCAGCGGTCGGGCACTATTTCCAGGCGGGTGTTATGCTGCGTGGCGATCTCGTTGTAATAGTCGCGCGCCAGCGCCACCCGCGTCTCCGTGTCCGTCAGTTCCCGCTGGAGGTCCAGAAAGGCTTCGTTCGCGACCAGCTCCGGGTAGCGCTCCACCACCATCCGCAGCGTCGTTTGGACCGCGGCGACATCCGGCCCCGGCTGCCATGGCGCTGTCGCCTCCGCCTGGGCGCGCAGGGCCGCAATCTCCTTCTGCACGCGTTGCTCGTGGTCCCGCAGACCCGAAACAACGCCGACCAGCCGGGGAATCAGGTCCGCGCGCCGCTTGAGCTGCACATCCACAAGCGACCATCCCTGTTCCGTGCGGTTGCGCAACTGCACCAGGCTGTTGAATGACATCCAGAGCCACGCCAGCGCCCACAATGCCGCCACGCCAAAAACCAGTCCCGCCAGCAGAGGCCAGTCGGGCGGCAACCCGGCGGCGTAGGCGTTGACCCAACCGACGGCCGGCAGCGGGAACAGCGCCAGGGTGCTCAGCAGCCAGAAATGCAGGCGGTAGCTGCCCTCCACCTTTGATCCCGACCGGCAACTGATGAGAAAAAGGTCCGCCGTCTTGTCCGCCGCGATCTCCGGCGCGACGACGTCAGCCCGTTCCCGGGCGCGGCCCGCGACAAAGACCGTCGCGCCATTGGTAATCGCCTGCTCGCGGAACCGCCGGCGGTGATTGGAGTCGGCAATTTCGTCCGCTGGTCCCTTGCCAAAATAGAGGGGCTGGCTGCGATTCACGGTCTCGTCGTAAACCTCCACTGCTTCCAGCTCCGCGCCACCCGGGCGCACCAACACGGACCCGGTGTCGTCCACGACGGTAAAAGGCGGCTCCTCGCCGCCCCGGTCAATGGTCGTCCAACCGGTTTTGTGGACGAGGCGCGTCTGGGTGCGGCCCTTGCTGTCGGTGGTGGTTTCCGTCTCCCAGCGTGACCACTCCTCCTCCACCGCGTAGCGAAACCAGACCGTCTCGGCCCCGGCCAGAAAGGATCGCACCGGCGGCGCCAGCGTGGCGCGACCCGTGATCTCCACCTGCCCGATAAAAACGCCCTTCGCCTTGGAGGTGGGCGTGTCGGTGAGAAAGCGCAGTCGGCGGCCCGCGCGGATCGCAAAGCCGAGCAGTACCAAGGTCAGCACCCCGGCGATGCTCCAGAGGACCTGCGGGACGTTCTCGTTCACGCCCGCACGTTGAACAAATCCCCGGGCCCGCCAAGCCCGGAAGCGACGGCGGGATCAGCCCGCCTGGGAGACAAAAAACCCGCGCCGGTGAGGGCGCGGGTTTGAAATAACGGGCAGATCGACCGGCTCAGTACCGGTAGTGCTCGGGCTTGTACGGCCCGCCGACGGGCACGCCGAGGTAGGCGGCCTGGTCCTTGGTGAGCGTGGTCAGCTTAGCGCCGATCTTCTCCAGGTGCAGGCGGGCGACTTCCTCGTCGAGGTGCTTCGGCAGGCGGTAAACGCCGACCTTGTACGTGTCCTTGTTCTTCCAGAGGTCCAGCGCGGCAAGCGTCTGGTTGGTGAAGCTGTTCGACATGACGAACGACGGATGGCCCGTCGCGCAGCCGAGGTTCACCAGCCGGCCCTCGGCCAGCAGATAGATGCTGTTGCCCTTGGGGAACGTGTAGAGGTCGTACTGCGGCTTCACGTTGATGCGCTTGGCATCCGACGTGTTCAGCTTGTCGACCTGGATCTCGTTGTCGAAGTGGCCGATGTTGCAGACGATGGCCTGGTCCTTCATCTGGCGCATGTGCTCCAGGGTGATGATGTCCTTGTTGCCGGTCGTCGTGACGTAGATGTCGGCGACCCCGAGGGTGGACTCGATCGTGTTGACCTCGAAGCCCTCCATCGCGGCCTGCAGGGCGTTGATGGGGTCGATCTCGGTGACAACGACGCGGGCGCCAAAGCCCTTGAGCGAGAACGCCGAGCCCTTGCCGACGTCGCCGTAGCCGCAGACGCAGGCGACTTTGCCGGCGATCATGACGTCGGTGGCGCGCTTCAGGCCGTCGGCGAGCGACTCGCGGCAGCCGTAGAGGTTGTCGAACTTCGACTTCGTGACCGAGTCGTTGACGTTGATCGCGGGCACGCGGAGTTTGCCCTTCTCGAGCATCTGGTAGAGGCGGTGGACGCCGGTGGTCGTCTCCTCGGAGACGCCGCGCCATTCCTTGGCGATCGTCGTCCAGCGCAGCGGATCTTCTTTGTGGACGCGCTTGAGCACGTTCTTGATGACCTGCTCCTCGTGGGAGCCGGAAGGCGTGTTGACCCAGTCACTGCCCTCCTCGAGTTCGCAACCTTTGTGAATCAGGAGCGTGACGTCGCCACCGTCGTCCACGACGAGCTGCGGGCCCTTGTTACCGGGAAACGCGATGGCGCGGAGCGTGAGATCCCAGTATTCCTCAAGCGTCTCGCCCTTCCAGGCAAAGACAGGTGTGCCGGACTTCGCGATGGCGGCCGCGGCGTGGTCCTGGGTTGAAAAGATGTTGCACGAACACCAGCGCACGTCGGCGCCGAGTTCCTTGAGCGTCTCGATCAGCACGGCCGTCTGGATCGTCATGTGCAGCGAGCCGGTGATGCGGACGCCCTTGAGCGGCTT
>CAIOAO010000031.1 GCA_903855985.1 uncultured Opitutia bacterium | reverse complement strand
TGACCTTCGTGCGCTTCGTGCCCTTCGCGGTTAAATAATCAGCCCTAGCCCGCCGATTTTCCCTTGCCGCTCTTGGCTCGTAGCGCGAAATCATGGCCCGGTCGTGACGCCCCGCGTCCGGCCCGCTTTCCCCCTCAACCCCCAACCTCCGCGTTTTATGCCGAGACCCTGTACGCTCTTCACCGGCCAGTGGGCCGACCTGCCCCTCGAGAAACTCGCCCCGCTCGTCAAAAAGATGGGCTACGACGGCGTCGAGCTCGCCTGCTGGGGCGACCACTTCGACGTTGATGCCGCGGCCTCCGACAAAAAGTACGTCGCCGCCAAGTGGGCCCTCCTGAAGGACCACGGTCTCACCTGCTACGCCATCTCCAGCCATCTCGTGGGGCAGGCCATCTGCGACCGCATTGACGAGCGTCACCAGGCCATCCTCCCGCCCGATGTCTGGGGTGACGGCGAGCCCGAGGGCGTCCGCTCGCGCGCCGCCCAGAAGATGATCACCGCCGCCAAGGCCGCCCGCGCGTTCTTCAACGCCAAGCCCGGCCGCAAGGGTCAGGATGACTTCCCCGCCGTCGTCAACGGCTTCACCGGCTCCAGCATCTGGCACTCGATCTACGCGTTCCCGCCGACGTCGCAGGCGTACTGGGACGCCGGCTTCGCCGATTTCGGCAAGCGCTTCCGCCCAATCCTCAAGGCCTTCGACGAGGTGAATGTGAACTTCGCCCTCGAGGTGCACCCGACCGAAATTGCCTTCGACATCGCCTCCGCCCAGCGCGCCGTCGCCGCCGTCAAGGGCCACAAGCGCTTCGGTTTCAACTACGACCCGTCCCACCTCGGCTACCAGGGCGTGGACTACGTGAAGTTCATCCGCACCTTCGGCGACCGCCTCTACCACGTGCACATGAAGGACGTGTGGTGGGGCCACGGGGACGGCACTGTCGGCACTTTCGGCGGCCACGTGAACTTCGGCGACGCCCGCCGCGCGTGGGATTTCCGCTCGCTCGGCCACGGCGACATCAAGTTCGAGGACATCATCGTCGCCCTGAACGACGTCGGCTACCGCGGCCCCCTCTCCGTCGAGTGGGAGGACATCCGCATGGACCGTGTCCACGGCGCCACCGAGGCCGCCGCCTTCGTCCGCAAGGTCGACTTCCCCTCCAGCGCCCTCGCCTTCGACGCGGCGTTCGACAAGAAGAATCAGTAACACCAATCCTTCCCGCGGATGTCGCGGATGCTCGCGGATAAATCCCTCTGATATCCGCGCCCATCCGAGTAATCCGCGGTAAAATTTCCTATGAATCGCAAACTACGTTTTGGCATGATCGGCGGCGGACGCGGCGCGTTCATCGGCGCCGTCCACCGCATCGCCGCCATCATGGATGGCAAAGCCGAGCTCGTCGCCGGCGCGTTCTCCTCCGACGCCGCCCGTTCCAAGGCCTCCGGCGCCGACCTCTTCCTTGACCCGCAGCGCGTCTACGGCAGCTACCAGGAAATGGCCAAGGCCGAGGCCAAGCTGCCCGCCAGCCAGCGGCTCGACTTCGTCGTGATCGTCACGCCGAACCACCAGCACTTCCCACCCGCCAAGCTCTTCCTCGAGTCCGGCTTCAACGTCGTCCTCGACAAGCCCGCGACCTTCAACCTCGCCGAAGCCGTCAAGCTGCGCGCGATCGTGAAGAAGTCGAAGAAGGTCCTCGTCCTCACGCACAACTACACCGGCAACGTCATGGTGAAGCAGGCGCGCGAGCTCGTGGCCAACGGCAGCGTCGGCCAGATCCGCAAGATCGTCGTCGAGTACCCGCAGGGCTGGCTCAGCACCTTCCTCGAAAAAACCGGCCAGAAGCAGGCCGGCTGGCGCACCGACCCGAAGCGCAGCGGCGCCGCCGGCTGCATGGGCGACATCGGCACGCACGCCGAGAACCTCGCGCGCTACATCACGGGCCTGCACATCGAGTCGCTCTGCGCCGACCTCACCACGTTCGTGAAGGGCCGGAAGCTCGACGACGACGGCAACGTGCTTGTCCGCTACAAGGGCGGCGCCAAGGGCGTGCTGCACTCCTCGCAGATCAGCATCGGCGACGAAAACATGCTCAACATCCGCGTCTACGGCACGAAAGCCGGACTCGAATGGCGGCAGGAATTCCCCAACGAACTCGTGGTGAAGTACGCCGACCAGCCCCGCCAGACCTGGCGCCGCGGCAACGGCTACCTCACGCCGCGCGTCGGCCGGTTCACCCGCATTCCCGCCGGCCACCCCGAGGGCTACCTCGAGGCGTTCGCCAACATCTACCTCGAGGCCTACCGCGCGATCAGCGCCGAGGTGGAGGGCAAGCGCCTGCCGAAGGACTTGGATTTTCCCACGATCGAGGACGGCGTCGAAGGCATGGTCTTCATCGAGACCGTCGTGAAGAGCTCCAAGCTCGGCGCGAAGTGGCTGAAATTCCCGAAGGCGTAGCTTTCGGAAGTTTCGGAGTCTTTACGCCTTAGGGGTGGGGCGTGGTCCTCATCCTTGATTGTCATTGCGAGGAGGCCGCCAGCCGACGCGGCAATCCATCTGTCTCGGCCTCTTCGCATGTCCGGGAAGTCCTATTGGGTCTACATTCTCGCGAGCCAGAGAAACGGCACGCTCTACATCGGCGTAACCAACAGTCTCTCCCGCCGGATCAGGCAACATCGGGAAGGGGTCGTTGGGAGCTTTACCGCCCAATATGGAGTGAGCCGACTCGTTTACTTCGAAGAGTTCAGTTACGTGGACAACGCCATCGCGCGCGAGAAACAGCTCAAGGCCGGATCCCGCATTAAGAAGATCACGCTGATCGAAAAAATGAACCCCGAGTGGCTGGACCTGGCAGAGAGATGGTAGACTTGGAATTCATCACCGATTGTCATTGCGAGGAAGCCCAACGGGCTGACGTGGCAATCCATTGGGGATTGAATTTGCCATCCAGATGGATTGCCGCGTTGGCCTGCGGCCTCCTCGCAATGACAATCAGGGCGGGTCAAAGACCCGCCCTGCCCGAACCCGAAACCGGCATCCGCTGATGCCGGTTACTTCTTCGCTCCCGCCTGATTCTTCGCCACCCAGGCCTCGTAGGCCTTGCGGGGCATGAACTTCAGCGAGGCGCTGTTGATGCAGTAGCGCAGCCCGGTCGGCGCGGGGCCGTCGGGGAACACGTGGCCGAGGTGCGCGCCGTCCACGTTGCAGTGCACTTCCGTGCGCTCCATCCCGTAGCTCACGTCGGTCGTCTCGCCCACGAAGGCCTTCTCGATCGGCTTCGTGAAGCTCGGCCAGCCCGTGCCGCTCTCGAACTTGTCGCGGCTGTCGAACAGCGGCGTGTCGCTGCACACGGAAAAATAGACCCCATCCTCATGGTTATCCCAGTATTCGTTCTGGAACGGCGGCTCGGTGCCCTGCTTGCGCGCGACCTGGAACTGGCGCGCATTGAGCAGCTTCATCCATTCGGCGTCGGTGCGCTGCACCTTGGCCTTGCTCATGTCGATGACGACGTTGGACGGCAGTCCGCAGGCGGATTTCTCGCCCAGTTTGCACTCCAGGGCGTCTTTGGCGGGTGGGTTGGATTTCATCATGTCGGTTTCGGCCCCGGCGACGAGCGCCAGCGCGGTAAAGAAGGGAAGATAACGAAACAATCTCATGGCCCCTAAGAGTAGCCAGCGGAGGGAATTATTCCAGCGGGAGGGTCATTCTTCCGCCCGGACCTTCACCGACCCGTCGCTGAACTCGTTGCTCAGCCGCTGGCCGGCCTTGACCGCCGCGCGCCGCGACACCGGCCGGCCCTGTTCGTCCCGCACGATGGCAAACCCGCGGTTGAGCACCGACGCCGGGCTCGCCGCCTGCAGGCGCTTGTAGAGCGAGAGCAGCTGATGCGAACCCAGCTGCACGCGCGTCTCCGGCGAGGCCTGCGCCAACCGCGCCCGGATCTCGCCGAGCTGCTGGCTGCGTCGCTGCACCGTGGACCGCAGCGCCGCGGCCAGCCGGTTGGAAAAATCGTCGAGCCGCAGGAAACCCTGCTCGATCTGCGCCGCCGGCGTCAGCAGCCGCAGCCGTGACCGCGCATGGTCCAGCCGCTCACTCGCGCGCTCGACCGCGCCGTTCCCCGCCGCCGCCATCGCGTCGGCCGCCCGGCCCGCGCGCTCGGCGCCGTCGATGAAATGACTTGAGATCAGTTCCGCCGCGCCACTGGGCGTCTCCGCCCGCACATCCGCCGCGAAGTCGCATAGCGTGAAATCAATCTCGTGCCCCACCGCCGAGATCACGGGCACGGTGCACGCCGCCACCGCGCGCACCAGCGGCTCCTCGTTGAATGCCCACAAATCCTCCAGGCTGCCGCCGCCGCGCCCGATCACCAACAGGTCGAAAATTTCCAGCTCCTGTGCGAGTCCCAGCATCGCGACCATCTCCGCCGCCGCGCCCTCGCCCTGCACCTTCGCCGGCAGCACCACCAGCCGCCCGCGCCAGCCGCGCCGGGTCAGGATGCGCATGAAATCCTGCACCGCCGCACCCGTCGGCGACGTGATGAAGCCCACCGTCGCCGGCATCATCGGGATCAGGCGCTTCTTCTCCGCGGCAAACAGCCCTTCGTCCGCCAGCTGGCGCTTTAGCCGCTCAAACTCCTGCTGCAGCCGGCCCACGCCGTCCTCGATCACCGCGCGCACAATCAGCTGATACTGCCCGCGGGCCTCGTACACGCTCACCTCGCCGTAGACCACGACCTGCTGCCCGTCGCGGAGCTTCACCGTCTGCCGCGCGGCATCGCCGCGAAACAGCACCGCGCTGACCGACGCGTCCGCGTCCTTCAGCGAAAAGTACACGTGCCCGCTCGCCTGCGCGCGGAGGTTCGACACCTCGCCGCGCACCCAGCCCGGCCGGATGCCGCTCTCGAGCAGCGCCTTCACCTTGCGGGTGAACTCGCTGACCGACACCACCTGGTCCGACTTCCCGCCGAGGTCGATTTCCCGGCCGGTTTTCATGCCGCGGATTTCTTCTTCTTAGCCGAAAAATGACGGCGCACGAGGTGCGTCGCCGCGACCAGCGCCACCAGCAGGCCGGCGATCATGGCCACCATCCGGCCCTTGCCGTGCATGATGGCGTCTCCGAAGAGGATCGCCGCGACGTTCTGCGGCAGGGACAGCACCGCCGTCCACAGGAAGTATTTCCCAAACGGCACCTCCGCCAGGCCGAGCAGGTAGTTCTGCACGCAATAGGGAATACCCTGCGTCACGCGCATGATGACGATCAGGCTCGTGGCGTCGCCTTCCTCCGCGCGCGGCAACTGGTAGCCCAGCCGGGTGACGAGTTTCGTGAGCAACGGGCGGAAGGCCCACCGTGCCAGGCAATACGTCAGGGTGAAATTCACCGTCAGGGCCAGCAGCGAAAACAGGATCACGTTCCCCATTCCCAGCTTTTCCGCCCACAGCGGGCCGGCCGACAGGATGAAGGCCAGCACGGGTGCGCCCACCGCCGGCAGGAGCGCCATGGCCGAGAAAAACGCCCACGGACTCGCGCTGCGGATCAATGCCATGCCCTGGTCAAAATAGCTGCGAAGGTTCAGCCCGCGCAGCAGCAGTGCGGCGATGACCACGATCACCAGCGCCCCCACGGCAAGTTTCACCCACGGGATTTTTTTGGCGGCGGACGCTTCAGACGGCATGCGTCCAGCCTGTCCGCCCGCGCGCGCCACCGTCAAGCGCAGGGGACGGGATTGGGCGGGCGTGGCCCCGTGACCGCAGAACCGCGTCAATTGAACGTAAAACCAATCCCGTCATGGGAGGAGACAGTCCCCACCCGGCCCCATTCCGCTGCCGGCAGGCTTGCCGCCGCCGGAGGGCTGCGTTGTCCTGAGCCACTTCCCCGCGCATGCCCGCCACGCCGTCCGCCCCCGCCAGTTCTCTTCGTGCCCTGTGGCCGGTCGCGGTGCCGGTGGCCGTCGCCCTGGCTTATGCCAGCGGTCACCTGGGGTGGTACCTGACGACGCCCCTCGGGCGGGTGCCGGTGCTCGATGAACGCGAAAACCTCGCCCTCGCCGAGTCCATCTTTCGCGGCACGCTGCCCGCCGAGCCGTTTTACCGGGCCTCCGGCTACGCCCTCGTCCTGGCTTCACTGCGCAGTCTCGGGGTGGCGGCCGGCGCCTTGTTTTCCACCGCCCTCGCCCTCGGCGCCGTGCTGCACGCGGTGAATGCCGGCCTGGTCGCGCTGCTCGCGCGCCGGTGGTTCGGTCCGGGGGCCGCGCTCGCGGCGGGCCTGCTCTGCGCGCTGAATCCGGTGCTGGTCCACTATTCGACGCAGGCCCTCGACGCCGTGCCGGCCCTCACGCTCTTTCTGGCCGGACTGGTCTGCCTCGCGCCGTTCCTCGGCACGCCCGCGGGCTCGGGCGGCGCCGGCCGCTGGATCGGCGCCAGTATGTTTTGGGCCGCGGCGACGCTGATGCGGCCGAATTACCTCCTCGTCTGGGCGCTGCTGCCGGTCCTCGCCCTGCCCGGCTGGCGCACCCGGCCAGGTCGCCGGCAGTTTGCCGCTGCGTTCACCGGCGGACTGCTCTTTCTCGCGACGGCCGGCTGGCAGGAAAAGGTGAGCGGCGTGGCCGGATTTCTCCCGTGGCAGGGCGCCTATAATCTCTGGGCCGCCAACCAGCCCGGTTTCCACGGACGCTACTACACCCAGCATCTCAGCCTGCCGCCGGCCCTGGCGGAAAAAAATCCCGCGCGGGCGGAATCGATGCTGCTCTACCAGCAGGAAACGGGGCGCCCCCCGACCGACATCGTCGCGATGAACGCCCACTGGCACGCGAAGTTCCTCGGTTACGTCGGACAACATCCCTTCGCGTGGTTCGGCCAGCTCGCGCGGAAATTTTACGCGCTCCTCAACGACTGGGAGCAGTACAACAACAAGACCTTCGCCTTCCATCACGACCTTTCGCCGTGGCTGCGCTGGAACCCGCTGACCTTCGGCGTGCTCCGCATCCCATTCCCGCCTTCCGCGAGTCGGCGCCCGCGCAGCTGTTGCCGCTCTTCACCCGCCGCTTCGGCCGCATGGAGCCGACCGGGACCTTCTCCCTCGATTTCCAGCGGGTGGCCGCGGCGCAGCTGCCCGTCCTGCCCGGCGCACGCTCACTGATCGCCTTCCTCAACACCCCCACCACCGACCCCCGCTGGCGACTGGTCGAGGCCGTGCCGGGGGATGAGCTCTATGTCTATTTCCCGGTGCCGGACCGCTGATGGCATTTAACCGCGAATGGACGCGGATACACGCGAATGCTGAAGGCCTGCGCCGGAGTTCGGTTCCGGATTTGTGTTCATTCGCGTCCATTCGCGGTTAGAAACGGCTTGGTTTTCCGCCCCCGGAAAAAACTTCCGTCTCCCTCCCCCTGCGCTACCTTGCTCCCGCCCGCATGAAGCTCTCCATCATCATCCCCTGTTACAACGAGGCCAAGACCATCCGCTCCATCGTGGAACGGGTGCGCGCCGCCCCCGTGGCCAACAAGGAGATCATCATCGTGGACGACTGCTCGCGCGACGGCACGCGCGACCTGCTCCGCACCCAGATTGTCTCGCTCGTGGACAAGATCATCTACCACGACGAAAACCGCGGCAAGGGCGCCGCGCTCCGCTCCGGCTTCGCCGCCGCCACGGGTGATGCCGTGATCGTGCAGGACGCCGACCTCGAGTACGACCCGCAGGAATACCCGCGCCTGCTCAAGCCCATCCTCGACGGCAAGGCCGACGTGGTCTTCGGCTCGCGCTTCATGGGCGCCGAGGCGCACCGCGTGGTCTATTTCTGGCACATGGTGGGCAACAAGTTCCTCACCCTGCTCTCGAACATGTTCACCGGCATCAACCTCACGGACATGGAAACCTGCTACAAGGTCTTCCGCCGCGAGGTGCTGCAGAAGATCACGATCGAGGAAAACCGGTTCGGCTTCGAACCCGAGATCACCGCCAAGGTCGCCAAGCTCGACTGCGTGATCTACGAGGTCGGCATCAGCTACTACGGCCGGACCTACGCCGAGGGCAAAAAGATCGGCTGGCGCGACGGCTTCCGCGCGATCTGGGTCATCGTGAAATACAACCTGTTCCGCTGACGCCGTGCCGCCCGCCGGACCGAGCCCATGACATCGGCCGTCCAGGCGACCTTGTTCTCTCCGGCCGCGCCGGGCTGGATCCTGCTGCTGCTGGCGGTGGGCTGGAGCCTGCGATCTGCGGCTGAGGCCACTCCCGCGCCCTCGCTGGGCTGGAAATGGTGGGCGCTCACGGCGGTGACGCTGCTCTGCTTCCGCTGGCCCATGCTCTGGGTACAGCACCAGCTGAACCCCGACGAAAGCCAGCTCATCGCCGGCGCGCTCACGCTCCGTCACGATCCCGTTTTCTGGCGCTCGGTGGATGGCGGCACCGCGGGTCCGCTCGATTATTTTCCCCTCCTGCCGGCCGCGTGGGCGGACGGCTTCGCCAGTTACGCGGTCGCCCGGCTGATTGCGTTGGGCGTCGTGTTCGGCGCGGTGGTCTTCGCCGGTGAAACCCTGGCGCTGCTGGCGGGTGCGGCCCTTGCGCGACTGGTGGTCCTGCCCGCCCTCGCGGCCGTTGCGTTCACCACGAGCCCGGATCTGGCGCATTACTCGACGGAACTTCTGCCCGCCCTCCTGCTCGCCGCCGCGGGTTATGCCGCGGTGCGGCAGAGTCGCGCCCCGTCACCGCGCGGGCTGTGGCTCATCGCGCTGCTGCTCGGTGGCGTGCCGTGGGCAAAGCTGCAGGCCGCGCCGCTCGCCGGCGCGATGTGGGTGTTGGTGGCGGTGCACGAAAACCGCTCGGGCCGGCCGCGTTCCCTGCTACCCCTCATCGCCGGCGTCCTGTTGCCCGCCGTGTTCTGGTTCGGCGCCGCCCTGCTCACCGGACAGATCGAGCACCTCGTCACGCCCTATTTGCTCGGCAATCTGGCCTATGTCGGCACGCCGCATTTCTCGTGGCTGGAGGTCGCGGCCGGCCAGTGGCAAAATGCGCTGTCCGACGGCTACCTCGGGTTCTGGCTGGCCGGCGCGGCGCTGTGCCTCGTGCCCCTCGCCGTCTGGCACTTCCGCTCCGCCCCCGCCGCGTCCCGGAGCGCCGCGCTCACCGCGACCCTGCTTTTCGCCATCGGGGTGTTTGTCGCCCTCGCCCCGCGCCGGCCCTCCGCCCATCACCTGCAACTCCTGCCGTTGCCGCTGCTCTGGCTGACCGGCACCGCGCTGGCGCTCGCCTGGCCGCGTGAAACCAACTCCACCCCCGGCAGAAAGCGTCTGTGGCTCGCCGGGGTCTTTCTCGTCTGCACCCTCGGGCCGCAGCTGGCCTGGCGCGTCGCGGGCATTGACTCCTACGCCGCGATCAACGCCGCGGGCATCAGCCCGGCGCGGCGCGAACTCTCGCGCCTCGTGCGCACCTACTCGGCCCCGGGCGAAGCGCTGGCCGTCTGGGGCTGGCGCTGCTCGCTCTATGTGGAGGCCGGCCGGCCGCAGGCCACGCGCCAGGCCCAGGCCGAGCCCCAGCTCAGGGAAGGACCGCTCCAGCCGTATTTCCTGCGGCGCTACCTCGAGGATTTCACCGCCGCCCGCCCGCCGGTGTTCGCCGATGCCGTTGGGCCGGGCAATTTCGCGTTCGATGACCGCGCCCGGGCGCATGAGTGCTTCCCGCCCTTGCGCCAATGGGTGCAGGCCCACTACACGCAGGTGGCCGATCTCGACGGCACCCGTCTTTACGTGCGCAACGACCGGCTCCCGCCCGCCGCCCCCTGACCCCGATGCTGCTGGAACTCTCCGCCTGCCTGCTGCTGTTTTTCACCCTGACCCTCGGCCTGGCGTGGCCGCTGGCGGCCCGGCTCAACCTCGACCCGGCGGAAAAACTGGCGGCGTCCGTGGTGCTGTCCCTGCTCTCCACCTACCTGCTGGCCTTCGCTATTTATCTCCTCGGCCTGCCCGCCTTGACGTTCTGGCTGCTGCCGGCGCTCGCCGTCCTGGGGCTCGGCACGGGCCGGGCGGCGCTCACGGCCGTGTTCCGCGACCCGGGCGCACGCGCGCTGCTGGCCGGTCAATTGCTCGTCACCCTCTGGTGCACGGCCTGGCTGGGCCTGATCGCGAGCTACTCGGGTGGCGGCTGGACGAGCGACTGGTTTGAACACTGCGAGCGCGCGCGGTTCTTCCTCGGGCACTGGCCGCTCGACACCAAATTTCTCGGCGTCTACGCGCTGCCCGCCCGGCCGCCGCTCGCCAATCTTGTCACCGGCGCATTGCTGGCGCTGTCCCCGGGCAATTTCGCGCACTACCAGCTGTTCACCACGCTGCTCAGCAGCCTGGCCTTCCTCCCGGCGGCCTTGCTGGCCCGGCGTTTCTCGCCCGCGCGGGGCGCCGCCGGCTCCTGCGCCATGGCCGTGCTCGCCGTGCTGCTGATGCTCAACCCCTCGTTCGTGGAAAACGCCACGTTCGCGTGGACTAAACTGACGGCTGTCTGCTTAATCCTGGGCGGGTTGTATTTTTTCCTGCGCGCCCGGGACCCCGACGCGCCCCCGTCGGCGGGTCCGCTCTGCGCCACTGCCCTGGCCGCCGCCCTGCTCGCGCATTATTCCGCCGGACCCTACGTCCTGCTACTCGCCCTCGCGTGGCTCCTCCTATCCCGGACCCGCTGGACGGACGCGGCCTTTTGGCGCCAGACCGCGATGCTCGGCCTCATCGGGGGACTCGTGCTTGCGACGTGGTTCGGTTGGTCGCTCGCGGTTTACGGCGCCCACACGACGCTGCTGTCCAACTCCAGTGTGGACGTAAAGGACGTCCACACCGGGAACCAGTTCATAAAAATTGCCCTCAACCTGCGCGACACGATCGTCCCGCACTTCCTGCGTCCGCTGGACGGGGCGCTGATCGCCCAGTCCAGCCGTTGGGGCTACTGGCACGACTGGTTTTTCCAGGTGTACCAGCTCAACCTGTTCCTGGTCTTCGGGTCCGTCGGCTGGCTCCTGCTCGGCCGCGAACTCGTCCGCAGCTGGCCCGAGGCGGCGCCCCGGAGCCGGTGGTTCTGGGCCTTGTTTTCCGGCGGAGTCATCCTCCTCGGCGTGGCGGTGCACGGTGCGCGCGACACGTGGGGCCTGGCCCACATTTGCCTGCAGGCGCTCGTGCTGCTCGGGCTCGCGTTTCTCGCGTCCCGCTGGGCCGGCCTCGGCCGCGGCTGGCAGCGGGTGCTGATCGCCGGTGGCGCCATCGATTTTGTCCTCGGGATCGCCCTGCATTTTGCCGTGCAAAACTATGCGTTCGACCGCTGGTTCACTCCGGACCGGGCGCCCGAGGCCATCCTGCGGAGCTACTCGGAAACCTCCCTGATGAACGCGGCGGGCAAGCTGGTGAATCATCTCGTTTTTTTCCGGGATGAATTCCAGCCGTCTGCCGCACTTGTGCTCGCACTTCTCGCCGGGATTCTCACTCTGGCCGTTACCCGCGCCGCCCGGCGCGCCGGTTGAAACCATGCCCGTCTCCGCCGCCAAAATTGCCGTTGTCATCCCCGTCTTCAACGAGGCGGCCGTGCTGCCCGAGCTGTTCGCCCGGCTGGCCGCGCTCTTCGACGCCCAGCCCGGCTGCAGCTGGACCGCGGTGCTGGTGGACGACGGCAGCCGGGACGACTCCGCCGCGCTCATCCGCGCGCAGGCCGCCCGCGACCCCCGCTTCGAACTCGTCGAACTGTCGCGCAACTTCGGTTTCCAGGCCGCACTCGCCGCCGGTCTCGCAGCCGCCAGCAGCGCCGACGCGGCCGTGACGATGGACGCCGACCTGCAGGATCCGCCCGAGGTCATCCCGGCGCTCGTCGCCGCATGGCGCGAGGGCGCCGAGGTCGTGCGCGCCACCCGCCGCACCCGCGCCGAGACCGGCCTGCGCCGCGTGGGCTTTGATTTTTTCCACAAGCTCTTCGGCACGCTGTCCGACTACCCGGTCGAGCCGAACAGCGGCACGTTCGGCCTGCTCGGGCGCCATGCGGTGGCCGCGTTCCACCAACTGCCTGAGCGCAACCGGTTCTTCCCCGGGCTGCGCGCGTGGATCGGCTTCCCGACGGCGGATGTGCCATACGACCGCCAGGAGCGGGCCGCGGGGCAGCCGCAACAGACCTTTTCGCGGCTGGTGCGTTACGCGCTCGACGGCGTGTTCAGCTTTTCCCACCTGCCGCTGCGGCTGCTGACCTACGCCGGGGTGTTCACCGGATTCACCGGCTTCTGCCTCGGCCTGTATTATGTGATCAAGCGCCTCATCGCGATCGAGACCGCGCCCACCGGTTTCACCACCCTCGCGGCGCTGGTGCTGTTTCTCGGCGGCGTGCAGCTCATCGCCATCGGCGTGCTCGGCGAATATCTCGGCCGCGTCTATGACGAGGTGAAGCAGCGTCCCGTGTACCTCGTGAAACCGCCGCGTCCGCGGAGCTGAACCATGCGCGGCACCGGAGCGACGCTGGTCGCGGGCGCGCTGCTCGCGCTGTTCTGGTGGATGGCCGCATCCGTGTCGCGCGAGCACAGCACGACGGCCGACGAAATTTTCCACGTCACCGCCGGCTACAGCTACTGGACGCTCGGTGACTACCGCCTGCAGCCGGAGAATGGGAACCTGCCCCAGCGCTGGGCTGCGCTGCCGCTGCTCGCGTCGGACGTGCATTTCCCGAAAACGGACCAGGCCGTCTGGCGCAACGCCGATGTCGCGGAGATCGGCCAGCAGTTTTTTTATGAGTCGGGCAACGACCTGCCGCGCCTGCTCGCCTCCGCGCGCGCCATGATCGCACTGCTCGGCGCCGCCTGCGGGCTGCTGGTGTTTTTCTGGGCGCGGTCGCTCTTTGGGCGGACCGGTGCGCTCATCGCCACGGTGCTGTATGCCTTTTGCCCGCTGCTGCTGGCGCATGGCGGGCTGGCGACGAGTGACATGGCGGCGACGCTCGGATTTCTCGCGGCCACACTCACCTCCTGGCGGCTGCTGCATCGCGTGACGCCCGGGCGGGTGGTCCTGGCCGGCCTCGCCTGGGGCGGGCTCGCGCTGGCGAAATTTTCCGCGCCGCTGTTTGCCGTGATGTTCGCCGCCATGCTCGTGGTGCGCTGCGCGCGCCACCCTGCCCTGCCCGTGCACCTCGGCCCGCGCCCGACCCGCGTGCGCGGCAGTCGCGCCGTGGGCGTGCTGGCCCTGGCCTCCGTCGCCGCGCTCCTCATTGCGTGGATCACGATCTGGGCGGCCTACGGATTTCGCTTCGACGGGCTCCGCAGTGCCGGCGGCTACAACCATCCCTGGGCGGACTATGGCACCGGCCTGGCGGTGCGGGTAACCGGGTGGGCGCGGGAGCTGCACCTGCTGCCCGATGCATGGCTGCAGGGATTCGCGCACACGCTGTTTTTTGCGGGTGGGCGGCCGGCGTTTTTCATGGGCGAATACGGCACGCATGGCTGGCTGGCGTTTTTCCCGGTGGGGTTCGCGCTGAAGACCACGCTCCCGGCCCTCGCCCTCCTCGCGCTGGCCGTGGTGGCGCTGGCGCGGCAGAAATCCGCGCGGCGCTGGTACCGGCTCGCGCCGCTCCTGGTGTTCCTTGTGATCTATGGCGCGGTCATGCTCACGAGCCGCCTGAACATCGGCGTGCGCCACCTGCTGCCGCTTTACCCCATGCTGTACCTCCTGGCCGGGGCGGTGGTCTGGCTGCCGCGGCGGCGCGGGGGCGCGACAGTTCTGGCGATCCTCCTGGCCGGTCATGCGGCGGCGTCCCTTTCGATCCGGCCGCACTACCTCGCCTACTTCAACCCGCTGCTGGGCGGCCCGGAGCATGGTTACGAGCACTTCGTGGACAGCTCCCTCGACTGGGGCCAGGACCTGCCAGGGCTGAAACGCTGGCTCGCGACGCACGCGCGGGGCGAAAAAATCTACCTCTCGTACTTCGGTTCGGGTTCGCCTGCGCACGAGGGCATCACGGCAACCCGGATCGCCGACGGTTATTTTGACCTGCGCGGACGCGAACTGCTCCCGGAGATGACCGGCGGGGTCTACTGCATCAGCGCAACGATGTTCCAGCAGCCCTACACGCTGGTGCGCCACGGCTGGACGCCGGAGCACGAACGCCGGTACACGGAACTGCGCGGCTGGCTGGACGCGTGGCGGGCGGGCCGGGATGCGATGCCGCGCGACGCCGCCATACCGCGCCTGATCGAGCTGGAGCACCTGCGCTTCGGCCGGCTGTGCGCGGGACTGCACCGCCGGTCGCCCGATGCCGAGGTGGGTTATTCAATCCTGATTTTCCGGCTGACGGAGGCCGACGTGAGGGCCTTGCTGGACGGACCCCCGCCCTTCTCCCCATGACCCAACCCGCCAGCCGCCCGTGGTTTTTTGCGCTCGTCGCCGGGTTGCTCGCGATCCACTTCGCCCTCGCGGTGGGGAGCAAGGAGCGTGAGAGCACGACCTCGGATGAGCTGGCGCACCTGACGGCCGGCTTCAGCTACTGGCAGAACCAGGATTACCGGCTGCAGCCGGAGAACGGCATCCTACCCCAGCGCTGGGCGGCGCTGCCCGCGGTCCTCGCCGGCACGAAGCAGCCCCCGCTGGCCGGCAATCCCCGGTGGCGCACCAGCGATGTGTGGGGGTTCGGCCACGAGTTTTTCTATGAGACCGGCGACAACCATTTTCCGCGCTTGATGGCGGGGCGCGCCATGATCGCGCTGTTCAGCGTGGCGACGGGGCTGCTGGTGTTCCTTTGGTCCCGCCGGTTGTTCGGCGACGCGGGGGCGGTGGTGTCACTGGTCTTCTTCACGTTCGAGCCGACCTTTCTCGCCCATGGCGCGCTGGTGACCAGCGATGTCTGCTCCGCGTTTTTCCTGCTAGCGAGCGTCGGCGCCTGGTGGCGTCACCTGCATGACGGCCGCGCGCGCTGGTGGTGGCTGAGCGCGGGAACATTCGGGCTCGCCTGCGTCGCGAAATTTTCCGCGCCGCTGCTGCTGCCGGTGTTTGTCGCGCTCGCGCTGGTGCGTGCATTCGCCCCGGCGCCGCTCCAGCTCCTGGGCCGCACGTGGACCTCGCGCGGCGGCAAGTTTGGCGCGGCCGCGCTCTCCACGCTCGGCCAGGGCCTGGTGGCGGGGCTAATCATCTGGGCCGCCTTCGGCTTCCGCTTCGCCGCCGCCAATCCCGCGCTTCCGCCCTTTGACAACTTCATCTGGCCATGGGCGACGCTCGACGCCGAGCTCGGTGCCAGCGGCAAGCTCTTCCGCGCGCTCGCCGCCTGGCGCGTGCTGCCCGAGGCCTACATTTACGGCATGGCCTACGTGAAGGCGTCGATGCAGGTCCGCTCAGCGTTTTTGAACGGCGCCTACAGCACAACCGGGTGGCCGGCGTTTTTCATCTACGCCTTCGCTTACAAGACCACGCTGGCGCTGCTGGTCGCGAGCGGCACGGCGCTGGTCCTGCTGGTGCGGCGCTCCCGCGACACGTGGTATCGCTTCGCCCCGCTCGCGGCGCTGTTTGTCGTGTACTGGGCATTCTCGATCACGAGCCACCTGAACATCGGCCACCGCCATATCCTGCCAACCTACCCCGTGCTGTTCATCGCGGCCGGAACGCTCGGCGCCTGGCTCGCGTCCCGGCGCACCGCCTGGGTGCTGCCCGTGGTCGCGCTGCTCGGCTGGCATGTGACGGAGTCCGTGCGCGTGGCGCCGCACTTCATCGCGTACTTCAACGCCTTCGCCGGCGGCCCGGAGAACGGCCACCGCCATCTGGTCGACAGTTCGCTCGACTGGGGCCAGGACCTGCCCGGGCTCAAGGACTGGATCGACACGTCCGTGGCGCCGGGCGAGCCGGTTTACCTCTCCTATTTCGGCACGGGCGAGCCGGCCTATCATCACCTCCGGGCCCGGCGGCTGCCGTTTGTGAACGGCTTCAAGATCACCCAGCCGTGGGTCCCGCTCGAGCCGGGCGTGTATTGCATCGGGGCGACCATGCTGGAGCATGTCTACAGCCCGATCCGCGGGCCGTGGACCGCCGCGTTGGAACAGGAGTACCAACGGGCACGGGGGCTGGAACCGGCCCTGCTGACTTACTACGGCGACTCGCAGCAGCGCATAGAGATGGACCGGGCCGCGAGCCCGGAAAAATGGCGGCGCGCCGGGACCCGGCTCGACCTGCTGCGCTTCGCGCGGCTCTGTCACTACCTGCGGGTGCGGGCGCCGGACGCGAACGTCGGTTACTCGATTTTCATCTATCGCCTCACGGCCGCGGAAATCGCCGCGGCCACCACCGGCTCACTGGCCGAATGGCAGGCGCTCATCGACCGCACCGCGGGGCAAACCTCACGCTAAGCCGCGGAGCACGGCGAGCCGGCGGCGGGTGAAATGCGTCAGGAAGACCAGCAGGCAGAGAAAAAACGCCCAGTCGAAGGGCTGCTCCACGAGGAAGGACAGCTTGGCCAGGAACATGATCGTCGGGCTCGGCAAGACGCCGATGAAATGATTGACGATCAGGCAGCAGATTGGCGGCCACCACAGTACGACCAGCAAGAGCCACCTCGTCGCCCGGGCCAGCCGGCGCACGGGTGCGGGGGTGTCCGGGTCCCGGGGCAGCACCCACAGCGCGGGCGCCAGCCAGACCGCATACACCCAGCGGTAGCCGAAATTCATGCTCGTGAAGAAACAGCCGGTGAGCAGCACGGCCCCCAGGATGAAGTGCAGCCAGTCGGAGCGCTGGGCCGCCGCCGGTTCCCAGTCACCCAGCGCCGCGCGGCGCCAGGCCCAGGCCACGCCGGCCAGGCCGAGGCCGGCCACGGCCAGTTTTGGTCCCAGTCCCAGCCAGCCGAGCTCGTGCAGAAATCCCGTCGCACCAAAGGTCATCAACCCGGCCGGCTGGGGCGCCACCGGGCCGAAACCCGCCAGATCCCCCGCCACGCTGCACCCCGCCGCCGCCAGCAGTAAAAATGTGAGCCACAGCCGGGACCGCAGTTCCGGCCGGCCGGCCTGCGCCAGCAACACCAGGCCCGCCGCCGCGGGATAATATTTCAACATCGCCGCCGCGGTGACGAGGAACGGCGCGATCAACCGCACCCCGGCCCGCGGACTCAGCAGGCAGGGCACCAGGGGCGTGAGGACCAGGAAAATCACGAGGTCGTTGTTACCCCGGTCCAGCGCGAGCAGGATCGCCGAGGAACAGAGCACGGCTAGGTACCACAGCAGCTGGAGCGGAACCCGCGGCCGCAACCGCCAGAGCGCCGCGACGAGAAAGGTGATCACCAGGCCCAGACCCAGCCGGAAGGAATCCGCCCGGGTCAGCCCCAGGTCCCGGAGGTGCAGCCACCAGTGCGAATAGACGTGCGGCCGGTTGAAATAATCGAGTGGGTTCGGGGCATAGGGATCGAGTCCGCGCGTGTCCGCGTCGCTCGACGCCAGCAGGGCAAACGTGTCGATGAACCACCCGTCGTAATGCGCCACGCCCAGGGCAAAAAACAGGGTGGGCTCGTACGCGAAGGCGGCGAAGTACCCCACGGTCAGGAGCACAAGCAGCCCCCAGCCCATCCGCCCAAAACGCCCGCCCGGGGCCGGGACCGGCGCAGCCGTTGCGCTGTCACGGGCCTCACTCATGAGTCGGGGGTCAGGCTGGGGGGCGGCGGCGGACGCTTCGGCTGGGCGGTCCCCGGCGGCTCGGGATCCACCGCCACCAGCCGGCTCAGCCGCGCCATGCGGCCGCCGAAGCGTTTTTCCGCGAGCAGCTCGAGCCGGAAGTTGTCCGGCAGCACGTCATCGGGATCCACGCCGAATTTCCCCTCGGGCGTGGTCGGGCGCAGCGCCTGCGCGACGAGGACCTCGTGAAACGTGCCCTGCGCCATGTGATAGCGCAGCTGGTCGCCGCGCTGGCGCGCGACGCCGATGATGAGGGCCGGGATCCGCCACAGGACCCAGGGAATGGTGGACTTGTTGGAAATGAACAGCACCGGGCCGGATTGGCGGGGCAGCACGAAGTCGTGCTCCCAGTCGACCTCCTTCATCACCAGATTCTGGCTGGTGTAAAACCGGTGCGCCATGGCCGGCACGGACGAGAAGAGCAGGTAGACGCCGGCCCCCAGAAACGCCACGCGCATGGCCGGCCAGCGGCGGTCGAGGCCGCGGGCGAGCACCGCCGCCAGCAGGGCAAACAGCACGCAGGCCGGCAGCGCAAAGCGGGCCGCGATCGAATCCGTCAGGCGGCTCCAGTAATAAAACAGCAGCAGGACAAAGTTGCCGGTGATCGCCGTGCCGAACAGCACGGCCACCCACGCCACCGGGGAAAGCGGAGTCCGCCGGCGCAGCCACCGGACCGCGTTCCACAGGAAATAGGCCAGGCCCGCACAGCCGAGCACCGAGAGATACCAGGAATTGGCGTAGGCGTTGCTGAAGCTGAAAAGGAACTGGAGGTCGTTCCAGAAATTGCCCGCCAGGTACTCCGGGCTGAACCGCGACTTCTGCCCCTCGCCCAGCTGCCACAGCAGCGGCGCGGCCGAGACGTAGCGGTTGTGCCAGGCATAGGGCACCAGCAGCAGGGGCGTCACCACCGCCACCCAGGGCAGCAGCACGCGCTGGATGCGCCACCACCCGGCCACAATGACCACGGCGACCGGCACGACGAAGATCACCGACTCATACCGACTCTGCGCCAGCAGCACTGTCGCGAGGCAGAGCAGCGCGAGGCGGTCGGCGTCCGGGGCGCGCAGGTAAAGCAGGGCAAGGACCATCACCAGGAGGAGCATGGTGAGGTTGTGCATCTCCATGCCGGCGCAACTGGCGTTCTGCCCGAACAGCGGCATCGTCGTGAGCAGCACCACCACCAGCAGTCCGCCGGCGCGGTTGGTCAGTTCGCGCCCAAACCAGTAGGCCAGGCTGAGGCAGGCCGCGGTGAAGCCGGCGTTGAGGAAAAACACGTTTGCGATCCGGTAGCCCGCGAGGTCGTGCACCAGCGAGAGCAGGAACGTGAAAAAGTAAGGCCGCTTGTCGAGGAACGTGTCGATCGGCAGCCAGGTGCCGCCGATGTCGTAGGCCCGGATCACCGTGCCGATCTCCTTCGTGATGTGCATGTGAAACGCCGTGGCCTGCAGGACGTATTCATCAAAGAGCACCTTGTGCTGGAAGGGGTCGGCCCAGAGGGCGAACGCCGTCGCGGCGGCGATCACCAGCGCCGGCCAGCCCGGGCGGCGCAGCCAGCCCGTCCACACCTCGCGCCGCGCCCGGGCGACGCGGACGGCGAAAAACACAAACAGGCCGAACAGGCCCAGCATGTAATAGTAGCCGCCGTTGACGATCAGCACCTCCGCGAGGTGGGGCGTGACCGCGCTGAAGCCGGTCACCACGGCCAGCCCGCCGCACAGCGCGAACAGCAGCAGCCGTTTCCTCGCCGCCGGGTCCCGGACAAATGAGCTCAGCTGGTTCATCGCGCGGTCGGACGGGCCGGGGGGCTCACGGGAGCTGCTTGATGAAATTCTCGAGGTAGGCCTTGCGCATCTTCTCGATCTCGGCGCGGTTCTGCGTCACCACCGGCGGCTTGCCGCCGTCGGGCGCCGTCAGGGAAACCTTCCCCTGGCGGACCTCCTTGACCCGGCTGATGCGCGTCAGCGTCAGGGTCTGCAGCCGCTCCTCCCGTACCGTCTCCAGCACAAAATCCGGCCCCAGGTCATCACCGTCGCGCAGGGTGAGCACCCCCGTGGTCTCGTTGATGTTGAAACGCTGGAACACGTAGATGCCGGAGAACGTGTGGTTGCGCAGGGTGAACACCACCGCATCGCGGCGCTTGATCGCCTGCGGGACGGTGGTCGCCGACACGAGGTGCGAGACCCACAGGATCGCGTCGTTGTCGATCATGAGGTAGTCATGACGCAGCTGGTCCGCCATGAACTGGCGGCGCCACGCGCTTTCCTTGCCGGGCAGGTACTCCTGGGAATAGGCATGCTCGGCCATCGAGGGCACGCCGCTCGCAATCAGCCCGAAGGCCGCCACGCCCAGGAGCAGGCGCTGGAAGCCCGCGGCGGCAAATTGCGGCAGGACGGTCATCACCGCGATCACCATCCCGAGATGCGTGGGCAGACTGAGCCGGCGGATGATGGGATCATCGAACTGGCCCCAGAAGTAACCCATGAAGAGGGCAAACTGGGCGATGAAGCCCGTCGCAAAGATGATCGCGGCCACCACGACCGGCGGCTCGGTGCGCAGGGTCCGCAGCCGCTTGACGGCGAACAGCAGGAAAAAAACGAGCCCGATTCCGCCCAGGAGGGAAAGCGTCAGGGAGTTCGGCTGGTCCGTGGACCGGGCGAGGAAGAAACTCTCGGCGTGGGTGAGGTTGTTGGCGACGTACGAGAGGGAAAACGGCACGGTGGCGTTGGACTTGTCGCCCACGGCGGTGCCCATCTGCCAGGCGGTGGACCGCAGCTCGAAGATGTGGTGCTGCAGCGGATAGGGCAGCAGCAGGAGCGGGGCGAAAATCACCGGCCAGGAGAGGATGACCCGCCGTTCGTCATACCAGACCCACAGGATCAGGATCACCACCGGCAGCACGTAGATCAGCGACTCGTACCGGACCTGGCCCAGCAGCAAAGTCGAGAAGCCCAACGCCGTGAACGAGGCCTCGTCCCGCTTTTGCACGAACCGCGCGCCGAGCAGCAGCGTGGCGAGGATCATGACGATGTTGAGCAGCTCAAACCCGCCGCCCGTGGCGTTCTGCCCGAGGAGGGGCAGCCCGGCCAGGAGGAGGACCCCCAGCCAGCCGGCGCGCCGGCCCGCCAGCATGCGCCCGCACGTGTAGGTCAGGCCGAGCAGGATGAAGGTCAGCGCACTGTTCAGCACAAAGGCATTGGCCGGCCGGTAGCCGGTGATGTCGTGCAGCAGGGAAAGCAGGAACGGGAAAAACAGCGGCCGCTTGTCCATGATCCCGTCGAGGATCACGAAGGCGCCCTGGATGTCGTTGCCGCGCGTCGGAGTCAGCACCGCCCGGTCGAAGTGCATGCTCATCGACGTGCCGAGGAGCATCAGCTCGTCCATGATGATCTTGAACCCGAAGGTCTCGTGCACGAGCAGGACGATGCCGGCGAGGGCCACCACCGCCACCGAGGCCCAGTCCAGCCGGCGCCAGTGCAGCGTCCGCAGGTCGTCCCGGAAGGTCAGCCAGAGCGCCCGCAGGAACAGCACGAACGCCACGAGCTCGAACCAGTAGCCGGTTTTCGACACCAGGTTGATGGCGGCGTAGCCGGGGATCGCGAAGAACCCGAGCACCACGGCCAGGGCGCCGGAAAGCAGAAAGAGCCAGACGCGTTTGTCGGAAAGCAGGGCCGGGGAAGCGGGCTGGGTCATGCGCGGAGGCAGATTGGGCGGTCGGGGTGAAAAATGAAAGCTTCTTGGTCGGCGATGCGGGCTGGCCTCCCTCGCCAGGGTGCCGGGGCACCTCTGGTCATTTGGGCACAAAAAAGCCGTCCGCTGACGCGGACGGCTTGAGAGTTAAACCGTGCGACCCAATTACGGGGCGTAGGTGATCGTGCGCACGCCGGCGACGCCGACGATCGAGATCGCGACACCCTGCGTGAACGCCTGGGGATAGGT
>CAIOAO010000030.1 GCA_903855985.1 uncultured Opitutia bacterium | reverse complement strand
CTTCCATCCCTGGCGCCGGTCAGGCCCGCCGAGCCGGGCCTTCCCTCCGCCAGGGATGGACAACCAGCGTCAGTCGTATCAACATCAACCAATCGCCCAGACCGACTCTAGGGATGGACCGAAAAGAGGGATCCACTCAGGGCTGAAACGGGCCTTGGGATGGACCGGGTGACCCCAACCCGGGCCGTGATTTAATATTTCGGGCCAAAACACCGGCGCGCCAGAGGCAACGCGCTCCACCCTCCACTCGGCCGGCTTCCGCCCCGCGCCTCGTTTACTCGCTCCCGCCCGGGGCTCTCTTCCTCGAGGAAGAATTGTTCGATAATCAAAAAACGGACGCCGGTGACCGGAGCAGTCGCCATAGGGCAAATGCGCCGAAGCGCCGCAGGGTCATTTCAGGTTGCCCGGACTGGCGCTTTCTTGGTTCCGTTTCAGACGGTCACGTCCTGCCGGTCCACCCGACCTGCTATGCGCCAAGGCGATGGGTTGACACCTTTCTGCGCGGCGACGCAGTATGACTTTTCCGGTGAGATCCGCAGCCTCCATCACGCCGCAAACGGGAAGCTGGACACCGGACTCCGCTGCGCGGGTCTGGCTATATCGAGTGCTCGCGTTCGGGCTCATCGCGAAGGACGACGGCAGCTGCACCCTGATTTATTCCGCCAAGCACCGCCGACAAAATATCTGTCCCGTCGGAGCTGGCCGGCGCCTGCTTTCTCCCCTGCTCCAGCTTCTTCTCGTTCTGCTGACGGCACTCAGCCTGCACGCCGACGAAGTGCCCTTCACCGTCGCAGACGCACCCTGGACCGAGACGCTCGGCAACCTCCGCGCCCGCGTACATGTCGCCGCCGCCGGTGACGCCGCGTGGGTTCACCTTCCCTGGCGCCGCCGCGACCGTGAACCGGAGAAGAGGGACGTCATCGTCATCAACGCGCAAACCAACCGGCGCATCGGCAACGTCCTCGCCGTGTCGGTCACCCGCGAGTCTGGCGACGTGCTTTTTCAACCCGATACCACTCCGGGCGACTACTGGATCTACTACCTGCCCTACCACTACGAGGGCTGGAAGAATTCGCCGACCGCCGTCTACCAAACTCCGACCCTGCCGGCCGACGTCGCTTGGGTCAGGGCTTGCACGCCACTCGCCGATAAAATCCGCGCCCGCTCGACCACGGACCTCGCCGCCGCGCGCGTGCTTGAGTTCCAGGCCATCAACGAATTTCACCGTTTCGACCCGATGGAAGTCATCGCCACCGCCGCGGAAACGGAGGCGCTGCTGGCCGCGCACCCCGGCCGGCCCTACCTGATTTTTCCCGAGGATCGCCGCCATCCGATCCGCATGCTCGACGAGCTGCCACAGCGCTGGATTCGATCCGGTCCCGGCGAGGCGTTTCACGGCGAGGCGGCGCGCGGCGAATATTTCACGTTTCAACTTGGCCTCTTCGCGGCGACCCAGCCCGCCGAGGACGTGGCGGTGACTTTTTCCGAGCTGAAATCCCCCGCCGGCGATACCATTCCCGCTTCCGTCCTGCACTGCCTCAACCTCGGCGGCACCGACTGGCTCGGCCGCGCCTTCCGCAAAATCGTCTCCGTGCCACGCGGCGCCGTGCAGCCGCTCTGGTGCAGCGTGCAGATCGCGCCCAACGCCAGACCCGCGATTTACACCGGCACTCTCACGGTGCGCCCCAAAAACGCCGCCGCCACTTCCGTGCTCCTCACGCTCGTCGTGAGCGACCAGATTCTGGCCGATGCCGGCGACAGCGCGATCTGGCGCCACTCGCGCCTCCGCTGGCTCGACTCCACCCTCGGTCTCGACGACGAGGTGCCGACACCCTACGCCCCCATCTCGCACCACGGGCGCACCCTCAGTCTGATTGGCCGGCGCGTGCAGCTGAACGAATTTGGTTTCCCTGAGAGCATCATCAGCACCTTCACTCGTAATGTGGACCGCGCCGATGGCCCCGCCCAGGAGCTGCTCGCCGGCCCGATGCAGTTCGCCGTGACCGGTGCCGCGTGGCACGGTAGCGCCGAGTTCAAACAGTCCGCCCCCGGGGCCGTCACTTGGGCCGCACAGAGCAGTTCCGGCGCGCTGAATCTCTCCTACACCGCCAAGCTCGAGAGCGACGGATACATCAACTACCGGCTGACGCTCCGCGCATCCACCGACACGGATCTTGCCGACACGGCACTGGAAATTCCCTTCCGCCGCGCCGCCGTCCCCTACATGATGGGCCTGGGCCACAAAGGCGGCAACCGGAAGCCCGACTGGTCGTGGAAGTGGGACGTCAACCGCGCCAACGGCCTCCTCTGGATCGGCGACATCAACGCCGGCCTCCAGCTTCGCCTCAAGCACGTCACCGACACTTGGGACCTCTACAACATGAAGCTGACTGGGCCGTATCGCGACTGGAGCAACGACGGCAAGGGCGGCTGCACGGTGCGCGAGGAAGGCGACCGCGTCGTCGTCCGCGCCTACACCGGGGCCCGGCACCTCGTGGCCGGCGAGGAGATGCAGCTCAACTTTGGCCTGTTGCTCACCCCCTTCCACCCGCTCGATCCGGACCATTGGGACTGGCGCCACTCGCACAGCGAACATTCGCACCTCGCCGTCGCCGACGCCAAAGCCGCCGGCGCGCGCATCATCACGCTTCACCAGAGCGACCCCCTCAACAAAAACATCAACTACCCCTTCAACTTCGCCCGCGAGATCACGGATTTTACCAACGCAGCCCACGGCGCCGGCCTGAAGGTGAAGCTCTATTACACCGTGCGCGAGCAGTCGAACTACACGGGCGAGTTTTGGGCCCTGCGCAGCCTCGGCGACGAAGTTTTCCTTAACGGTCCCGGTTTCCACCTCGCCGACCAGTTCACCGCCAAGAAGGGCGACGCCACTCCGTCCGTCGGCAGTTCCTGGCTGCGCGAACATGTGATCTCCGGCTACGTGCCCGCGTGGCACGACCCGCTCGGCCCCGGCCACTACGACGCCGCCATCGCCACCACCAGCCTCTCGCGCTGGCACAACTATTATCTCGAAGGCGTCAACTGGCTCATGCGCCACACCGGCGTCGACGGACTCTACCTCGACGGCATCGGTTATGACCGCGAGATCATGAAACGGGTCCGCAAGGTCATGCAGCGCGCCAAGCCCGGCGCCCTGATCGACTTCCACTCCGGCAACAACTTTCACGTCGAATACGGCCTCAACAGCCCCGCCAACCAATACCTCGAGCTGTTCCCTTTCGTCGACAGCCTCTGGCTGGGCGAGGGCTACGACTACGACGAATCGCCCGACTACTGGCTCGTCGAGATTGCAGGCCTGCCCTTTGGCCTCTTCAGCGAGATGCTCCAAGGTGGCGGCCACCCGTGGCGCGGCATGCTCTACGGCATGTCGAACCGCCTCGGCTGGGGCGCGAGCGACCCGCGCGCGCTCTGGAAATTCTGGGACGACTTTGGCCTCAGGGAGGCGCAGATGATCGGTTACTGGGATGCCGCCTGTCCCGTGAAAACCGATCAGCGCGACGTGCTCGCCACCGTTTACCGTCGTGAGGGTCGCACCCTCGTTGTCCTCGCGAGTTGGGCGAAGGGAAATACCTCATGCCTGCTCGCCATCGACTGGCGCGCCCTCGGCCTCGATTCCCAAAAGGTGCGCATCACCGCGCCCGCCATCACCGGCCTGCAAACCGCCGCGAGTTATCGCGCCACAGAAAAAATCTTCCTCCCCGCCAGCACCGGCAAGCTTTTGATCCTGGAGCCATCGGCCGCCGCAGCCGCCACGGAGCCGCCAAGGCCTCTCGCTCAGTAGCCCTTGAAATGCTTCGGGTCCGCCGGGTCCTGGTAGCGCGTGACGTAGGTCTGGTTGCTGGTTTTCGTAGGGTTATCAAGAGTCGGCTCAAGTCTTTTGCTGTAGCTGGCTCAATGACTTTCTCGTGCGGTTTGTACTAAATACGCCTCCAGCTTCCCTAGCAGTTTGTAGTCACTTTTGCATTCAAGGACGAGGCGGATTATCGAAAACGGTGTTTCATCTGTTGTGCTAACTACCAGATCATAGACACGAGCTAACGGGCTAATTGGGTAACACTCCAATGAAACAAGGAGTGTTACCATGGACGAGAAAGAGTCAGTCG
>CAIOAO010000029.1 GCA_903855985.1 uncultured Opitutia bacterium | reverse complement strand
GCGTGCACGCCGCTTGGCGCCATGCCGCGGAAACCTGGCTTCGCTGCCAGGGCCTGATCACCGTCTCCATCAACAAAAAAGTGTTACCCAATTATCCGCTAAAATATGCCTATAATTAGGTTGGTAGCACAAACTGGTAGGCCGGCAGGTCGGCCGCACTCTTCAGCAGATGCTCGACCGGGCCCTCGGTGAATGACTCCGGCAGCCACGTCCAGCGGTCCTGGAGCGTGCCGTGCGGCGTCTCGATGCGGCGGACGCGGGTGTGACCCTCGTGAGTCTCGGTCACCTTGCAGCGGTCAAAGGTGGTCTTGAATGGAAAATAGCCCTGCAGATAAAAGCCGAGATTCAGCTCCCGGTGCCAGTCGAGGTAGGCGGCGCTCTGCTTGAAGTCGGCGGACCGCTGGCCGCGTCCGATTTGGGCGGTGGCGAGATAATCGAGGTCGCCAAACCAGGGCACGCGGTCGGGACGCCGGCCGTGGAGCACCGCCAGCGCGCGGTCACGAGGGGAGAGGGGCATGCCAGAGACGTAGAGCGCCGCGGGCCGGCGGCAATTGCGGGGAGGCGGGTGCGACGCGAATGAAGGCCGCCTATCCGGTCCCTTAAGCGCGGATATTTCGGGCGGCGCCACCGGTGCCGGAGAATTTAGGTGGATTTCCGAGGCGGTTGCCCCAAAAAGCGGACGGTCTTTCAACGTCGCATTTCACCCCAACCATGCCCCCGCCCGTCGTCTGGCAGCAGCGCTGGCATCCGCTCCGCGAGGAGTGGGTGCTGTACACCTCGCACCGCAGCGGGCGGCCCTGGGTGGGTGACACGCACAAGGCGGCGGAGGTGACCCCGCCGCACTTTGACCCGACTTGCGCCCTGTGTCCGGGGGTGAAGCGGCTGCAGGGGGAAAATCCGCCGTACACGGGGGTTTACGGTTTCACGAACGACCTGCCGTGTTTTTCGGCGGATGCGCCCGCGCCGGCGGGGGGCGAGGGATTTTACCAGGTGCGCCCCGCAACGGGCACGGCGGAAGTCGGGTGCTATAGCCCGGACCATGCGAAGACGTTTGTGGACCTGACCGACGCCGAGTGCCGGGCGGTCGTGGATTTCTGGGCGGAACGCACGGTGGCGCTGGGGGCGCGGCCGGACGTGGAGCATGTGCTGATTTTTGAGAACAAGGGTTCGCTCGTCGGCACGTCGAATCCGCACCCGCACTGCCAGATCTACGCGGGCAATTTGATCTACGGGTTCACCGCGGCCGAGGTGGCGAGCGGGCGGAAGTTTTTCCAGAAGACCGGGCGGTTTCTCGGGCAGGAGATTCTGGCGCGGGAGGCGGAGGGTCCGCGCGTGATTGCGCAGAACAATGCCTGGCTGGCGTGTGTGCCGTGGTTCGCCCGCTACGCCTACGAGGTGTTCATCCTGCCCAAGCGGCAGGTGTCATCGCTGGTGGATTTGAAGCCCGTGGAGCGTTTTTCGCTCGGGTTGATGATCCGCGAAGTCGCCACGCGGTACGACAACCTCTGGCGGATGCCGTTGCCGTATGTGATGGCGGTGCACCAGGCGCCGGCGGACGGGGAGGATCATACGACGTATCCGTTCCACCTTGAGTTTCATCCGCCGCTGCGGAAGCCCGACACGATGAAGTATCTGGCGGGACCGGAGATCGGCGGCGGGTCGATGACGAATGAGTCGGATCCGGATACGAAGGCGGCGGAGCTGCGAGCGGTGTCATCGGTGCACTACCGGAAGTTGCCCGCGAATTACGCGAAACAACGCGAATAAAACCCTTGCTTGAATTCGCGTCGATTCGCGTGATTCGCGGGGAAAAGATCATGACTCCTGCTCATCTCGAAAAAGCCCGGAAACTACTCTGCGCACTGCAGGTGGACCTGCGCGACACGCTGATCGCGGCGCGGGCCAAGGGCGGGAAGTCGTTCGCGAAGATCGCGGCGGTGACGGCGGCGGACACGATCTACCAGGTTGATAAGATTTCCGAGGCGGCGATTTTTGCGTGGTTCGAAAAACACTGGCCGCGCACCTGGCCGGTGGAGCTCGTGATGGAGGGCATCGAGGACGGCGAGACGGTGACGTTTCCGCGCGGGACGCCGGTGGCGCAGACGATCTTCAAGTGCATCCTCGACCCGATTGATGGCACGCGGAACCTGATGTACGACAAGCGCTCGGCCTGGGCGCTGGCGGCGCTGGCCCCGCAGCGGGGGGCAAAGACGCATCTCGGGGACATCGTGGTGGCGGCGATGACGGAACTGCCCACGAGCAAGCAGTGGCGCGGCGACCAGCTCAGTGCGGTGCGCGGTCGCGGCGTGGTGGCGGAGCTGCACGACCTGCGCACGGGCCGACGGCAGGCGCTGCCGCTGCGGCCGTCGAAGGCGAAGAACTTCGAGCACGGTTTTGCGTCGATCGCGCGGTTCTTCCCGGAAGGAAAGGCGCTGTTGGCCACGCTCGAGGAGGAGCTGTGGAAGCAGCTCGGCGTACTCGGCAAGAACGGCGGGCAGCTGGTGTTCGACGACCAGTACATTTCCACGGGCGGGCAGATTTATGAGCTCGTGATCGGACACGACCGGATGCTGGGCGATCTGCGTCCGCCGGCGTATGCGAAACTGAAGCTCGGGAGCGCGTCGCTGTGCTGCCACCCGTACGACATCTGTACGGCGCTCATTCTGCAGGAGGCGGGCGGGATCGTGGAGGCGCCGGATGGCAAGCCGCTGCGCGCGCGGCTCGATACCACGTCGCCGGTGGCGTGGATGGGATATGCGAACCCGACGCTCGCGCGCACCGTGCGGCCGGTGTTGCGGGGGTTGATGAAGAAATACTTCTGAGGTTGCCCGCGAAACACGCGAATGGACGCGAATTCTTATACACACGTT
>CAIOAO010000028.1 GCA_903855985.1 uncultured Opitutia bacterium | reverse complement strand
GGCGAAGGTCACATCATCGGAGCGATTGAAGACCAGGGTGCCCTCGTTCCCCACGTCGCCGACGACACTGCCGGTCGTGCCGCCGTCACCCAGTGCCAGCGTGGCACCGGTGTTGATGGTCGTGCCGCCCGTGTAGGTGTTTTCGCCGGTGAAGGTCACCGACCCGGAAGTACCGGAATTCGCGATGTTCAGATGGCCGCTCACCCCAATGGCATCGGAGAACACGCCGCTAAAGGTGGCGTCTAGCCCGCCGTGATCGATGGTGTTGGTGCCTGAGGCGTCCACAGTGAAGTTCGAAAAATAACTATTTGCCTGATCGACCCGGAGCGTGCCGCCGGTAAAAACGGGGTTGACGGTGGTGCCCAGATTGCTGGCCAGATAAAAGGGAATGGCGGTGTCGATATCCGTGACCGCGGCGGCGAAGAAGGATCGGGCACCAAACACCGCGTGGTCGCTCCCGAGGGTGATGTTGTCAAATGCGACATAGTTGGCCGCACCACCAAAGAGCACCGATTGGGCCACACCATCAAAAGTTACACCCACTTGATTCTGACTGGTGTCATAACCTCCTTGGGAATAAGCGGTATTATCGAGGACCCCGCTCGCGAGCAATGTGCCGGTTCCGTCCAGTCCGGAATATACGGAATAGAAGGCGTTGCTCGTGGCGGAGGCATAATAGAAGGAGAAGCCCGTGTCGAAGCCCCCGATCACGTCCATGGTGGACGCACTGCCATTAAGGAAGAACAGAAGCGTGCCCATGGAGGCCGAGTTGGTGAAATTGCCTGAGCCGCCCGCGGTCCAGCTAACGAGGCTAAGGGAATTGTAGCTAAAGTGAATGCCGTAGTCGCCCCCGGCGCCGCCGTTGTAATAATCGCCCACAATATTCATGTTACCGGCCCCCTCGAAAGTCAGGAGGGTCAAAGTATTGGCCGGAAGCGCGAAGCTGGTTCCGGTTGCAAACAGGTACATCCAAAGGGATAGCTTCCAGAAGCTGACGCGGTGAATCTTCTTAGTCATGAGTTGGCCGAGTACATAGTAAAGGATCGGTAAACCCATATAAATTACGGAAAATGTTTATTATCAGAATTATACAAAATAGACTCTCCTTAGGGTTAAATACTCATACGCCACTGGCCCGTAGCGGCCTGTACCGAGTGGTCGGACAATCGGCCAGCACCCCAGTGGACTCGGGCTCAATCCAGAGCGGCCGGGATGCGCCGCGACTTAGGGCTGCGAGTCGCCACCGAAGGACGAACCCGGGAACGAGGATGTGATCGGGAGGATTTTCGTTCCGCCTCACCCGCCAGCCCGGTCGCCAGGCCAGAACCGCGCGGAAAAAACAATTCGGTCAGCCGAGGCGCACCGAAAAGATCCGGCTTACGCCTTCGCCCGGAACGGTGATCCCGGTCTGAGCCGATTTCGCGATGGCCCACGCCGGGAACTCCACCGGGAGCGCGACCGGCCCCACTCCCGCCACACTGCCAATCCCGGCCCCACGCTTGACGCCGCCCCCCCGGCGCGCGTTTCCTAGCCGTTCCATATGGCACGAAAAGTGAACGTCGGCATCGTCGGCTGCGGCAACATCAGCGACGCGTATTTCCTCGGCACCAAGAAATACGACATCCTCAACCTCGTCGCCTGCGCCGACCTCGACCCCACCCGCGCCAAGGCCAAGGCCGAAAAATACGGCATCCGGGCCTGTCCCACGGTGGACGCGCTGATCAACGATCCGGAAATCGACCTGGTGATCAACCTCACCGTCCCCAAGGCCCACGCCGCGGTGAATACTGCCGCGCTCAACGCCGGCAAGCACGCGTACTGCGAGAAGCCCTTCGCCCTCACCTCCGCCGACGGCGCCGCCGTCCTCGCCCTGGCCAAGAGCAAAAACCTCCTCGTCGGCAGCGCCCCCGACACCTTCTTCGGCGGCGGCATCCAGACCGCCCGCAAGGCCATTGATGACGGCCTCATCGGCCGCCCCGTCGCCGCCCTCGCCTTCATGATGTGCCGCGGCCACGAGAGCTGGCACCCGAGCCCCCAATTCTATTACGAAAAGGGCGGCGGCCCGATGTTCGACATGGGCCCGTACTACATCACCGCCCTCGTGAATCTGCTCGGCCCCGTGAAACGCGTCGGCGGCTCGACCTCCGCCGCATTCCCCGAGCGCCTCATCACGAGCCAGCCGCTCAACGGCACCCGGATTCCCGTCGAGACCCCCACCCACCTCACCGGTACGCTCGATTTCGTCAGCGGCGCCACCGCCACCGTCGTGATGAGCTTCGACACCTGGCCCTACCCGCTGCCCTGCCTCCTCGTCTACGGCACCGAGAGCACGTTGGAAGTGCCGGATCCGAACAACTTCAGCGGCCCCGTCCGCCTGCGCAGCAAGGATGGCAAGACCTACGACGAGATCCCGCCCTCCCACCCGGCCGAGCGTAGCCGGAGCGCCGGCGTGGCCGATCTGGCCTATTCCATCCTCCGCCGCGAACGTCCCCACCGCGCCAGCGGCGAACTCGCCGAGCACGTCGTCGAGATCATGGAGTCCTTCGAAAAATCCTCCGTCAGCGGCACCCACCTCACGCTGCAGACCACCTGCGCCCGCCCCACCGCCCTGCCCACCAACCTCGCAGCCAACGTGCTCGACGCCTGAAACTGATTTTTCTTACAGAAGGTAACGGAGAGAACAGAGACCCGATCCAACTAGCCTGCACCAATCTCCCTCCTCCGTTCCCTCCGTTACCTCCGGTAAAAACAAACTTCTGACTTACCTATGAAAAATGCCCTTATCGTCTGGGGTGGCTGGGATGGCCACGAACCGAAACAGTGCGCCGAATTCTTCGCACCCAAACTCAAGGAGCGCGGCTTCAACGTTGAAGTCTCCGCCTCCCTCGAGGTCTTCACCGACGCGGCCAAGATGGCCATGGTGGACCTGATCGTCCCGATCTGGACCTGCGGCACGATGACGCCCGAGCAGTCGAAGGGCGCCGTGGACGCCGTCCTCGGCGGCGTCGGCATCGCCGGTTTTCACGGCGGCATGTGCGATGCGTTTCGCGGCAACACCGATTGGCAGTGGATGACCGGCGGCCAGTTCGTCGCCCACCCCGACAACCTCAAGGACTACACGATCAACATCGTGAACCACACCGACCCGATCACCGCGGGCATTGCCGACTTCAAGGTCCGCAGCGAGCAGTACTACATGCTCACCGACCCGCGCAACGAGCTCCTCGCCACTTCGACCCACCAGTCCGTCAGCGCCCCGTGGACCAACGGCGTCGCGATGCCCTTCGTCTGGAAGAAAGTCCACGGCAAGGGCCGCGTCTTCTACTCCGCGAGCGGCCACGTCTGCTCCGAGTTTACCGCCTACCCGTCGCAGCTGGAGCTCACCCTCCGCGGCATGGTGTGGGCCGCGCGATAGCGCGCTTCGCGCGGGGTGAGAGGTCAGGGGTTATTGGTCATGGGTGGATAGCCGATGACCGGGACAAATTCAGCCAGGCTGTCCCATCACCCATCACCTCTGATCCGCCGGCGGCGGATCAGAGCACATCTTTCGGCAACTGCGGCATCAGCTTCTTGATCTCGTCCACCGCGTCGCGATGGCAGACCAAAATCGCGTCTGCCGTCTCGACGACGACCAGATCTTTGACGCCCACGAGTGCGATCACCCGACCGTTGCTCAAGGCGATATTGTTGGCCGCGCCGGCCTCGGTAACGACCGTGCCGCGGGTGGCATTGCCCGCGCCATCGCGGGGCAGATAGGCCGGCAGCGCCGTCCAGACTCCGACGTCATCCCAGTCAAATTCCGCCAGCAGCGTCTCCACCGACGACGCCTTCTCCAGGATGGCGTAGTCCACCGAAACCTTGGGGAGAAGCGTCAGGAATCGGGCCGCGAGATACGCCGTCGGGTCACCCGCCGGGAATTCGCGGATGAACTTCGCCAGCTCGGACGCGTGCAATTCCGCCTCCGCAAGAAAGGAGTCCACGCTCCAGACAAACATCCCGGCATTCCACGCAAAACTGCCGCTCGCCACATAACGCGCCGCCGTGGCCGGGTCGGGCTTCTCGACAAATTTTACCACCTTCCGGAATCCGTCCCCACCGGCCACATCCTCCCCCAGCTTCAAGTAACCAAAATTCGTCGCGGCCTGCGTGGGTTTGATGGCAAAGGTCAGCAAGGCTGTCGTCTGCGACGCCCGGTTCAGTCCCTGTCGCAGCTGTTTCGCAAAGGTGACCGTGTCACGGATATACGAGTCGGCCGGCAACAGGGCCAGGACCCCCTTGGGATCCCGCGCGCGCACCAGGCCCGTGGCCAGTGACGCCGCCGCCGCGGTGTCACGCTTCGCCGGCTCGGCGATGATGTTCTCCGCCGGCAGGAGCCCGTGCAGCGCTTCGCGCGTGCCGTCCAGCTGGGCCACGTTGGTCAGCACAAAGACATTCGCCCGCGGCACCACGCCGTCCAGCCGGCGCACCGTTTCCTCCACCAGGGTCCGGTCGGAGAAGAGCTTGAGCAAATGCTTCGGCGTGCGCTGCCGGCTCATCGGCCAGAAGCGTTCACCACTGCCTCCCGCCATGATGCAGACGTAGGCGTGGGGAATTTCCTTCATGGCAGTTGGTATCGGCTTTTCCCGACTTTGGGTCAATCACGCTGACCTGATTGTTCGGCCATCCCGTCCTTGCTACCCACCCGGCAAACCGCATTTGCTATCACTGTCCACCTCTCCATGCCCGCCCCTACCTCCCCGGTTCAGCTGCGTTGCAACTATTTTGAAAACCCGCTCGGCGTGCATGACGCCCACCCGCGGTTCAGCTGGAAACTCTCCACGGGTGACCGGCGCGGCGCACGGCAAACCGCCTACCGCATCACCGTCTCCACCACGCGCCACGGCAAAGCCGATCTCTGGGACAGCGGCCGCGTGCGCTCGGATGCCACGACCCAGGTCACCTACCGCGGCCAGCCCCTCGCGTCGCGCCAGCGCGCCTGGTGGCACGTCGAGATCTGGGACGAAAAGAACCGCCGCAGCGAAAGCGTCCCCGCCTGCTGGGAAGCCGGCCTGCTCGACCGCAAGGAATGGCGCGGCACCTGGATCGGCGGCCCCCTCGCCGGCGGCCCGGAGGTCGGCGCCCACAGCCCGTATCTTCGCACCATTTTCAACGTCGGCAAAAAGATCGCCGCCGCGCGCCTCTACGCCACGGCCCTCGGCCTGTATGAGTTTCACCTCAACGGCCAGCGCGTCGGGGCGGACGTCTTTACGCCCGGCTGGACCGAGTACAAGAAGCGCGTCCAGTACCAGGCCTACGATGTGACCTCGCTCCTCCGCCCCGGCGCCAACGCCGCCGGCGCCGTGCTCGGTGACGGCTGGTACTGCGGCCACCTCGGCTGGCGCGAACGCAATTACTACGGCGAACGCCCGCAGTTGCTCGCGCAGCTCGTGCTGACGTTCACCGACGGCTCCACCCAGACCATCGTCACCGACGGCGCGTGGAAAACCTCCTACGGTCCCCTCATCGAGTCCGACATGATCAACGGGGAGACCTACGATGCCCGGCGCGAGCTGCGCGGCTGGGATGACGCCGGTTACGACGACAGTGCCTGGCTGCCGGTCACGAAGCTGCCAGACCCCGGCATCGCGATTTCCGCCACCCTCGGGCCGCTCGTCCGCGCCACGCAGGAGCTGAAGCCGATCGCGCCACCCAAGAAGATCGAGATCTGGCCGGCCGCCATCTGGATCATTGATCTGGGCCAGAACATGGTGGGCCGCGTCCGCCTGCATGTCCGCGGCAAGGCCGGCCAGGTCGTCCGCCTGCGCTTCGCCGAGGTGATCAACAAGGACGGCACCCTCTACACCGAGAACCTCCGCGCCGCGCGCCAAACCGATCACTACATTCTCCGCGGCGACGCCCGCAGCGAGACGTGGGAATCGCGGTTCACGTTCCACGGCTTCCGTTATGTCGAGATCTCCGGCCATCCGGATGTCCTCCTGCCCGACGCCATCACCGGCATCGTGCTGCACAGCGACACCCCCCGCACCGGCACCTTCTCCTGCAGCGATCCGCTCATCAACCAGCTCCAGAGCAACATCGACTGGGGTCAGCGCGGCAACTTCCTCGAGGTCCCCACCGACTGCCCCCAGCGCAATGAACGCCTTGGCTGGATGGGCGACGCCCAAGTTTTCGCCCGCACCGCCGCGTGGAATCGCAATGTCTCCGGCTTCTTCAACAAGTGGCAGCTCGACATCGCCGACGCCCAGGGCGCGGAGGGCCAGATGCCTTCGGTCGCCCCGCACATCGAGGGCGTGGGCGCCGACGGCGGCCCCGCGTGGGCCGACGCCGCGGCGATCTGCCCGTGGACCATGTACCTCTGCTACGCCGACAAGGACCTGCTCGCCCGGCACTTTGATTCCCTCGCCAAGTTCATCGGCTACATGGAAGTGCAGTCGAAGGACCTCATCCGTTCACATCCCGACACCAACGTCTGGCACGGCTACGGCGACTGGCTCGCCCTGGACGGCAGCGGCAATGTCTTCGGCAACACGCCCAAGGACCTGATCGGCACCGCGATGTTTGCCTACAGCACGTCACTGGTGGCCAAGATGGCCCGCGTGCTCGGCCGCACCAAGGACGCCGCCCACTACACGCGTCTCGCGGCGCGCATCCGCCAAGCTTACCAGAACCGCTTTCTCACCGCCGACGGGATTGCCGCCGGACTTACGCAGACCAGCTACGTGCTGACGCTGCAGTTCGACCTGGCCCCCGTCGCCCTCCGTCCGAAGCTCGTGCGGGAACTCGTCCGCGACATCGAGACGCGCGGCCACAAGCTCACCACCGGCTTCGTCGGCGCCTCCTACCTGCCGCACGTGCTCTCGCGCTTCGGCCGCGCCGACATCGCCTACAAGCTCCTCCACCAGAAGGCCTGGCCGTCGTGGCTTTACGCCGTTACGCAGGGTGCCACCACCATCTGGGAACGCTGGGACGGCTGGACCAAGGAAAACGGCTTCCAGGACAAGGGCATGAACTCCTTCAACCACTACGCCTACGGCGCCATCGGCTCCTGGCTGTACGCTGTGGTCGCTGGCGTGGATCTCGATCCGGCCACGCCTGGCTTCAAACGCCTGCACCTCGCCCCGCAGCCCGGCGGCGAACTCACCTCCGCCCGCGGCGTGCTGCAAAGCCCGCACGGCCAGATCATGAGCGCTTGGAAAACCTCCGCCGGCCGCTTCGAGTGGGAAGTCACCGTCCCCGCGAACACCACCGCGTCCGCGCGCTTCCCGATTCCCGGCAAGGCCAAGGTCGCCGATGGCAGGACTCCGCTGGCCCGCGCCGCCGGTGTCTCCAAGGTCAAAGCCACCGCCACCGCTGTCACCTGCGAGCTCGCCGCCGGCCACTACACCTTCGTCGCCACCTGGAAACCTGCGCCAGTAAAGTAAGCGCAACGAACGCTTCGAGTTTCCGTGGGCCGTCAGCTGGCTGGCGCCCGGTTCCCGCGCGGGGAAGCCCGCAGGCTACCCCCACACCGACTCCGCCTGCCGCCATTCCGGGTCCAGGGCACAGCCGTAAAGCCCGAGATGCCGGTTGGCCCAAATCGCAAAACCTAAACGCTCGGTCAGATCACGAATCGGGGGCAACGGTGCGCGGGGAAATGAAATCCTTCGGGCCGTATCGTAGAAACACGGAAGAGCGGATACGCGGGTAATTTTTCAGCGTTTCCGCCCTTCCGCGTCTCCGCGATTTCTGTATGCCTGACTCCGTGCTGATTGCCCTTCACAAACCCTACGGCGTACTCTCCCAATTTACGCCGGAGCCGGGCTCAAAGTGGCGCACGCTCGCGGAGTTCAACCTGCCGGCCAATGTCTACGCCCTCGGCCGGCTCGACGCGGACTCGGAGGGTCTCCTGCTTCTGAGCGACGAGCCCGGCCTCAACTTCGGGCTACTCGATCCCGCGCACGCCCATCGCCGCGAGTACTGGGCGCAGGTTGAAGGGATTCCCTCCGCCGAGGCCCTGACCCGGCTCGAGCGCGGCGGGATCGTCATTGATGATTACCAAACCCTGCCCTGTCAGGCGCGCCTCCTCGATCCCGCGCCCATCCTCGCCCCGCGCACTTCGCCCATTCGCGTGCGCCCGAACGTGCCGGACCGCTGGCTGTCGCTCGCGCTGACCGAGGGGAAAAACCGGCAGGTCCGCCGCATGACTGCCGCCGTCGGCCATCCGACGCTGCGGCTCCTCCGCGTGCGGATCGGGCAGTTCGCCCTCGGCGATCTCGCCTCCGGCGCCTGGCGGGAGCTCACCCCGGCGGAGCGCGGCGCAGTGTTCGCCTGAGCCGTCGGGCGGGGTCTCTGGCCCGCCCTTTTCCATGCCAGCGCGGCTCAGAGGCCCCGCCCGACCACGGATTCAAATCCGCGTGATCACGTCTTCCGGCTTGAACCGGACTTTCTTCATCGTCGCGTACTTGTCGTCCGCTGCGCGGTAGCCCGCGGCACAGCACACCACGGAGGCACAGTCCGTGCCCGTGAGCCCGAGGATCTCGTCAAATTTCTCCGGCTCAAACCCCTCTATCGGGCACGCGTCCACCCCGAGCAGGGCCGCGCTGGCCAGCAACTGACCCAGGGCGATGTAAACCTGATGCGACTGCCAGAGGTCGAGCCGCTCCTCCGCCCGGGCCTTGTCGAGGTTGCCCATCACCATCTGGCGAAATTTACCGAGCGATTCCGTCGTCACTTCGCGCACCTCCGCCATGCGCCCGATGTGGCGGTCCACATGGTCGTGGCTCAGGTTCTTGCGCACCGCCAGCACCACGAAGTGCGAGCAGTCGGTCACCTGTGACTGCCCCCACGCCGCTGGCCGCAGCCGCGCTTTCATCGCGGGATCGGTCACCACGATGAACTTCCACGGCTGCAGACCGACCGAGGAGGGCGCGAGCACCAGCGCCTGCTCCAGCGCGTGCCAGTCCGTCTCGGGTATCTTCCGCGCCGGGTCGAATTTCTTTGTCGCATAGCGCCAGTGCAGCGCGTGCAGGAGCGTGACGGTGGAAATGGAATGAGTCATGATGGCAAAATTACCAAGCCCGGGCGTATTGCTTCGGCGGCGGCACGGCGGCCGCGTGACCGAGGATCTTGGCGGCATGCGCCGGCCAGTACGGATCGCGCAGTTCCTCGCGGGCCAGCAGCACCAGGTCGGCCTGGCTCGAACGGATGATCGCATCGGCCTGCCCGGCCTCGGAGATCATGCCGACCGCCGCGGTGGCAATGCCCGCCTCGCGGCGGATCTTCTCGGCGAAGGGCACCTGATAGCCCGGCCCCACGGCAATCTTCGCGTTCGGGACCGCGCCGCCCGAACTGCAGTCAATGAGGTCGATACCCTCGGCCTTCAACCGGCGGGACAACTCGACGGACTGCTCAAGATCCCAGCCGCCCTCCGCCCAGTCGCTGCAGGACAGGCGGGCGGTGTACGGCAGGTGCTCCGGCCAGACCGCGCGCACCGCGCGGGTCAGTTCCAGCAGGAAGCGGATGCGGTTCTCAAAGCTGCCGCCATAGTTGTCGGTGCGCTGGTTGGACAGCGGGGACAGAAATTCATGCGTCAGGTAACCGTGGGCCCCGTGCAGTTCCAGCCACTCGTAGCCGGCCGCGAGCGACCGTTTTGCCGCCGCCACAAAATCCGCCTGCACCTGCTTGATCTCCTCCCCGGTGAGCGCGTGCGGGACCTTCGAGAGTTCGCCGCCAAACGCCACGGCGCTCGGCGCCACCGGCGTCCAGCCACCGGCGCTGTCCGCCAGATGCGACCCACCCGCCCACGGCAACGCCGCGCCGGCCTTGCGGCCGGCATGCGCGATCTGGATGCCCGGGACGGCGCCCTGCTGCTTGATGAAGCGATTGATGCGCGCCAGCGGCTCGATGTGCTTGTCCGCCCAGATGCCGGCATCACCCGGGGTGATGCGACCCTCGGGCGAGACCGCGGTGGCCTCCGCGATGATCAGGCCGGCGCCACCGGCCGCGCGCGAACCGAGATGCACGAGATGCCAGTCGTTCGCCACGCCGTCCTCAGAAGAATACTGGCACATCGGGGAAACCCCGATGCGGTTGCGGAGGGTGACGGACTTGATCGTGAGCGGGTCGAACAGGTGAGGCATGGAAACGAGTAAAGAATACGAGCGCGGTTATTTAGCAAACCGTAGGTCGGGCGTAAAGTCCGACATCCTCGAGAGTTCGAACAGGTCGATCCAGCAGGCAGGTCGGGCGTAAAGCCCGACCTACAACAATCCCTGAAACTCCCCATGCCGCTGGATGAACGACGCGACATACGAGCACTGCGGTACCACGCGCCGGCCCTCGGCCCGCGCAAACTCCAGACCCGCTCGCACCAGCTTCTCCGCAATCCCATGCCCGCGCAGCGCCGTCGGCACATACGTGTGGGTGAACACGATGCGCCCGTCCTCGAGCCCATAATCCGCCACGGCGAGCTGGGTGCCCACCCGCGCCTCAAATCGGTTGGCCGCGGGGTTGTGCAGCACCGTGATCTCGCCTGGTTCCGGAGCGCTCATGACGTCTTGGTTTTACCACCCAACAGCCGCCCGGCAAGCGCGGTGAAGTCATCGCGCCCCTCGATCCGCAGGAGCCACAGCAGGCCGCCGTAAAGCACCACGCCCAGGGGAATCAACCCGCCCAGCGCGAGACCGTCGCGCACCCGCGCACTGAGCCCGGCCCCCTGCAGCCAGTGCCAGCCGCCACCGACCAGCAGGCCCATGGCCAGCGTCGCGCCGACGATCTTTCCCACGGACGGCCACAGCGGGGCGAAGTGCATCTCGGGCAACTTGCGCGTCAGCGCGCGCTTGAGCAGCACCGTCTGCACGATGATCGCCGCCGTGCTGGCCAGCACCAGGCCCTTGGCGCCCAACCAGTGCATCAGCGACAGGCTGAGCGCGAGGTTCACCACAAAATCCACCATCGCGACCCGCACCGGTGTCGTCGTGTCCTTCACCGAATAAAATGCGCGCACCGTCAGGTTGACGATGGAGAAAAACGGCATGCCCACCGCAAACAGTGCCAGCAGCGGCGTCATCTCGCTCGTGGCCGCCGCATCAAACTGCCCATGCTGGAACAGCACGCGGATGATCGGCTCGCTCAGCAGCGCGAGCCCGGCCGCGGCCGGCACATTGACGACCAGGATAAGCCGGATGCCCTTGCGGTAGTCATCCGCCATCGCGGTGAACTTTTTCTCGACGGCATGCTTCGCAATCAGCGGGTAAACCACGGTGGACACCGCAATCGCAAACACGCCGATCGGCAGCTCCATCAGCCGGTTGGCGTAAAACAGCAGCGTGCCGGCCGAGTCGCTGATGGCGTAGGCCAGCACGCCCGCCACGTACACGTTCACCTGGTAGATCGCCGAGCCGAAGAAGCCCGGCATCATCAGCACCGCGATCTCGCGCACGCGCGGCGACAGCCGGAGATCAAGGCGCGGCCGCCAGCCCTCGCGCATGAGCACTCCCGCGGGCACCGCCATCTGCAAAAATCCGCCCGCCAGCACCCCGGCGCACAGCCAGTGCATCTCGCCCAGCGGCGTGGACGCGAAATGCATCCCCGCCCCGCCGAGCGAGAGGATCATCGCGAGGTTGAGCCAGATAGGCGACAGCGCCGGCTCGGTGAAGCGCTGGAAAACGTTGAGCGTCGCATTCAACGCCGCCGCGATACACACGAACGCCAGATAGGGGAAGAGGATCACCGTCAGGTCCGCGACCAGGTACCACTTGTCATCCTGCCCAGTAAGCCGCCGCGACTGGCTGAACAGCAGCATCGCCAGCACGACCAGGGCCCCGGTGATGACCGCCAGCCAGCTCACGACCTTGTTCAGTAGCGCAAATGCGCCCGGCCGGCCGCTCCCGTGCAACTCCTCCTGCAAGGTCGGCAGGAAGGCCGCCGTCAGCGAGCCCTCGCCCAGCAGGCGGCGGAACAGGTTGGGCAGCCGGAACGCCGTGAGGAACGCCGAGTTCAGGATGCTCGCGCCGAAAATCGCCGCGCCCAGCTGGTCGCGGACCAACCCCAGCACCCGCGACACCACCGTCAACAGGGAGACGACGCCGATGTGCTTGAGCTTCTTCGACACGCGGGAAGTTTTCGGGCCGGCGGCGCCGGCGGGCAAGACCTTTACCCGCGGTACCCGGCCTTTCGGCCGGACGCGCTCCTCACGGCATCGTCAGCCGCAGGGTCGAGCCTTCCACCGTGACCGCGGCGAGCCGGCCCCAGGCCGCGGCAATGTCCGCGGGCACCGGCTGGGTCTCGTAAAATTTCTTCATGATGAAATCCACGGCGTATGGCAGCCGCTGCACGGGACAGGAGCCGACAAACATGGTCTTGGGCACAAACGCGACGGCGTCGCCCCGCCGGGCAAAGTGGCCCGTCGTCTGCACCAGGACCGTGGTGTCCAGGGAAACCAGCTCATACTTGATGCGCACCGGCACCGTGATCTGCAGGGCCCCGCCGTGAATGCGGAAATTGGGGGCGCCGGCGGACAGGGCTGTCGCCGGCGGCGGTGGCTCGGTGCCCGGGGCGGCTGTCACCGGGTTCGCCGCGGTGTTGAGCTCGTCCTCGTTCACCACGACGGAGCCGCCCTTGACGAAAAACTTCTGCTTGGCGATCAGCCGGCGGGCGTTGGAGTAGTCGCGCGAGCCCTCGATGAAATAAACGGTGCCGGCGATCGGCTCCTTGGGGAGCTCCTTGACCTTCGTCACCGGCCGAAAAATGAAAAATCCCGCGGCGAGCACGCCACCGAGCACGGCGCTCAGCAGCGCACCGAGGATGACTTCCGTCCAACTTGGGCCGTAGTGGGCGCGATCAAATCGTTGGGTCATGGGAAAAATTACGTGGTCGCCGCGGCGGCCTTGGGCTCCGCCTTGGCGGGGGTGGATTTGGAGCTGCCGCCCTCGGATTGGCCCGGGGACGGCTTGTTTTTATAGTCCGTGATGTAGAAACCCGTACCCTTGAAAATCAGCCCCGCCCCACCGCCAATCAGCCGTTTCAAGCCGCGCTTTTTGCATTTCGGGCACTGCGACAACAGCGCATCTTTCATGGACTGGAACGCCTCGAAGGCATGGTGGCATTTCGGGCAGACGTACTCGTAGGTGGGCATGAGAAATCTGCCGTGGTTATGGGCCGGTCCCCGCCGCATGGCGAGTTTGTTCTCTGCTGCGCCGGGGATTGCGCCGGGCCGGGTTTTCGCCCACGCAAGGGGGCCATGGATTTTCCTTCTGAACTCCGCCGCCAGGCCGCCGTGGTCGAGCGCGGGCTGGACCAGTACCTGCCGCCCGCGGACACCCGCCCGGCACGGCTCCACGAGGCCATGCGCTACAGCCTGCAGGCTGGCGGCAAGCGCCTGCGGCCCGTGCTCGTCCTCGCCACGGCCGACCTCTTTGCGGCTCAGCTTGGCGCCGCCCTGCCCGCCGCCGTCGCCATCGAGTGCCTGCATACTTACTCGCTCATCCACGATGACCTGCCGTGCATGGACAACGACGACCTCCGCCGCGGCCAGCCCACCGCTCACCGGCAGTTCGACGAAGCCACGGCGCTCCTCGCCGGCGACGCCCTCCTGACCCATGCCTTCGCCTTGCTGGCCGAAAGCTACGCCGCCCAGCCCGTGCTCGCACATGCCCTCATCCGGGAACTCGCCGACGCCGCCGGCAGCCGCCGTCTCATCGGCGGACAGATGGCAGACCTGCTGGCCGAGAAAAAGGACGCCACCCCCGCCGAACTCGAGTTCATCCACCTCAACAAAACCGCCGCCATGATCGAAGCTGCGCTGGTGCTGGGCGGACTCGTGGGCGGGGCGGACGCAGCGGCAATCGCCACCCTCCGCCGCGCCGGCCACGAACTGGGGCTGGCGTTCCAGATCATGGATGACGTTCTGGATGCGACCGCCGACCGCGCCACCCTGGGCAAAACGCCGGGCAAGGACGCCAAGGCCGGCAAAACCACCTTCGTCAAACTCCACGGCCTCGCCACATCCCGCCAACTGGCACAGGCGCATTCCGCTGCCGCCCGGGCGGCCTTCCACGAATTGCCCGGGGACACGGCCTTTTTGATCGCACTGGTGGATTCGCTGGTGATCCGGTCCAGTTAAGAGCGCCGGATCCGGGCGCGTTTGCTGAACGCAAAACAATCCGAAAATTTCTGTGTGCTGAGTAGTTTCACCCACCTCTCGAGGGTTGAAAGTCCAGCGACCTTGGACGACCTTCCCGCGTCCCTCCCATGCCCGACGAACGCCCCAAAGAACATCCGATCCGTGAGCTGCTGCTGCACGGGGGGCACCCCTTCCCGCCGGACATGGAAGAGATGATTCAGCGCCTGCATCTCAAGGCCGGGGCCATTACCGCCGAGATTGCGATGGATGCCTACGATTGGGAGCGCGGCGAGCAACTGGAGCGTGGCCGCAAGAAACTTCGCGCCCTCTGCGCCTTGAACGGCGTTTGAGCCGGGCGGGGCGAAGACCCAGCGCGGCTTGTCCGCAGCCTACTTGACCGTCGCCGCCGCCTGGACCAGCTCAACAAAGCTGCGCGCCTCGAGCGCGGCGCCGCCAATGAGCCCGCCATCAATGTCCTTCTGCGCGAGCAGCTCCAGTGCGTTGGCCGGTTTCATCGATCCGCCATAGAGGATGCGGACACGTTGCGCGACCGGCTCGGTGAAAAGTTTCGTGAGCAGGCCGCGGATGAACGCGTGGACTTCCTGCGCCTGGTCCGATGTCGCCACTTTGCCCGTGCCAATGGCCCAGACGGGCTCGTAGGCGATAATGAGGCTGGCCGCCTGCTCCTTGCTGACGCCCTCGAGGCCCGCCTCGAGCTGGGTCTGCACGACCCTGAGGGTCGAACCAGCCTCGCGCTCGGCGAGGCTCTCGCCCACGCACAGGATCGGTCGAAGCTGGTTCTTGAACGCCGACAGCACCTTCAGGTTGATGAAGGCATCCTTCTCCCCGAACAGGCTGCGGCGCTCGCTGTGACCCAGAATGACATGCGTGGCGAACAGCGCGCGGAGCATCGGCGCGGAGACCTCGCCCGTGAACGCCCCACTCGCGTCCGGGTGCATGTTCTGCGCGCCCAGCTTCACGATCGAACCATCGAGGATTCGGCCCACCGCCTCGAGCGCCGTGAACGGCGGACAGATGACGATGTCCACCTCCGGCAGCTTGCCGATCAGCGTGACGAGCTCGGCCGCCAGCGCGGCGCCGTCAGCCGGCGTCTTGTTCATCTTCCAGTTACCAGCGATGAGTTTTTTGCGAAACATGGTGCCGGATAGTAGCGGGTAGCGGGTGGCGGCTAGCGAGTAGAAAACAGCGGGAAGCAGGCCGGCGGGAAATCTCACGGAAAATTATCAATCCTGAGCGGCAAGCGGTCTTGGCGTAGGCCGGGGTTTATCCCCGACAGGATTGTCCCGCAGGTCGGGCGTAAAGCCCGACCGACGGGTGACCTTATGTCTCCAGAAACGCCACGCCGGGAAGGCTCTTGCCCTCGAGGAACTCCAGGCTGGCGCCGCCGCCGGTGGAGCAGTGGGTGACCTTGTCGGCGATCTTGAATTTCTTCGCAGCCGTGGCGGTGTCGCCGCCGCCCACCACCGTGATCGCCCCGGCCACCGTGGCCTCGGCGATCGCCGCGGCCATGGCCTTCGTCGCCCCGGCAAACTTCTCAAATTCAAACACGCCCGGGGGACCGTTCCAGATGATGGTCTTGGCGCGGAGGATCGCCGCGCGATACAGCGCGATGGACTGCGGCCCGGCGTCGAGTCCCTGCCAGCCGGTGGGAATGCCCGTCGCGTCGGACGCCGGCTGGGTGCTGGCGTTGGGGTCGAACTTGTCGGCGCAGACGTAATCCACGGGAAAAATGAGCTTCACGCCGCGCACTTTCGCGTCATCCGCCAGCTGGCGCACAATCGTCGCGCCGGCCGTGTCGAACAGGCTGTCGCCGATCGCCATGCCATCGATGATCTTCTTGAAGGTGTAGGCCATGCCGCCGCCGATGATGATCTCGTCCGCCTTCGCCAGCAGGCTCTCAATCAGCGGGATCTTGTCGGCGATCTTCGCCCCACCGAGGATCGCAAGCAGCGGGCGCTGCGGATGGTCGAGCACGGCGGCAAACGCCTTCAACTCGGCCTCCATCAGGAAACCGGCGGCCTTCTGCGGCAAAGTGATGCCCACCACCGAGGCATGCGCCCGGTGCGCCGTGCCGAAGGCGTCGTTGACATAAACGTCGCCCAGCTTCGACAGCCCGGCCCGAAACGCGGCGACGGCGGCCGGATCGGCCTTCACCGACGTGCCATCCTCCTGCTTCACCTTGCCCTCCTCCTCGAGGTGGAAACGCAGGTTCTCCAGCAGCAGCACCTCGCCGGGCTTCAGCGCGGCCGCCGCCTGTTCCGCCACGGGCCCGACGCAGTCCTCGGCGAACGCCACGGGCTGGCCGAGAAGTTTGCCCAGCTCCACGGCGACGGGCTGGAGCGAATACTTCGCGATCACCTTGCCGTCGGGCCGGCCGAGGTGGCTCATCAGCACCACGGACGCACCCTGCGCCAGCGCGTACTTGACCGTGGGCAACGCCGCGACGATGCGCTGGTTGTTCGTGATGGCGCCGGTGGCCTTGTCCTGCGGGACGTTGAAATCAACCCGCAGCAGGACGCGTTTTCCCGCCAGGGCGAGGTCGCGGATGGATTTGAATTTCGCCATAAAAAAAAGGCCGCCGCCGGAAGGCGGCGGCCAGAGTTGAGATTGACCGTGGATTACAGGCTGCCGGCGATCTTCTTGGTCAACTCGGCCACGCGGTTGGAGTAACCCCACTCGTTGTCGTACCAGCTGACGAGTTTGAAGAAGCGGCTGTTAAGCTCGATGGACGAGCCGGCGTCGTAGATCGACGACAGCTTGCAGTGGATGAAGTCGGACGAGACCACCTCGTCGGTGGTCACCGCGAGGATATCCTTCAGGTAGGTCTGCGACGCGCGCTCGAGGGCGGCGTTGATTTCCTTCAGCGACGTTTCCTTCACCGTGCGGACCGTGAGGTCGACGACGGAGACGGTCGGGGTCGGCACGCGGAACGACATGCCGGTGAGCTTGCCCTTCACCTCAGGGCAGACGAGGCCGACGGCCTTGGCTGCGCCGGTCGAGGCCGGGATGATGTTGATCGCGGCGGAGCGCCCGCCCTTCCAATCCTTCCGGGACGGGGCGTCCACGGTCTTCTGCGTGGCGGTGTACGAATGCACCGTCGTCATGAGGCCTTCCTCGATGCCGAAGCCTTCCTTGAGCAGCACGTGGACGAGCGGCGCGAGGCAGTTCGTGGTGCAGGAGGCGTTGGAAACGATGTGGTGCTTCGTGGTGTCGTACTTCGCGTCATTCACGCCGATGACCAGCGTGATGTCCTCGCCCTTGGCCGGGGCGGAAATGATCACCTTCTTGGCGCCGGCGGTGAGATGGCCCCGGGCCTTCTCGGCGTCGGTGAAAAGACCGGTGGACTCGACCACCACCTGCACGCCGAGGGCGGCCCAGGGCAGCTCGGCGGGGGTCTTGGCGCTGACAACCATGATGTCGCGGCCGTTGACCACGAGGACGTCGTCCTCGGTCTTGTCCGGCGAGGACTTCTTCGAGGTGACCGTGCCGGTGAAACGACCCTGCGAGGAGTCATATTTCAGCAGGTAGGCCAGGTTGTCGGCCGGCACGATGTCACCCACGGCAACGACATCGAGGGTCGTGCCGAGGAGGCCCTGCTCAACGAGGGCGCGGAAAACGAGGCGGCCGATGCGGCCGAAACCATTGATTGCAACTTTGACTGCCATGGGAGGATGCGGAGTTAACGGTTAATCTTGAGACAGAAGGACAAACTAAGTGCAGCGGGCCATTTCTTGGCAAGGGGCTTTTGCATTTATGCTACGACTCGTTCACCCACAGCGCGCAGCTGAGCGCCGACAAGAAAAGGTCGCTCTCGACGGGCAAGGTCGCGCCGTGTGCGGCGACGGGCAGGAAACGCTCATGGTCGGCCAACTGGCGCCAGTTCGCCGCGCTCACATCGGCCGGCAGCGGCACGATGACGTCGTTCAGGGTCGGGTTGATCGCAAAGAGCAGGCGCCGCGGACCCTGGGAGCGGTCGGCGTTGTAGAGCGCGGCGAGCGGCGCGGGTGTATTGGGCGCGGTGAAGAACTGGAAGAAGCCCTCGCCGGGGCGCGAATACTGCCGCAGCAGCCGCCCCGGCTCGCTGCGCCGAAACGCGATCCAGTCCGCAAAATACGCGTGCGTGCCGAGGTAGCGGTAGAGGCGGCGGTAATCGAGGGCGTTGAGGTCGCCGCGCTGGTGGGTGTTGTTCACCCCGTGCTTTGACCGGAGGAAATCCTGTCCCGCCGCCAACATGGGGATGCCAAGCGACATGAACAGCACTGCGGCCATCAGGTGCGTGCGGCGGCGGTCGTTCACGGTCGGGGAAAATCCGTCGAAATTCGGGTTCTCCGTGATCACGTCCAGCCAAGCCCGGTCGTCGTGCGACTCGGTGTAGTTCACGGTCTGCGCCGGCCACTTGGCGAAAAACCACGGCGAGCCTTTCAGGAAATATTCCATCCGCTCCGCCGGCGCGTTCGCCCCGACATACTCCTTCACCAGGTCGCGGTAGCCGTCGTTCCACGACGCCCAGCCGGTGTCGCGGAGCGCGCCGGCGATGTGGCCGCGGAAGCTCCACGGCTCGGCAAGGAGGATGACGTTGGGTTTCGCGCGCTTCAGCGCCGCCTCGACGTCGCGCAGCACCTCCACGCCAAGCAGCTCGGCGAGGTCAAAGCGGAAACCATCCACGCCGTACGCCTCGATCAGATGGAGGCAGCTGTCGATGATAAGCCGCTTCGCCATCGCGGAGCGGGCGCGCAGGTCGTTGCCGCAGCCGCTCCAGTTCGCGAGCTGCCCGGCGGCGTCCTGCTCAAAGTAGTAGAGCCGGTCCACCAACAGCAGGTGCGCCGGCTCGCCGACGTGATTGAACACGACGTCGAGCACCACCGCCATGCCGCGCGCATGAAACGCCTTCACCAGCGCCTGCAGTTCGCGCACCCCCGAGGCCGCTTCCGGCGCGAGCGCGTAGCTGCTCTCCGGGGCGAAGAAATTGTTCGTCATGTAGCCCCAGTGATACTCCTCGGTCGTGCGCTTGTCGGATTCCTGCACCGGCTGGAGCTCGACGCAGTTCACCCCGAGGTGGTGCAGGTAAAACTCCGGGCTTTCGACCCACTTGCGCAGGCCCGTGAAGCCGCGTCGTTCCTCCGCCGTCAGCTTGACCGGCGCATTCGCCGTGAGATCGCGCACATGGGCCTCGGCCATGACCAGGTCCTGCCAGGCAGGCGTGGAAAAACTCCGGTCCCCCTCCCCCACCCAAGCGCGGTCCAGCACAATGCCGGGACCCTCGCGGCTGGTCGCCGCCAAGGCATAGGGGTCGAGCACGCGCACCGTCGGATCGAACCGCCCCGAGCCTTCCCGCACGCCCTCCACCACGTACCAGTAAAACCAGCCGTGCAGGTTCTGGTTCAGCGTCGTCTCCCACACGCCGGCCGCCCCATCCGCATCCGTCCGGCGCGCCAGCGGGAAAGCCTGCATCTTTTCCGGCGCCGGCTGCTGGCCGAGCATCAGCCTGATCGCCCGGGCGCGCGGCGCAAACAGCCGGAACACCGTCGCCGCGCCGCGGACCATCGCCCCCAGCGGCAGGTCGGTCTTCAGCTCGTAGAAGAAATTTCCCGGCACCAGCGACACCGCCCGGGCGGTTCCCGGTGCGGCGGCGGCCCACGTCACGGTCCGCGGCTCCGCAAGGTCAAGTGGCGCGCCCAGCGTGAACTGCCACAGGTGCCAGCCCGTGCGGTGCGGATCGAGGAAGCGGTTGAAGTTGCCCTGGTCGTCCCGCGCCACGTTGGGCGCATCATCCGGCGGCACGAGCCACTGGTGCTCACCCGTCACAAACTTGAATCGCTGCCCGGCCACGCCCAAAAACCGCGCCGCCTCGCCCGTCCACAAAAGCACCTGCTCGCCGTCGAGCTCCGCCGGGTGCAGCCGCCACTCGTCCGCCCCGATCGCCGCTTCCCAGCCATTGAAATCGCCCGCCAGATAGACGAGGTCGCGCGTCGCGTCGACGTTGCAACCGTGCTCCAGCGGAACCACGAACGAGATCTCGCCCTTCGGATTGAGAAAATAACCGTACGTCCGGCCCGCCACGAGCCCCGGCGCGGGTGCCAGAGCCCCGGGCGCCGGGCATTGCTCGCCAAGGGTGAACCGCGGCAGCGAGCGGTCAGTCCAGTCGCGGTCCAGTTCCACCACCCCGGTTGAGAGGGATTCGAGCCAGGCGCGGACAATGTGCGGCGTGGAATCAGACATCAGGAAGCATGAGCATCCTCCGCGCCAGCGGGCGGACAAGCTGGAAGTGGCGCAGTCGCGACGGCACCTGCTTGTGACCTGGCGGGTCAATTTTGGTGGCGACTCGCGCGATATTCCCGCCATCAAATCCTCCCTCATCCTACCTGTTCTGCG
>CAIOAO010000027.1 GCA_903855985.1 uncultured Opitutia bacterium | reverse complement strand
CGCCGAGCGCTCGCTCGTCCCGGTGCTGCCCGCCGAGGACGTGTTCCCCTACTCCATCCGCGTCGTCTCCGAGATCATGGCCTCCAACGGCTCGACCTCGATGGCCTCGATCTGCGGCGGCTGCTTGGCCCTCATGGACGCCGGCGTGCCGATCATCGCTCCCGTCGCCGGCATCTCCTGCGGTCTCATGACCGAGATGGACGCTTCCGGTAACATCACCAAGTGGACGACCATCACCGACATCCTCGGTGAGGAAGACCACTTCGGCGACATGGACTTCAAGGTCGCCGGCACGACCAAGGGCATTACGGGCTTCCAGCTCGACCTGAAGATCAACGGCCTGCCCTTCGAGATCGCCAAGACCGCGATCTTCCAGGCCCGCGAAGCCCGCATCGAGATCCTCAAGACGATGCTCGCCTCCCTGCCCGCGCCCCGCGCCGACCTGTCGAAGTACGCCCCCCGCATCCAGACGATCCAGATCGATCCCGAAAAGATCGGCCTGCTCATCGGGCCCGGTGGCAAGACCATCCGCCGCATCGTCGAGACGACCGGCGCGCAGATCGACATCGCCGACGACGACTCCGGCAAGGTCTTCATCTACTCGAACAACGGCGAGGCCATGGCCCGCGCCCTCAAGGAAGTTGACCAGCTCTGCGGCGGCGGCTCCGGCCCCGGCGGCGGTGGCGGCGGCGCCCCGATCGAGATCGACAAGATCTACACGGGTCGCGTCACCGGCATCAAGGAGTTCGGCTGCTTCGTCGAGTGCCTCCCCGGCAAGGAAGGCCTCTGCCACATCAGCGAGCTCGCGGACTTCCGCGTGCGCCGCACCGAGGACGTGGTCAAGATGGGCGAGTCGATCACCGTCAAGTGCATCGGCATCGACGAGCGTTCCGGCAAGGTCCGCCTCTCGCGCAAGGCCGCGATGAAGGACCTCGAGGCCCAAAAGGGCGCCGCCCCCGCGGCTGACGCCGCGGCCCCGGCGCAGCAATAAGCCGTAAGCTTAAAGCTCTAAGCCAATTCCAGCCGGAGGCGTTCGCGCCTCCGGCTTTTTTGTGTTTCGGGAAAATTACGTGGGTGGGGCTTTATGCCCCACAGGCTTTCCACCACCAAACTCCCAGTGCATGCCGAGGCGAAATTTCCTCCGGGATATAGCGCCTTACTCCGCGGCCGTTGTTCTATGGTCGGTTCCAGCTACTTTCTCACCTATTGCCTGAAACGTCCGCACACGGGTTTGGTCCAGCCTGATCTCGCTCCGTCCGTGCTAGACCAGATGCGCGCACTCGAAACCCGTGGTTATTGGCACATTCGCACTGCAGTCCTAATGCCGGATCACATTCACATGGTAATCACGCTGGGTGAAAAACTCAGTTTGCCGGAAGTCGTTCGCTCTTTCAAAGGTCCACTCACCCGTTTCCTCCGAACCCACGGTCTGCAATGGCAGGATGGTTACTACGAGCGCCGTCTGCGTACTTCGGATAGGTTACTGCCAATATTCCTGTATATTTTCCTAAATCCGTATCGCGCACGATTGGCCCAACCCGGTGAAAAATGGCCTTGGTACGAATGTGCACCGAACGATTGGGAATGGTTTGGTGGCCTTACGAACGAGGCCCTTCGATTTCCCGAGTGGCTGCGCTGATTGTGGGTGGGGCTGTGGGTGGGGCTTTACACTCCACATGATCCACGCCCGAACCTGTCGGGGATAAACCCCGACCCACATAAAATCCATCTGAATGCCTCATTTTTCCCTGCTTCCCTCCCCGCCGCCTCTGTGTCTTTTTGGTGACGATGAAACTCCTGGTCACCAACGACGACGGCATCGAAAGCGTCTTCCTCCATGAACTCGTCGCTGCCCTCGTAAAGACCGGCCATGAGGTGAACGTCGTCGCCCCCGTCACCGAGCAGAGCTGGACCGGCGCCTCCAAGACCCGGTCCAAGCCCGTCCGCTCCGCCGCCGTCAACCGCGGCTTCGGCTGCCCGACGTGGATGGT
>CAIOAO010000026.1 GCA_903855985.1 uncultured Opitutia bacterium | reverse complement strand
GCGCCGGCGTCGTGCTGGTGCTGCGCGACGTCACCGACCGCTCGCGGCTGGAGGCCGAGCTCCAGCGGGCGTCGAAGCTCGAGTCGGTCGGCATCCTCGCCGGCGGCATCGCCCACGATTTCAACAACATCCTGGCCATCGTCATGGGCAACCTGACGCTGGCGCAGCTCGACGCCGGCACCAGTGCCACGGCGTTGCGCTGGCTGAAGGAGGCGGAGCGCGGGGCGTTCCGCGCCCGCGATCTCACGCACCAGCTGCTCACGTTCGCCAAGGGCGGCGACCCGGTGCGCACCGCGGTGGTGCTGCCCGAGATCGTGCGCGAGGCCGCGAAATTCGCGCTGCACGGCTCGACGGTGCGCGGGGAGTTTGAGATCGCGGACGACCTCTGGGCGGCCGACGTGGACGGCGGCCAGATCGGCCAGGTCGTACAGAATCTTGTCATCAACGCGATGCAGGCGATGAAGGGCGGCGGCAGCATTCGCATCACCCTGCACAACGACGAACTGGCCGCGGACAGCGCCACGCCGCTGCCGGCGGGCCGCTACCTGCGGCTGGCCATCTCGGACACCGGCTCGGGCATCCGGCCGGAGTTGCTGCCGCGCATCTTCGAGCCGTATTTCACGACGAAGGTGCAGGGCAGCGGCCTCGGGCTCGCGACGGTTTACTCCATCATCCGCAAGCACCAGGGCCATGTCTCGGTCGAGTCGGAACTCGGCAAGGGCACCACGTTCCGCATGTGGCTGCCGGCGGCCAAGCAGGCGCCCGCAGCCACGGAGGCGAGCCGCTCACCCTTCACCGTCATGCAGGGCCACATCCTCTTCATGGATGACGAGGAGCCGATCCGGGAGATGATCACCGTGCTGCTGGGCCGGCTGGGTTTCACGGTCAAGACCGTGGCTGACGGGGCCGAGCTGGTGCGGGAGTATGCCGCGGCCCGCGGGGGCCAGCAGCCCTACGACCTGGTGATGATGGACCTCACCGTGCCGGGCGCGATGGGCGGGCGGGAGGCGATGCAGGAGCTGCGCAAGCTCGACCCGGGCGTGCGCGCGATTGTCTCCAGCGGCTATTCCGGCGACCCGGTGATGGCTAATTTCCGGGAGCACGGGTTCTGCGGGATCGTGCCCAAGCCCTTTCGCATGAACGATCTCGCGAAGGTCCTGCAGGCGGCGCTGGCGGAGAAGTGACGGCGCGTCAGGCCTTGCCCCAAGCCTTGAGCTGCTCGAAGCAGCGGCGGACGCTCTCCATCGGCGCGTGGTTGTACCACTCCTGTTCGACGACGTACCACTCGACCGCGCCGATGGCCTCGGCGGCGGCGAAAACCTTGGTGAAGTCAACCGGCCCGAGGCCAATTTCCTTTTCATCCTTCAGGTGCAGCAGGCGCACGCGGGCGCCGTGGTCGGCCAGGAATTTTTCCGGCGGCACGCCGCCGACATGGGACCAGTAGACATCGAGCTCGGCGGCGAGGTCGCGCGGCGCGGCGGCCGACAGCATCCAGTCAAACGCCGTGCGGCCCTCGATGACCTTCAGCTCACTGGCGTGGTTGTGAAAGCTCAGCTGCAGGCCGAATGCGCGCAGGGCGGCGCCGATGCCGCCCAGTTCCTCGCCGATGCGCGAGCAGGCGGCGGCGGAGAGATACTGCCCCGGGTGCCACCACGGGCAGATGACGTGGCGGGTGCCGAAAAGCAGGGCGTCGTTCACCACCGTGTCGAAATCATTGCGGAGCGCGTTGATGCCGGCGTGCGTGCCGGAGACCTTGAGTCCGGCGGCGTCGAGCGCCGCCTTGGCGCCCTGGGCGTCGAGATTGCCGTAGCCGGCCAGCTCCACGCCGGTGTAGCCCATCTTGGCGACGGCGGCGACGGTGCCCGCGAAGTCGGTGCCGGTGTCGCCGCGCACGGAGTAGAGTTGCAGGGCCAGGGGAATTTTCTTCATGCGAACGGTGCCGGGGAGTTCGCCAAGCCGGAGGGCGAAGTCAACCGCCGGTTCAGCTGAGCGGCTCCAGCGTCACGCTGTTCCCGTCCGGATCCGTGAGCGTGCGCGGGACCTGGACCCGGCTGGTCGCGGCGGTGAAGCCGCCCAACCCGGTGAGACGCTGCGGCCCGCGGGGCGCGGGATTACCCCACGTGTTCACGGCGACGTGGTGGTGATAGCCGTCGGCGGCGAGAAAGAGCGCGCCCGGGTAGTTGTCCTGGCGGACGGCCAGCCCCAGCTCGTTCAGGTAGAACTTCCGGGCGGGCTCGAGGGCGGACACCGAAAGGTGCAGGTGGCCAAAGGTGGCTTGCGCCAGCGGAGCGGCGGGCAGCGGGGAGGGCAGTTCGCTCAGCAGCCCGCGATGATCGAGGGCGCGCGTGACCATCGCGACCTGTTCCCCCGCCATGGGCCACTCGGCCCGGGGCCGGTCGCGGTAGATCTCAATGCCGTTGCCGTCGGGGTCGGCGAGGTAGATGGCCTCGCTCACGCCGTGATCGGAAAGGCCTTCGATCGGCTGCCGGTGCTCGATCAGGCGGGCCAGGACCGCGGCGAGGGTGGGGCGGTCGGGCACGAGGATGGCGAGGTGAAACAGCCCCGCGACGCGTGCGGTGGGCTCAACCGCGGCCGGGTCCGCGGTGAAAGTGATGATGGCGGGTGCGCCGGCTGAGAAATGCAGCGTGACCGTGCGCGCGTCGGGCTGGCGGGCAATGAGCCCGAGGGCGTCCCGGTAAAACGGCAGGATCCGGCCGAGGTCGCGGGTGACCAGTGTGACGTGGCGGAGGGCGAAGGTGGAGCCGGAGGACATCCCCAAAACGTTGCACAATTCGTCGTGGTTGCAACGGGGCGCCCGGCCCGGCTCAGTGCGCGCTGTCGAGGTCGCCGGGCTTGAGCAGCGGCTGGAAGAGGCCCTTGTTGGCGGCCTTCATGTAGGCCTCCTTGGCTTCGATGGTGTTGTCCTTCACCCGGGCCATGAGGCTCTGGTCCATCGTAATCATGCCGTCGTTGCCGCCGCTCTCGATGATGGCGCGGATGTTGGCGATCTGCCCGCTGCGGATGGTGTTGGGCAGCGCTTCGTGGGTGAGCAGGATCTCGTGCACGGCGCAACGGCCCTTGGGCACGGCCTTGCAGAGGAGCTGGGAGACGACGCCGGCGAGGCAGCTCGAGAGCATGACGCGCACCTGATTCTGCTCGTCGGCGGGAAAGGTGTTGATGATGCGGTCGACGGTCTTCGGGGCGTTGTTGGTGTGCAGCGTGCCGAAGACGAGCATGCCCATGGAGGCGCAGCCGAGCGCGAGCTTGATGGTCTCCATCTCGCGCATTTCACCGATGAGGATGACGTCGGGATCGTGGCGCATCGCGCCCTTGAGCGCGGGGGCGAACGACTCGGTGTGCTCGCCGACCTCGCGGTGCACGATGGTGGATTTCTTGGCGCCGTGCACGAACTCGATCGGG
>CAIOAO010000025.1 GCA_903855985.1 uncultured Opitutia bacterium | reverse complement strand
TGCCCTCTTCCTTCTGCCTTCCCCTCTCCCATGCGCACCGTCCACATCGTCTTCAATGCCCACATCGATCCCGTCTGGCTCTGGCCCTGGACGGCCGGCGTCGATGAGGCCCTCAACACGTGTTACACGATGTGCAACACGCTCGACCGCCACCCCGACATCATCTTCACGCGGGGCGAGGCCTGGGTCTACGAGCAGGTCCGCCTGCACGATCCCGCCCTCTTCAAGCGCATCAAGGCCCACATCCGCGCGGGCCGCTGGTCCGTCGTCGGCGGCTGGTGGATCCAGCCCGACTGCAATCTCCCGGGCGCCGAGAACATGGCCCGGCAGATCCAGATCGGACGCGACTGGTTCAAGCAGCACCTCGGGCTTTTCCCGAAGATCGGCTACAACGTGGATTCCTTCGGCCACACCGCCGCGCTGCCCGACATCCTCGCCGCGCACGGCCAGCCGAACTACGTGATGATGCGCCCGATGGCCCACGAAACGAAGCTCCCGGCCAACATTTTCAAATGGCGCGGACACCCCGGCGGCAAAATCGTCAACACCTTCCGCATCTCGCACGGCTACGCCACGATCTTCCCGCCCAACCTCGAGTGGGTTGAAGGCTCGCTCTCGCCGCTCCCGAACAAGGTGAACCACACCATGTGCTTCCTCGGGGTCGGCGACCACGGCGGCGGTCCCAACGAGGCCATGATCGAATGGGTCCGCGCCAACAAGGATGCCATCCCTGGCGCCCGGATGGAGTTCTCCTCCCCCGAACGTTTCTTCCGCGCGCTGCAGCCCGAGCTGAAGCATCTCCCGCTCGTCACCGGCGAACTCCAGATGCACGCCATCGGCTGCTATACCGGCCACCGTCCCGTAAAGCTCGGCGTCCGCCGCGCCGAAAACATGCTCGCCCTCGCCCAGCGCGCCGTCGCCAAGGCCGCCCCCGCCGACCGCCGGGCCGCCGCGCCCGTCCTGGCCGACGCCTGGCGTTCGCTGTGCTTCAATTCCTTCCACGACACGCTCGGCGGCAGCTGCACCCCCAGCGCCGCCCGCGCCGCCGACGACCAGCTGGCCGGCGTCAAGGCCGCCGCCGAGGTCGTGCTGAGCGAGGCCTTCCGCAAGAAGGCCCACGCCCTGCCCGCGGACCGGCGCCAGCGCATCGTCCTCGCGAACTACTCCGGCGGGAAATTCTCCGACTTCATCGAGCACGAGCCCTGGCTCGAGTGGACGCACTGGAAACCCGACTGGTGCCTGCTCAACGAGCGCAACCAGCTCGTCCCGCACCAGATCATCGAGCCCGAGACGCTCATGCCCGACACGATGCGCCTCGTCTTCCCCGCCACGATCGCCGCCGGGAAATTCCACACCTTCCGCATCGCGCGCAACACCAGCGGCAAGCTCGCGAAGCTCACCGGCGCGGCGCCCGACTTCTCGCTCGCCGTCAACGCCGGGGGTCAGGGTTCACTCACGCCCGTCGCCGGCACGGTCTGCCCGCTCCCCGAGCTGAAACTGATCGAGGAGAAATCCGACACATGGTCCCACGGACTCGACCGTTTCGCCGGTCCGCAGCTCGACCACGCCCACTGGAGCGCGCCCGTACAGGTCGAGCAAGGTCCCGTCCGCGCCGCGTGGCGCATGGACGGCACCATCGGCTCCAGCCGCATCTGCGCCGACTGGCGGCGCTACCTCGGCCAGGATTTCTTCGAGCTCCGCCTGCGCGTGACCTGGCATGAGCATCACAAGCTCCTCCGCCTCTCGTGGTCGCCCGGCGCCGCCATCGCCAGCCGCGACGACGGCATCTCCGGCGGCGGCCTGACACGCGCCAGCGATGGCCGCGAACTCCCCCTGCGCGACCGCTCGCTGCTCCTCCTCGAGGGCGGCGCCCGCGCCGGCATCGTCGCGCCCGAGATCTTCGCCCTCAGCGGTGATGCGTCCGCCGCGCACCTCACGCTGCTGCGCTCCTGCCCGTTCGCGCACCACGACCCGAAGATCCTCCCCGAGAAGCTCGAGCACTACGCCTGGGTGGACCAGGGCGAGCACGTCTTCACCTTCCGTTATTTCCCCGCCGGCAAGGTGACCGCCAAGGAACTCGACCGGCAGGCGCTGCTGCTCCAGCAACGCCCCGCCGTCGCCGACCTCACCCGCGGCATGCCCTACCGCCCGTACAAGGACGACCCCGCCTGGCCGTCCTGAGCGCGAGCCAAGACATTCAACCCCAGCGCTAAAACACGAAGGTGCTAAAACCCAAAACTGAATTGGTTTTTCGCTCTTTTGCCCTTTTGCGCTTCAGCGATAAAAGTCCGAATTCCACCCCATGGACCTCACCCAAATCAGCGGCAAACTGACCCTCACCCAGTCGGATATCCCCGGTTCCGTGATCAAGGACGTGAACCTCGCCTCGGCCTCGTTCAACGATGTCAACCTGGCCGGCGCGCGCTTTGACGACATCAATTTCACCGGGACCAAGATCACCAATGTGAACCTCAGCAACGTCGACATCCGCGACTGCAACATTGACGGCCTGCGCATCGACGGCCACCTCGTCACCGACCTCCTCAAGTCCCGCTCCCAATAGCCGCTGCGCTTTTTCGACTTCTTCCCTCCCCCTTTTTCCTTCTGCCTTCTTCCTTCTGCCTTCTTTTCCCATGTCCGTCATCGTCCCCACCCCCGAGCTGATCGCCCAGTTCAACCGCGACGGTTTCCTTGTCCTCCCCGACGTGCTCTCCTCCGCGGAGGTCACCACCCTGCGCAACGGTCTGGAACGCGTCTTCAACCAGTACTCGCCCGAGGCGGAGATCTACCACATGCAGGACATCTGGCGGCCCAAGATGTTTGAGCACGGCGTGGAGTTCGAGAACCTCATCGACCACCCCGGCATCGCCGACTTCGCCGAGGCCATCCTCGGCCAGGACTGCCACATGATCGCCGAGACCGGGCTCCGGACCTCGCCGGGCAAGACCATCACCTTCTGGCACGTGGACGACACCGTGCGCTTCCCACTCGCCGACGGGCAGAAGCTCGACCCGGCCATCGTGATGCCGACGTTCGTCATCAACATGAATTACTACCTCTGCGACGTGGACGAGGAGCTCGGACCGACGCAGTTCATCCCCGGCAGCCACCGCGCCGGCCGCTCCATGCGCCCCGAGGACAACGACGCGAGCGGCAACCCCACGTGGGAAGGCCGCGGCATGGTCAGCTCGACCGGCAAGGCCGGCACGCTCGTCCTCTGGAACGACCAGACCTGGCACCGCGGCGGCCCGAACGTTTCCAACGGCCGCACGCGCTGGGTGATCCAGACACCCTTCGCCCGCCGCTGGGTCTCGCTCCGCTACTGGCCGCACGTGAACTACCACATGCCCGAGGAAGTCATCGCCCGCGCCAACCCGCGCCGCAAACGCCTCCTCGGCTTCCACCCCATCGGCGCCTACGGCTGAGCCAACGGCCTCACTTCTTTTCCGACAGCGGTTTCCAGCGGACCACGCCCACGTGGTACCGGTAGTGCGCCGGGATCCCGCGGGTGTAATACGCGGTGACCAGCGTGCCATCCGCCAAGGCCACCGTGGAGGGATACCCGCCGTCGCGCCGCGGTTCGGCGAGCCCCGGGTGATCGGACGAGGTTTCAAAATCCACCAGCACCATCGGCGCAGACCAGTTGCGCCCCGTCGCGTCGCCGAACCGCACCGCCACGCCCCACAGGCCGGGATTCCGCACGCCGTATGTCAGCAGGATCCGCCCGTCCGCCAGCCGGGTCAGGTCGGCGGGATGCTGCCCGTTCAACGTCAGCGGACCCTCGGCTTTCCAGGTGACGCCACCATCGGTGGACCGGTACGCGTCGAGGCACGAGTTTTCGGCGCCGCGCGACGCCGCCAGCAGGTCGCCGTTCTCCAGCCGGATCCACGTGGTTTCATTGTGCGCGTGGTCGGTCGTCACCGGCCCGCGGCGCTGCCAGGTCCTGCCGTGGTCCGCGCTCGTGAAAAACCACGCGTCGGAATAATACTGTATCACCCCGAGCTGCCCTCCGGGCAGCGAGGCGATCGCGCCAAACGGTACCAGGGCATTGCCGCCGGGCTCGAGCGGTTCGGTGAGGGCGGGATAACGCTGCCACGTACGCCCGCCATCGGACGAAACCGCCGGGACCGCCGGCAGCGTGCGCGCGGCCTTGTAAGCCGGCGTCTGCCCGAGCACCGCCTCATCCTCCAGCGTGCCCTTCCACGGCGGCAGATACGGCCGCGGCCAGCCCGACAGCAGCGCGACATAGGTGCCATCGTCCGCCACTCCCGCCGCCGCGTTCATGCGGTTGAAGCCGGGATCGTTCGGCACCGGCACCCCGGTGCGCTGCCAGGTGCGGCCCTGGTCCGCACTGTTCCACACCTCAGCCGCACCCTGGACAAACCCATGGTTAGGATACGGCCAAATCAGCGCAGAGATTTCCCCATTCGGCAGCAGGGTCAGCCGCGGCCACGCACACGCGCCGTCAATGGCCACGTAACGTTCATACAGGGGCAGCGGCGGCAGCGCATTCGGCGCCGCGGTCACGGCAGCAAACGGGGCGGCCAGTCCGCCGGCAACCAGCAGGGTCAGGAAGCGAAAGCAGGGATTCATGGGGTAGGTATGCCGGATGCTCTTCGCCTGCGGATTATTCAAGCCGGTTTTTTGTGTGCTGAAGGTTGCCAAACCCCCACGTGCAATCTTCTCATTCTGGCCCCCACGGATTTCCCCTCCGTCCCCTTAGTCCTCAGTCCCTTCCCCCTTAGTCCGCGCCCCCATGACCCTGAAGAATCGCACGGCTCTCATCATCGGCGGCGGCGCCGGACTCGGGCGCGCCATCGCCCTCGCCTACGCCAAGGAGGGCGCAAAACTCGCCGTCGCGGATCTCACCGCCGCCACCGCGCAGGAAACGCTCACCCTTGCCGGTGTCACCGATGGCCTCGCGCTCGCGATGAACATTGCCAAGCCCGCCGAGATCACGGCCGGCATCAAGGCCGTCACCGACCGCTTCGGTTCGCTCGACATCATGGTCAACTGCGCCGCCATCTGCCTCGTGGACCCGCTCCTCGAGGTCACGCCCGAGCGCTTTGACCAGGTCTTCAACGTCAACGCCCGCGGCGCGTTCTTCTGCCTGACGGCCGCCGCCGAGGTCATGCTCCCGAAAAAGTTCGGCCGCATCATCACCATCTCCACGCCCGCCACCAAGCTCGCTGTCGCCAACTTCGCCACGTACGGCGCGAGCAAGGCCGCGGTGGACAGCTTCACCCGCTCCTGCGCCGTCGCCTGGGCGCCGCATGGCATCACCGTCAACTCCATTGTCCCCGGCCGCATGACCGGCGGCATGGTGGACGCCCTCGACCGCGACCTCGCCAAGCTCACCGGTCAGGACCTCGCCGCCCTCGCCGAATCGCGCACGAAGAGCCTTCCCATGCAGCGCCGCGTGGACCCCGCCGAGGTGGCCAACGCCGCCGTCTGGCTCGCGAGCGACGGCGCCGCCTACGTCACCGCCGAGCGCTTCAATTTCACCGGCGGCATGGAGCTGGGTTAGATTTTTCTCCGATGTCCGCCACCGCCATCTCCGCGCCTCTGCGACTCACGCGTGACACAACTGCCCTGCGTGCCCACGCCAAGTCCATGCGCCGCCACGTGCTCCGCATGGCCGAGATCGTCGGCCAGGGTTACGTCGGCCAGGGCCTCGGCATCGCCGATGTCCTCGCCGCGGTTTATTTTTCCGAGCTGCACACCCGCCCCGCCGAGCCCACCTGGCCCGGCCGCGATCGCTTTGTCCTCTCCATCGGACACTACGCCATCGGCCTCTACGCCGCGCTCGCCGAGGCCGGCATCATTCCCGTCGAGGAACTCTCCACTTACGGTGCCGATGGCTCGCGCCTCGAGATGTCCGCCCCCGAAACCACCACCGGCGTCGAGATGACCGGCGGTTCGCTCGGCCACGGCCTCACCCAATCCGTCGGCATGGCCCTCGGCCTGCGGCTCCAGGGCAAGGACGCCCGCGTCTTCAACCTCCTCTCCGACGGCGAATGTCAGGAAGGCTCCACGTGGGAGGCCGCCCTCGCCGGCGCTCACCACAAGCTCGACCACCTGATCGCCATCATCGACTGCAACAACCAGCAGGCCGACGGTGCGCCATCGAAGGTCATGGGCATTGAGCCGCTCCACGAGAAATGGGCCGCCTTCGGCTGGCACACGCAGCGCGTCAGCGGCCACGACTTCCCCGCCCTGCTCGCCGCCTTCGCCCAGATCCGCGCCACCCCGGGCAAGCCCCACGCCATCGTCGTGGACACGCTGATGGGCAAGGGCGTGAAGGCCTTCGAGGACCGCGAGAAAAACCATTTCATCCGCGTCGCCCCCGAAGAGTGGACCCTCGCCAACCGCCAACTGGAGGAATCCGCATGAGCACCGCCCCCGTCACGGCCCCGCGCGGAGTTACCGGCAACATCCTCACCTCCGATGCCGCGGGCGCGGCCCGGACCGAGACCGCGCCCTTCGGCCACGCCCTCGTCCGCGCCGGTGAAAAGGATACCCGCATCGTCGGCCTGACCGCCGACCTCGGCAAATACACCGACATCCACGTCTTCGCCGACAAGTTCCCCACCCGCTTTTTCCAGATGGGCATGGCCGAGCAGAGCCTCATCGGCGCCGCCTGCGGCCTCGCCCGCACCGGCCTCGTGCCCTTCGCCACGACCTACTGCGTCTTCGCCACGCGCCGCGCCTACGACTTCATCGCCATCGGCGCCGCGCTCGGCCGCGCCAACGTGAAGATCATCGCCGGTCTCCCCGGCCTCACCACCGGCTACGGCGGCACCCACCAGGGCATCGAGGACCTCGCCCTCATGCGCAGCATCCCGGGCCTCACCGTGATCGACCCCTGCGACGCCACCGAGACCGCCCAGGCCACCGCCGCGATCGCGCAACACGACGGCCCGGTCTACATGCGCCTGCTCCGCGGCGTGGTGCCGGTCACCCTCGAGGCCAGCTACAAATTTGAAATCGGCCAAGCGCGCCTTCTCGTGGACGGCGCCGACGTCGCCTTCATCAGCACCGGCCTCATGACCACCCGCGCGCTCGAAGCCGCCCGCACCCTCGCCGCCAGCGGCGTCAAGGCCGCCGTGCTCCACGTCAGCACGCTCAAACCCTTTGACCGGGCCGCGGTCGCCGCCCTCCTCGCGCGCGTCCCGCGCATCGTCACCGCGGAGAACCACTTCATCACTGGCGGACTCGCCAGCGCCGTCGCCGATCTCGCCGTGGACGAGCGCCTGTCCATCCGCCTCAAGCGCGTGGGCATCCCGGATGTTTTCTGCGAGAGCGGCTCCCTGCCCTACCTCGCCGAGCGCTATGGCATGACCGCGGCTCACCTCGCAACCGCTGCCCAGGAAGTTCTTCGCTAGTTTTCTCTCATGAAAATCACCCGGATCGAAACCTTCACCGTCGGCGCGGGCTGGAAGAACTACCTTTTCGTCCACGTCCACACCGACACCGGCCTGATCGGCCTCGGCGAGGGCACGCTCAACGGCTTCATCAAGACCACCGAGGCCGCTGTGCGCGAACTCGAGCACCTCGTCATCGGCCAGGATCCGGCCAACATCCGCGCCCTCTCCAAGCGCCTGCTCGACAGCGTCTCACTCGACGGCGGCCACATCCACCGCACGGCCATTGCGACCCTCGAGGTCGCGTGCTGGGACATCCTCGGCCAGCACCTCGACGTGCCGATCTGGCAGCTGCTCGGCGGCAAGGTCCGCGATTCCATCCTCGCCTACGCCAACGGCTGGTACCGCACCGAGCGCACGCCGCAGCATTTCGTCGCCGCCGCCGCGAAGGTCGTCGCGATGGGTTTCCACGCGCTGAAGGTCGACCCGTTCGGCACCGCACAGGGTTTCATCAGCGATGACGAACTCCAGTTGTCTTACGACATCCTCGCCGCGATGCGGAAGCGTTTCCCGAAGCTGCACATCCTGATTGATGTCCACGCGCGCTTCACCGAGGCCGACGCCCTCCGCGCCGCCGAAAAACTTGCTCCCATCGGCCTCTACTGGTGGGAGGAGCCGACCACGCGCGAGCGCGAGGCGCCCGCCAACGCTGTCGGCCACCGCTCACCCATCCGCGTCGCGACCGGCGAGATGTACGACACGCTCGGCCAGTTCTACACCCTCGCCCACGGCGGCGGGGTGAACATCTTCCAGCCCGAGCCGATGTCGCTCGGCGGCATCATGCCCACCCTCGCCGTCGCGCACCTCGCCGAGGCCCACGGCTCCTATATCGCCCCACACCAGAGCGGCGGACCCGTCGCCACCGCCGTCTGCCTCCAGCTCGCCGCCTGCGTGCCGAATTTCCTCATCCAGGAAAACTTCGACATGTTCAACGACGCCTGGACCCGCGAGCTCGTCAGCTGGACGCCGACCCTCGAGCCCAGGAACGGCCATTTCAATTTCCCCACCGCGCCCGGCCTCGGCCTGAAGCTCAACCTCGACGTCGTCCGCGCCCATCCCTACGACCCAAAGGCCTACCTCAACGTCTACGCCGAGGGCTGGGAAAAACGCCTCGGCACCGAGGCGCCCAAAAAGTCCGCGCCCACCCGCCGCAAAAAATGAACCTCACCCGCATCGAGACGATCCGCTCCCCGGATTTCCCCAACCTGCTCTGGGTGCACCTGCACACGGACGACGGGCTCGTGGGCCTCGGTGAGACGTTCTACATCCCCGCCGCCGTCGAGGCCGTCATCCACGACTTCGCCGCGCCGCTCCTGCTCGGGCAGTCGGCGTTCGACCGCGAGCGGCACTGGCAGGCGCTGTTTTCCTACGCGAATTTCTTCGGCCACGCCGGCGCCGAGATGCGCGCCATCTCCGCCCTCGACATCGCGCTCTGGGATTTGCTCGGCCAGCACACCGGCCAGCCCGTCCTCAACCTGCTCGGCGGCCAGACGCGTGACTCCATCCGCATCTACAACACCTGCGTGGATACTCCGCTCTATGCCGACCAGACCGGCTTCCTGAAACACCCCGGCGAACTCGCCCGCTCACTGCTCGCGCAGGGCATCACCGCGATGAAGGTCTGGCCGTGGGACCGCTTCGCGCCGCAAATGCAGGTCTCCGCCGTCACCGGCCCCGCCGGCTGGTCCGCCGTCGGCCCCGTGGGCCACGACTTGCTCCCCGACCAACTCGCGCAGGGCCTGTGGACCGTGCAGGAAATCCGGAAGGCGGTCGGCGACAAGATGCAGATCGCGCTCGAGGGGCATTCGCGCTGGGACGTGAACTGCGCGCTCCGCATCGCCCGCGCGCTCGAGCCCTATGACGTGATGTGGATGGAGGATTTTCTCCAACCCGACAGCGCACCCGACCTTGCCCGCCTCGTGAAGGAAACCCGCGTGCCGCAGACCGCGAGCGAGCGGCTCTTCACCCGCCACGCCTACCGCCGCATCCTCGACGCCGACGCCGCGCACGTCGTGATGACCGACGTCATCTGGACCGGCGGCCTGAGCGAGGCGTTGAAAATCGCGGCACTCGCCGACACGCACCACCTCTCGATCGCGCCGCACGACTGCACCGGCCCGGTCAATCTCTTCGCCTGCCTCCACCTCTGCGCCGCCGTGCCCAACGCCCTGATCATGGAAACCGTCCGCGGCTTCTGCGAAGGCTACTACCGCGAGGTCGCGACGCCCGACGTACCGGTGAAGAACGGCCACGCTCAGCTCGACCAGTTCAGCCCGGGTCTCGGCGTGAAGCTGCGCGACGAGTTCCTCGACCGGCCCAACCTGATCCGCCGCATCTCCTCCCACGCATGAGCCCAACCCCGCTCGCCGCCCGGATCACCGCCACCCGCCCCGCCGCCGGCTCGCTCGCCGCGTGGTGGCTCAGCGGCTCGGGCTTCATCTTCAAGACCCCCGCCGGCCGCCAGGTCTGGATTGACCCGTATCTGTCCAACATCGTGCAGGCGATGTTCGGCGTCGCGCGCGCGTTCCCGCCGCCAATCACCGCCGCGGAGGCCGAGCCGGACTTCGTCATCAGCACCCACTGGCACGAGGATCACCTCGACCCCGGCTGCATCCCCGAGCTGGCCCGCCGCCGGCCCAGTGCGAAGTTCATCATGTCCCCCGGCGCGATGGCCCACGCGCTGTCCTGGGGCCTGCCCACCTCCCAGGTGGTCGCGCTCTCGCCCGGCCAGACGCTCGATCTCGGGGACGTGAAACTCACCGCCGTCGTCGCCCGCCACGAGGCCGGCGTACCCGGCTGGGAAGTGCCGGACGCTTTCGGCGCCATCCTCGATTTCAACGGCATCCGCGTGTTCCACACCGGTGACACCGACTACGATCCCCGCATCCACCGCGCGATCGCCGCCACGCCGCTCGCGCTCGCCACGCTTTGCATCAATGGTTCCGTCGGCAACATGAACGCCCACGAGGCCGCCCTCCTCGCGTGGCAGCTCAACGCCCAGTCGCTCATCCCGCACCACCACCTGCTCTGGTCGCGCCCGCCGGACAAAATCCCGGCCTGCGAGACGCTCGATCCCAAACTCTTTGCCACCACCTACGCCAAACTCGGCGGCACCGCGAAAATGATCCTGCCCACCGTCGGCGGCGGCTACACGATCACGGCCGCCGGCGCCGTCCCCCACTGATTTTACCCATGCAAGGCATTGCCAACACTGGAGTTTTCATCACCGGCGGCTGCGGCGACATCGGCCAGGCCGTCGCCAAACGCTTTCTCGCCGCCGGCGCACGCGTCATGCTCGCCGACCTGCTGCCCGCCGCCACCGGCCGCGCCGCCGCCCAGGCCCTGCATCCCAAAAACGCCGCGTACGTCCGCTGCGACGTCACCCGGGCCGCGTCCGTGGACCGCGCCTTTGCCACCGCCAAGAAATTCCTCGGCCGGCTCGACACCGCCATCTGCAACGCCGGCATGGTGGTCAACCAGCCGTTCGTGGACGTGACCGAGGCCGCCTGGGCGCGCACGCTCGAGGTGAATCTCACCGGCAGTTTCCTCACGGCGCAGCGTGCCGCGCGCCTGATGCTCCGGAATCCGCGCCAGGGCTCGGCCCGCCGCGGGACGATCCTGTTCACCGGCTCCTGGGTGCAGGACACCCCCTGGCCGCAGGGCGCGAGCTACTGCACCAGCAAGGGCGGCCAGCAGATGCTCGCCAAGATCATCGCGCAGGAACTCGCACCCCATGGCATCACCGCCGCGCTGGTCGCCCCCGGCATGGTGTACGCCGGTCTGACCAAGAAAATCTACGACCGCGACAAGAGCTTCGCCCGGAAAGTGGACAAGGTCGTGCCCCTCCTGCGCATGAGCACCGCCGAGGAAGTCGCCGGCAGTTTCCTTTTCCTCGCGAGTGACGACGGCGCGTACATCACCGGCACCACCCTCCTCGTGGATGGCGGCGCCACCCTCGGCCGCCGCGAGTAAGCCGGTTGCGGTGGGTCGGGCTTTACGCCCGACACCTTGGGAAAAACTGCCAGGGATGAGCTCCGACCCTCCCCAACGTTCCCCATCCGGTCGAAACGCAACGGCCCATCTCCGAAACGCACCCCCGGCAAACCCCATTCGGACCGTCCGCCATCCGGGCCCGTGCTACCTGCCCACAAGCTACTCATAAGGAATAATTAAGCTTCACCGGAGACTCAGCCATGGATTATGGGTCAAATCCGCTCAAAAATTGAGCAAAAGCCCCTACGCCCAACCAATTTAATCGAATCTTCGGCAATAATTCTGCTACTTTTGCCCCATGGCCACCCCCGACCAAAAATCACCCCCCACTTCCGCCTCCGCTTCCGCCACGTCCGGACGCTGGATTCTGCTCGTGGATGATGAACCGGCCATGCGCCAATTGATTGAGACGGTCTTGGATACCCAGCATTGGACCGTGAAGGTCGCCGACGGGGCCACCGCCGCCATAGCCACGGTCAGTTCCGCCGCCACCCCGCCCACGCTAATGATTTGCGACGTCCTGATGCCCGGCATTGACGGACTCGAACTCACCCGCCGGATGCTCGCGAAGCTGCCCAAGCTCAAGGTCATCCTCATCAGCGGCCACCTGATGGACCTTTCCTGGTGGCCGACCGACTTGCGCGAGATCTGCTTCCTGACCAAGCCGTTTTCGAACGACCAGTTGATCAGCGCCGTGCGGGAAGCGACCGACACAAGCGCCGCCTAGGACGAAATTTTTTGCCGGGCATGGATACCAATCTCACACTTTCCGCCCAAATCCTGACGCTGGCCCCGAACCTCCAGCACAGCGAGGCCATCAACGGCCTGCTGGTCGTCAAAAACGTCTCGGCCAAAACCTACCTCAAGATCACGACCGCCCAGTGGCGCATCCTCCGGCTGTTCGGCGAACCCCACTCCGTCCCCGCCGTGCTGGCCCAGGCGCTCGACGAGCGGCTGTGCCTCCCGCTCAACGAATTCTTCGAGCTGATCCTCAAGGCCGTCCGGGCCCACATCCTGCTCGAGCCCGGCATCGAGCCCGAGCTGGTCCAGGCCTTCAACTGGCGCGTCGGCGTGCGGCCCAAGACCGTGGCCCGGCCGCTCGCCGCCATTTTCCTCGCGGGCCTCGCCCTCATGCTCGTCTACCGGCCGAACTTGCCCCTCTCCGTTCAGGACGTCGGCGCCGGCCTGCTCGTCCTCAGCATCGCCCTCACCTTCAGCGCCTTCCTCACCGGCTGCATGGTGCGCGGCGCCGGCGGCGAGGTTTACCGGCCGCGCTGGCAATGGCTGCGCCTGCCGCCGTACTTCGAGTTGGACACGAGTGACGCGGTCATGCTCTCGACCCTCGACCAGCAGGCCGTCGCCATGGCGCGGCCTGCCGTGATCGCCGCCGCCGCCGGGCTCACCGCCTGGCTCCGGCCCGAGTGGAGCAGTTTTTCGCTGATCGCCCTCGCCGTCGTCCTGCGCCCCATCCTGGGCGGCCGCTTCGCCGCCCTCGTCCGGCTCGGCCGCAAGGGCAGCCTGAGCGACTCCGAACACGCCTACATCTTCCCACCCAACAACCGGCCCCAGACCCGCTGGCGGCTGCTGCGCCGCTCACTGCGCCATGCGGACACGTGGGCGCTCATTTCCTACGGCATCCTCTGGACGCTCGCCGTTGTTTCGATGGGCGCCTACATGACCCATACCCCGCCCTGGCCGCTGGCCACGTGGGAGGACAACAGCGTGCGCCTCGCCCTCGGCATCTTCGCCTCCCTGTTTGCCCTCGGCGCCGGTTATGCCCTGTGGGAGCTCTTCCACTTCGCCCGCGAGCGCGCCCGCGCCCGCCGCCACACCTACCGGCTGTGGAAGACCCGCTGGTTCACCGCCAAGAAGCTCGTCCTCCTCGAGGGCAACCGCCTCAAGGCCGTCACCGAGTCCCCGCTCTTCCGCACCCTCCAGCCGCCGGAGCGCCAGCAGCTCGCGCGGCTGATGCACACCTCCCGCCACGGCCCCTGGTCCGCCCTGCCCACGCACGGCCCGGTGCCCACCCAGGTCTCGCTCATCGTCAGCGGCACCGTCGGCCTCTACCGCAAGCTGCCCTCGGGCCGCTCCAGCCGCGTGCAGGTCCTCAGCGAGGGCGACGTCATCGGCCTCCACGACCTCGCGGACCCCAAGCAGCCCAGCTACGTCGTGCGTTCCCTCACGCCGGTGACCCTGCTGACGCTGGACCGCACCGCGGTCGAGGCGATCGCCATCCCGCGCATCCCCCGCACCACGCTCACCGACACCATCCTCAAGCTGCCCTTCCTCCGCCGCATCTCGCTGTGCCAGAACTGGCATTTCCAGGCGATCGAGCGCTTCGCCCATCTCTCCAGCATCACCGATTACCCCGCGGGCGGCGTCATTTTTCCGGAGAACGAATTCAACGAGAATTTCTTCATCATCTTCGAGCAGGACGCCATCGTCAGCCGCAACAACCGGCGCCTGGCCACGATCCATGCCGGCGACTTCTTCGGCGAGATCGGCCTGCTGCAGAACAGCGCGTCCAACGCCCTGGTCAGCGCCAAGCAGGACATGCGCTGCCTCAGCATCTCCCGCGTCGAGTTCCTCCGCTTCGTCACGCACAACCACACCGTCGCGCTGGAACTGGAGCGCGTGAGCTCGAAGCGCCTCGGCCGCCCCATCTTCCCCCTGAAGAAGGGCAACTTCCGCTCGACCTGAGCCGGATCCAGGGGGCCTCGCCCCCTCCGGTTCACCCGCAGACCTCGCGGTGCACCGCGACGAAGTTATCCGCGATGTAATCCGCGTCCGCCGCCGTGTAGAGCCACCCGATCGGCAGCGCGATGAAGCGTTTCGTCAAATCCTCCGTCCGGGGGAAATCCTCCGCGCGGTAGCCTTGGGCCGGCCAGGGCTTGAGGTCGCGGAACGGCGACGCCGCCGGCGTGTGCGCGAGGCCCGTCTTCACGTAGTCGCGGCCGTACTGCGGGTACGTGCCCGTGCGCTGGCCGCAGTTCACGTTGCGGGCGTCGAGTTTCTCCCGGAACGGCGTCACGAGTTCCGCCCGCTCGAGGAAGACATAAGGCTCAAAGCCAAATCCGCCCTCCGGGTCCGGCTCGCGCCGCAGCGTCACGCCCTTCAGGCCCGCGATCCGCGGCAGGATGCGCGCCGCCAGCGCCCGGCAGTGTTCGCGGATCTTGTCCACCTTGCGGAGCTGCGCCAGCGCCACGGCCGCGGTCAGCTCCGACATCCGGTACTGCCCGCCGACAAACGCGGGCTCCTTTGTCGGCACCAGCGCGGCATGGTACGGCCGGTAGTTGCCGAGGTCGTGAAACCGCACCGCCCGCTCATAAAGCCGCTGGTCCCGCGTCGCCACCACCCCGCCCTCGCCGGACGTCGCGACCTTGTTGTTCTGGAAACTGTAGGTGCCGATGTCGGCCCACGTGCCGACGTGGCGGCCCCGGTAACGGGTGCCGAGCGACTGCGCGCAATCCTCGATCACGTACAGCCCGCGGCGGTGCGCCTCGAGGACGATGGGCTCCATGTCCGCCGCCACGCCCTGGTAATGCACCACGATCACCGCGCGGGTGCGCGGCGAGGCCAGCCGGGCGATCTCGCCCGGGTCGAGATTCAGGGACTCGTCAATCTCCGCCAGCACCGGCCGGGCGCCCACGCGCACGATCGCCGTGAAGCACGAGATCCAGCTCCAGGCGTTGACAATCACCTCGTCTCCCGGGCCGATCGCCGCCGCGGCCAGGGCAACCTCCAGCGCGGCCGTCCCGCTCGTCACCGCCAGCGCGTAGGTCGTGCCCAGGTAAGCGCAAAATTCCTTCTCCAGCTGTGCAGCCATCGGCGGCGGCTTGGCGGCGTCGGTGCCGTAGTAGCGGAACAGCTCCTTGCGGCGCAGCACATCGAGGACGAGCGCCTCCTCCTCCGGGCCGATGGCTTGGTAACCGAGGCCGGAGGCCGGGCGGGGACGTAAAGCGGTCGCGGACATGGCCACAGTCATTTTCGCCCGCGCGATGAATGACAAATCAGAAGTTTAGGTAGCCACGAACGACCCGAAGCGCCCGAAAACCAATCCATCCGAATTTTGACCACGGATTACACTGATTCTCTCGGATCAATCATGAACTCAGCTTCCATACTTCGGAGGCTTGATCCGGGTTATCCGGGGTTAAATGGATCGGAAGTTCAGGAGTTCGGCCTTTCGCATCTTTCGTGTTTTTCGCGATGGAAATCTGCTTCCGACGGGTCGCGACCCTCGCCACCCGGCAGTTTTACTTTGCCACCGGCGGTCGGCTGCGTGTCCTCAAACTCTGCCCGCATGAAACTGCCCCGCGTCCTCGGCTTCCTGCTGACCCTGACTCCTGCCATGCACGCCAGCTCCGCCGCAGCACCCCTCGTGCACGATCTCGGCATCCCGGTGAGGGGCGTCAGCTGGGTCCGGCTGCATCCCGGCCAAACCGCCGATGGCCAGGCCTCCCTCCTGGCCTCGATGAGCCAGAACAACGGCGGGCTCTTTGTCCTCGAGATCAATCTTGAGACCGGCCACTGCCGCCAGTTCGCCGTGCATGATCCGGTCAACTCCACCTTCACCACCGCCGCCTACCGCTCGTTGCGTACCGGCATCCTCTACATCGGCTCCGCCTGGGATGCGCACTTGCACCGCTTCGATGCCAACCACCCCGAGCGTGGCATCGAGGATCTCGGCCCGATCGACCCCGCCGGCGCGATCTTTCCCACCGGCCTGACGGAATCCACCGACGGGACCATCTGGATCGGCACGTGCAACAGCGCCCGCCTCGTCAAATTCGACCCGGCCACGGGAACGTTCACGCGCTTCGGCCCGATGGATGACGTTGACCAATATCTCTACCCGCTGGCGGGCGACGATGGCTCGCTCGCGGCGATCGTGAAGGTCGTGCGCCCGCACCTCATCCTCATCAACCCTGCCACGGGCGAACACCGCGAGGCCGGCCCCGCCATCGTCGATACGACCGACAAGTCCCAGTTTCTCAAACTCGTCAAAGGCGTGGACCGCCGCCTCTACCTCGATTCCTCCCAGGGTAAATTCCGCGTCGACGGCATGACCCTCTCCCCCGTGGACGACATCCCCGCCCTCCTTGGCGGCATCCCGGTCGCCGGGCGACATTTTTTCCAGGCCCCGCTCGCCATGCCCGGCGGCTGGACCGCGCAGTTTACGGATGACAACGAAGTCGGCGCCGGCACCCCGCGCCACGTCCTCCTGACCAACACGAATCCCCTTGTCCCCTCCCGCCAGCTGACCCTCGACTGGATCGGCGGCGGCGCGAACCTGCACGTCATGGACGTCGGGCCGGGCGGCGAACTTTACGGGTCGAGTTATATGCCGAATCACCTTTGGCGCGCCCAAGGTCATTCGCCCTCCGAAGTCGCACCCGGCGGGACGAAGGTGGGCCTTCCCGCCGCTCAGCCCTTGGCGTCAGTCCACGTGGAAGACCTCGGCAAACACACCTTCGCCATGGGCGAAGCCTACTCTCTCGCGACCATTGGCGGGAAAGTCTACCTCGGCTCCTACCCCGAGGCCCGCCTTTCTGTCTACGACCCGGCGCGGCCCACCCACTTCGGCACCGGCCCCAGCGACAATCCCCGCGATCTCGGCCGGCTCGACGCCATCGGCTACCGCCCCAACGCCCTGATCGCCGTAAACAACGTGCTGTGGATGGGCTCCGCGCCCGACTACGGCCTGGTCGGCGGCACCCTCGCGCGCTACGACCCCGCAACGGGCGAAAAGAAATCTTTCCGTGCCATCGTCCCCGATCTCTCCCCCGCCGCTCTGCTGTATCTGCCGGAGCTCGGCCAAATCCTCGTCGGCTTCAGCATCGAGGCGGGCACCGGCGCCAAGCCGAAGCGCCTCGCCGGGGCCTTCGCCCTCTGGGACCCGGCCAAGGAACAGGTGGTGTGGTCCGGTGATCTCGGACTCGGCGATCTCGCCGACGTCAGCGCCCTCGCCCCCGCCGGCCACGGACTGGTCTACGCGCTCATCGGCCGCGGTGACCACGTCGTTTCCCAAGGCGTCCCTGCCGTCACTCCGCGCCTCGTGCTCATTGATCCCGCCCGGCGCACGGTCATCGCGAGCTCGTTCCTCCCCAAGGATTTCGGCCCCGTTTCCTGGCACGGCCTCTTCGCCCTCCGCCCCGGCCCCGGCGGGGCCGTGTATGGCGCCACGGCCTGCTGCATCTTCCGGATCAAGCCGGGCACCTGCGCGGCCGAGCGCATCTGGCAGGAAGCCCAGCCGCCTCACCGCGAGGGAACCGTCTGGCTCACCGCCGCCGATCCCAACGCCATCGACGTGGTCGGCCCGATCGTCGGCCGGCAATTTTACTTTGCCACCGGCTGGCGGCTGCGTGTGCTGGAACTTCCAGAATGAAACTGCCCGCCCTCCTCGTCACCCTGCTCATTGCCGCTTCCCCCATGCCCGCCGCCCCCGCCACCCCTGCCGGAGAAATCATCGTGCGCGACCTCGGCGTGCCGATCAAAGCCGTCAACTGGGTGCGCCTCCACCCGGGCCGCGGTCCCGACGGCAAGGCGTCCCTGCTCGCCTCCATGGGCCAGAACAACGGCGGGCTCTTTGTCATCGATATCGACCTCGCCACCGGCCACTGCCGCCAGTTCAACGCGCCCCCGGGGCGCATGCAGTACCCCACCGCTTCCTTCCGCAGCCCCCGCTCCGGCGCCCTCTACATCGGCGAACATCTCACCGGCCACCTGCTCCGCTATGACCCGGCTCGCCCCGAGCGCGGACTCGAGGACCTCGGCGTGATTGACGGCGACCACGCCACCTTCCCGACCGGCATCACCGAGTCGCCCGATGGCGCCCTCTGGATCGGCGCCTACCCCGACTGCACCCTCACCCGCTTCGAGCCCGCCACCGGCAAGTTCACGCGCTTCGGGATGATGGATGACACCGACAAGTACCTCTATCCCATCTGCGGCGCCGACGGCACGCTCGCGGCCCTCACCAAGGTCGTCCACCCGCACCTCATCCTCATCGATCCCAAGACCGGCGCGAAAAAGACCATCGGTCCCGTGATCAACCCCGAGGACAAGTCCCAGCACGTGCTCTTCTACAAGGGCATCGACGGCCTGCTCTACGTCGAGACCCACTCCGGCACCTTCCGCCTCCGCGGCGACCAGCTCGAGCCCGCCGCCTACCTTCCGCCCCCGCTCCCCCCGTTCTTCTCGGCAGGCAGCGTCACCGTGCCGTTCCGCGACACCCTGCCCATGCCCGACGGCAGCATCGCCACGTGGGATGACGGCGATGAAGGCGGCGCCGGCACCTTCCGCCGGCTCCGCATCGCCAGCACCAACCCCACCGTCGCCACGCGCCTCATCAACCTCGACTGGCACGGCGACGGCTCGAACCTCTTTGTGCTCCACCGCGGCCTGGACAACCACATCTACGGCTCGAGCTTCCTCCCGGAGCACATCTTCCGCTGCGCGCCCGACGGCTCGGGCATGATCAACCTCGGCCGCTGCAGCCTCATGCTCGGCGAGGCGTACACCATCGGGAACTTCAGCGACGGCACGATGTGCTTCGGCTCCTACCCGCACTCCAACATCTCGCTCTACGACCCGAAGCGGCCGTGGCGCTTCGGCGCCGACGCCGACGGCAACCCGCGCGACATCGGCCGCCTCGACGACGTCGGCATCCGCCCGATCGGCATGGCCATCGTCCCCGCGCTCACCAAGCCCGACGGCTCGCCGGTGCACGAGAAAATGTGGGTCGGCAACCTGCCGGACTACGGCACCTGGGGCGGCACGCTCGCGTGGCTTGATCCCAAGTCCCTCGCCTCCGCCAGCCACCGCAATCTCGTGCCGGACTGCTCACCCTTCGCCCTGCTCTGGCTGCCCGGACCCAAGCAACTGCTCGTGGGCATGAGCATCGAGGGCGGCACCGGCACCAAGCCGAAGGCCAAGAACGGCGCGTTCATCCTCTGGGACCCCATCGCGGACCAGGCGGTCTACACCGGCGACTTCGGCCTGAAGGACTTGGGCGACGTCGTCGCCCTCGCCCCCGCGGACAACGGCCTCGTTTACGCCCTGCTCGGCCACACCCGCTACACCTACGAGCTGCTCGGTGCCGAGGTTGCCGGTCCGACGCGCATCGCGCTCGTCGATCCCGTCGCCCGCAAGGTCCTGTCCATTGCCACCATCCCCGCCGAGTTCGGCCGGATGCCCGAGCAGATCCAGTTCACGCTCTTCCGCGGCCCCGACGCCGTCTACGGCATCACCGAGAAGACGCTCTACCGCGTGAAACCCGGCACCTGCGAAATGGAAGCCGTCTGGCGCGCCCCCGCCGGCGACCAGCTCGACTGCCCCGGCCCGTGGATCGGGAAGACCTTCTACTTCGCCACCGGCTGGCGCCTGCGCACGCTGACGCTGCCGTGACCCGATTTTACCCGCGAATCACGTGAATAGACGCGAACGCCTGAGGTCTTGAGTCTGTCAGCGATTCTTCCGATATTTTCGCGTCCATTCGCGTGATTCGCGGGCAATAATCCCCTCATGAACGAGCAGATCAAAATCAACTGGTACCGCTGCAAGATCGACAAGGCGGTCATGAGCCAGCTCATGAAGAAGAGCGACGCCCGTGGCTTCCTCCAGGCCATCCCGCCGCTCCTCATCTTCGCCGTCACCGCCACGTTGGCGTGGTCTGCGTATCGCAACATCCATGCCGACAATTGGCACTGGTCCGTGCCGCTGCTGCTGCTCGCGCTCTTCGCCCATGGCACCAACGCCAGCTTCTTCGGCGGCATCGCCTGCCACGAGCTTTGCCACAAGACTCCCTTCGCGACGCAGTTCTGGAATAATTTCTTCCTGAAGCTCTATTCGTTCCTCGGCTGGTTCGACCCCATCGGCTACCGCGCCAGCCACATCCGCCACCACCAGGCGACGACACACAAGGAC
>CAIOAO010000024.1 GCA_903855985.1 uncultured Opitutia bacterium | reverse complement strand
ACCTCGCCCGCGTTGCCCGTCACGCCTTCATAGAGGTGCCCGTCGAAAATCAGTCCCGCACCCATGCCGGTGCCCATCGTCAGGAACATCATGCTCTGACATCCCCGCCCCGCCCCGAACTGCCACTCCGCGAGCGCACAGGCGTTGGCGTCATTCATCAGGAACGCCCGGCCGCCGAATTTTTCGGTGAGCAGCGCACAGATGGCGATGCGGTCCCAGCCCGGGAGGTTCGGGGGCGACAAAATCAGCCCCTTGCCGCTGTCGAGCGGTCCGCCGCAGGAGACGCCGAAGACCGTGTCCTTGCCCGGCTGCAGCTTCGCGATCTCGGTCATCAGCCGGTCGAGCGTGCCGCGCACATCCGTTGTCGCGAACCGCACCACCTCGCGCACGCGGTCCGTGCCGTCCGGCACGCTGACCGCGCATTTGGTACCGCCGATATCGAGGCCAATGATGTTCATCCTTTCCCAGTGACTGCGCTCGATTCACGCCGCGTTGCCAAGGCAAAATACGCGGAGCACGGGCGCTTGTGCGGGTCGCACCCGCCCCCCAGCCTCAGCGCTCCATGACCGCCCGCGACCGCTTCGTTCGGACCCTCAACTTTCAAAACTGCGACGATCGCCTGCCGATGGTCGAGTGGGCCGCATGGTGGGACCTGACCATTGAGCGGTGGAAAACCGAGGGATTGCCCAAGGATATTTCCTGGGATGACTCCCTGGCCCACTTTGCACTCGATCCGCTCGTGCTGATCGGCACCGGGGCCGGACCGGCGGGCGACGTACCGCCGGCAATCTCCCGCATCGTGACGGACGAGGCCTCCTATGAGGCCCTGCGGCCCTATCTGTTCTCTGACGCGGGCATCGCCGGGGCCGTCGAGCAAGCGCGGCGACTGAAGGCCGGACACGACCGGGGCGACTTTTCCATCCGGCTCTGGCTCGACGGCTATTTCTGGTTCCCGCGCGCGCAGATGGGAATCGAGCAGCACATGCTGGCCTTCTTCGACCAGCCCGAGCTGATGCACCGCATGAATCGCGACCTGGCCGACTACAATCTGAAGGTGATCGACGCCCTTTGCCGCGTGCTGACCCCGGACATGGTCGGCTTCGCCGAGGACATGTCCTACAATCACGGTCCCATGCTGTCCCGCGGGTTTTTCGACGAGTTCCTCCGGCCCTACTACGAGCGCACGGTGCCCGAGATGAAGCGCCGGGGCATCAAAGTGCTGGTGGATACGGATGGCGACGTCACCACGATGATCCCGTGGTTGCTCGCGGCCGGCATCGAGGGCGTGTATCCGCTGGAGCGCCAGGCCGGCGTCGATGTGGCGAAACTCCGCGCAGCGTTTCCCCGGCTCCTCATGATGGGCGGATTCGACAAGATGGTGATGTCCCGGGGCGAGGCGCCCATGCGCGCCGAGTTCGAGCGCCTGTTGCCGGTGATGCGCTCCGGTGGCTATGTCCCCTCGGTGGATCACCAGACCCCGCCCGAGGTGTCGCTCGCGAATTACCAGATCTACGTCCGCCTGTTTCGGGAATACTGCGAACGCGCCGCGCGCTAATGCGGCGGCGGCTTACTGGAGTAGCGGCAGGGTCTCCGGCGAAAACCTGATCTTCGCCACCAGCCGCCGTAACGCCGGCAGCGCTGACTTCCGCAAAAGCACGACCACCGTCCCGCCGCTGCCCCCGCCGCTCACCCGCGCCCCGTAAAAACCGCGCTGGGGCCCGAGGGCCCGCACCGCCGCGACCATCTGGTCCGTCTCCGGGCAGCCCAGGCCGATCGAGGAATAACCCGCATGGGACTGGTACAGCAGGTCCCCCACCATGCGCAGCGTCGCTTCCCGCGACTTCGTCGTCACCCCGCGCAGGAGCGCCACCGCGGCCTCGGCGCGGAAATTTTCCTCCACCGGGAATGACACCGCCGCGCGCACCGCATAGGTCTTCGCCAGCTCGATCTTCGACAGCGGGTCGTCCACGCCACCGGCCCGGGCCAGGAACGTCCGCCCGCTGATCTTCACCGGCAGCGCCGTGCGGGAAAGCGCCCGCACCTCGGCCGGGGTCAGTTCGGTCGCATGCGCGAGCCGTCGGCCCGTCGCCCGCTCAATGAGCTTCCGGCCCATGAAGGCCCCCGCCCGCGCCGTGGCGTACGGGGAAGCGGTCACCGCATGCTTCACCCCGCTCGGCCAGCCGACCGCCACCACCCCCGGCGGCAGCCGCACGGGCTCTCCAAGTATGTCCGGCCGGCAGAGGATCGGCAGCAGTGCCCCGCGCACCCCATAGGCCGACGCCAGCTGGTCCATCAGCCCGCAGGGCGCACCCACGATTTCATTTTCCGCGCGCTGCGCGAGGCGCGCCAGCGCCGTGCCAGTGAACTTCCGTCCGGAAAATAGCTCCAGCGCCCGCAAAGTCGCCACTTCCAGCGCCGCACTGCTGCTTACCCCCATCGAGGCGGGCACGCGCGACCGGATGGAAAACTTCAGCCCCGCCTTCGGCTGCCAGCGCTGCGCCTCGCAAAACAGCAAATAGCAGCCGTACGCATAACGGACCCACTTCGGCACCGACGCCGGCGGCGTGCCCGACGCCACCACGCAGCGGCCTTCCTGTGCACTGACCAGGACAAACTCCTTCGCCGCATGCGCCGACACCGTCACCCGCGTGGTCAGCCGCAGTGGCATCTCCAGCACGAGCGAACCGCTGTAGTCCGCCACTCCGCCCAGAAAATCCAGCCGCCCCGGAGCCTCGCCCACCACGGTCTTCATCCCAATCCTTTGCCCGCGAAACACGCGAACGGTCGCGAAACCAGATCCGGATTGTCATTCTGAGCGCAGCGAAGAATCCAGTGCGACTCTGTTAGCCAGCCCCAGATGGATTCTTTGCTGCGCTCAGAATGACAAAGATATGAATCAAGGTTCTCGTTCATACGCCTCATTCGCGGGAGGAATCTCCGCATGAAAACTGTCGTTGGCGAGGCTCCGGGGCGGCTGGATTTTCTGGGTGGCGTGGCCGATTACAGTGGGT
>CAIOAO010000023.1 GCA_903855985.1 uncultured Opitutia bacterium | reverse complement strand
GTTCAAGTACCCCGTGATCGAGCGCTATTCCTTCTCCGGCAACCTGGATTACACCGACCGCGTTTATGACCAGCCCACTGCGCTGACCGATCTCCAGACGTACAGCGCCGGCACGGACCTGCTTTACGCCCTGACCGCCAATCGCGACCTGGTGGCCGGCTATCAATTCCGCCACAGCCAGACTTCCTCCGCCTCCTCCTTCGACGACCACTCGTTCACCGTGGGTGTCTCCGGCCGGATCCTGGCCAAGCTCAACGGCTCCCTCCGCGCCGGCTACGAGGTCCGTTCCCCGCGCGGCACCACCAACGACGGCTCGTACCGCGGCCTCACCGCCTCCGGTTCGCTCACCTGGAGCGTGTCCAGCAAGCTGACCATGAACGGGCAGGTTTCCCGCGATGTCTCCGTCACCGCCAACAACCAGTCGGTGAACACCACCTCCGCCAGCCTCGGGCTCAACTACACGCTGCGCGACAATCTCTCGCTCACCGGCACCGCCGGCGGCGGTCAAAGCCGCTTCCTCGACGCCCTCGATGCCAACCGGCACGACGAATATTTTACTTGGGGTACGGGCCTGAAGTATAAGATGAATGAGCACCTCGACACGTCGCTGAATTACCTCTTTGACCAAAACTGGTCCACCTTCAGCTATTCAGACTTCACGCGGCACATGATCACCGTCACCCTTTCCTCCCGGTGGTAAGGCCATGAACCCCTCTTTCTTCCCGTCTTTTTTCCGCTGGCTGCCCGCGGTCCTGCTCGCCGGCCTCGCCTGCGGCACCCTCCCCGCCTCCGCCCAGGTCGCCCCGCTCAAGCCCGATTCCCGCAAGGCCCTGCTCTACACCATCGCCATCACCGACAGCCTGCAGGTGTCCGTTTTCGGCGAGGAGGATCTCTCCCGCATCACGCGCGTTGACGCGCGCGGCCTGATCAACCTGCCGCTCGTCGGTGAGGTGAAGGTGTTTGGGCTGACCCTCCGCGACGCGGAACAGGCGATCGCCAGCGCCTATCGTGATGGCCGCTTCCTGCGCAATCCCCAGGTCACTGTCACCGTTGAAGTCTACGCCGTCCGGGAAATTTCCGTCCAGGGCCAGGTCAAGAACCCCCAGCGCGTCATGCTGCCCCCCGAGTCCTCGATGACCGTGCTCGAGGCCATCACCAAGTGCGGCGGCTTCAGCGACAGTGCCAAGGGCACCGAGGTGCGCGTCACCCGCGTGGATGCCGACGGCAAGGTGAAGGTCTTCATCGTGGACATCGACAGCCTCATCAAGGGCAAGGACCGCGCCAAGTCCGAGGACAACTCCCTGCTCCTCCTGCCCGGCGACATCATCTATGTGCCTGAGCGCATGATCTGAGGACTCCCCCGATGCCCGAGCATACCGCCCGTCCCTTCCCGCCCGCCCACGACAAGGAGGAGCCTGCCGTCGAGCGGCGGTCGCTGCGCGACTACTACATCATCCTGCGCGAGAAACTCTGGATCGCACTCCCGCTCGCCTTGGTCGTCGCCCTCAGCCTGGGCTACTACAAGGCCAGCCGGCCCAAGATGTACGCGGCCACGGCCACGATGCAGTTCGAGAAGGCCGACACCGTGGTCACGACGCAGGGCGTCGTGGATCCCTCCGTCCGCAGCGAGATGGAGCTGCGCTCCAACCTCGAAAAGCTGAACAGCCAGCGCCTCCGCACCAAGGTCGTCGAGTCCTTCACCCCGGAGGAGGTGAAGATCCTCCAGCGCCCCTACCTGAAGAATCTCCCGCCCGGCGCCGGTGTGCCCTCCGCCGGCGAGGCGCTCGGCTCGGTCTCCATCGATTCCACCCGCAACAGCCTCCTTATCAGCATCACCGTCCGCCACCCCGATCCCGTCGCCGCCGCCCTCGTGGCCAACCAGTACGTCAACCAGTTCGTCGGCTACCTCGTGGATTATTACGGCGGGAAAAACGAGACCGGCGTGGAATACCTGCGCGCCCAGGCCGACCGGCTGGGCAAGGATGCCGCGGAAGCCGAGCAGCGCCTCATGGCGTACAAAAAGGAGCACAACCTCGTCTCCCTCGGCAACAGCACCAACATCGTCGGCACCCGCCTCACCACCGTCAACGACGCGCTGACCAAGGCCCGTCTCGCCCGCATCGACCTCGAGACGCAGTACCACCAGGTCGAGGTTTACCGGAAGGAAGGCCGCAACCTGATGGAGATCGCCTACATCGCCGGCCATGCGACGGTGCCCACCCTCAAGAACCAGCTGTCCAACCTCCGCCAGAACCAGTCCGTCCTGGGCGAGCGTTACCTCGAGCGCCATCCCAAGATGGTCGACCTCGCCAACCAGGTCACCGTCGTGCAGGACCAGCTCGAGAAGGCCGTTGACCTCGCCGTCGCGGACCTCGCCACCCAGCTCAGCGAAGCCCGGCAGAGCGAGGCCAACCTGCAAACCGAGTACGACCGCGCGGAAAAGGAATC
>CAIOAO010000022.1 GCA_903855985.1 uncultured Opitutia bacterium | reverse complement strand
GGGCTGCGCTCCCCGCTCAACACGGTCTGCCGCCTGCTCGACCCGGCGCAGGCGCGCGGCAGCATCGATGGCGTGTTCCACCCTGCCTATATAGCGCTGCATCTCGGCGTCGGCGCCGCGTTCGGCCACCGGCTGGCGGTGCTGAAAGGCGGCGGCGGGGAGGCTGAATGGACCGGCGCCAAACCGCTGCTGCTGACCGCGGGTGATGCGGAGCAAGACTGGCCAGCGCTGCCCGATGCCGGCCGGCCCAGCAGCCAGACCCCGGCCGATCTCGCGGCAGTCTGGCACGGCACCCGCGACGACCCGGCCGCCGCCGCCGCCATTATCGCCACCGCCGCTGTCGCCTTGCAGGCCGCCGGCCGGCTGCACGGGCCAGCCTCCTGCCTCAGCGAAGCCCGCCGCCTCTGGGACCACCGCCGCTAATCCGCACACCGTATCGGCAGGCAATCACTTGCGCACATAACAATATCCTTATATACGCCGCGCAACCGAACCAGGAGCTTCGCCATGGCCGCCGATTACAAGGTTAAAGACATTTCGCTCGCCGAATGGGGCGCCAAGGAAATCTCCATGGCGCAGGATGAAATGCCGGGCCTGATGGCCATCCGGGAAGAATACGGCAACGCCAAGCCGCTCACCGGCGCCCGCATCGTCGGCTGCCTGCACATGACCATCCAGACCGCGGTGCTGATTCAGACGCTGGAACATCTCGGCGCCACCGTGCGCTGGTCGTCCTGCAACATCTTCTCCACCCAAGACCACGCCGCCGCCGCGATTGCCGCCGCCGGCACGCCGGTCTTCGCCTGGAAAGGTATGAACGAGGAAGAATTCTGGTGGTGCATCGAACAGACCCTGCGTGGGCCTGACGGCTGGACCCCGAACATGATCCTGGACGATGGCGGCGACGTCACCGCCATCATGCACGACAAATATCCGGAAATGCTGGCCAATGTGCGCGGCATTTCGGAAGAAACCACCACCGGCGTGCACCGCCTGTGGGAAATGGCCAAGGCCGGCACGCTGCTGGTCCCGGCGATCAACGTCAACGACAGCGTCACCAAGTCGAAGTTCGACAATCTCTATGGCTGCCGCGAGTCCCTCGCCGACGGCCTCAAGCGCGCCACCGATGTCATGATCGCCGGCAAGGTCGCTTGCGTTTGCGGCTACGGCGATGTGGGTAAGGGTTCGGCGCACTCGCTCCGCGGCTTCGGCGCCCGTGTCATCGTGACCGAAATCGACCCCATCAACGCCCTGCAGGCCGCGATGGAAGGCTTCGAGGTGAATACCGTCGAGTCCACCCTCGGCACGGCCGACATTTACGTCACCACCACGGGCAACCGTGACATCATCACGCTCGAGCATATGCAGCGGATGCGTGACCAGGCCATCGTCTGCAACATCGGGCATTTCGACAACGAGATCCAGATCGACCGCCTGAACAAGGCCAAGGGAGTTAAAAAAGTGACGATCAAGCCGCAGTATGACATGTACACGTTCCCGTCCGGCCGCAGCCTCTACATGCTGGCGGAAGGCCGTTTGGTGAACCTTGGCTGCGCCACGGGTCATCCGTCGTTCGTGATGTCGAATAGCTTCACCAACCAGACCCTGGCCCAACTTGACCTCTGGAAGAACAAGGATCTGTACAAGGTCGGCGTTTATCGCCTGCCCAAGTATCTGGATGAGGAAGTCGCCCGACTGCACCTGGAAAAGGTCGGCGCGAAACTGACCAAGCTCTCGCCCGACCAAGCCAAGTACCTCGGCGTGCCGGTCGAGGGCCCCTACAAGCCCGAACACTACCGTTATTGATCCAATGGATCGTCGACGCCGCGGCTAATACCGCGGCGTTTTTGCATCCACTTCCAACCCATCACTCGCACACCCAAGCATCCGACTACCATGGCACGACTCATCGCCAAACCCACCGTCATCGAAGCCGCCGGCAACAAGCCCAAGCTGATCGAGGAATATTTCGGCCGCGTGAACAGCGGCACCACCGCCCTGAGCATTGCCCGCATGAAGAGTCCGGGTGGATGGGTTGAACCCGGCCAGACGCCTGAATTCGACGAATACACCGTCGTGCTTCGTGGCGAGCTGCAGGTGCAGACCAAACAGGGTACCATCACGGTCAAGGCCGGACAGGCCGTCCACACCCCGAAGGGTGAATGGGTCCAATACGGCTCCCCTCATCCGGATGGCGCTGAGTATGTCGCTGTTTGCCTGCCGGCGTTCGCGCCGGATACGGTCCACCGCGATGCTTGAACCGGGTAAGTGAGTCCGCCAGCGCTCCTGAACTCAGCCGGAGGCGCGGAAATCGATATGGCCGCGCTCCACATCGGTGTGCACTAGCCTGACCTTGAGTCGGTCGCCGACGCGGAGTCCGTCCGGCGGGTTGTTCAGCCTGCCCTCCACCGGGGGCTGGTTGATGCGCACCCAAGTGCCCTTTTGCGCAGCTCCGGTCACGCTGGCCTCAAATTGTCGCCCGATGCTGTGGCCCAGGAGCAGGGCGGCAGCCGATTTGCTCACCTGTCGCTCGACCTTCTTGGCGGCGTTTTCCTGCTCCGTGCAGTGCCGGGCTAGATCCGCCAGCTCATCCAACGAGTAAGGTGGCGGTTGCTTGCCGAGTGCAGACTTGAGCAGACGTTGAGTGATGATGTCCGGATAGCGGCGATTGGGAGCCGTGGAGTGAG
>CAIOAO010000021.1 GCA_903855985.1 uncultured Opitutia bacterium | reverse complement strand
GATCTGGATTTTCAGCTAATGCCGACGCTGCGGCGCGAGAACAAGGGACTGGGTCTGGCGCTGGCGGAGGTCGTGGCTAAATCCGGGCCCGCTCATGTACTGGATGAATGCTGTCGGTTATCATCGCAGGGGCGTGGGGTAGGGGGGGCGGGAAGAAACCGAGGTGCCGCCGAGTTCGGTCACGCCGAAGATATCCTTCAGGTAGACGCCGAGCTTCTCGTTGGTGGGGCCGTAGCCGTCGCTGTAGAGGTACATTTCCAGGTCCGTCAGCATGGCGAACGCGGACTGGTAGCGCTGGTCGCGATCACGCGTGAGCGCTTTCTGGATGATGGCCTCGAGCTTGGGGTTGATGTCCGGGCGCAGCGTGGAGAACTGCGGGATGGGCATCGTGAGGATGTTCCGGCGCGACTGGGCGCGGTCCGCGGAGCGGAAGATGTTTTTGCCCAGCAGCAGTTCGGTGAGGACGATGCCGAGGGGGAAGAGGTCGGCGCGGGCGTCGGTCACGGCGTAGTTGGCCTGCTCGGGCGAGAGGTACTCATCCTTGCCCGCGATGACCTTGCCTTCCTCGTTGTACATCAGGTCGAGGGCCTTCGCGATGCCGAAGTCCGTGAGCTTCACGTCGCCCTCGTGGGCCATGAGGACGTTCTTCGGGCCGATGTCGCGGTGGACGATGTTGAGATGGCGGCCCTCGCGGTCGTTCTTCTGGTGGGCGTAGGCGAGGCCGCGCGCGACGCGCGACACGATGAAGGCGGCGAGATCGACGGGGATCTGCTTCCGGAGCTCGCGGTGCTTGTCGATGAACACCTCGAGGTTCACGCCGCGCACGAACTCCATGACCATGAAATACTGCCCGCCGACCTGGCCGAGGTGGTAGGTCTGGACGATGTTGGTATGGATGAGGTCGGCCACGAGCCGGGCCTCGCCGATGAAATTTTTCTGGAACTCCTCAATGGCGGAGAACTCCTCGCGGATGAGCTTCACCGCGACGGTCTTCCGGAAATTGCCGGCGCCGAGCTGCACGGCCTCGTACACCACGCCCATGCCGCCCTCGGCCAGCTTGCGCAGCATCTCGTAGTGGATTTCGTTGAAGAGGTGTTTGATGGACGCCACGGGGGGTGAGGAAAGGGCCCGTTGCGGTGACTGGCAAGTGTTCAATCGGAATTCGGCGCGGAATCTGCTTCACCGGAATTTGACAGGGGGTTTTCCCGTTCCACAGTGAGGGGATGATCACCCTTTCCAGTCGCGCCGCGGATCGCGTGCGCACCATGCAGGCCGAGCTCAACGCCCCGGCGAAGCGCCTGCGCGTCTTTGTCGAAACCGGCGGATGCTCGGGATTTCAATACGGCATGTCCTTTGACGAGCGGAAGGACGGCGATGCCGAGTTGGAGAGCGAGGGCGTGAGCTTCCTCGTGGATCCCTCGAGCCTGGCCTACCTGGATGGATCGGCCATCGACTTTGACGACGGACTGCACGGCAAGGGGTTTGCGATCAACAATCCCCAGGCCCAGAGCACCTGCGGCTGCGGCAAATCCTTCAACTAAGCCGCCCGCGCGGCCTATTTGGCCGCCTCGTGCAGCGCCACGGTGCCAAAAGTCAGCCCGCGTGCGGCCACCTGGCTGAAGCCCGCGGCACTAATTTGCGCCGCCAGTGCTTCGCTCCCGGGAAATTGCTCAATGGTCTCGTTGAGATAGACGTACGCGGCGCGGTCGCCCGTGACGACACCCGCGATCCGCGGCAGCAGCCGGCGCAGGTAAAAGTAGTAGAGCGGGCGGAACCAGGCCGAGGGCTGGGAAAACTCGAGCACATACAGCCGACCATTCGGGCGCAGCACGCGGTGCATCTCGCGGAGGGATCGATCCCGGTCCGCCATGTTGCGCAGCCCGAACGAGATGGTAACGGCATCGAAACAGGCGTCCGGCAGTGGCAGGGCCAGCCCGTCGCCGGCGCGGAAAGTGAGGGTGGCCTGGCGATCGGCCGGAAGGGAGGTCTTTTTGGCATCGGCCTGGTCCAGCATCGGCTGGCAGAAGTCCATGCCGGTGATAACCGTCCCGGCGGGCAGTCCGCGACTGAGCGCAAACGCCACATCTCCGCTCCCGGTAGCGAGATCCAGCACATCGGCCGGGGCCTGGCGTGCTACGGCCTTCACCAGGCAGCGCCGCCACCAGACGTCCAGCCCGCCGCTGAGCAGGTGGTTGGCCAGGTCATAGCGCCCGGCGATGCGGGCGAACATGGAATTGACGGCAGTGGGATCGGGCATGGAAAGGGGCTTTTGAGGGCTAGGTAATAATCTCACCCATATTAGTTGACGCAATTCCACATCTGCGAGTAATTTAGAGGTGTCTGGAACAGGCTTTTACGAAACAAAGGAAAACCCATGTCCACCAACCTCACCAAACGAGAGATCGTCTTGGAAATCTACAAAAAGACCAGTTTCCCCCAGAAACAGGTCGTCGAGACCGTTCAGCTCACCCTCGACATCATTCAGAAGGCGCTCGCGGACGGTCGCAACGTCGAGTTGCGCAACTTCGGCGTGCTCGAGGTCCAGGTGCGCAAGGCGCGCATCGGCCGCAACCCCAACAAGCCCGAGGCTGAGGTGGTCATTCCCCAGCGGGCCGTGGTGAAGTTCAAGTCGGGCAAGATTCTCAAGCAGCAGCTCAAGAAGCTCGACCTCGCCAAGTTGCAGACGGGTCCCTAAGTCCGGTCCCAGCAATACTCTATTCCAAGGCCGGGCTAAGCCCGGCCTTTTTTGTGGACGGGCAAAAATTAGCATCGCCCTGCCTCGGGCCGATTCGCCATTTTCGACCCAATGGCGACGTTTCAGTCACTCCCTGGCTTCCGCGAGTTTTACCCTGAGGACTTCTCGCGCCGGAAGCACATCTTCGATCTCTGGCGGCGCACCGCCCATGTCTTTGGCTTTGCGGAATATGACGCCCCGGTGCTGGAGCCGTTGGAGCTCTACAAGGCCAAGTCGGGCGACGAAATCGAGGGGCAGCTGTTCAGCTTCACGGACAAGGGCGGCCGCGAGGTCGCCTTGCGCCCGGAAATGACCCCCACGGTCTGCCGGCTGGTCGGCGCCAAGGCCAATGCGCTCAAGCGGCCGATCAAGTGGTTCAGCATCGCGGAGTTTTACCGGTATGAGCGGATGCAGAAGGGACGCGACCGGGCGTTCCGGCAGCTCAACGTGGATATTTTTGGCGAACCGGGTCCCGAGGCTGAGATCGAGCTGATTGCGTTCCTGGTGCAGTCGTTCTGCGCCTTCGGGCTGACCGAGCAGGACTTTTACGTGCGGCTCAGCGACCGGAACCTGTGGTTTTATTACCTTGAGGCGCTCGGCCTGGATGAATCCCGGATCCGCGCGATGCTCGTGGCGGTGGACAAGCACGAGAAGTATGGCGACGACGCGTTCAAGGCCTACCAGGAGCAGTTTGGGGCGCTCGACCCCGACCTGAAGGCGAAGGTGCTGGCGTTTCTGCAAATCAAGACCTTTGCGGCGCTCGAGCTGACCTTTGCCACGCTCAACAGCGACAAACTCGTCGCGCGCCTGGCCGACTGGAAAAAACTCCTGGGTGGACTCGATGCGATGGGGCTGACGCGGTTCATCGAGGTCGATCTCGGGGTGGTGCGCGGGCTGGCCTATTACACGGGCTTCGTGTTCGAGGCCTTTGACCGCAAGGGCGAGCTGCGCGCGCTGGCGGGCGGCGGGCGCTATGACGATTTGGTCGAAAAACTCGGCGGTCCGGCCCTGCCGGCGGTGGGTTTTGCCATCGGCGATGTGACCACGGCACTGCTGCTGGAGCAGCGCGGGCTGGCCCCGGCGTTCGTGTCGGCGCCGGATGTCTATTGCGTGATCGGCGGCGAGGCGGGACGGAAAGCGGCGTTTGCCGACGTCCAGGCGCTACGGGCCGCCGGACGCCGCGTGGATTACCCGATGAAGGAAGTCGCCTTTGGGAAGCAGTTCAAGCTGGCCGCCGACTCGGGCGCCAGGCTCGCGCTCATTTACGGCGATGACGAGCTGGCCAAGGGCGTCGTGAAGATCCGTGATCTCAGCGACCGCACCGAGCACGAGGTGGCGCGCGCGGATGTCCAGGCGGTGGTGCGGGACTTCTTTACCACGCGGTCGTGAACCATTTCTTCACCAAGCTCATTCCGCCGCGGACCACGTTTCCGGGCGACATGACGCCGGTGGAGGCAAAGTTCATGCAGCAGCACGCCGATTACTGGCGCGCGTTGGTGAACCAGGACCGGGCGATTGCGCTTGGACCGGTGATGGATCCGGCGGGTGCCTATGGCATCGGAATCATCTGCGCCGTCGATGCCGCCCAAGCCCGCGCCATGGCGGACGGCGATCCCGTGATCCAGGCCCGGCTGGGTTTCCGGGTGGACGTGCACCCGATGGCCAGCGTGCTGGTCAAGTCCTGACGACCGGGTCGGGTCTCAGGATTTCTTCCGCCGCTTCAAGTCCTTGGGTCCGAACGCGGCCGGGAGCAGGCGGTCGAGCGTGGTTTCGCTGCGCGAGGCGGAGTTGCACACGCTGATGACGAGGGCGGTGGGACCGAATTCGTTGATCACCTGGCGGCAGGCGCCGCAGGGGGAGGTGGCGAGCTTGGTCGGCGTGTAGACGGCGACGGCTTTCACGGTGCGTTCTCCCGCGGCGATGGCGGTGAAAATGGCGGTGCGCTCGGCACAGTTGCAGAGCCCGTAGGAGGCGTTCTCGACGTTGGTGCCGGAGTAGATCCGGCCCGAGCCGGTGAGGACGGCGGCGCCGACGCGGAACTTGGAGTAGGGCGAATACGACGCCTTCGCGGCGGTGCGCGCGGCCTTCTCGAGTTTGCGGCAAATCGGGGTGGGGAGGTTGGCGGGCATGGTCAGAGTCCCAGTTCCTGCTTCACATCAGAGAAGGCCTTGATCGCGAAGTCGAGATCCTCGCGGCTGTGCGCGGCGCTGACCTGTGTGCGAATGCGCGCGGTGCCCTGCGGCACGACGGGGTAGAAAAAGCCGATGACGTACACGCCCTTCTCCAGCATCCTGGCGGCGAATTTCTGCGAGAGGGCGGCATCCCCGAGCATGACGGGGACGATGGGGTGGGTGCCGGGCCGGAGGGTGAGGCCGGCCTTGGTCAGGCCTGCGCGGAAGTAGGTGGTGCTGGCCTCGAGCTTGTCGCGCAGGGCGGTCGAGCGCGTGATGAGTTCGAGCGTGGTGATCGACGCGGCGGCGATGACCGGCGCGAGGGTGTTGGAAAACAGGTAGGGACGGGAACGCTGGCGGAGGAGGTCGATGATCTCCTTTTTGCCGCTGAGGTAGCCGCCGCTGGCGCCGCCGAGGGCCTTGCCGAGCGTGCCGGAGATGATGTCCACCCGGCCCATCACGCCGCAGTGTTCGTGCGTGCCGCGGCCGGTTTTGCCCATGAAGCCGACGGCGTGGCTGTCGTCCATCATGACGAGCGCGCCATATTTGTCGGCGAGGTCGCAGATCGCCTTCATGTTGGCGATGTAGCCGTCCATCGAGAACACGCCATCGGTCGCGATGAGCTTGAAGCGGGCCTTGGCGGCGTCGGCCTCCTTGAGCTTGGCCTCGAGGTCGGCCATGTCGTTGTTCTTGTAACGGTAGCGCTGGGCCTTGCAGAGGCGAATGCCGTCAATGATCGAGGCGTGGTTCAGCTCGTCGCTGATAACGGCATCCTCGGCGGCCAGCATCGTCTCAAACACGCCGCCGTTGGCGTCGAAGCACGAGCCGTAGAGGATCGTGTCGTCGGTGCCGAGAAACGCGCTGAGCTTGGCCTCAAGTTCCTTGTGGATCTGCTGCGTGCCGCAAATGAAGCGCACCGAGGCGAGGCCGTAGCCCCAGCGGTCGAGCGTGGCGTGGGCGGCGGCGATGATCTCGGGGTGGTCGGCGAGGCCGAGGTAGTTGTTGGCGCAGAAGTTGAGGACCTGTTTCCCCGCCGCCTGCCCTGAGCTGGTCGAAGGGGCGACCGTGATGTGTGCACTCTGCGGCGTGGTGATGACACGCTCGCGCTTGAAGAGGCCCGCCGACTCGATGTCGGCGAGGGTTTTCTGGAGGTGGGCGAGGTAGGCGGGCGTCATGGCTCAGCTCCAGGTCAGCACGATCTTGCCGCTCTTGCCGGAGCGCATCAGGTCGAAGCCCTGCTGGAACTCCGTGTAGGGGAAGCGGTGGGTGATGACGGGGGAGATATCGAGGCCACTCTGGATCATGGCGGTCATCTTGTACCAGGTCTCGTACATCTCCCGGCCGTAGATGCCGCGGATCGTCAGCATGTTGAAGACGACCTTGTTCCAGTCCACCGCGGCGGCGCCCGGCATGATGCCGAGCAGGGCGATGCGGCCGCCGTGGGACATGTTGTCGATCATGTCGTTCAGCGCGCGCGGATTGCCGGACATCTCAAGGCCGATGTCGAAGCCCTCCTTCATGCCGATTTCGCGCTGCACGTCGGGGAGCTTCTCCTTGGAAACATCCACGGTGCGCGTCGCGCCCATTTTCTTGGCGAGGGCGAGGCGGTCGGGATTGACGTCCGTGACGACGATCTTGCGCGCGCCGGCGTGGCGGGCGATGGCGACGGCCATGCAGCCGATGGGACCGGCGCCGGTGATGAGCACGTCCTCGCCGACGAGGTCGTACTGCAGCGCGGTGTGGGTGGCGTTGCCGAGCGGGTCAAAGCAGGAGAGCACGTCGAGCGGGATGGCAGGGTCCACGTGGACGGCGTTGCTGGCGGGAATGCAGAGGTACTCGGCGAACGCGCCCTGGCGGTTCACGCCGACGCCCTTGGTGTCCTTGCAGAGGTGGCGGCGGCCGGCGAGGCAGTTGCGGCAGACGCCGCAGACGATGTGGCCTTCGCCGTCCACGAGGTCGCCCTTGGTGAAGCCGACCACGTTGCTGCCGACCTCCTCGATGACGCCGACGAATTCATGGCCGATGACCATGGGAGTCTGGATGGTTTTCTCGGCCCAGGCGTCCCAGTTGTAGATGTGGACATCCGTGCCACAGATGGACGTCTTGCGGATCTTGATGAGGACGTCGTTGATGCCGGGCTTGGGCACCGGGACCTCGGTCATCTGGACCCCGGGGCCGGGGGTTAGCTTGGCAATGGCGCGCATCATTTGGGCAGGCATGGAGATAAGATTGCCCACAGTGTGGCTGCACTCGTTCGCGAAACAACCCCGAAGCCGAGATTTTCGGGTCTCGTAGCGGGGTTAATGGCCGGCGTTAGCGTCGCGTCACTCGGCGAAGAGCTGCGCGCCCTCGAGCGCGAGGAGGCGGAGCTTGGTCTTCACGCCGCCGGGGCCGGAAAATCCGGTCATTTTACCGTCGGCGGAGACGATGCGATGACACGGCACAAGCAGCGGCCACGGGTTGGCGCCCAGCGCGGTGCCCACGGCCCGGCTCATGCCGGGGGCGTAGCCGAGCACAGAGGCAATTTCTCCGTAGCTGGAGGTCTGGCCGGCCTTCACGGCCAGGGTCGCGTGGTAGACCTCGCGGGCAAACTCCGGCACCCGGCTCAAATCGTAGCGCACGTCGGTGAAATCCTGCAGCTCGCCGGTCAGGTGGCGCTGCACGCGCGCGATCAGGGCGGCGAGGGCGGCGGGCGGTTGGGCGGTATCGTCGGCCTGGGTGGGCGCGTCGGGCAGTTCGAAGCCGGTAAGGCCGGTTTCACTCCAGGAAACGGCACAGGTGCCGAGGGCCGTGGGGAACGTGGCGCGGGGCATGGAATCAAATTGCATCATGGGCGCGTTGGCTTTCGTGTCGAAGCGATTTCCATGCAGAACCGCTTTTACAACGCGTTCGACACCGAGGCCTACGGGGCGGGGCGCAAGCCCGACTACCGCAGTGCGTTCCAGATCGACCGCGACCGCATCATCCATGCGCATGCCTTCCGGAAGCTGCAGTCGAAGACGCAGGTGTTCCTCTCGGGTGAGTACGACTTTTACCGCACCCGGCTCACGCACTCGATGGAGGTCGCGCAGATCGGCCGCTCCATCTGCCACTTCCTGAGTTCACGCGGCGGGCTGTTACAGGAGGACTTCTTCATCGACAGCGACCTCGTCGAGGCGGTGTGCCTGTCGCATGACCTCGGGCATCCGCCGTTCGGTCACTCCGGCGAACGTACGCTGCAGGAACTGATGGTGAAGTGGGGCGGGTTCGAGGGGAACGCGCAGACACTGCACCTGCTCACGGCGACAATTTACCAGAACGAGACGAGCGTCCGCGGCATGCAGCCGACGCGCGCGCTGCTCGACGGCGTGCTGAAGTACAAGAAGCTCTTCAAGGAGTTCCCGCAGCCGCCGCAAAACCATTTCCTCTACGACCCACAGGTCGAGGTGCGCGGCTTTGTGCTGGGCGGGGCGAAGATCCCGCGGGAGCTGCACGTGGACGAGAAGCTGAATTCGTTCAAAAGCGTTGAGTGCCAGATCATGGACTGGGCGGATGACGCGGCGTACTCGCTCAACGACATCGTGGACGGCGTGAAGGCGGGTGTGCTCTCCTTCGAGAAGATCGAGGCCTGGGCGGCGAACGAGGCGATCGGGCCACAGCAGCAGAAGCTGCTCGACGGGCTGTTCGACGCGATGCGCGGCGACCGGCTGGAGAGCGTTTTCTCGCAGAAAATCGGCGCCTTCATCAAGGCGTGCCGGCTGCGGGAACGGGAGAATTTCATGGCGGCGAAGACCAACCGCTACCGCTTTGAGCTGGTGGTGGAGCCGGCGGCGGAGCGCGAGGCGCACTTCTTCAAGAAGATGGCGAACGACATCATCTTCGAGAGCCCGCAGCTGCAGCAGATCGAGCACAAGGCGCGGCGCGTGCTGTTCGACCTGTGGAATTCCTGCTGGAGCAACTACGTCGAGAAGGGTCCGCGCGTGATCAACATCCTGCCGACCCGCGTCGGGAAGCTGATCGACGCCGAGACGACCCACGCCGGCAAGGCGCGGCAGATTTGCGACTACCTGGCCGGCCTGACCGACGGCATGATCGTGCGGACGTACCGGCGCTTGTTCGACCCGGAGTTCGGGTCGATCCGCGACCTGAGTTGACGTCAGGCGACTGGCTTGGGCTTCAGATGGCCGGCGTTGACGGCTTCCTGGACCATGTTCTCGGCGTAGCGCCAGAGTTCGGCGCAGCCGTCGGCAATGTGTTTGTTCCGGGCAAGGACGCGGTCCTGCGTGACGCCGTGGCGGTTCCACGCGGCGCCCTCGGTGCGGCAGTTGAGCAGCATCGGCTGGAAACGGTCCACGGCGGTCGCGAACTTGGCCTCGGGGGTCTGTTTCTCCTCGAACTCATCCCACAGCGCACGGAACTCGCGGGCCTGGTCGGGGGGCAGGAGGCCGAAGATGCGGTCGGCGGCGCGGGCCTCGCGCTCGTGCTGGCCGGCCATCGCGGCGGTGTCGTACGCGAAGGTGTCGCCGGCGTCGATTTCCACGAGGTCGTGGAGAATGACCATCTTGAGGACGCGCAGCACGTTCAAGTTGGGGAAGTTGGCGTGCTCGGCGAGCGTGATGACGCACAGGCAGAGCGCCCAGGAATGCTCCGCGTCGTTCTCGGCGCGTCGGCTCCGCGTGTTGATCGTCTGCCGGAAAATCTCCTTCAGCTGGTCCACCTCGAAGATGAACTCGATCTGGCGGGCGAGGCGGGCGGCGGGGGAGGAAGCATCCATGACCGCCACCAAAACCGCCGGCCGGCCGCGTGGCAACCCGGCGTTGCCGTTCATCGCACTTCACTTGCCACGAAAGGGCATCGGGCCAAGGTCAGGTCCATGCGCCAAACGCTTTCGCTCCTGTGGGCCCTCGGTTCGATTTCACTGGCGGCGGCCCCTGCCCAGTGGATTTATCCGGCCGCCCCGCGCGGCAACGTCGTCGATGAATATCCCGGCGGCGCGAAGGTCGCCGACCCGTATCGCTGGATGGAGGCGATTGACTCGCCCGAGACGTCGGCATGGATCGCCGCCGAGCGGGCGCTGACCGCGAGTGCGCTCGCGCAGCTGCCGGAGCGCGCAGCAATCAGGGCGCGGCTCACACAGCTGTGGAACTACCCGCGGCTCAGCCTGCCGGGCAAGGAGGGCGGGCACTATTTTTTCACCAAGAATGACGGCCTGCAAAACCAGGCCGTGCTCTACGTGCAGGAATCGCTGACGGGACCGCCGCGCGTGCTGATCGACCCGAACACCCTGTCGAAAGACGGCACGGTGGCGCTCGGGGCCGCCTCGGCTTCGCCGGACGGCAAGTGGCTGGGTTACGCGCTGAAGGCGGCCGGGTCGGACTGGGAGGAGTTCTTTGTGCGCGACATCGCTACGGGCAAGGACACGGCGGACCATCTCAAGTGGGTGAAGTTTTCCAACCTGAGCTGGACGAAGGACAGCCGGGGCTTTTTTTACGGGCGCTATCCCGAGGTGGCGAAGGGCGAAAAGCTCTTCGGCAAGCTGCTCAACGGAAAAATTTATTATCACCGCCTGGGGACGGACCAGAGCGCGGACCAGCTGGTGTATGAACAGCCGGACCACCCCGAGTGGTTTTTGGGCGCCGGCGTGACCGAGGACGGTCGTTACTTGGTGATCTACCTGAACCCGCCGGGGGCGACGCATAATGGAATCTATTATCGCGACCTGGGGGATCCGTTGCAGCCCAGGCTCGATGGCCCGGTCATCAAGTTGCTCGGTAATTTCGACGCCGACTACATCGTGGTGGGGAACCGGTCTGACACCTTCTTCGTTTCCACCACCCTCGGCGCGGTCCGGGGCCGGATTGTTGCCCTCGACCTGAAGTCGCCGGCGCCGGCGGACTGGAAAACGCTGATCCCGGAGTCGGGGGACAATTTCAACGTGGCCCACTTTTTTGGCGGGCGGTTCATCCTCGAGTACCTGCACGACGCCACGAGCCGCCTGGGGGTGTTTGGCTCCGACGGCAAGCCGCTCGGCGAGATTGCGCTTCCGGGCCTTGGGAGCGTGACCGGCATGAGCGGGCGGGAAGACGAGGCGGAAATATTCTACGACTTCTCGTCCTATCTCGTAGCTCCCACCATCCTGCGTCACGACCTGGACACCGGCCGGGGCGAGGTTTTCCAGGCGGCCAAGGTTGCGTTCGACGCGTCGCGCTATGTGACGGAGCAAGTCTGGGTGACGTCGAAGGACGGCACGAAAATCCCCATGTTTGTGACGCGCCGGAAGGACCTGGCGCTGGATGGCAAGTCTCCCGCCTGGCTGTACGGCTATGGTGGTTTTCGGATTTCGCACCAGCCGACCTTTGCCGCGCCTCCGCTGGTGTGGCTCGAGATGGGCGGCGTCTACGCCGACGTGTGCCTGCGCGGTGGCGGCGAATACGGTGAGGCGTGGCATCTGGCGGGCACGAAGGCCCGCAAGCAGAATGTGTTCGATGACTACATCGCCGCGGCCGACTGGCTGGTGGCCAGGAAGTACACGAGCCACGAGCGGCTGGCGATCCACGGCCGCTCCAACGGCGGGCTCCTGATCGGCGCGGTGATGAACCAGCGCCCGGATCTTGCCGGGGTCGCGATTCCCCAAGTGGGGGTGATGGACATGCTGCGCTATCATAAATTTACCATCGGTGCGGGCTGGGCCGGCGACTATGGCACGAGCGACACCGCGGAGGGCTTGGCCTACCTGCGGGCGTATTCGCCCCTGCACACCATCCAACCCGGCGCGCCGTATCCGGCGGTGTTCATCACGACGGGCGACCATGACGACCGCGTGTTCCCGGCGCATTCCTTCAAATACGCGGCGACACTGCAGGCGGCGATGGCCGGCTCGAAACACCCGGCGCTGATCCGGATCGAATCCAACGCCGGGCATGGGGGCTTGAGTGGCACCACGCCCGTTTCCAAGACCATCGATGAGTGGACGGACATGTTCGGCTTCACCGCGCATGAACTGGGGATGGGTCTGAAGTAATTTCAGGGTGGGGTCGGGCGGCCTCCCGACTCCGCCCGGTCTCCGGACCCGGTCGTGCGGGCAAGCCTCAGTCCCCGAGTTATTTACCTGCTCCCGGGCGAACCGTGTCATAGGCCGGGCTGACTTTGGTTTGCATTGCGTTTCGAGGGCCCGCGCTCTTCGCTGCTGGCCAACTTTGTCCCTATGAAAGTCCTCGTTGCCGACAAGATCTCACCCAAGGGCGTTGCCTATCTGCGCGAGCAGCCGGGTTTTGACGTCGTGGAGGCTTACGGCGCCACCCCGGCCAAGCTGCTGGAACTGGTGAAGGACGTCCACGCCATCGCGGTCCGCTCGGAAACGAAGATCACCGCCGAGGTGTTTGCCGCCGCGCCGCTGCTGAAGGTTGTGGGTCGGGCGGGCGTCGGCGTGGACAATGTGGACGTCGAGGCCGCCACGGAACGCGGCGTGATCGTGATGAACACGCCCTCGGGCAACACCATCGCGACGGCGGAGCTGACCTTTACGCACATCCTCTGCGGCGCCCGCCCGGTGCCCCAGGCCGCGGCGTCCATGCGTGCGGGCCAGTGGGATCGCAAGAGCTTCTCGGGCAGCGAACTTTTCCGGAAGACCCTCGGCATCGTCGGCCTCGGCCGCATCGGCTCCGAGGTGGCGAAGCGCGCCCAGGCCTTTGGGATGCGGGTGCTGGCCTACGATCCGTATCTCGCCCCGAGCCGGGCCAAGGCCATGCAGGTCGAGGGGGTGGCGCTGGACGAGCTGCTCGCGCAGTCGGACTACATCACGGTCCACATGCCGCTGACGGATGCGACCCAGTACCTCATCGACGAGGCCGCGCTGGCGAAGTGCAAGAAGGGCGTGCGCCTCTTCAATTGCGCCCGCGGCGGCATCATCAAGGAAACCGCGCTGCTGGCCGCGCTCAAGTCCGGCCAGGTCGCCGCCGCCGGCCTTGACGTGTACGAGGACGAGCCCCTGGCCAAGGAGAGCGAATTCCGCGCGCTGCCCAATGTCGTCCTCACGCCGCACCTCGGCGCGTCGACGGCCGAGGCGCAGGACGCGGTCGGGCTCGAGATTGCCGAGCAGATCACCGACGTGCTGGCCGGCGGCATCATCCGCAACGCCGTCAACATGCCCAGCATGGACGCCGCCGCGCTCAAGATTCTCGGGCCGTACCTCGCTTTGGGCGACAAGCTCGGCACCCTCGTACAGCAGGTGGCGCCGGCGCAGGTCGCGTCACTCCGCATCACCTACTGGGGCAAGATGGTGGACCTCGACGCCAACGCCGTCACCCGCTCGATCCAGCGCGGCTGGCTGCGCCGCATCAGCGGCGAGTCCGTGAATTTTGTGAACGCCCCGCTCGCGCTGCAGCGCCTCGGGGTGCAGCTCGAGGTGGTGAAGTCCACTGACGAAACCGACTACACCGAGCTCATCGCCGTCGAGGCGACAGCCGGCGACGGCAGCGTGCATTCGGCCAAGGGCACGCTCATCGGCAAGGCCGGGGCGCCGCGCCTGGTGGAGCTCAACGGCCGCGGCGTCGAGGCCGAGGCGCAGGGCAAGCTGCTGATCATCGAGAACCATGACGAGCCCGGCATGATCGGCTACGTCGGCACGCTGCTCGGCAAGGACAAGGTGAACATCGCCAACATGTCGCTCAGCCGCCAGCAGCCCGGGGAAACCGCGCTGATGGTCATCAATCTCGACAGCGAGCCGAGCCCGGCGGCGCGGAAGGAATTAAAGTCGCACCCCGCCATCAAACTCGCGAAATTTGTGCAGCTGTAAGTTGCCGCCATGTTTGTCCCCCTCCTCATTGCTGCGATTGTCGGATACCTGCTGGGCTCGCTGCCCTTTGGTTACCTCGTCGCGCGCGCGAAGGGCGTGAACATCTTCGAGGTCGGCAGCAACAATCCCGGTGCGACCAACGTCCGCCGCGTGCTCGGCCACGGGCCGGGCAACCTCGTGCTGGCCCTGGACGGGCTGAAGGGTGCCGCCGCGGCCGGCTGGCCGTTGCTCGCGACCGGCCTGCCCATGCCGGCCTGGCCCCTGATGTCCGTGGTCGGGCTCACCGCCGCGCTGCTCGGCCACAGTTTCTCGTGCTTCACCCAGTTCCGCGGCGGCAAGGGCGTGGCAACCGCTGCCGGCGGGTTTTGCGTGCTGTTCCCGTTGGGCGCCATGACCGCGGCGGTCACCTGGGGCCTGGTCCTCGCCCTCACGCGTTATGTCTCGCTGGCCTCGATGCTGGCGGGAGTGGCGCTGACGGTCGCCGCCGTGGTGTGGCACGTCGCGCCGCTCATCCTGGGCGCCTCCGCCCTCGTCATGATTTTTGTGATCATCCGCCACCGCTCCAACATCTCCCGGCTGCTCGCCGGCACGGAAAACAAGGTCGGCAAACCCAAGTCGGATCCCGTCGCGCGATGAACACCCCCATGGTCATTCGCATCGGCATCTGCGGCCTCGGCACGGTGGGGCAGGGCGTCTGGAAGCACCTCTCGCGCATCCGGCCGGAACTCGAGGCCCGCCTCGGCGTGAAGCTCGAACTCACCCGCGCGTCTGTCCGCGACCGGCGGAAGAAGCGCAGTGTCACGATTCCCGCCGGCAAGCTCACCACGGATTCCCTCGCGGTCGCGACCGACCCGAACATCGATATCGTCTGCGAGCTGATCGGCGGCACCACCGTGGCGCGCGACGTCACGCTCGGCGCCCTGGCGTGCGGCAAGGTGGTCGTGTCGGCCAACAAGGCCCTCATCTGCAAGCACGGCGCGGAGATCTTCGAGACGGCCCGCCGGCACGGCGGACACTTCCTGTTCGAGGCGAGCGTCGCCGGCGGCATCCCGCTCATCAAGGCGCTGCGCGAGGGGCTCGTGGCTAACCGCTTTCCGCTCATCTACGGCATCCTCAACGGCACGTGTAACTACATTCTCACCCAGATGGAGGAGCAGGACGCGCCGTACTCCGCCATCCTCGGCGAGGCCAAGCAGCTGGGATATGCCGAGGCCGATGAGTCGCTCGACGTGCTGGGCTGGGACACTGCGCACAAGGCTTCCGTCCTGACTTTCCTCGCCCACGGCACCTGGGTGAAACCCGAGCAGATGATCGTCGAGGGCATCGACCGCATCACGCCCGGCGATTTCAAGAACGCCTCCGCGCTCGGCTACGGCATCAAGCTGCTCGCGGTCATCACCCGCGACTTTACCACCGGTGAGCTCAGCGTGCGCGTGCATCCCACGCTGCTGCCCGAGAGCCACGTCGTTGCGAAGGTCAGCGGCGTCTTCAACGCCGTCTCCGTGCAGGGCGACGTCGCCGGCACGACGCTCTACATCGGCCGCGGCGCGGGGCAGGACGCGACGGCGAGCGCGGTCATCAGCGATTTGGTGGACGCGGTTTCCCTGCTGAAGAACGACCGCCGGGCCTTCATCACTGCGCGCAAGCGCCCCGGCCCGGCCCGCCCGGCCCTGGCCTGCCGTCTCGCCCCGCCGGAGCACATCCGCGGCCGTTATTACTTGCGCCTGACCGTCAGCGACGAACCCGGCGTGCTGGCGAAGATCGCCACCGCCCTGGCCGCCCAGCATGTGAGCATCGCCAGCGTGATCCAAAGCGCCCAGGAGCCCGCCGGCGCGGCTTCGCTGGTCCTGACCACGCACCAGAGCGACGAGCGCGCCATCGGCACGACCCTGCGCCGGCTCTCGCGGCTGAGCTGCGTGCTGGAGAAGCCGCTCCTCCTGCGCATCGGCGACTTCTCCGAGTAACAATTTCCACCATGGCACGCATCGTTCAAAAATTTGGCGGCACCTCCGTGGGTGACATCGACCGCATCAAGATTGTCGCGAAGCGCATCAAGGCCACGTGTGACGAAGGCCACGAGGTCGTGGCGGTCGTCTCCGCGCGGTCCGGCGTCACCAACGAGCTGATCGCCAAGGCCAAGTCCATTTGTGAGATCCCCAGCGAGCGCGAGCTCGACCAGCTCCTCGCGATCGGCGAGCAGGAAACTTCGGCGCTCACCGCCATGGCCCTGCAGGCGCTGGGCCTCGGCGCCGTGAGCTACACCGGCGCGCAGGCGGGCATCTTCACCGACAAGGTCCACACCAAGGCAAAGATCCGGACGATCAACGCCAAGCCCATCGAGAAGGACCTGAAGAAGGGCAACGTCGTCATCGTGGCCGGCTTCCAAGGCATCAACGAGGAGGGCAATGTCACGACCTTCGGCCGGGGCGCCTCCGACCTCACGGCCATCGCCCTCGCGGCCGCGCTGAAGGCGGACAAGTGCGAGATCTACACCGACGTGGACGGGGTTTACACCGCCGACCCGCGCGTGGTGAAGCAGGCCCGCAAGCTGGCGGAAATCTCCTACGACGAGATGCTCGAACTCGCCTCGTCCGGCTCGAAGGTGATGATGTCGCGCTCCGTCGAGTTCGCCAAGAAGTACGGCGTCGTTTTCGAAGTCCGCTCCAGTTTCAACCACAACCCAGGAACCATCGTGAAAGAAGAAGTCGCCTACATGGAAAAGGTCGTCGTCCGCGGCGTGGCCGTGGACAAGGACCAGGCCAAGGTCATCGTCAGCAACATCCCGGACAAGCCGGGCTCGGCCGCGAAGGTGTTCCGGGCGCTGTCGGACTCCACCATCAACGTGGACATGATCGTGCAGAACGTCGGCCGGCAGGGCGTGGCGAACCTGACATTCACCGTGCCGCAGACCGAGACGGCGAAGGCGGTCAAGGCGCTCAAGCCCGTGCTCGCGGCGATCGGCGGTGGGCAGGTCACCATTCACGAGCACATTGCCAAGCTCTCGGTCGTGGGCGTCGGCATGAAGACGCACTCCGGTGTCGCCGCCACGCTCTTCCAGGCGCTGGCCGACGTGGACATCAACATCGAGCTGATCAGCACCTCGGAGATCAAGATCTCGATCGTCATCGACCAGGCGCGGGCCGACGAGGCCGCGCGCGTGGCGCACACGGCGTTTCAGCTCGATAAGAGCTGAAACGCAGAGGTCAGAGATCAGATGTCGGCAGTCAGCCGGGCCCATCCTGAAACCTGCTCCTGACGTCCATGAATTTCCTCTCCACCCGCGGCCAGACGCCGGCGCTCGGCTTTTCCGAGGCGGTGGCGACGGGGCTGGCGCCGGACGGGGGGCTGTTTTTGCCGGTGGCGCTGCCCGATTTTTCGGCCGACCTGCCGCGGCTCGCGAAACTGGGTTACGCCGACCTCTGCTTTGAGTTCATGCGGGCGTTCGCGACGGATATTCCCCTCACGACGCTGCGGATGATCGTGGCGAAATCCTACACGACTTTCGCGTCGCCCGAGATCGCGCCGCTGAAAAAGCTCGGGCCTGACCTGTACGTGCTCGAGCTGTTCCACGGGCCCACGCTCGCGTTCAAGGACTTTGCGCTCCAGCTCCTGGGCAACCTCTACGAGCACCAGTGCGCGGTGCGCGGGGAGACGATCAATGTCCTGGGCGCGACCTCCGGCGACACGGGCGCAGCGGCGATCCATGGGCTGCTGGGCAAGCCCGGCACCGCGATCTTCATCCTCTATCCCGACGGCCGGGTGTCGCCGCTGCAGGAGCGGCAGATGACCTGCACGGGGGCCGCGAACGTGTTCGCGCTCGCGCTGGACGGCACGTTTGACGACGCGCAGGCGGCGCTGAAGGTGATTTTTTCCAACCAGGCCTTCCGCACCGGCCACCGGCTCTCGGCGGTCAACTCCATCAACCTGGCCCGGGTGCTCGCGCAGTGCGTGTACTATCTTTACGCGTGGCTGAGACTGCCCGAGAGCGAGCGGAGCCGTGTCGAGTTTGTCGTGCCGACGGGCAATTTTGGCAACGTGCTCGCCGGGTGGCTGCTCCAGCAGATGGGCGTGCCGATCCCCGGCTTCAAGGTGGCGACCAACCAGAACGACATCCTCTACCGGTTTTTCACCACCGGGGAATACCGCGCCGGCGCCGTCGCTCCGAGCCTCGCGCCCTCGATGGACATCCAGGTTGCCTCGAACTTTGAGCGTTTCCTGTACTACCGCGTGGGCCGCGACCCGGAGCGGTTGCTTGCGCTGATGAACGAGTTCAAGGCCACGGGCCGCTGCCGGGTGGAAGGGTGGGACCGGGGCGGTTTCACGGCCTCGCGCTGCACCGACGCGGAGATCCCCGGCATTATCCGCCGGGTTCACCGCGAGCTCGGCTACATCGTCGATCCGCACACGGCGTGCGGGTTCCAGGCGCTTTCACCCGGCCGGGTGAGCGTGGTGCTGGCGACGGCGAGCCCGGCGAAATTCCCGGATACCATCCGCGCGGCGATCGGCCTCGAGCCGACGGACCCCTCGCTGGATGCCCTGAAGGTCCGGCCGGTGATCAAGCACCGCCTGCGGGCCGACCCGGCGGCGATCATGCGATTCATCGCGCAGCACGCCGTCTGAGCCGGAGGTTATGCCGAAAGTGGTCCCAGCGCCCGAGCCCGCCACCGGCCAGGAGGGCCCGTTTTCCTCGCTGCTGTCCCGCGGGGGTGGATGGCTGCCCGTGGCGGTGATCGTGCTCACGGTGTGGGCGGCGTATGCGAACAGTTTTTCGGCGCCGTTCGTGTTCGATGACCTGAAGTCGGTCATTCAAAACCCGACAATCCGCCACCTGTGGCCGCTGACGGATGTGCTGGCACCGCCGAACCACGCGACCGGGGCGGGCGGGCGTCCCGTGGTGAACCTCAGCCTCGCCCTCAACTACGCCCTCGGTGGCCTCGATGGGCGCGGATATCACGTGATGAACACGCTGATTCACGCGCTGGCGGCGCTGGCGCTGTTCGGCATCGTGCGGCGGACGCTGCGACGTCCCTTGCTGCGGGAGCGGTTTGGGTCCGCGGCCGTGCCCCTCGCACTCGGGGTGGCGCTGCTCTGGGCGCTGCATCCGTTGCAGACGGAGTCAGTCACCTGCGTGGTCCAACGCTCGGAGTCGCTGATGGGGCTGTTTTACCTGCTCACGCTGTATGGCTTCATTCGCGCGGTGGAGGCGCCTGCGCAGCGACGCTGGCAGAGCTTCGCCGTCGTCATGTGCCTGCTCGGCATGGCGACGAAGGAAGTGATGGTCTCGGCACCCCTGCTGGTGCTGCTCTACGACCGCACGTTTGTGGCCGGAACGTTTCGCGCCGCCTGGCAGCAACGCCGGTCATTTTACCTTTGGCTGGCGGGCACCTGGTTGCTGCTGGCTTGGCTGAGCCTGCAGAACGGACAGCGCGGCGGGGTCGCAGGCTTCGGCCTGGGGGTGAGCGCGTGGGAGTATGCGCTGACGCAATGCCGGGCGATCATCCTCTACCTGCGCCTCGCGTTTTGGCCGAGTCCGCTGGTCGTCGACTACGGCACCGGCGTCGTCTCATCCGCAGGAGACGTCTGGCCGCAGGCACTGCTCCTGCTCGCGCTGGTCGCGGGCACAGGCGTGGCGCTGGTTCGGCGGCCGGTGCTGGGGTTTCTCGGGTTCTGGTTTTTTGCGATCCTGGCTCCCAGTTCGAGTTTTGTGCCGCTGACGTCCCAGACCATGGCCGAACACCGGATGTACCTGCCACTGGCGGCGGTGGTCGGCGCGGTGGTACTCAGCGGTTATCGCTGGCTGGGGGTGCGCACGCTGCCGGTGTGGCTGGCGCTGGCCGCGGGGGCGGGCGCGCTCACGGTGGTGCGCAACCAGGATTACCGCGATGCGATCACGCTCTGGAGTGTGACGGTGGCGCAACAGCCCGACAATTTGCGGGTGCACATGAACCTGGGCACGGCGCTGGCGGAGGCCCGGCGGCTGGAGGAAGCGCGCGGGCATTTTGCGTTCGTGGTGGCGCACGACCCGGACGATGACGCCGCCCGGTGCAACCTGGGCAACGTGCTGCTCGAGCTGGGCCGGCCCGTGGAGGCGCTGCCCCAGTGCGAGGCGGCGGTGCGGCTCAAGCCGGATTCCGTTGATGCCCGCATCGCCCTCGGCAGCACACTGGCCCAGGTGGACCGGCTCGAGGATGCGGTGGTTCAACTGCAGGCGGCGGTGCGGATCGATCCCGGTTCGCTGCCGGGACATTACAACCTCGCCACGGCACTGGCGCAGCTGCGGCGCTGGCCGGAAGCGGCGCAGCACTACCTGGCGACCCTGCGGCTCCAGCCGAAATTCGCCCGGGCCCACAACGACCTCGGCGAGGCCTTCGTCCAGCTGGGCCGGTTCGACGAGGCGCGGGACGAGTTCGAGATGGCGCTGCGGCAGTGGCCGGGCTACGCGCAGGCCCGGGATAATCTGCACCGCCTGGCGGCCCGCCCGCCGCCGGCCGCCGGTCATTAAGTGTGCCTTGCCTGCCTGAGGGCGTCCGCCAACGCTGACGGCAATCATCCATGGCCAAGCCGCGCGCGATTCCCGGGTCCTCGTTGACTCCGCCCAACCCCTCCGCGCCGACCGCGCGCCGGGGTGTTGTCCTGGCCGGGGCGGTCATCGTGCTCGCGGTCTGGGGGGTCTATGCGAACAGCTGGTTCACGCCGTTCGTCTTCGATGATTTCATGGCGATCACGCAGAACCCGACCATCCGGCACCTCAGCCGGCTGGGCGACGTGCTGTCCTCGCCGATGTTTGCGACGGGTGCGACGGGCCGGCCAATGGTGAGCCTCTCGCTGGCGATCAATTACGCCCTCGGGGGCTACAACGTCACGGGCTACCACTTGGCCAACACGCTGTTTCACGCGCTGGCGGCGCTGGTGCTGTTCGGGATTGTGCGGCGCACACTGCTACGGCCGGCGCTGCGGGAAAAATACGGGGCGGCGGCGCTGACGCTGGCGCTGACGGTGGCGCTGCTCTGGGCGGTGCACCCGTTGCTGACCGAATCGGTGACGTTTGTCATCCAGCGCTCGGAGTCCCTGATGGGATTGTTTTACCTGCTGACACTCTACGGATTCATCCGCGCGGTGGAATCGCCTGCCTCGCGACGCTGGGAGATTTTCACCGTGACCGTCTGCCTGTTCGGCATGGCGACGAAGGAAGTCATGGTGACGGCGCCCGTGCTGGTGCTGCTGTATGACCGTATGTTCGTGGCCGGCACCTTCCGGGCGGCGTGGCAGGTGCGCGGAAAACTGTATGCAGGCCTGGCGGCGACCTGGCTGCTGCTCGCGTACCTCGTGGCCGGTTCGCACCAACGCGGCGGGAGCCTGGGTGGCGGCGTGAGTTCGTGGGAGTATCTGCTGACCTCGTGCCGTGCGATCGTGATGTACCTGGGGCTCGTGTTCTGGCCGAGCCCGCTCGTCGTGGACTACGGCACGACGGTGGTGCGCAGCCTGGCGGACGTCTGGCTGCAGGCCGGCCTGTTGGTGCTGCTCGCCGTGGGCACTTTCATCGCACTGCGCCGCCGGCAGGCGGCCGGGTTCCTGGGCTTTGCTTTTTTTGCGATCCTGGCGCCGAGCTCGAGCATCGTGCCGCTCATCACCCAGACCATGGCCGAGCACCGGATGTACCTGCCACTGGCGGCGGTGATCGCGCTGGTGGTGCTCGGGGCGTATCGCTGGGTGGGACGCTTCACGCTGCCGGCGGGGTTGGCCCTGGCCGTGGCTGCGGGGGCGCTCACCGTGGCCCGCAACCGGGACTATGAGACCAACGTCAAGCTCTGGACCGTCACCGTGACGGTGCTGCCGGAGAACGCCCGGGCGCAATCGAGCCTCGGCTGCGCGCTCATGCTGGCGGGCCGGAATGACGAGGCCCTCGTCCACCTGGCCGAGGCGGTGCGGCTCAACCCGGACTATGCCGAGCCGCGCTACAACCTGGGTAATTTCCTCTTCCGCGCGTACCGGCCGGCGGAGGCGCTGGAACATCTTGAGGCGGCGGTGCGGCTGCGTCCGCCGTATTTCGAGGCGCATTTCGTCCTCGCCGGCGTGCTGTTGCGGCTGAATCGGACCGCAGAGGCGCTGGAGCATTTCGAGACCACGCTCAAGATCCGGCCGGATTACGTGGAGGCGCGGCAGATGTACGCGGAAACCCTGGCGTCCGCGGGCCGCCTCCCCGAGGCGCTGGAGCAGTTCGAGCAGGCCGTGCGCCAGGCACCGGGCAATCCCGGGCTGCAGGCCGGCTTCGGAAATGTGCTGGCGGCACAGCAGCGCTGGGCGGATGCCGTGCCGCATTATGCGGCGGTGGTGCAGCTCAAGCCGGACTCGGCCGAGGCGCAGACCGCCCTTGGGGCCGCGCTCGGCCGGCTCGGGCGGGTGGAGGAGGCGGCCGGACATTTTGAGGCGGCGGCCCGGCTCGATCCCGATTCCATCCCGGCGCACTTCAATTACGGCAATGCCCTCTTCGCCCTGCGGCGATTTGCCGAGGCGGCCGAGCAGTATGGCGAAGTCGTGCGGTTGCGGCCCGACTTTGCCGAGGTGCACAATAATCTCGGCAACACGCTGATGCAGCTCGGCCGGCTCGACGAGGCGCAGGTGCAGTACGAGGCAACGCTGCGGCTGAAGCCGGATTACCTGCCGGCGCGCAACAACCTTGCCCGCCTCGAGGCCATCCGGGCGGCCCGGGCTCCGCGTTGAGCGAATGATATTCTACCGACCATGAGCGCGACACCCAACCGGACACCTGCTGCGGGCGAAACACCCGGATTCCTGGCGCGCTGGGGCAACCTCACCGCGGCGATCGTGATCGTGCTCGCGGTGTGGGCGGTCTACGCGAACAGCTGGTCCGCGCCGTTCGTGTTCGATGACCTGAAATCAGTCGTCCAAAACGTGACGATCCGCCACCTGTGGCCGCTGACGGATGTGCTGTCGCCCCCCGGTGACGCCACCGGCGCCGTGGGCCGACCGCTGGTGAATCTCTCGCTGGCGGTCAATTACGCCCTCGGCGGAATCAACGTCCGTGGTTATCACGTGATGAACACGCTGATCCACGCGCTGGCGGCGCTGACGCTGTTCGGCATCGTGCGGCGAACACTGCTCCGTCCAGTTCTGCGGGAGCGGTTCGGCGCGGCGGCGCGACCCCTGGCGTTCGTCGTGGCATTGCTGTGGGCGCTGCATCCGCTCCAGACCGAGTCGGTGACCTGCGTGGTGCAGCGTTCGGAGTCGCTGGTGGGGCTCTTTTATCTGCTGACGCTCTACGGCTTTATCCGGTCGGTGGAGTCGCCCGCATCCAGCCGTTGGGAAATCTTCACCGTGGCGGCCTGCCTGCTGGGCATGGCGGCGAAGGAGTTGATGGTCTCGGCCCCGGTGCTGGTCCTGCTGTACGACCGCACCTTTGTGGCGGGGACTTTCCGGGCGGCGTGGCAGGCGCGGTGGAAGTTGTACGCCGGACTGGCGGCGACCTGGCTGCTGCTCTTCTGGCTGGCGACGCACTCGGGTCAGCGCGCCGGCATGGCCGGGTTTGGGCTGGGTATGAGCTCGTGGGATTACGCGGTGACCCAGTGTCGCGCGATCATCCTCTATCTGCGGCTCTCGATCTGGCCGAACCCGCTGGTGGTGGATTACGGGGTTGGCGTGGCGAAACTCGGGGACGTCTGGCCGCAAGGCGTGTTGCTGCTGGCGCTGGTGGCGGGGACCTTTTTCGCGCTGGTGCGCAGACCGGTGGTCGGGTTCACGGCTTTCTGGTTCTTTGCGATCCTGGCGCCGAGTTCGAGCTTTGTGCCGCTCATCTCCCAGACGATCGCCGAGCACCGCATGTACCTCCCGCTGGCGGCGGTACTGGTCCTGGGGGTGCTGGGCAGCTATCGCTGGCTGGGAACGCGCACCCTGCCGGTATGGCTGGTGCTGGCGGTGGCCGCCGGGGTGGGCACGGCGGTGCGCAACCGGGATTACCGCGATGCGGTGACGCTCTGGTGGGTGACCGTGGCCGCGCAGCCGGACAACGTTCGAGCGCAGATGAATCTCGGCACGGCGCTGTCCGCCGCGGGCCGCTTTGAGGAGGCGGCCGGGCATTATGCCGCGGCAGCGCAGCTCTCGCCCGGATTGGCGGAGGCACATTTCAGCCTCGCGGGCGTGCTGGTCCAATTGCACCGGCCGGCGGAGGCCCAGGCGGCCGCGGAGCAGGCGGTGCGGCTAAAGCCGGACCAGGCCGAGGCGCATTACGTGCTCGGGACGACCCTGCTGCAGCAGCGTCAGGTGGAGGCGGCGGTGGCGCAGTACGAAACGGCGCTGCGGTTGCGGCCGGATTTTGCCGACGTGCAGCACACGCTGGCGGGGACCCTGGCGATGAACGGGCGGACGGCCGAGGCGCTGGAGCACTACGAGGCCGCGCTGCGGCTGCAGCCGGACAGTCCGCTGCTGCACGGGGAAATGGGTGGCGTGCTGGCGCGGGCCGGCCGGGTCGAGGAGGCGGCCGGGCATTTTGCGACGGCGGTGCGGCTCGACCCCGGGTCCATCCCGGCGCACTTCAATTTTGGCAACGCGCTCTTCGCGCTGCACCGCTATGCCGACGCGGCGGAGCAGTACGCCGAGGTGGTGCGGCTGCGGCCGGACTTCGCGGAGGCGCACAACAATCTGGGCAACGCGCTGCGGCAGCTCGGCCGGCTTGATGAGGCGCAGGCGCAGTACGAGGAAACCCTGCGGCTGAAGCCGGACTATGCCCCGGCGCGCAACAACCTGGCGCGGCTACAGGCGATGCGGGCCGCGGGAGCTGCGCAATAATGGCCTGAAGTTAGGGAAGTTTTAGCCGGAGATTCCCATTGCCCCGGCGGGCTTGGTGGGGTTGCCTGCGTTGTGCCATTCCGCCTACCTGCCGCTCGCATCAACTGGACCAACAGTGCGTTCCTGATCGGGACCGCCATCACCACCGTTACAGCGGTCCCGCTGTATCTCTGGCGCTTCCATGTGGATGCGTTCCAGCTCGGGATGTTCGCCTTTTTCTGCGTCGCCACGGGCCTGAGCATCACGCTCGGCTATCACCGGCTGTTTGCGCACAAGGCCTTTGAGGCGCGCTGGCCCGTGCGTCTGCTCACTCTGCTGTTCGGTGCGGCCGCGTTCGAGAACGCCGCCCTGGCCTGGGTCTCCGACCACCGCCGGCATCACAAGCATGTGGACGGGAAGGATGACCCGTATGACATCACGCAGGGTTTCTGGTACGCCCACATGGGCTGGATCCTCTTCAAGCTCGATCCCGAGCCGCCGCAGGACAACGTCGCCGACCTCCGCAAGGACCCGCTGGTTCGTTTCCAGATGGATTATTACGTCCCCATCGCGGTGGTGGTCGGCTTCCTGATCCCCGCCGGTCTCGGCTACCTGCATGCGGGTTGGACGGGTGCCCTCGGTGGTTTACTCCTCGCTGGTGTGGCCCGCGTGACCCTGGTGCAGCACATGACGTTTTTCATCAACTCGCTCTGCCACACTGTCGGTGACCGGCCGTACTCCGACCGCTGCAGCGCCCGCGACAGCTGGTTCATGGCCTTCTTCACCTTTGGCGAGGGCTATCACAACTATCACCACGAGTTTCAGCACGACTATCGCAACGGCGTGAAATGGTGGCAGTGGGATCCGACGAAGTGGTCCATCTGGACCCTCGAAAAACTCCGCCTCGTCACCGGCCTGCGCCGCGTGTCCGAGGAGAAAATCCTCCTGATGCAGCTGGCCGAGGCCCGCCGCCGGCTGGACGATCGTCTCGCCTGCCAGGTGACGCCGCTGCAGGGCCGCATGCGCCTGCTGCTGCAAAATTCCGGCGCCAAGCTGCACCGCCTCGGCGATCGCTGGGAATTGCTCAAGGCCGAGTACGCCGAGAAGAAGGATGTCCAGGTCGAGCACGCCCGGGCCGCCCTCGCCGAGATCCGGCGTGAGGTCAGCCACGCGTTCGACCTGCTCGAGCTGGCCAGCGCGACGGCCTGACCCGCCTTCGCCAAGGCTTCGTCGAGGCAAGGGCGGCTCTTTTTGTCTGACCCGGGAACGCGGGCACGGGGACATGCCCGCCCAGCTTACGGCTTCCGGCTTAGAGCAGGGGCGCGAGCAGGCGGCTGAAATCCTCGAGCAGGCCCGACCACAGGCGGTGCGGGCGCTTCCGATTGATGAATTCCCGGCAACTCTCGGCCTGCTTCCGGGCCCAGTCCTTGATCGCGAGCGCGTCCGCCCTCGTGTGGACCACCACGCCGATTTCAAAGTTTACGAACAGGCTGCGCAGGTCGAAATTAGCCGAGCCGAGGAGGCCGATGCGGTCGTCCACGATGACGGCCTTGCTGTGCATCATGCCGGGCTGGAAGAGCAGTACGCGACCGCCGGCCAGGCAGAGTTCCCGGATATAGTGCCGGCGCGCGAAGTCCGTCACCGGGTGGTTGGAATGCTCGGGGACGATCAGGGTCACCTCACGACCCGCGCGGGCCTTGACGATGAGGGAGCGCAGCAGGACGTCGTCGGGGATGAAGTACGGCGTGACGATCCAGATGCTGTGCTCGGCTTCCTGGATCATGGAGATGATGCCCTCATACAGCGGGTCGCCGGGCACGTCCGGTCCGCTGGCAACCACCTGCAGCTCGGCCTTGCCGCGGTTGGGCGCCGCATCCGGCCTGACGCCGGGGCGGATCTTTTCCGGTGACTGGCGGCTCGCGAAACACCAATCCGCGATGAAGACCTCGTTCAGGAGGGTGGCGGCGGGACCCTCGATAAGGGCGCCGAGGTCGCGAAAGCGCTTACGGAAAGGGGTCGGCCCCATGTATTCATTGGCGAGGTTGTGACCGCCGACGATGGCGGTGGCGTGGTCAAACACGGCGATCTTGCGGTGGTTGCGCAGGTTGGCCGAGCCACGGGAGGTGAACGGCAGCACGGGCATGAACGTGACGACCTCGCCGCCGGCCGCACGGAGGGCGGCGTGAAAACTCCGGCGGACAAACATGCAGCCCACGGCATCGAGGAGGAGCCGCACCTTGACGCCCTCGCGGGCGCGCTCGGTCAGCAGCTGGATCAGGCGCCGGCCGGTGTCGTCGCGACCCAGAATGAATGTGCTGAGGTGGATGGTCTCGCGGGCGGCGCGGATCTGATATTCAAGCGCGGCAAAGGTCTCTTCGCCCGTAGTGAGCAATTGGAGGCGGTTGCCCGCGACCGGGGCGCCGGCGCCGCTGGACATGATGGTGTGGGCGACCGGCCGGTCGGCGTAAACGGAAGCGGATTCCGGCGGATTGGGCAGGTGGGGGGTCAGGGGCGCCTTGCGGGCGGCGAGCCGGCGCAGTTTGCGGCCGCCGAAGATCAGGTACAGCGGGACCCCCACGTAGGGCAGGAGGACGATGACCAAAAGCCAGGCAAACGTGTTTGCCGGGGCCTTCTTTTGGCTCATCAGGCGGGCGACGAGGAGCAGGGCGAGGCCGAAACCGCCGATGGTGAGCAGGTCGTTCAGCAGCCCCCGGGCGACGAATTCCGAGAACAGTTCTTTCGCATCGATGAGCATGGCCTGAGGGTGAAGTCAGGAAGCCAGAACGGAGATGCAAGGCGACGCTGAAAAAAGCCTTGAACTACCGGGGACGAGCCGAGAGCGTTCGCGCTCCCCATTTGGTAGGATACTCAAGTGGCCAACGAGGGCAGACTGTAAATCTGCTGGCTAACGCCTTCCCTGGTTCGAATCCAGGTCCTACCATTCTTCACCCTGTGGGTGAAGAATGGCCCGCCGTAGGCTCGGCGAAGGAGGGCATACGCTCAGTCCTGGCAATTTCCGGCCCATCCGGCCCATTTCCGGCCTCAAATCAGCCCCGCCTCCCGAAAACTGTAGTACCCCCGTCCCGCCGGATCCGCATTGGGCCGCCCCAAGATAACGTGATCCAATAGATCGATATCCACGGCCTTGGCGGCCTCGCGGAGCTGGCGGGTGATCTGGAGGTCGGCGGCGCTGGGCGCGGGGTCGCCACTGGGGTGGTTGTGGGCGCAAACGACGGCCGTGGCGGCCTCCCGGATGGCCTCCCGGAAGACTTCGCGCGGGTGGGCGAGGGCGGAGGTGGCGGTGCCGGAGCTGACCTCCACCTTTTTGAGCAGGCGGTTTTTGCGGTTCAGGCAAAGCACCCAGAATTTCTCCACCTCGAGCCCGAAAATTGCAGGCTGGAAAAACTCCGCCACGCGGTCGGCGCGGTTGAGCAGGGGTGAGTCCTCCGCCTTCTGGCCCACGACCCGCCGGGCGATTTCAACCACCGCCATGAGCTGCAGGGCTTTCACCCGGCCGATTCCTTTCAGCTTCCGGAATTCCGGCTCCCGCCAGGCCATCAGGCCCGCGAGTGCCCCCGCCTCGGCCAGCAGCCGGGCGGCGAGGGTCATCACGTCCTGCCCGCGGGTGCCGTTGCGCAGGAGCATGGCGAGCAGTTCGGTGTCGCTGAGCGCACCCGGGCCAAGTCGCACGAGCCGCTCTTGCGGCCGCTCGCCGGCGGCCAGTTCGCGGAGGCGGTTGGGGGCGGAATATTCGGTGGAATCGGCCACCGGAATGTCTTGGACAGGATTTTCCTAATCTGCGTATTCGTGGATGTAATTTTTATGCAACCTCTCCGCGTCACCGTCTGGGGCGAGAACGTCCACGAGCACAAGAATCCCAAGGTCGGCGCGATCTACCCGCGCGGCATGCACAGCGCGATCGCCGAGGGCGTACGCGAGCTGATTCCAGGCGCCGTGGTCACGACGGCGACGCTGCAGGAGTCGGAGCACGGGCTGACGGTGGAGAAGCTTGCGGCGACGGACGTACTGACCTGGTGGGGTCACATGGCCCACAACGACGTGAGCGATGCGATCGTGGACCGGGTCCAGAAGCGCGTGCTCGAGGGCATGGGCCTGATCGTGCTGCACTCGGGTCACTACTCGAAGATCTTCAAGCGCCTGCTGGGTACGACCTGCTCGCTGGCCTGGCGCGAGGCCGATGAGAAGGAGCGCCTGTGGGTCTGCAATCCGGGTCACCCGATCGCGCAGGGGCTCGGCACGTACTTCGAGCTGCCGCAGGAGGAGATGTACGGAGAGCCTTTCGCCATTCCCGCGCCCGAGGAACAGGTGTTCATCTCGTGGTTCGAGGGCGGCGAGGTGTTTCGCAGCGGCTGCTGCTGGCGGCGCGGCAACGGGAAGATTTTCTACTTCCGCCCCGGCCACGAAACCTACCCGACGTACCTCGACAAAAACGTCCGCAAGGTCATCGCCAACGCAGTGGAGTGGGCGCGACCCGCGGGTGTCTGGATCGACTCCTGCCCGAACGCGAAGAACCCGCCGGAGAAGATTGGGGTCAAAAAGTAACCGGCCACCGCTGAGCGGCTTCGCTGCTCAGAAGTGCTTCACGTACCCGTTGCGACGGAGGCGCTCCAGCCACTTTTCCTGGCTGATCTGGCTCATCTGTTGCACGAGCATGCGTTCGATCTGGTCGCGGACGTCATCCAGCTGCTGGATGCCGGCGTATTTGCGGTCCTGCACGTAAAGGAGGAATACGCCTTCGGGAAGGACGACCGCGTCGGAGCACTGGTCCTTCTTCAAGTTGAAGACGATGTCGGTGAAGTCCTTGCGGAAATCGGAGCGTTTGACCCAGCCCCAGTCGCCACCCTTGCTGCGGCGGGAGTCCTGGCTGAACTCCTTGGCCAGATCCTCGAACTTCACGCCGGCCTTCAGGCGGGCCAGGACGACGTCGGCCTTCGCCTTCAGCTCGGCGTCAGTCTCGTTGTTGGCGTGGGTGAACTGCATCAGGCGCAGATGGACGCTGTCCTCCTGGTAAAAGCGGTCCTTGTTTTCCTTGTAGAACGTCTCGATGCGGACGGGGCTGACGACGCTCTGGGACTTGCGCTGCTGCTGGCGCATGTACTGGTAAATGGTGTCCTCCTCGACCTCGCGGTGGTAGTCGCGCAGGGTGATGCCGCGGCCGCGCAGGTAGGCGAGGAACTTGGAGCGGTCGTTGTCGAACTGCTCGCTCTGGATCTCGGCGATGCGGTTCTCAATGAAACTGAGGGGGATGTGCTTTTTCTCGTCCTTGCGGAACTCCTTTACGATGAGCACGCGGTCAATGAGCTGCTGGATGACGTCATCCTGCAGGGCCTCGAGCTTCTCGTTGAATTCCTTCTCGTTCTTGGCCTCGCGCTGCAGCTGGGGGATCAGCGGGGAGATTTCGCGGCGGACGTCGTCCACGGTGATGACCTTCTCCTCGGCGATGGCCGCGATGCCGTTGGCAAAGCGCAGGTTCAGCCCGTCGTTGGGGGCGGATTGCGCGAAACCGGTCGAAATGAGTCCGGTGGCAAGAAGGGTGAGGGCAAGGCGGCGGCCTAACATCATGGCGTGGGCAGGTTGTTCAAAAATGAGACGATTTCACTTAACCGTAGAAGGGGGCGGGGGGCGGTCAACCTTGGAAACCGGGTGCCCACCTGGACCCAGTCGTCCCGGCGGCCGCTGTTGCGCAGACACTTCAAACGGGTGGACTCCGTTTCGACGGAAACGATACCTTTTTGTTCCGCCCGAATGCGGATTTCCGTGACCAGCAGGAGGGCCTTCACCTCGTCGCCAAACTTGCCAAACCGGTCCTTCAGATCGCTGCTGATTTGCTTCAACGCGGGCAAGGTGTCGGCCAGGGCCAGTTTACGATAGAAATCGATGCGCAGCCGGGTCTCGCCGAGGTAGCTGGAGGGAATGCGGGCTTGGATGCGGGCGACCTCGGGGGCGCCGCTCTGGTTTTCGGCGTCCTTGATGGCCGTGTAGCTGTCCTCGTGGCGTCCACGCACCGGGGCGCCGCCGGTACCGCCGCTTTCACCGACGAACACAAAATCGAGTTTCACGTTCGCGCGGATGGCGGCGGCGGTCTTTTCGCCCTTCAACCGGGCCACGGACTGGCGGAGGAGCTGGCAATAGAGCTCAAAGCCGACGCCGACAATGTGGCCGCTTTGCTCGGCGCCGAGGAGGTTGCCCGCGCCGCGCAGCTCCAGGTCGCGCATGGCGATGCGGAAGCCGGCGCCGAGCTGCGTGTGCTGGCGCATGGCGGTGAGCCGCTGGCGGGCGATGTCGAGCAGGCGGGTGTGGCGGTGGAGCAGGAGGTAGGCGTAGGCCTGGTGCTTGAACCGGCCGACGCGGCCGCGGAGTTGGTAGAGCTGCGAGAGGCCGAAGCGGTCCGCGCCCTCGATGATGATCGTGTTGCAGTTCGGGATATCGAGTCCGCTCTCGATGATGGTCGTGCACACCAGCACCTGGTAGCGGCCGGCGACGAACTCCGTCATCATTTCCTCAAGCTGGTCGGCGTTCATCTGCCCGTGGCCGACGCCGATCGTGATGCCGGGGAGGAGCGTGCGCAGCTGCGCGGCGACAATATCAATGGTCTGCACGCGGTTGTGCAGGTAGAACACCTGGCCGCCGCGGCGGATCTCGTGGTGGATGGCGTCCACGACGATCTTTTCGTCGTAGGTTTTGACGATGGTCTGGATCGGGTGGCGGTTGGTCGGCGCCGTCTCGATCACGCTCAGGTCGCGCGCGCCGGTGAGGGCGAGGTAGAGCGTGCGGGGGATGGGCGTGGCGCTCATTGAGAGCACGTCCACGGTGGCGCGCATGGCCTTGAAGCGCTCCTTGTGCTTCACGCCGAAGCGCTGCTCCTCGTCGATCACGACAAGGCCGAGTTCCTGGAAAACAACGTCGCGCTGCAGCAACCGGTGTGTGCCGATCAGGATGTCCACCTGCCCGGCGGCGGTGGCGGTGAGGATTTTCTTCTGCTCGGCGGGGGTGCGGAAACGGCTGAGCATCTCCACGGCGACGGGGTAGCCGGCCATGCGCTCGCGAAAGGTATTGAGGTGCTGCTGGGCGAGGACGGTGGTGGGGACGAGGACGGCGACCTGCCGGCCGCCCTGCACGGCCTTGAACGCGGCGCGGATGGCGACCTCGGTCTTGCCAAAGCCCACGTCGCCGCAGATAAGCCGGTCCATCGGCCGGGTGTTTTCCATGTCGGTCTTGGTCTCGCCGATGGCCTTGAGCTGATCGCGGGTCTCGGTGAACGGAAACGACGCCTCAAACTCCTTCTGCCACGTCGTATCGGGCGGAAACTGGTGTCCCGGCTGGGCCTCGCGGGCGGCGTGGATCCGCAGCAGCTCGGCGGCGAGGTCAATGGTGGCGAGCTCGGCGGCCTTGCGGGCCTTTTCCCAGCGGCCGGAGCCGATGCGGCCGAGCTGGGGCTTGGTCTTGCTGAGGCCGACGTAGCGGCTGATGAGGTGCGACTCCTGCAGCGGCACGTGCAGGGTGACATGGTCGTCGAACTCGAGCGAGATGACCTCGCGCAGGCCCTGGGCGGTGTCGAGTTTCGTCAGCCCGCGGTAGAGCGCGATACCGTGCTGCAGGTGCACCACGAAGTCGCCCTCGACCAGCTCGGAGAAGTCCAGCAGCTGGTCGATCTGGGCGCGTTGGGCGATGGCGCGGGGATTGAGCGCGGGGCGCCGCTGGCGCTGGCGGCCGAAGATTTCCGTCTCGGTGACGACCACGAGGCCAGTAGCGCCGGAATCGATCCAGCCGAGGGCGGCGGAGGCGCGGCCGGTGATACGGAAGCCCTCGTTCAATGTGCCGCGAAGAAAACGGGGGCGGATGGATTTGAGGGCCGCGGTTTCGGCGAGGATTTCCTTGATGCGCTGTTCCTCGCCCTCCTTGCCGGTGACCAGGGCGATGTCGTAGCCGGCCTTGCGCCAGGCGGCGACCTGCAGGAGGAATTTCAGCCGGGCGTCCTCCTCGACCTGCAGCCGCTCCTGCGCGACGAGGGCGCCCTCGGGATAGGTGCGGTGGTGGGCGAGGCTTTCGGTGTCCCAGGTGGCCTCGGCGCTGCCGGCATCAAAGAGCGCGCTGGCCTCGTCGAGGTCGCTGATGCCGAACGCCGCGGCGCAGCGCGCGAGCAGGGGCGTCAGGCCGTTGGTGCCCTCGCGGGCGAAGGAACTGAATTCCTCCTCGAGCGAGGCGGGCTCGATGAAGGCGAGCTGGGTGTGGGTGGAGAGATAGTCGGCGATGCCGGTGGTCGACTCGGCCAGGCGCACCCGCGGCGACGCGGAGAGCGTGATGCTGCCCACGCTGGCGCCGGAACGCTGGGTGACGGGGTCGAACTCGCGGATTTCCTCGAGTTCGTCGCCAAAGAAGTCGAGCCGGTAGGGCTGGTTGGCGGTCACCGGGTAGACGTCGATGATGCCGCCCCGGATGGCGTAGTGGCCGGGGGCCTCGCAGACGGCCTCGGAGTCGTAGTCGAGCGACTGGAGCTGCTCGAGCAGGCCTTGGAAGGATTGTTTCTGTCCGCGGGCGAGGGTGAATTCGCGGGCGGTGAATTCCTCGAGCGCGGGCACGGGTTGGAGAAGGGCGGCGGGCGTGGTGACGACGACGAGCGTGTCGGGCGCGGCCGTGAGCGCGCGCGTGGCGCGGAGGCGGGAGAGGACGGTGACACGTTCGCTCGACGCGGCGAAGGCCTCGCGCATGTCGCGGCTGTCGCGCATGGACTCGGGGAAAACGAGCGCGTGCAGCGGCCGCGGACTGCCCGAGGCGGCGGAGAAAAACGCGATGTCCTCGGCGAGCTGCTCGGCGGCCTTCAGGTCCTCGGCCACGACCAGCCACACGGGCGCGGCATGGGTGCGCGCAAGTTCCGCAACGACCGCGCCGCGGGCAGGCGGGCAGACGCCGGTCAGCTTGTGACGCGGAGAGGCGGAAGACATCGGACGAGTGTTATGTGCCAGGTGTTAAGTGTTACGGAAGGAGGAATTATGCAAAATTGCGTAACACCTAAAACCTAACCCTTAACACCAGCCGCCTGGGCGGCCCTCAGGCGCCGAGGGTTTTCAGCGCCTCGTGGGCGGCGGCCTCCTCGGCGAGCTTCTTCGAGGTGCCGCGGCCGGTGCCGAGGTGGCGGGTGAGCAAAAACACGCTGACCTCGTAGGCGCGCGCGTGGTCGGCGCCCTCAGTACGGGTGACCTCGTAGCGGAGGGCGTCATTGCCATGGCGGGGCTGCACGAGTTCCTGCAGCCGGCCCTTGGGGTTGTCGGCGGTCGCGTAGGAGAGCCGCTCGGCCAGCGGGCCATAGATGCCCAGCACGACGCGGCGGGCGGTGGGCAGGTCGCTGTCGAGGTAGAGCGCGCCGACGACGGCCTCAAACGCATCCTCCAGTGCCGCTGCGCGGGTGCGGCCGCCGCCGGATTCCTCGCTGCGGCCGAGACGCAGGCAGGCGTCGAGCCCGAGTTCGCGCGCGAGTTGGAAGAGAAACACGCCCTTGGTAAGCGAGGCGCGGCGCTGGCTGAGCTCGCCTTCGCGATCCGCGGGGAAATGGTGGAAGAGCGCCTCGGTCAGCACGAGCTGCAGCACGGCGTCACCGAGGAACTCGAGCCGCTGGTTGGTCTCGGTCTCGCCGGGGTGGTCCTGCAGCCAGGACGGGTGCGTGACGGCAGTGGCCAGCAAGTTCGCATCGCGAAACGCATAGCCGATCCGGTCCTGCAGCTGGGTCAGCGCGGCGCTCATGAGCTGGCGCTGGAGTAGCGCTTGAGGCCGCGGTTGAAGACAAAGATGGCCGCGGTGAGCCAGAGGGAGGCCGCGGCGACCAGGGCGAGCACCCAGCGCGGCTCGATGCCGTGCAGGAGGGTGCGGGCGGGGGCGTTGCTGACGACGACGACGGGCAGGAGCCAGACAAACGCGAGGCTGGCGAGGCCCTTGAACGCCTCGCGGGGCAGGCGGGAAAACTCCGACAGCGTGAAATAGATGCCCTCCATGCCCTGGGCGCTGGTGATCCAGAAGGCCAGCGAGATGGAGAGCACGAGCATGCTGTAGTGGATGGCGAGGCCGCAGACGATCATCAGCGCGTACGCGACGAGGTCCCAGGCCGAGGGGTGGAGCCCGAGTTTGTGCGCGGCGTAGGTGACGACACCCATGGCGACGAGGGAGTTGGCCAGGCCGTCGAGGTCAACCTTCCGCGTGGACGCCATGAACAGGATGTTGCCGGGCTGGGCGAGGAAGTAGTCGAAGTGCCCGCTGCGGATGTTGCGGCCCATCTCGAAGATGCTGCTCCAGAAGAAGCCCATGAGGAAGCGCTGGACCAGCAGCGAGGTGCCGACGAGGAGGAGCATCTCGTACTTGGTCCAGCCGGCGATGGAGGTGGTGTGCTCGTAGATCACCGAGATCAGGAGCAGGTTCACACTCATCCAGAAGAGCTCCACGGTGGCCCAGAGGAAGAAATCGAAGCGGAACATCAGGGTGCGCGTGACCGAGTAGCGCGCGCTGGCCAGCCAGATTTGCAGGTAGTGAGTCATGGGCATCACCCGCCGACGGCGGTGTGGCGGCGCAGGCCGCGGGTCCAGAGGACCTGGTTGAGGCCGAGCAGCAGGACCACCCAGCCGAGCTGGACGCCGAGGCCCTGCCAGACGAGCCCGATGTCCTGGATGCGGCCCGTGAGGATCGCGACGGGGAAGTAGGTCTGGTAGTAGAACGGCAGGAACTGCGCGACCCGGAAGACCCCGGCGGGCAGCAGGTCGAGCGGGAACATCTGGCCGCCGAGGATGGATTCCACGGCCATGGAGAGGATGACGAAGCCCTGGATGTCGAGGAACCAGAACGTCAGCATGCCGAAGCAGTAGGCGATGCTGAACTGGATCACGGCGGAGAGGGCCATCGCGGGGACGCCCAGGGCGATCCGCCACAGGTCATGCGGCAGGGTGAGGTAGTCGTGCAGCAGGGGCACGGCGACGAGCAGGGGCAGCAGGATGAGCACGCCAGTGACGAGGCGGGCGGCGACGAAGATGCTGAAGCGGTAGAGGAAATAGTTGATGGGCTTCAGCAGGAACTGGTTGATGAGGCCGTTGCGGATTTCCTCGCTGATCTGGTAGTCCTCGTTGAACGCCCCGACGAAGAACTGCATGACGAGCATCACGAGGAAGTACGTGAGCGTCTGCCCGAAGCTGAAGCCGCCGATGCTGGGCGAGCCGGCGTAGGCGGCGCCCCAAAGGATGAAGACGACCGTGAGGTGGAACAGGGAGAAGAAGCCGCGCACCGCGAAGTTCGCGCGATAGACGAGGTTGCTTTGCAGCCCCAGCAGGAAGGCGTGCCGGTATTTGGTCAGCGCGGCGAACATCAGGAAGCCGACAGGCCGAAACGCTCGATGACTTCCACGGCGAGGGCGCGGTACGCGGTGGCGCCGGGGCCGGAGGGGTCGTAGGCGAAGATGGGTTTGCCGAAGCTCGGGGCCTCGCTGAGGCGGACGGTGCGCGGGATGACGGTCTTGAAGATCTTGTCCGGCAGGTGCTGCTTGACCTCGTCCACGACCTGTTTCGCGAGGTTGGTGCGCGAGTCGAACATCGTCATGACGACGCCGCCGAGCTGGAGGCCGTCGTTGACGTGGGCGGACTTGAGCCGCTCGACGTTGCGGAGGATCTGGCCGAGGCCCTCGAGGGCCATGTACTCGCACTGGAGGGTGATGAGCAGCCAGTCGGCGGCGGCGAGGCTGTTCATCGAGAGCATCCCGAGGGCGGGCGGGCAGTCGATGATGATGGCGCGGTAGCCGTTGGAGGCGCGGATGGTCTCCAGCACGGTGCGGAGCCGCATCAGGTAATTCTCCGTCTGCGCGAGCTCGATCTCGGCGGCGGCGAGGTCCTCCTCGCTCGGGATGAGCGCGAGGTGCTCGTAGGCGGTGGGCGTGATCATCTCGAGCGCGGTGCCCTCGCCCCGGAGCGGGCCGTAGAGGCTCCGGCCGGCCTGCTTCTCGATGCCGATGGCGCTGGTGGCGTTGGCCTGGGGATCGAGGTCAATCAGCAGCGTGTGGATCTTCTTCTCGGCCAGCGCGGCGGCGAGGTTGACCGCGGTGGTGGTCTTGCCGACGCCGCCCTTTTGATTGGCGATGGTGAAAACGGTGGTGGCCATGAATCCGCCTGAGTAAGGGCGAATCGGGCGGCGCCGCAAGCGTCGCGTCGCTTTGGTTGCGCGGGTCGGGCGCGACCGCTGGGCGCGCCGATGCAATGCATTGCGGACTCGTCGAACGGCGGGCCCAGCGGTCCCACCCTGCCGGCTAACAGGCAGGGCGCCTACTCGCCGACCAGGTGCTCGATCTCCTCGCGGGTGAGGGTCTTCATGTCGATGTCGTTCTTGATCGCGCCGAGGCTGACGAGGCACTCGGTGAACAACTCGCGGGTGCGCAGCTCCAGGGCCTTGGCGTCGAGGGTGGTCATGATCTCGATGATGCGCGTGCCCTTGCGGACGTGGGTGCGCTCGTCGGCCCGGATGTAGTCCGAGATGTGGCGGAGCAGCTCGTCGTTGCGGCTGGCGGCGGTGTCGATGAGGTCGTTGATGGTCTTGAGCACGCCAACCTCGCCGAAGAGGTTGATCTCGGCCATCGCGAACGCCGGGTCCATCGGGCCGCGGCAGGTGGAGCTCGTGAGCCGGTTGCGCAGCTCGTAGGGATCGTAGCCCGACGCGAGCATGGCGCGGTGGCCGATCTCGGTGTGGCGGGCCTCGTCCCAAGTGATGCGCGCGAGGTCGTACTCGGCGTTGAAGTCCTTGAAGCGGATGTCCCAGACGAAGGTGCCGAAGGCCTCGATGGCGTCCACCTCGTCGCGCTGCGTGCGGATGAAGCGCAGGCGGAGGGCCTCGTAGGAATCCTTGTCGAAGCGCTTGGCGCCGTCGGCGACCTCGTAGTCGCCGGTGTGGCGGAAGGTGTCGAAGCGCGAGTCGCGCCGCGGCACGGTGCCGCGCTCGTACGGCTGGGTGTCGGTGCGCAGGGGCTTGGGCGCCTCGGCGCGGGGGTCGGAGCCGGTGATGCCGCCGATGGACGCCAGCAGGCGGGAGATATGCCAGCGCCACGTGGAGAGTCCGGCCTCGTCCACGCCGCCGGCGATGTACGCTTCGACCGCGTTATCCGCCCACGCGAGCATGGGCTCGTAGTCGGTGAGGATGCGGCGGAGGCAGCGGATGGTGGGGACGTCGGTTACCTGGTCGGTGTCGTCAATGTGGTGGCGATAGGTTGTGGCGATGGCCTGGCCGACGACCTGGTGCACACCGACGAGCAGCTCGGCCGGGGAGTTGGCGCTGAGCAGCTCGTCAATGAAGCGGTCGATCTCGGGATCGCGGTGCTCGTCAATGGCCTTGGGGCGGTATTCCTGCTCGGTGAGGCGCTCGCGGAGGGCGCGGGCGGCGTCGGCGTGGTAGAAAATATGGCGGCCGGTCTCGAGCTTCACCTCGTAGTCCGGGATGGTGAGCGTCCACGAGCCGAGGCCGTGCATCAGCCGGCGCTCGAGATAGAAAAAGCGCAGCAGGCGGCGGCTGTTTTCCTTCACGGTGAACTTGCCGCCGAGCTGGCGGCGGTCGGTGGGGAAACGATAGGGGTACAGGGCGCGGCGCGCGGCGGCGGCCTCACGCTGACCGGTGAGGCTGAGGGGATCGAGCGTGGGCGAACCGGCGGGGCCGGGGGTGGAGTCGGAGGGGGATTTCATGGGTAAAGCGGTTGGTGGTTGGGGTGGGGAGGAAAGATTCCGGGGCGCGTCATCTTAGACGGCGGGGCCGTGGGCGGCGTTCAGATTATTGCCGGGAAAGGTGCAGAATGTTGCGCCGGGGCCAATCATGCGCCCGGGCCGGCTCAGCCCTTCACCGCGCCGCTGGTGAGGCCGGAGATGAATTCGCGCTGGAGGAGGAAGAACAGGAGCATGACCGGGGCGATGGACACGAGGGTGCCGGCCAGCATCAGGCTGTAGTCGTCAGCGTACAGGCCCTTGAGGCTGAAGATCACCACGGACAGCGGCTGGCGCTCGGGCGACTGGAGCATGATCTGGGGGGTGATGTAGTCGTTCCAGAGGGCGATGAAGGAGATGATGAGATAGGCGCTGATCATCGGGCGGACGATGGGCAGGACGATCTGGAAGAAGATCCGGATCTCCCCGCAGCCGTCGATGCGGGCGGACTCGAGGATGTCGGCCGGCACGCTGTTGAGCATAGCCTGGCGAAACAGGTAGAGGCCAAAGGCCGGGGCCACCGCCGGGAGGAAGATGCCCAGGTAGCGGTCCACGAGGCCGAGGTGGTAGAGCGTCTCGAACCGCGGCACCAGCAGCAGGGCGCCGGGCAGCACCACGGTCCCGAGGATGGCGGTGGTGAGGGTGTGGCGGCCGCTGAACTTGAATTTGCTCAGGCCGTAACCGCCCATGGCGCAGAACAGCGTGGCAAGCACGCTGCCGACGGAGGCGAAGAAGATCGAGTTGAGCAGCGCCCGCGGGACCGGGAGATCGCGGAAGAGCCGGACAAACTGGTGCAGCGTGAGGTGGTCCCAGGCGATGCCGAGAAACCCGGGGCCGCGCGGGAGGAACTGCGAGGTGAAAAAGTCCTCCTTGGTCTTCACGGCGGCGCAGACCATCCAGACGAAGGGCAGCAGGGTGAGCAGCGCGTAGAACCCGAGCAGCAGGTAGATCAGGAGGGTCGCGGGCCGGAACAGGCGGGAGGCGGGGGCGGGGCTCACAGTTCCTCCTTTTGCGTCAGCCGCCGCTGCACCAGCGCCAGGCCGACCAGCACGAGGGTGAGCAGCCAGCCGATGGCGCTGGCATAACCGAGGTCGCCGCTGCGGAAACCGGTCTGGTAGAGATAGGTCACGATGGTGAGGGCCTTGTTGTCGGGTCCGTTGCCGTTGGTTTCGTTGTAGAGCAGGTAAGGCAGTTCGAAGAGCTGGAAGCTGCCGGTGACGACGAGGAGCAGGATGATGTTCAGCACGGGACGGATCTCCGGGAGCGTCACGTGCCGGAAGCGCTGCCAGGGGCTGGCGCCGTCGATGTTGGCGGCGTCGAGGAGTTCGCCCGGGACATTCTGCAGCGCGGCGAGGAAGTAGACCATGTAGAAGCCGGCGGAGAGCCAGAGCACGGCGAGGATCAGGGAGGGCATCACGTAGTGATCCAGCCAGGGAAAGTCGGGATCCCACGCGGGCAGGAGCGAATGCAGCGAGCTGTTGATGAACCCGGTGCGCTTCTCGAGCATGATGGAGTAGATGATGGCCACGAAGGCCAGGCCCACGATCGAGGGGGCGAAGAAGATGACGCGGAACAGGCGCCGCCCGCGCAGATCGGCGCGGTTGAGCAGCAGGGCGAGACCGAGTGCGGCGGGAATCTGCGTGACGACGGCGGCGACGGTGAAGAGCACGGTGTTGCCGACAGCGGTCCAGAAGAACGGATCATGCAGCATGAACCGGAAGTTGGTGAGGCCGACGAATGCCGTCGTCCGGGGGCCGAACGTCTGCTCGAACGCCAGCATGAGTGAGCGGACCGCCGGCCAGGCGATGAAGGCCGTGAAGCTGAGCAGGAACGGCGCGAGGAAAATCCAGGGCGTCCAGGCGGAATGGAGGCGGGAGGGTTTCATCGGGCGGCGGGGCGGAGAAACGCGTTGCGGTCCATCTGCGCCTGGAGCTGGCGCTGGGCCTCGTTCAGCAGCCGCTGGGCCTCCGGCACGAGGGCGGCCGCGTCGTAGAGCCGGTGATCGTCGGCGTACGTGCAGAGCTGGGAAACGGATTGATTCAGCAGCTGCTGGGCCAGGCCGTAATACGGGGACGACGGCCGGAGTGGGACGTCGGGTGCGAGCCGGATGTACATCCGGCCGATCGCCTGCCCGCAGAAGTAGGGATCGGGGACGTCGTAGAACGACTGGGACCAGTTGGCCTTGATGGGAGTGACGATCCGGGCCTCCTCGTAGAGGCGTTGGGCGGTGGCGGGGGAGAGATAGAGCTGCTTCGCGAAGGCCCAGGCGTCCTCGGGGGTGCGGCCGGCCTTGGTGATGCCCAGCATGGTGCCGCCGAGCACGGACGTGCGCCGGCCGCCCTTCTCCCAGGCCGGCAGGGGCATGACCTTGAACTTGCCCGCCATGTCCGGGAGGCTGGTGCGGATGCTGCCGGCGAACCAGTCCGGCGCGAGCAGGCCCACAACGTAGCCCTCGCGCACGAGACGCATGGAGGAGGCGCCCCCGAGGGTGATCTCGCTCGCGACGTGGCCGGGCCCGGCGTACCAGGTCGCCAGCCGCGCGATGCTGCGGGCGTTGACCGGCTCGTTGAGCGTCGGCTGGTTCATTTCGTCGAACATCCGGCCGCCCGCCTGCAGCAACAGGACCTCCTGGTAATAAATGCTGGTGGGCGAGGCGTTGAGGAGGAAGCGGTCGACGCGGCCGTCGCCGTCCAGGTCCTGCATCAGCGGACGCAGCATGCGGAAATAATCGTCCCACGTCTCAATCTTCGACACATCAATGCCGGCGGCCTCCACGAGGTCGGCGCGGTAGAGCAGCATGGCCGGATGGACGTCGTGGGGCAGGCCGAAGATGTGGCCGCGGGTGGTCCAAGGGCTGAAGGACGGCCCGTTGATGCCGGTGCGCAGATTTTCCCGGTCCAGGCGGCCGGTCAGTTCCATAAACCCCACGTCCGCGACAGGGCCGGCAAACACCTGGCCGATCATGCCGCGCTCGACCTCGATCAGGTCGGCGACCGGGGTGTCGGAGTAGAACCCGCTCATCATGCGCGACTGGATGGCGGCGCCGGTGATCAGGTGGATTGTCACGGGGTTCGAGGCGTGACCATGGTTCCAGTCCTCGGCGATGAAGCGGGCGATCTTGGCGTGATTCGGGTCGAAGACCCACATTTCCATGCCGGGGTGGGTGGGGACCGGCAGCAGTGCGATCAGCACGGAGGAACCGGCTGCCATCAGCAGCACGATCCAGAGTCCGGGGGAGAACATTTTCAGCATCGCGCGGGGTAAAAGGCCCCCGCCACCGTGCGAAGCAACCGCCGCGGGGAAAAGCGAAATCCGCGCGAAACACCCGAAAGGCCGGGCCCGGCGGAGGCGGCGGGCTGGCCGCCCCGTCCCCGCTACCGGGTGAGCCGGCGCAGCAGCTGGTCCGCGGTGAAGGGCTTGCTCAGGACATCGGTGATGCCCGCCGCCTTCAATTCTTCCGACAGCCCGGTCTTTAGTCCCGTGCTGAGCAAACTGGTGGCCAGGATGATCGGGAGGGTAGGTGCAAGCTGATGGATGATGAGGGCGGCGCTTTCCCCGTTCATGACCGGCATCATGCGGTCAAGGACGACGTACTTCACCTCCTGCTCGTGGGCCCGAAACAGGGTGACCGCCTCGAGGCCGTTCTCCGCGGTGATCACCTTGTAGCCGGAAGCCTCCAGCACGAGCCGGGCGCTGTCCCGGATGGTGGGCTCGTCATCGGCGACGAGCACGAGGCGGCCCTCGCCCTGGGCAAAGGGCGTGGCGCTGGCGGCCTTGCTTGTCGCCGCGGCCTGGGCGTCCAGCGGCAGATAGACTTTGAAAATCGTGCCGATCCCGACCTCGCTCTGGACCTTGATGAAGCCGCCATGGCTCCGGACGATGCCGTGCACCGTGGAGAGTCCGAGTCCCGTGCCCACGCCGCGGGCCTTCGTGGTGAAGAAGGGCTCAAAGATGAGGGGCAGGACCTCGGGTGGGATGCCCATGCCGGAGTCGGCGACGGCAATCACCAGGTATGGGCCCGGCTTGCTGGAAGTGCCGGCCACGTCTTCCTTCTGCATGGTCTCATTGGTCAGATTGATGGAGAGCTTGCCCCCCTTGGGCATCGCGTCGCGGGCGTTGACGCCCAGGTTCAGGATGACCTGGTGGATCTGGGTGTGATCGGCCCGGACGGTGTCCTCCTTCACGTTCACATCGTAGGAAAACTCGATGTTGCGCGGGAGGGTCTCACTCATCAGGTGGCCCATTTCCTTGACCAGGCGGCTAACGCGCAGGGGCACCCGGGTGCCATCCATGCCGCGGGAAAACGTGAGAACCTGCCGCACGACCTCGGCGCCGCGGCGAGCACACTGCTCCACCATCTCGAGGGTGCGCTGCTCGCCCGGGTATTTGTGGCGGAGCAGCTCGATGGAGAGGGTGATCGGGGCGATGATGTTGTTCAGGTCATGGGCGATGCCACTGGCCAGCAACCCGACGCTTTCCAGGCGCTGGGTCTCGATGAGCTGTTTCTCGAGGGACTTCCTTTCCGTGATGTCCTGCTTCACCGCGACATAGTGGGTGATGTCACGGCCTTCGGCCCGGACCGGGGTGATGGTGACCTCCTCGGTGTAGCGGCTGCCATCCTTGCGCAGGTTGACGAATTCACCGGACCAGCTGCGGCCGGAACTGATGGTGCGCCACATGTCCGCGTAATAGTCATGCGTCTGCTCGCCTGATTGCAGGATCCGGGGGTTTTTCCCCAGGACCTCGGCCAGGGTGTAACCCGTGATGCGGGTGAATGCCGAATTGACCCACTGGATGTCGCCCTGGGGGTCCGTGATCACGACGCTGTTGATGGTGGCCTCCAGGGCCGCGGCCTGCAGCCGGATTTCCCGCTCGTTGGCCCGGAGCGCCGCGGCGGCGCGCTTATGCGCGGTGATGTCCTGGGCCATGCCATGGAGGGCGATCACGGTGCCCTCGGCGTTGCGTTCGGCCTCACCGGTCACGAGCATGCAGCGTTGTTCGCGCCCCACCGGCTGCACCTCCACCTCAATGGTGAAACTGCCGCCGGCGTGGCTGATCTGGGCGATGCCCTCCATCAGCTTCTTTCTGCTCTCCGGCAGGTAGAGTTTCTGCCGTTCCGCCAGGGGCGGCACCGGCTTGGCGGGATCGAGGCCGGACATGCGGCAAAGTTCATCGGACCACACCATCCGGTTGGTCGCCAGTTCCAGGCGCCAGCTGCCCATGTGGGCGATGCGTTGCGCCTCGTTCATCAGGATCAGGCTTTCCCGCAGTTTTCGCTCCGCTTGCTGGCGCTCGGTGACATCGAGGAAAGTCCCGATCCCGCCGCGCACCTGGCCTTTGTCATCGAAGAGCGGGGCGGCATTGCCATAGAGCTCACGGACCGTCCCATCAGGGAAAGCGAGGGCCATTTCGGCTCCTTTGATGGCCCGACCCAAGCGCATGGCCTGCTCGATGGGCAGGTCCTCGGCCGGTATTTCCCTCCCCGCACGATCGCGGTAGGTGAATTTTTTGCCAGCGGCCAACATGGCATCCTGGGAGATGTTGGCATCGGCGGGCATGCCCACGAACGCGCAGGCGGCGTCGTTGCCGGTCATGCGACGGGAATGCAAGTCGTGAGCGATGAAGATCAGACTCAGGCTGGCATTCATGAAGGTATCGAGTTCGTCGGCGCGGGCCTGGGCGGTGGCTTGGGCGCGCCGGCGCACGGCGATGGACCACTGTTGAGCGATCAGGACGAGGCTGAGGAAGATCGCCGACAAGAGCATCGGCCAGAAATAGGGCCGCAGGTCCGTGGCGCGGATGGGGCGCGGCTCGGTCGGACCCACCCATTTCTCATAGAGCTGGTCTAGGGCGCCATTGCTCAAGACGATGCGGAGGCCTTCGTTGATTTGGTCCTGTGCGGCTGTGTCGCCCTGATGAACGGCGACATGATACGTCAGCGTGAGATCATCGACGAAGTCGGAGTGCACCGGCAGCATCAGTTCATCATTCTTTGGCCCAGCCAGGAGCAAGAGGGCGAAGTCACAGTCTCCACGCACCACCGCCTCCAAGGCGGCCTGGCGGCTCGGAAGAGGGTGAATGGTTGCGCCCCAGGGGCCTCGCATGACCACCGTCTTGTGAATGATGGAACCATCCACGACGGCGACTTGCTTGCCGGCGAAGTCCCGCGTGTGCCGTGTAACCGGCTTTCCGTTGCGCGCATAGCTGCGGAGATGGACTTTAGCGTGCCCGACCGTGAAATCCATCGTTAGGGCTCGCTCCGGGGTGCACACCACATTGGCCAAGGCGTCCAACCGGCCGGCGGAGAACTCATGTGAAATATAAGTCCAAGTGCTGACCGTGATCTCAAAATCGATGTCGTTGGCCTGGCTGACTGCCTTTAGGAGCTCGGGCGTGAAACCAATCGCCTTCCCCTTGGCATCGACATACGACAGGGGCGGCGAATCGTTCTCGATACCGATGCGGATCTTCTGGCGGGCAGGCGGAGCGGCGGCGGCCAGCGTCGCGGCGAGAACCACGAGGGTCAGCCAGCGGAAAATTCGCAGGGTTGCAGCAGGTCGTTTCATGGGCGCAGCGGAGTGAGAAGGGCGCGACTTCTCGGAGGGGTTTCCAATCCTGACAGATTGGTCCCTGTGCTACGCCGCAATTTAAGCCCAAGGCTCCGCATATCTTGTCCTGAAAGGAGGTCTCCGGGAGCTCTGGTCGGATAAAATCTGGAAATGACCCCAAGCCCGGTGAAGCCAACGGAATGCTGCTGGGAGCGGCCACCCAGCATGACATCGGCGCATGGTACACTTCGTCGCTGCCCAGCATGCTGTTGAAGCCCGGAGCACCGATCAAGGTTGATGAGCACTTTCACTCTGGCCGCTATACTACTTACGGCCGGTCGATGAGCTATCCCGACCCCAGGTGACGCTTCTGCCATGGGACTCATTAGAGTTCCATTGGTCGAGGCCCACGGCCGTCAATCGCGTGGTGCGGCGAGCAGCCGCTTCAGTTGCAGCGAGTGGAACCACGATTTTTTGCCCGTCTAAGAGCTGCCCGGGCCGTTCGATTCCGACGCTGCCACCGGGCAGGATGAAATTGGAGGCGCGGGCCGGAATTGAACCGGCGCATAGAGCTTTTGCAGAGCTCGGCCTTACCACTTGGCTACCGCGCCTTGACTGACAAGGGGGCGCACGTTGCAGCAAAAAAAATCCTGCCGCAAGTACTGAAATCAGCGCCCACCCGCTCCGGCGGCGGCGCGGGCTCGGCTCTTGCCTGTGGGACCGCCGGGGGTTCATCGTCGCGGATTAACCATGGACAAGACTCCCTGCCCCGCCTGCACGATGGAAGATGTCATCAGCCACCCCGACCACTGGGAGTGCGCGACCTGCGGCCATGAATGGCCGAAAGCGGCGGTGGCCGAGGCACCGCGCGAGGTGCGCGACGCGCATGGAACCGTGCTGGCCGACGGTGACGCCGTGATCCTGATCAAGGACCTCAAGCTCCGGGGCGGCTCCGGCGTGCTCAAGCAGGGCGCGAAGATGAAGAGCATCCGGCTGGTCGAGGGGGACCACGAAATCGACGGCAAGATCGACGGCGTGGCCCTGGCGCTGAAGGCCTGCTTCGTGAAAAAGGCCTGATCCCCGCTTCGGTTAGGGAGTAAGCACGCAAGTTGCACGGTCCGGCCACCGTTGGAGGGAAATCATCTCGTCCGCGCGTGGATACGAGGGACTCAATCCTACAGGCCAGGAACCGCTCAGCGCTTGAAGCCCGGTTGGCCCAGCGCCTCGTCGATAAAGGCCAGCATGTTCTCCAGCGGCACATCGCCCTCGACGGCATGCGCCGGGGCGAGGATGTAGCCGCCGTCGCGCCCGAGCGCGATCAGGCGGCGCGTTTCCGCCCGCACGTCGTCGGTCGTACCATAGGGGAGGGTCCGCTGGGTCGAAAGGCCGCCGTGGAACGCGAGCCGGCCGTGAAAGCGCGGGATCAGCTCGGCCACGTTCATCACCTCGGGCTGGAAGGGATTGAAGCAGTTCACGCCGTCCGCGACGAGCGAGTCGAACAGCTCGTCCACGTCGCCGCACGAGTGGATGAACACAAATTTCCCGGCCGACCGCACCGCGGCGTACATGCGCTTCAGCTCGGGTTCGATGAACTCGTGCCAGAGCCCCGGCCCCATTTGCAGGCCCTGCTGCTGGCCCCAGTCGTCGCCGAAGTACACGCCGTCGATGTCGAAGGTCAGGGCATGCCGGACCTGGGCCAGGTTGAAATCCGCGATCGCGCGCAGCAGCTGGCGCACAAAGTCCGGGTTCTCGACGAAGTCCATCATCAGGTTCTCCATGCCCCGCAGGGTCCAGGCGCGCTCGTAGAGTGAAAAGCCGATCGGAAACACCCGGAAGCAGTCGGGCTGGCGCGCGATCATCTCGGGCACGGCGTTAAAAAAGGTGGCGTCGGTCGGATCCGGAAACTGGTAGCCGGAGAGGGTCGGCTCGCCGAGCTGCGGGCTGACCACCTGGCCGATGTCCTTGTCCACCGAGCGGTCCCACACGACGCCGAAGGGATCGCGGAACTGATCGTGCCCCAGGTCCACAAAGCTGCCCGCGGGATTCACGGCCCAGGCGAGGTGATCATGCAGCAGCAGGTCGAGGCTGGTGGAGCCGAAGTGGCGCTCGAGCTTCTCCTTGGCCTCCAGCGTGAACGAGAACGACCACGGCACGTAGGGCGGGCGCTGGTGCGAGAGGACTTGGCGGATGACGTCGCGTTTGGTCATGGGGAAAGGTTGGTCAAGTCGCGGTATGCGTCAGCGCTCGCCGAGCATCGCCAGCACGTTCTCGACGGGCGTGCCGTGCACGATGGCGTTGGAGCAGCCTTGGAAGTAGCCCCGGCCGCCGCCCTCCGCCAGGGAGGCGTGGGCCTGTTCGCGGACTTCCGCCGGGGTGCCGTGCATCAGCAGGGAGGATGATACATTGCCCCAGATGACCAGCTGCGGAAACCGGGCGCGGATCGCCGCGACGGTCATCGTGGCGTCGCGATCCGTCTCGCCGTAACCCGGGATGCCGGCCTCGCCGAAGAGCATATCCATCAGCGACCACAGGTTGCCGTCGCTGCAGAAGTAGTAGTGCACGCCCATCCGGTTCAGCGCGGTGAGCGCCTTGACATACCCCGGGAGCACCACCGCGCGGAACATTGCGGGTGAATATATGGGACCTTGGGTGCCGGCCAGATCGCCGCCGCCCGACATCACCGGCGGCAGGCCCGCCGCCACGATCGCCCGGCCCACCGCGATGGCATGGTCGGCCTGGAGGAGGACCTTGCGGCGGAACAACTCCGGCATGGTCACCATCAGCTCAAGGTCGTCGGGGTCGTAGCCGATGCCGATGCCTGCACCCACGCTGCGCACCATGAATTCCCGGCCATATTGCCGGCAGAGCATCAACGCCTCGGCGATCGAGGCCTGCGCTGCGGCCGCGGAATCGGCCGCCCGCGCTTCCAGCTGCGCGATTTCGGCCCGCAAGCGGGCCTCGGCTGACTGGGTGCGGGGTGATTGGTAGACCGGGCTGAAGTCAGCCGCGGCCGGGTGATACTGCCAAAGGGTGTGCTCGCCGGATTCGGGTCCGAACCGAAAGGTGAACTCGTCCAGTTGCGCATCCGGCCGCTCGTTCATGCGCCACGGCATCCGCAGCACATCCACGTCCAGAGCGCGGTGGACCGCCACGACATCGTCGTACAACCGGGCCTCGAACTCCGCATGGGCCGCCTCGCCCCGGGCCCACGCGGCCACCTCGGCGTAGCGCAGGGACCCGGTGCCGGTGTGGACGGACCGGCCCAGGATGGCGGACGAGACGCTGCAGGCGATCGCGGGAACATGGAACGGCGCGCGATCAACCGGGCGGCAACCCAGGGTGTTCAGACACCGCTGCGGGCGGAGTTCCGGGGGCGGGACCAGGGAATTTGCCGGGCTGGTCAATTTGCGAGAGGGTCGGGCGGGTCAAATCCACCCGCCGGGTTGCGGGTCCGGAGCCGGGCGCGATCGGAGTGGTCCGCGGTGTGGACAGGTTTCGTCCGACTCGGTCTCGGGGTGCTGGTCACAGTTGGCACGCGGAACGTCGAAAGCGGCTCGACGATTTCATCATGCGCGCTAATCGGGGCCACCGCTCCGCAGCCCTTGCCGCAATCGGCGCATTTTTTGGCGGGGCGCAGAGGTCGGGCCCCCGGGCTCCCGGACCGCCGGTGCGAATAGCTTTGAAGCCGGCGTTGGCGGCCTTAGGTCACTGGGCTTCGCCGAACATCACCCCGGCGGCTTTTTTCGGAATCCCCATGAAATCACGCTACAAGCAGGCCAAGGAAATCAAGGTTGGCGTCATCGGTTACGGTGGCGCCTTTAACATGGGCCGCTCCCATCTGCTGGAAATGCAGAAGGCGGGCATGACGCCCTGGGCCGTGGCCGAGCCGGATGCAACGCGCCTGGCCGTGGCCGCGGCGGATTTTCCCGGCATCCAGACCTTTCCGAGCGTGGACGCGATGCTGGCGGGTTCGGACGTGAACCTCGTCGTGATCATCACCCCGCACAACACCCACGCCCCGCTGGCGCTGCAGTGCCTGAAGGCAGGCCGGCACGTGGTGTGCGAGAAGCCCTTTGCGATCACGACGGCGGAGTGCGATGCGATGATCGCCGCGGCGAAGAAGGCCGGCGTGATGCTTTCGACCTACCACAACCGCCACTGGGACGGCTCGATCATGAAGGCGCTGGAAGTGCTGAAGTCCGGCGTGATCGGCGACCTCGTCCGCGTCGAATGCCACATGGGCGGCTGGAACAAGCCCGGTGACTGGTGGCGCTCCAGCAAGACCATTTCCGGCGGCATCCTCTACGATTGGGGCGTACACGTCCTGGAATACACGCTGCAGCTCGTGAACTCGGAGATCACCGAGGTCACGGGTTTTGCCAAAAAAGGTTTCTGGGCGCCGCAGTCCAAGTGGGGGCAGGACACGATCGAGGACGAGGGCTTTGCCGTGGTGCGCTTCAAGAGCGGCACGTGGGCGACGCTCTGCATCTCCCAGATCGATGCCAACATGAAGCGCGGCATGGTCGAGGTGACCGGCACCAAGGGCACGTTCCTGTGGGAGTACGACACCCACGAGATCATCGTGCGCGACGGTGACCAGACCACGGTCACCAAGGCCAAGAATCCCCCGACGCAGTGGGAAAAATATTACGCGAACGTCGCGGCGCACCTCGTGAAGGGCGTGCCGCTGATCATCACCGCGGAGTGGGCGCGCCGCCCGATCCACATCCTCGACCTCGCCGACCGCAGCGCTAGCGAAGGGCGGACGCTGAAGGCGAAATACGGGTAAGGGAAGGCGGGTCGAGCGAGTGGGCTACAGCCCGCTTACCCGGCCCTCCCAGGCAAACGCGTTGGGGACAACGCGTTCCACCGGCTATCGCCTCGGCAGCCGCCGGTATTCGTCGCTCGAGCGGAGGGCGTCGCGGACGCGGTTTTCGTCCCAGCCCTGTTCGATCATGCGCTTCAGGTAGGTGGCGAAGCCGGCGGGGTCGGCCTCGCGGCGGAGGATTTCGCGGTAGGCGCGGGCGATGACTTCCCGGGCGTGGAGTTCGGCATATTCGCGGCTGCGCAGGAGTTCGGCCCGCAGTTCGGATTCCGACATGCCCTCGCGCAGGGTGCGGGAGTACTTGGCGCTGCCGGCGGGATCGGGTTCGCGCCGGAGCACCTCGCGGTAGAGCCGGCGGATGATTTCGCTGACGTCGCGGTTGCGGAATTCGGGGCTGTGGCGGATGGCGTCGCGCAGCTGGTCCTCGGTCCACCCGCGGCTCATCAGCCGGTCGCGGTAATCGCGCTGGCCGCGCTCGTCGGGATCACGGCCGAGGATATCGCGGTAGGCGGCCCGGACGGCGCGCTCGGCGTCACGGCGCTCCCACTGGATGAAACCGGGGGCGGCCGGTTGGATGGGTTCGACGCGGACGGAGGAAATCCGCTGGGACCAGGTCGTGCCGCGGCGGTCGCCGAGGGAGAGGGCATTGAGGTCGGCGGCATCGCGGGTCAGGGTCGCCGTGGCGCCCTGGAAGTCGGCGTGTTCATACATGAGGAGCAGCACCGGGCCCTCGACCCGGATGGAGGCGATGCGGTCGTTCCACTTGCGGCCGCGGGAGTCGCGGACGTACTCCAGGTTCTCGAGGGCGCCGGCAGCCGGCACGACGAGGGGTTCGCCGCTGAAATTGGGGCCCGGGAAAAACAGCACGCGCCCCGGGGGCGGGCCATACGGGGTACCGGGCAACGGGCCGGGCCGGGAGACGGGTTGGGCCTGGGCCGAGAGGACGGCGAACGCCCCGACCCACAGCGCGGCCAGAAGCCCGGCGGAAGGTGAAAGGCGGAAGCGACGAAGGCGGAAGAGTTTCATGGTTTTAACCTTCCGCTTTCGCCTGCCGCCTTTCAACCCCTCAAGCCCGCTTCCAGGCCTTGTCGAGCTCGCGGCGCAGGATAACGGCGTCGGGCCACGCAGGCGGGAGGCCGCTGATGTTGTAGCCGGCGCCACCCTCGTGGTACGGCCCCATTTCCGGGCAGACGTAGAGGGTGCGGTTCTTGTTCTTCGGCGCGGCCTTCCAGACCTTGAAGAGGGCGACGCAGAAATCGAGGTAGCTCTTGGCCTCGTCGCTGAGCTTGCCCTTGTAGGTGACGGGCACCTGGCAGTGGTGGCCGTTGAACGGGCGGCAGTGCGACTGTTCGCCGTTTTGCACGAGGGCGGGATGGTCGAGGAGACGCTCGGCGTAGTTGCCGGGCCCGAGGTGCTTCACGACGGAGAAGTGCGAGAAGTCGAAGTTGATTTTGATCATCTTGCCCGTGGCCTTTTTGTAGAGGCGGGCGATCTCGTAGGTCTTCTCCGGGGTCTCGGTGCAGCAATCGCGGTGAACCTCGAGGGAGAGCACCACGCCGCCGATCTTGGCGGCTTCCTTTTCCATCGCGATCCAGTGCTTGGTCGCGAGGGCGGGCGGGGTGTCATGGTCGTCAAGCTGGACGTTGATCTGCACGGCGCCGGCGTCCTTCTGGGACTGGATGCGCTTGGCGAAGTCCTTGGGGTCGCCCGAGGAGGTGGAGACGAAGCCCAGCACATGCTTCAGGCCGTATTTCTTGGCGAGGATGCCACACTCGGGCGTGAGGCCGGTGGTGAAACCGTCAAAGCCGGCGGCCTTGACGGCCCGGATCTTCTTGTCGAGCGACCACTGCTTGGCGGCCGAGGGGTAATTGACGAGGGACCAGAGGTTGGCGATGTGGGCGATCTTAGGCATTTTCGATTTTGGATTTTCGATTGGGGAGAAGGCTTCGATTTTCGCTGGGGAGTTGGATTGCGGGGCAATCGAAAATCCCAAATCGAAAATCGAAATTAGGGTCAGCCGTGACGGCCCTTGAAGGTGAGTTCGGCGACGCCGGATTTGTCGAGGCCGCCGAGGCCGAGCTTCACCATCTGGTCGAACTGGGCCTTGGTGGCGTTGGCGAGCGGGAGGTTGAGGCCGACGTCCTTGCCGAGCTGGGCGGCGATGCCGCTGTCCTTGGCGGCGTGGGCGCCGGAGAAGAAGCAGGAGTGGTCGCGGTTCTGCATGTCCTCGCCGTCGGTCTTGAGGACCTGCGAGTTGGCGCCGGTCTGGAGGAACACCTCGCGGAGCATCGTCAGGTCGAGCCCGAGCGCGGCGCCGAGGCCGAGGCCCTCGGCGAGGCCGGCGGTGTTGATGTTCATGACCATGTTGACGAGCGCCTTGACCTGCGCGGCCTGGCCGGTGTGGCCGATGTAGCGGAGGGCGGTGCTGAGCTGGTCGAGGATGGGCTTCACCTGGTCGAAGGTGGCCTTGTCGCCGGCGCACATCAGGTAGAGCGTGCCGTTGCGGGCCTGGGGGATGGACGAGGCCATGCAGCCCTCGAGGGAGACGGCGCCGGCCTTTTTCGCGCGCTTCTCGACCTCGACGTGGACCTTCGGGGTGAGCGTGGCGCAGTTGATGAAGATCTTGCCCTTGGCGCCGGTGAGGAGGGAGTCGCCGCTCTCGGCGAACACCCCCAGCTGGGCGGCGTCGTCGGTGACGACGGTGAAGATGATGTCGGCCGCGGCGGTGACATCGGCGAGCTTGGCGGCGTGCGTGGCGCCGATCTCCTTGGCGAGCTCGGCCGCGCTGGGCGCGTGCACATCATAAACCGCGGTGACGGTGTGACCGGTATCCTTGAGGCGGCGCGCCATGTTGGCGCCCATGCGACCGACTCCGACGAAGGCAATTTTCTGCGACATGTATTTAGGTGGGGGTTGAAGGATTATTTGGAGGTGAAAAAGGGATTGTTGCGCTTTTCCTGGCCGAGGGTGGTCAGCGGGCCGTGGCCGCAGGCGAGGACGGTGTCGTTGGGGAGCGTCAGGATCTTCTCCTTGTTGTTGCGGTACTGCTCGGCGAAGTGGGTCGGGCTGCCGCCCATCGAGCTGGCGAAGATGGAGTCGCCGACGATGGCGAGCGGCCAGCTGAGGCCGGTGATGTAGAACGTCGTCATGCCGGGCGAGTGGCCCCAGGTGAACAGCGTCTTGATTGCGAGCTTCCCGATGTGGAAGTGGGCGTTCTCCTTGAAGGTCTTGGCGCCGGGGAAGTCCACGGGCTCGAGTTCGCCGGCCCAGACCTCGGCCTTGGTCCCGGCGGCGAGCTTCTTCAGGTCGGCGATGTGGTCGATGTGGGTGTGCGTGATGAAGATGTATTCCAGCTTCAGCTTCTCGGCGTGGATGGTGTCGAGCATCGCGTCGCAATTGGCCCCGGTGTCGAAGGCGGCGGCGAGCTTCGTGCGGGAGTCCCACACGAGGTAGCTGTTCACGGTCATGTCCTCGAACGCGGTGTTGAACGCCGCGAAACCCGTGGGGAAATTCGGCTGCTCGGGGTACCAGGACTTGGCGGTGAGCACCTCGAGGGCGTCGGGGCCGAGGTGGAGATGGCGGGCGACGCGGCGGATGACGGCGATGATGGGCGTGCCGCCCTTCACGGCGGCCAGGTCGGCGGCGGAGACCTCGGCACGCTTGGCGAGATCCTCGTCGGAGATCTTGAGCCCGCGCTGGGTCTTGTTGATGACGTCGTTGAAATTATCCTCGAGGGGAATGCGGGCCATGCACCGCCAGTAAAGCTGGCCGCGCGAGCGGCGCGCAAGCTGAATGCGGGTGAAAATTTACCGGCGGGCTCGGGCGGGATCGCGGCTCCGCCCCGGGGCGCTGTTCACATCGGCTTCGGCGAGCGCGGGCCGCAGGTGGTCGCGTTGGCCAGGGGCTTGGCGCGGCGGATGCGGCCCAGCAGGTCCTGATAGAAGTCGTAGGGTGCGTGGCCGGGTTTCCGAATGAGTTTCCTGGCGAGCTCGGCGGAGACGTCGTCGTGCTTCTTCTGGTATTCCGCCCGGACCTGGGCGCCGCGCTCGCGGTAGTTGGTGTTGTCGATGCCGGCGAACTCGGCGAGCAGGGGCAGCCACTTGTGGGCGTACTGGACGTGCGCGGTCTCGTCGATGATGTCGAAGAGCATCATCTCGGCGGACTCGAGGTCGTGGCCCTCCTTGAAGTCCTGGTAGCCCTCCTGCTTGACGATGAAGTGGCCGGTCTCGGCGACGAGGCCGATCATGAAGACGTGCTCGTACATCTGGGCGCGCGTGATGTGGGTGTCCGAGCGGAGGCCGTCGAGGTACTTCGGGTAGTCGCGATAGACCTGTTCCAGGGGGAGGCCGCGCTCCTTGGCGATGGCCTCGAGCACCGTGACGCGTGTCGCCTGGTCGTAGCCAGGGAAGCCGGTGTCGCTGAAATCGATGCCAAAGTCCCGCATGCGGGAGTAGCCCGAGTCACCGTGGCGGGATTCATCCCACAGGTGCCGCGAGATGTCGTGGTGCCATTCCCAGGGGAGGTAGTGGCCGTCGTAGATCCAGAGCAGCTGGTCGTCGGGCAGGTTCTTCTCCATCATGTAGCCGTAGGCCCAGAAGAGCCGGCGGGCCTCGATGCTCGTGGGGAAGTCGACGCGGACATACTCCATGAAGTCGTGCTGGGGCCACATCGGGGTGTCGCGGGCGCCGAAGCGGGGGTACTTGAAATCGGTGCGGGCCCCGGCGGGCTGGGCGCCCGCGTCACCGGCAGCGATAGGCAGCGCCGCATGGAAACCGCCGCACTCGGCGATCGCGCGCTCGACGGCCTCGCGGTAGGCGGCGGTGGTCGGGTGCGGGTGGCGGCGGCGGTAGTCCCGGTACCAGAGGAATTCCTGGCTCTTGATCTGGTTGATCTCGTGGAGCAGGGCGACCGTGGGCGCATCGTGCACGGGGTGCGCGTGGGTCGAGTATTCGCCGTAGGCGGTGAGCAGGGCCTTGAGGAGAATCTCATAGATGCCGTCGAGGGCATCGTTGTGGTTCGGGGCGAGCAGGACGGTGTTGGCGATGTGTTCGAGGCGGCTGGAGACGGGGGCGTCGGGTTTGCCGCCCGGGAACTGGGCAACGCGCTCGCGGAGGCGGCGGACGCACTCGGCCTGGTCCCAGACGTGGCGATGGATGACGCTCTTGTCGGCCCACGGCGCGACGGCGCGACCCCAGCCGCAGATGAGCCGGTGCGTGGCTTTTTCCAGGTACTGCCAGTCGTTGAGCAGGTCCACGATCGTGGGCTTCTGCTTGGACTCGGGCGTGACGACAACGCGGCGGGGAGGGGTGGCGACGGGGGCGGCGGCGACAGGACTCATAGTATTACACTAGCATTAACGCTTGCCATCTGGCAATGTCTGCAAGGGTTTTATTTGTGCCTAAAACTGACCATCACCTCTGGCATAACCCCTTTACGCCGCATGGCCTGAAGCCGCCGGTGGGGGAGGGGGGCGACAGTTTCCAGATCCATGAATGCGGGCTGCTGCGGCTGGGGGCCGGATGGAATTACCGGGACGTGTGCAGCCCGTACTGGCGCCTCTATTATGACCGGACTCCGGGCGCGTGGATCGAGTCGGCCGGCCGGCGGTATCCGCTGACGCCGGCCCGGTTTCTCCTCGTGCCGGATGGGGTGGCGTTCAATTGCGGCAGTCGGCCGGGGGCGGAGCACATGTGGGTGCATTTCTCCTTGTATCCATCCCTGACCGAGGCGAGCGCGGGGATCGTGGAAATTCCCGCCACGCGCCTCGGGCGCGCGCGGGCGCGCGAGTTACAGCGGCGGATT
>CAIOAO010000020.1 GCA_903855985.1 uncultured Opitutia bacterium | reverse complement strand
GCACAAAAAAGCCGTCCGCTGACGCGGACGGCTTGAGAGTTAAACCGTGCGACCCAATTACGGGGCGTAGGTGATCGTGCGCACGCCGGCGACGCCGACGATCGAGATCGCGACACCCTGCGTGAACGCCTGGGGATAGGTCTCGTTGGCGACCAGATTGAGGGCCTTCACGTAGTTCGTGCTGCCGATCAGGTTGCCGATCGTGACGGTGGAGACACCGTTTTCCAGGTAGTACTGGTCGGCCGCGGCGGACAGCTGACGCGCGTTGTTCAACACGGTCTTGTCCTGCGAGGCCGAGCGCACCTTCTGGAACGCGGGAATCGCCATGGCGGCCAGGAGGCCGATGATGACGACGACAATCATGATTTCAACGAGGGTGAAACCCTTGTTGGAGGTATTGGTATTTTTCATAGGTAGGTATCTGTAATGATTAGGATATGATGGCTCGGACGTGAGCTTCCAAAGACTCAAGCAAACCCACCTGACGAGAACAAGACCATTTTCTGAGGTGGATTACTTAGTCCGAGTGGTACCAGTCCATCCGGATTCGCATTCAGACACGATGTCAGGCTAGGAAACCGATGACTCTATTCATCGGATCAGAGGAGCCTTCTGATATTACAACTAACACTAAGGAAGTGTTTTATATAATTAAATGCGCTCTGGTTAAGGTGTTGCATCCCCCAGCTAATACCCCCAATCCAAAGCAGATGAATCCACCCGGACGGGCTTGTTAAATTTCCACAGGAATGGATCAAATATAGGTAATATCACCTATATTTTGACCCCAATCTTAAGGGAATTTTACAAACCAAGGCGCCCGTTGAGCCCACGGGGATCAAGCCGTTATTTGGCGGCTTTTTTGCGTTTCTTGGGCGCAGCTGCCGGCTTGCGCTTTTTTGCCTTGGGGGCGATCCCCAGAAGTTTGGGCACGGACACGCTCACCGCGTCCTTCCACAGGTTCTCCAGGCCGTATTTGGCCCGGGCATCGGCGGTAAAGAGATGGATCATCACGTCAAAGACATCGACCACGATCCAGCCGCTTTCCTGGGCGGTTTCCATGCCGAGGATGGGATGCTGGCTCGCATCGATCGCCTTCTCGAGTTCGACGCGCAAGGCGCGAAGGTGCGGTTCCGACGTGCCCGTGGCCAGCACGAGGTAGTCGGTGATCGAGGACTGTGCGCTCACGTCGAGGACCTGCAGGTCCACGGCCTTCTTTTCGTCCAGGGCCTGGCAGCAGAGTTTAACCAGCGACAGTGCGTTTGATTTTTTTCCCTTCATGTAGATTAGCGATAAAGACGGTGGTCGCGGATATATACAATCGCCTTGTGCGGGACAAAATAGTCCAGCGACAGGTCCCGTTTCACCCGGTCCCGCAGCTCCGTGGAGCTGATGGCGAGCAAATGACCGTCGCAGCGGCGCAGGCGCAGCCCGGGGATGTCCGGCACGGCCTTCACCGGATGACCCGGCCGCTCGAGGAAGATGAACTCCACCAGCTTCGCGAGTTCCTTGATGTCCTTCCACAGGTGGAGCTTGGGCAGCTGGTCGCCGCCAATGATCCAGTACAGCTCGTCATTCGGGTACAGCGCGCGAAAGTGCCGGACGGAGTCGATCGTGTAGCTCACCCCGCCCCGCCGCAGCTCGACGTCAGAAATTTCAAACCGCTGGTCCCACTCCACCGCGGCCCGCAGCAAGGCCAGGCGGTCTTCCGCCGTGGACTGCACATCGTTGTTCTTCAACGGGGCCTGGGCCGCGGGTACGAGGATGAGCCGGTCGAGCTGGTTTTGCTCGTAGGCGTCCTGCGCGGCCATCAGGTGGCCGAAATGCACGGGGTCGAAGCTCCCGCCGAGAAATCCGATTTTCACTGCCGCGCACCGTGGCCAGCGGGCCGCCGCCGGGCAAGGTTCATTTCCGCACCTCAAAACCGCTGGAAACCGGGCGTTTTCGCGGCCCGGGCTGGGCCCATCGGGACGCGCCTCCGGCCCGTCTAAAATCCGCCCTCGCCCATGGACCACAAAAAATGCGGACAATTTCCCATTCCAAGCCCAGCATCGGCGCTTCGCTTCCCGGATGATCCGCCCAGAATAATATTAACTTATCCTCCCATGAGTCCCGACTGGAAATCCTCCGCCGTGTCACCCGCTGATGCCGCCGCTTTTGTCCGGAGCGGCACCAATGTCTTCATCCACGGGGCCTGCGCCACGCCCGCCCCGTTGATCGAGGCGCTGTGCGCCCGGCATGACCTCGAAGGGGTGAAGCTTTACCACCTGCACACCGCCGGGCCCGCGCCGTTTGCCGCGAGCGGCCGCGAGCGTGAATTCCGCTCGGTGTCCCTCTTTACCGGCGCCCCGCTGCGCCAGGCCGTCGCCGAGGACCGCGCCGACTTCATCCCGATCTTCCTGTCCGACATCCCCGCCCTGTTCCTGAGCGGCAGTGTGCCGCTCGACGTCGCCCTGCTGCAGGTTTCGCCCCCCGACCGCCATGGCATGTGCTCGCTGGGCACCTCCTGCGACGCTGCCCGCGCCGCGGCCACGACCGCCCGCGTGATCATTGCGGAAATCAACGAGCAGATGCCGCGCACCCACGGCAACAACGTCCTCCCGTTCGACCAGATCGATGCCTTCGTGGCCACCGACCGGCCCCTGGTCGAGCACCGGCCCGCCCCCGAAACCGTCGTCGAGGCCCGCATCGGGGAGCTGGTGGCCGGACTCGTGGAGGACGGTTCCACCCTCCAGATGGGCATCGGGGGCATTCCCGACGCCGTGCTCGCCCGCCTGCACGGCAAGCATGACCTGGGGATTCATACCGAGATGTTTTCCGACGGCGTCGTGGACCTGGTCGAGGCCGGCGTCATCACCAACCGCCTCAAGGCGGTCTCCCCCGGCCGCATCGTCACCAGCTTCATCAATGGCACCCGCCGGCTCTTCGATTTCGTCCATGACAACCCCCTGGTCGCCTTCCATCCCTGCGACTGGACAAACGACACCTCGGTGATCCGCCGGAATCCGAAGGTGGTCGCCATCAACTCCGCGATCCAGATCGACCTCACCGGCCAGGTCTGCGCCGACTCCATCGGGCACCGGATCTACTCCGGCATCGGCGGCCAGATGGACTTCATCCGCGGCGCCGCGCTGTCACCGGGCGGCCGGCCGATCATCGCGCTGCCCTCGACGGCCGCCAGCGGCCGCGTGTCGCGCATTTCCTTCCAGCTCGCGGCCGGGGCCGGCGTGGTCACCACACGCGGCCACGTGCACTGGGTGGTCACGGAGTACGGGCCGGTGAACCTCCATGGCCGGACGCTGCGGGAACGTGCCGCCGCCCTGATTTCGATCGCGCATCCCGACTTCCGGGCGGAACTGGAGCGCGACTGCCGGACCCTGCACCCGGGCGGGTGAGGCCGGGGACAATCCGCGCACAACAAAAGACAGCCACCATTTGCCAAGCGGTGATGAGCGGGAGTCGGGGCTTTCTGGGATATTTTCATTTGTGGAAACGGTCATATTGCAGGCCCTGGAGGCACATCGCCCCTGCATTCGGTCCAATTGGGAGAACCTCCTGCGGATCGAGCGGATGAATTCGCCGTTGGCCAATCCGGACACGCTGGTCCACCTGCTCGACACCACGTTGAATGAGGTGTTCTCGACCCTGCGGATCTGGTCGGCCCGCCGGCTTCATACCCGCCACGCGGAACCGCATTGTCCCTGCGGTCGCAATCCGCTCCTGGCCTATTTCTCGGCCGGGCGACAGGCCCTGCGCGAGGGTCTCGTGCTGGCGCAGGTGCTCGCCCCGGGCCTGACCGCGCCGCAGCGGGACGAGGCGCTGACCTGCCTGGAGCAGGTGTTCAGCCACATCGCCCAGCGCGAAATCCAGTCCTTCTGCGCCATCTGCCAGTTTCGCGAGGGATCAGACAAAGCCGTTCCTGAGCCCAAGCATTCGGCCCTGACCCTCCCCGCGGACCACGAGCACCATCCGCTGCACCACGCTCCGGCCTGAGACGGCCGGGCCGGCGTTCAGGTCAACGCCCCGGAACGCACTTTCTCCCGGTACGTCGAGGGCGGCTCCCCGGCAATGCGGCGGAAGACGCGGTTGAACTGGGACAGCGACTGGAAGCCGGCCTCGTAGGCCGCCTCGCTCACCCGCTTGTTCGGGTTGAGCAGCAGGTCTTTCACCTTCTCGACCCGCACCCGGGCAACATAATGGGTGAACGTCAGCCCGGTCGCCTTGCGGAAGCTCTTGCAGAAATAGAAGGCGCTCATGTTCACCGCCCGGGCCACGCCCGTGAGCGTCATTTCCTCCCCGTGGTGCTCGGTGATGTAGGCCCGCGCGCGGCTGATGGCGGGTGCCTCCTCCGTCACGTCCTGGACCACCAGCTGGTTGCTCAGGGTGGAGAGATGCTGTGCAAAAATTGTCAGGAGCTGCAGGATCGAGCGGTACTGCCGCTGCGGCACCACGCGGCTCCGGCGGTAGGCCGCCTCGTATCTTTCCAGCTCCGTCGCCACGCCGTATTTTCGCAGCACCCGCGAGAGCTTCTGCAACTGGGCCGCGGTCGGCTCGCGCAGCAGGATCTGCCCGGTCTGGAGGAAAGCCACCAGGTTTTCGCCCACCTTGACCGGGACCGCCGAGTCGCTCAGTCCGGCAAAACACGTGAGGGTCTTTGCCTCCCCGCCCGCGCCCTCCTCCACTTTCCGCTGCAGCTGCAGGCAGCCCGCACAGGTGTGGTTGGCGCCGGCCATCAGCTCGCAGAAGGGGTTCTGATTCGGATCGCCGTGAAACGGCAGGTCGAAGCTCTCGAGCTCGCGCAGGTTCAGGGGCAGACCCGTGGTCTCGCGGAAGGCCTTCGCATAGTCGCGGTAAATGGGCGAGGCGCGGAGCTGGTCGACGAGCGTGCGTTTCGGGCGGAGAGCGTCGGGTACTGGCATGACTGTCGGTTACGCCCCGTCCCCCGGGCCGGCAAGCGAACACAGCCCGCAGGACAATTGATGCGCAGGAGTCGCCAAGTGATGCGCAAAAAGTGCGGGACAATTGGTGCGGAGTGTACGGCAAGAACCGCGATGCACCGGCGGGGGTTTGCGACTACTCTCTACGCCGTACCCCCCTTCCCCTACCCCATGAAATCCAAATCTTCCTCCCTGCTTGCCGGCTCCCTCTTTCTTGCTGCCACGTCAGCCGCGCTGGCCCACCCGGGCGCTGCGCAGGCCAATGGTGTCGCGTGCGGTTTCTCCCACCCGTTGACCGGCTGGGATCACCTCGTCGCGATGATCGCCATCGGCCTGTGGGCCGCCCAACTCGGGGGTCGCGCCAGCTGGCGTGTGCCAGCCGCCTTTGTTGGCGTGATGGCGCTGTCGGCCATTGGCGGTCATTTCATCGGGGTCATCCCCGGCCTCGACCAGGGCCTCGCCGCCTCCGTGCTGGCGCTCGGCCTGCTCGTGGCCTGTGCCGGCCGCCTACCGCTCGGCGCCAGTGTGACGCTCGCCGCAATCTTTGCCATGTTCCACGGTCTCGCCCACGGGGCGGAAATGCCCGCCACCAGCAGCGGACTCGCCTATGGCGCCGGTTTCGTGGCCGCCACCGCCCTTCTCGCCGCCTCCGGCCTCGGCCTGGGTCTCGGCACCGCCCGGCTCTCAGAGCGGGCTCCCCGCCTGCTCGGCTGGGGCATCGCGGCCGTGGGCGCGGGGCTCCTCGCCAGCTGAGGCCCGCTTCATTTCGTTAGGTGGTTTTTCCGCCGCCCACAGAAGTGGGCGGCGGATTAGTTTTGGCCCGGCGCCACCCGCCCGGGACAAACCGCGGAGACCTTGGGACAGGATCGCGTCTCGGTTTTCCCCGGACGTGGCGCGCAAGCGCGCCGCCACCCCCGTCGGACAGACGGTAACGTGACCGGGCAGGATTCTGAGGGGCCGGCCCAATCAGGCCATCCCACCAGCTCAATCCAGCGAGGAAGACAGCCGGGCGGCCAGCGCATGCACCGAGTGCACAACCTCCGGGATCGCGGCCTCCACCTCCGGCGACAGCACCGTGCACATCGGGTGAAGCGTTTCCACCGCGATCGTGTAGAGATGGATCTCCGGCAGCGTGCCGATCAGGGCGGCGGCGGCGAAGAGATCCTTCAGGCCAAAGTCATGCGCACTCAGGCTCTTCGGCAGATCAAAGGTCCGGCCCAGCTTGAGGTGACGGTAGACCACGGTGCCGGCCACGGAGCCATCGCGGGTCGCATCAATCAGGATGACCGCCCGCCGGCCCTCAAATTCCCCCAGCAGGTTGGCCCCGCCGGTGCCGCCATCGAGCAGGCGGACGCCCGCCAGCGGCGGCTCCGCCTCAAGCCAGCGCAGCGCATGCACGCCCGCGCCCTCGTCACCCATCAGCAGATTGCCGATGCCGAGCACCAGGATGCGGTCGCCGGGATTGACCGGGGCGCTGGTCGCAAAGGCCTCCCCCACGAGTGTGGTGTCAATCAGGCTGATCATGGGGCGGGGTTGGGACGGTGGGAGGGACAAGTCGGAAGGATCCGCCCGGCCGTCAGGCCTTGGGTCGCGATCCGGCCTTGCGGGATTTCGTGGGCAGGCCCGAGATGCCGGTGGCTTCCTGCGCGGCGATCTTGTGCTTCTCCATGAATTTCCAGCCGCCGATGATCGAGGACATCACGCCATGGCCCTCCACGTAGTCGTGGTAGAACACGAGGTAGACATGGATGAAGGTGAAGATGACGAACAGCCACATGCCGGCGTAATGGAAGGTGCGCACGGAGCCCTCGCTGCCGAACAGGGGCGTCACCCAGGTGAACAGGCGCGGGATCCACGACTGGCTCGTCGGCGCCATGAGCGCGAAGCCGGTGACCACTTGGAAAACCGTCAGCAAGCCCGTGGCGGCATAGGTGAAATAGGCCACGGCATTGTGCCCGAGCGCATGCACGGCCTTGTCACTCGACTGCATGATGTCGACCTTGAGCACCTGCCAGACCTCGCGCACCTGCGCCTTGGTCAGCGGCAGGAAGTTGCGCCAGCTGGCGTACTTGTTGCCGGCGAAGGACCAGTAGATCCGCACCAGGAAGTTCGCGAGCAGCACGTAGCCGCTGGCGAAGTGCACGAAGCGCACCTTGCCGAACCAGAAGCTCGTCCAGGCCTCCCCGGAATTCATCAGGGCCGGCGGATGCGTGATCAGCCAGCCGGTGACGCCGAGGGTGATGATCGCGAGGGCATTGATCCAGTGGAACCAGCGCACCGGCTGCTGCCACACGTAGACGCGTTGGTAATCGTGCGAGGCGTTCATGGGGTGGGCCTCCGGTTCAGTTGACCATCACATCGTGGCGGGCGATTTCCTTCTTGTCCTCGTACAGGTGCACTGCACAGGCGAGGCAGGGATCGAACGAGTGGATCGTGCGGATGATCTCCAGCGGCTGTTGGGGATCGTGCACCGGGGTGCCGATGAGCGAGGCCTCGTAGGCGGAGCGCTGACCCTTGGCATCGCGGGGCGATGCGTTCCAGGTGCTCGGGACGACCAGCTGGTAATTCTCGATCTTCTGCTCGTTGATGACGATCCAGTGCGCGAGTGCGCCGCGGGGCGCCTCGCAGGTGCCGACGCCCTTGGCCTGCTTCGGCCAGGAGGACGGCTCCCACTTTTCGCGCGTGAAGGTCCGGGTGTCGCCCGCCTTGATGTTCGCGAGGAGCTGGTTGTAGAAATCCAGGCCCCAGCGGGCGGCGAGTTGCGACTCGATGGCGCGGGCCGCGGTGCGGCCGAGCGTCGAGAAGAGGACCGAAGGGGGCGCGTTGAGGGCGCCCAGCGTCGCGGTGACGGCGTCTTTGATCTCGGCATTGCCCGCGGCGTAGCCGACGAGCATGCGGGAGAGCGGGCCGACCTCCATGGCGTGGCCCTTCCAGCGCGGCGTCTTCAGCCAGCTGTACTTCGCGTCGGTGTCGAGATTGGCGTAGGGCGGCTTGGGGCCGGAATACTTGAGCTTCGTCTCGCCCTTCCACGGATGCAGGCCGGCGGCGGCGCCCTCGTATTCGTACCACGAGTGGTCGATGAATTCCTGGATGCCCGTGTCGTCGCGCGGGTCCACCGGGTGCACGGTGCTCAGGTCGCGGCCCAGGATGGCGCCGCGCGGGAACTTGTAGCTGCTGATGTCGGAGAAGCCGTTGGTCGGCAGGTCGCCGTAACAGAGGTAGTTGTCCAGGCCGCCACCGATGCCCGCCCAGTCCAGGTAGAACGGGGCGACCGCGAGGACGTCGGGAATGTAGACCTGCTCGATGAACTGCTGGCCCTGCTTGAGCAGGTCGCCGACCATCGCGAGGCGCTCGGCGTTGATCGCGTTCGCCTCGTTGATGTTGATCGAGCACGGCATGCCGCCGACCAGATAGTTCGGGTGCGGGTTCTTGCCGCCGAAGATGGTGTGGATCTTGACGATCTCCTTCTGCCACTCGAGCGCCTCGAGGTAATGCGCCACCGCCATGAGGTTGGCCTCGGGCGGGAGCTTGTACGCGGGGTGGCCCCAGTAGCCGTTGGCGAAGATGCCCAGCTGGCCGCTCTCGACGAACTTCGTCAGGCGTTTCTGGATATCCGAGAAATAGCCCGGCGAGCTCTTGGGCCAGTGCGAGATGCTCTGGGCCAGCGTCGACGTGGCGGCGGGGTTGGCCTTCAGGGCGCTGACGACGTCCACCCAGTCCAGCGCGTGGAGGTGGTAGAAGTGCACGACGTGGTCCTGCATGTACTGCGCGCAGAACATGATGTTCCGGATCAGCTCGGCGTTCGGCGGGATCTTGATGTCGACGGCGTCCTCGACCGCGCGCACGGAGGCCAGCGCGTGGATCGTGGTGCAGACGCCGCAGACGCGCTCGCAGAACGCCCAGGCGTCGCGCGGGTCGCGACCCTTGAGGATGATCTCCAAGCCGCGCACCATCGTGCCGGCGCTCCAGGCGTCAACGATCTTGCCGTCCTTGATTTCGGCCTCGATCCGGAGATGGCCTTCGATGCGGGTGACTGGATCAACTACAATGCGGGTGCTCATGGGGCTGTGGGGTAGAAGTTAGATGGAATGGTCGTCGGTCACGGCGGTGTCGGCTTTTTCCGCCCTTTCGGCGTTTTCGCCGGTCTGTTCGCCGATTTCGTTGCGCTTGCGGAAGTTTGTCATGACCGCGTGTGCGGCCACGCCCACCGCCGCGGCCCCGAGGGCGACCTTGCCCAGCGTGTCGGCCGTGGCCTCGACGCCAAAGCCCGGGAAGTCGGGCAGGCGCTCGTAGAACGGACCCTTGTCCCAGAAGTTTTCCTCGGAGCAGCCGATGCACGGATGGCCCGATTGGATCGGGAAGCTGACGCCGCCGTTCCAGCGGATCGTTCCGCAGGAGTTGTAGGTCGTGGGGCCCTTGCAGCCGACCTTGTAGAGGCAGTAGCCCTTCCGCGCATTCTCGTCGTCGAAGCTCTCGACAAAGAGGCCGGCGTCGAAGTTCGGGCGGCGGTAGCACGTGTCGTGGACCCGGCGGGAGTAGAAGGCCTTCGGGCGGCCGAGGTTGTCCAGCTCCGGGATGGCATCAAAGGCCAGCAGGTGCACCAGCACGCCGGCCATGACCTCCGCGATCGGGGGGCAGCCCTGGACGTTGATGATCGGCTTGCCGGCGATGACCTTCTTGATCGGCGTCGCCTGCGTCGGATTGGGTTTCGCGGCCTGCACGCAGCCGGAACAGGCGCAGTTGCCCCAGGCGATGATCGCCTTGGCATGCTCCGCACATTCCTCCGCAATGCCCTTGGCCGACTTGCCGCCGATGCAGCAATAGACCCCGTCCTCCGCGAGCGGCACGGAGCCCTCGATGCAGAGGAGGTACTCACCCTTGTACTTCGCAATGGTGTCCTGCAGCGCCTGCTCGGCCTGGTGGCCCGAGGCCGCCATCAGTGTCTCCGTGTAGTCCAGCGAGATCTTGTCGAGGAGGATGTCAGCGACGATCGGGTGCGAGCTGCGCAGGAAGGACTCGCTGCAGCAGGTGCACTCCTGAAAATGAAGCCAGATCACCGGGATGCGCTTCTTGGTCTCGAGGGCCTTGACCACCTGGTCGACGCCGGCACCTTGCACGCCGATGCACGCGCCAATCCAGGCGCAGAAGCCGAGGAATTCCCGGCGCGAGACGCCGCGGGCGATGACTTGGTCGTAGATCGTCTGTTCCTTGGGGAGGGTTTCGAGTTCGAGGGACATGGGATGGAAGGTGCGGGTACGGCCGGAAACGGGCACGCAGCGCGGGGGAGGGTTACAACACGGGGTTCGGGGTTGGGCCACAGTACCGGAACGGGCCACGCGCCGTTGTGCGTCACTTGGCAAAAACTGAGCGTATCTTGCGAATCTGACCCCACACGCTGGACGCCAAGGTTTGCACTGTGCATCTATTGGCCTTATGCACGAGGTCGGTATCATGCAGTCGGCGTTGGACGCCATCCGGCAGCAGGCCGTGAACCACAACGCCACGCGCGTGTCGCGGATCGTGCTGCGCATCGGCACCCTGGCCGGGGTGGACCAGGAAGCGCTGCGATTCGCCTACGAGGCGCTGACGCCGGGCAGCCTCGCCGACGGCGCCGTGCTCGAGATCGAAACCGTGCCGGCCCGCGCCTACTGCGCCTCGTGCCGCACCGAGTTCGGCGCCGGCCGCGGCTTCATTTTCGAATGCCCGCAATGTCACGCGTTCTCCGGCGAAATCCGCGCCGGCCGCGAACTGGGCATCGCCCGCCTGGAATTTCCCTGACCCCTCATGAACTCCCCCGCCCCTCTCCCCGCCACGCCCGAGTCCGCCCCGGATTACCGCATCCATGCGCTCACCGGCGCGGCCACCGGCTCCACCCGCGACCTCTCCGGCCCGCTGTCCGCCGAGATCACCGCCGCCTTCGCCGCCAGTCCCGACGGCGAGATCGCCGTGCGCTCCGTCGACGTGAACATCCCGCTCCTCGAGAAGAACGACATCCTCGCCGAGCGGAACCGCGGCTACTTCCTCGGCCGCGGCCTCACCGCGCTCAACCTCGTGTCCTCGCCCGGCGCCGGCAAAACCACGCTGCTCGAGCGCACCCTCGACGAGTTCGGCCGGCAGAACCGCTGCGCCGTGCTCGTCGGCGACCTCGAGACTGACAACGACGGCATCCGGCTCAGCCGGCCCCACGCCCCGGTGGCGCAGATCACCACCGGCACGGTCTGCCACCTCGACGCCGGCATGATCGCCCGCGCCGCGCAGTCCATCGACCTCGACGGCGTGCGCATCCTTTTCATCGAGAATGTCGGCAACCTCGTCTGTCCCGCCTCGTTCGACCTCGGCGAGCAGGTGCGCGTCGTGCTGCTCTCCACCACCGAGGGCGAGGACAAGCCCCTCAAGTACCCGCCGATCTTCAAGTCCGCCAACCTCGTCCTCCTGACCAAGGTGGACGTGGCGGACGTGCTCGGCTTCAAGCGCGACGTCGCGGTCGAGAACATCCGTCGCATCGCCCCCCAGGCCCAGATCATCCAGCTCTCCGCCCGCACCGGCGAGGGCATGGCGGAATGGTACGCCTTCCTGCAGGCCCGCGCCGGCCGGCGCTGAGTTCCCCGTCTTCCCATGTCCGCCACCCCGCCAGTCACCGACGTGCTGATCCGCGTCCGCGGCACGGTGCAGGGCGTGGGCTACCGGCCGTTCGTCCACCGCACCGCCACGCACCTCGGCCTCGCCGGCTGGGTGCGCAATGACGCCGAGGGCGTGCTCATCCGCGCCGCCGGTGACGCCCGCCATGTCGCGGCGCTCGAGGAAGCCCTCGTGCACGCCGCCCCGGATGCCGCGGTCGTCACCGCGCTGGACGAATTGGAGCCCGGCCCCGCCGACGCCCCGGTGGGGGCGCGGTTCGCCATCGCCCTCAGCGGCCCCGGCGGGGAAATCACCACCGCCATCCCGCCCGATCTCGCCCTGTGCGACGACTGCCGCCGTGAACTCCTCGACCCCGCCAACCGGCGCCACCGCTACCCGTTCATCAACTGCACCCAGTGCGGCCCGCGTTACTCCCTCATCGAGCGCCTGCCCTACGACCGCCCGCACACCACCATGCGCGCGTTCCGCCAGTGCCCGGATTGCCAGCGCGAATACGACGACCCGGCCAGCCGGCGCTTCCACGCGGAGCCCAACGCCTGCCCGGTGTGCGGACCCCACGTCAGCCTCACCCAGCCCGACGGCGGGATTCTGGCCGAGCGCGAGGCCGCGCTCCGCGCCACTCGCGAGCAGCTCGGCCGCGGGGCGATCCTCGCGGTCAAGGGCGTGGGTGGCTACCATCTCATGTGCGACGCGACCAACGGTCCGGTCGTGTCCGCGCTGCGCACGCGCAAGCACCGCGACGAAAAGCCGCTGGCCGTGATGTTCCGCGACCTCGACCAGCTCCGCCACTTTGCCACGGTCTCGGCCGCCGCCGCCAATCTCCTCCGTTCGCCGGCCGCGCCCGTGGTCCTCGTGCCCCGCCGGACCGACGCCAAGCACGCCGCCCTCGCCGCCGGCATCGCCCCGGGCAACCCCTGGATCGGCGCCCTCCTGCCGTCCAACCCGCTGCACGTGCTGCTGCTCGAGTCGGTTGATTTTCCCCTCGTCGCCACGAGCGCCAACCTGTCCGAGGAACCCCTGTGCACCGAACCGGCCGAGGCCCACCGGCGCCTCGCGGGGATCGCGGACTTTTTTCTCGATCACGACCGCCCGATTGCGCGGGCGGTGGATGATTCGGTGGTCCGGCTCGCGGATCACCACGCCCCCATCCTGCTGCGGCGCGCGCGCGGTTATGCCCCCGCACCCCTGGCCCTGCCCGGGCGGCTGGCGGCCCCGGTCCTCTGCGTCGGCGGCCAGATGAAGAACACCATCGCCGTGGCCGCGGGCACGCAGGTCGTGCTCAGTCCCCACCTCGGCGACCTGGAGGGCGCCGCGACGCGCCGGCTGTTCGAGCAGACGATCACCACCCTCGGCGAACTCCACGGCGCGCACTTCGCCACCGTGGTCCACGACCAGCACCCCGACTACGCGTCCACCCACTACGCCGAACGCAGCGGCCTGCCGCGCCTCGCGGTGCAGCACCACCTCGCGCACGTGCTTTCCTGTCTGCTTGAGCACGGCCAGCCCGCCCATGACGTCCTCGGCATCGCGTGGGATGGCACGGGGCACGGGCCCGACGGCACCGTGTGGGGCGGCGAATTCCTGCTGCTCCAAAACAACCAGGCCGAGCGCTTCGCTCGACTGCGGCCGTTCCGCCTCCCCGGCAGCGAGGCGGCAGTCCGCGACGGACGGCGCGTGGCGCTGGGCCTCGCGCACGAACTGAACCTGTTTCCGGACGTGGCCGCGCACCTGCACTGCGGCGAGCGCGAGACCGCGCTTTTCGGCACCATGCTCGCCCAGCAACTCAATTCCCCGCTGTGCTCGAGCGCCGGCCGGCTGTTTGATGCCTTCGGCGCCCTGCTCGGCCTGGGTCAGAACAACGCCTTCGAGGGTCAGCTGCCCCTTGCGGTCGAGGCCGCCGCCACCACCGCCGCTTCCTCGGATGAGGCGCTGCCTTTTCCCGTCATCCCGTCCGCCACGCGCGGCGCCCGGTTCGAGGTCGACTGGGGCCTGGCCGTCAGCCAGCTCCTGCACCCTTACCATGACGCGGCCGCCAACGCCGCGGCCCTCCATCGCGGCCTGGTCCGCGCCATGGTGGACGTCGCACGACAGGCCGGCGCCGGCACCGTCGTGCTCACCGGCGGTTGTTTCCAGAACGCCCTGCTGCACTCCCTCGCGTCCGCAGCCCTCACCGCAGCCGGCTTCAACGTCCTGGTCCACCAGCGCCTGTCCCCCAACGACAACTCCATCGCCGCCGGGCAGGCCCTCGCGGCCCTCTGGCAACTGTCTTCCGTCTCGCTTCCCTCGTAACCCCAACCCGTCCCCACCATGTGCCTCGCCGTTCCCGGTAAAATTCTCGAAATCTTGGGTGACGATCCCCTGCTCCGCGCCGCCAAGGTCAGCTTCGCCGGCGTCATCAAGCTCGTCAGCCTCACCTGCACCCCCGAGGCCCGCCTCGGCGACTTCGTCCTTGTCCACGTCGGCGTCGCCATCAGCGTCATCGACCCGCAGGAGGCCGAGGAAACCTTCCGCTACCTCCGGATGATGGGCGAACTCGACGGCCTGGATATTCCTTCACCGGTGGCGTCGCCACCGGACGAATTGCGCCGCAGCGCGCAGAGCGAAGGCGGGCGGCTCTCCCTCCCCACCCGCACGCCATGAAATACGTCGACGAATACCGCGACGCCGCCCTCGTCCACCAGCTGGCCGCCGCGATTGCGCGCACGGTGACGAAGCCGTGGACGCTCATGGAAATCTGCGGCGGGCAGACGCACGCCATCGTCAAGTTCGGCCTCGACGACCTGCTGCCCAAGCTCGTCACGCTCGTCCACGGCCCGGGCTGCCCGGTCTGCGTCACCAGCGCCGACCTGATTGACCAGGCCGTCGAACTCGCGCTGCACCATGGCGCGATCCTGTGCTCGTTCGGTGACATGCTGCGCGTGCCGGGCAACGGCGTGGACCTCCTCACCGCCAAGGCCCGCGGCGCCGACGTCCGGATCGTCTACTCGCCGCTCGATGCGGTGACCCTCGCCAAGGAAAACCCCACCAAGCAGGTCGTGTTCTTCGCCGTGGGCTTCGAGACCACCGCCCCGGCCAACGCATTGTCGGTCCTGCGCGCCGAGCGCGAGTCGGTGAAAAATTTTTCCATCCTGACGTCCCACGTCCTCGTCCCGCCGGCAATGCGCGCCATCCTCGGCTCCCCGGAAAACTGCGTGCAGGGCTTCCTCGCCGCCGGCCACGTGTGCGCCATCATGGGCACCGCGGAGTACGGCCCGATCGCGCGCGAGTTCGGCGCACCGATCATCATCACCGGCTTCGAGCCGGTGGACATCATGGAGGGCATCCTGCGCTGCGTGCAGCAGCTCGAATCCGGCCGCGCCGAGATTGAAAACGCCTATTCGCGCGCCGTGCGCACCGCGGGCAACGCCCCCGCGCGCCAGATCGTCCAGCAGGTCTTCGAGGTCTGCGACCGCGACTGGCGCGGGCTCGGCGTCATCCCGCAAAGCGGCCTGGCCCTCCGCCCGGCCTACGCGGCCTACGACGCGGGCCGCCGCTTCCCCCAGGTCAAAACGGGCGCGACCTCCGCCACCGAATGCATCAGCGGCGCCATCATGCGCGGCGTGAAAAAACCCCACGACTGCCCCGCCTTCGGCACGCGCTGCAATCCCGAGCACCCGCTCGGCGCCCCCATGGTTTCCAGCGAAGGCGCCTGCGCCGCCTACTACCGTTACCGTCACCGGCTCGAGACGCCCGCCGCGGTCGTCCTGGCCTGAGCCCGGCATCCGGGCCAGCTTAGCAGATCCGCGGCAGCTGCTCGCCACTCAGGCGGTCCACGATCCGCTCGGAGCCGATGATGCTCCGCTGCGTCACCTGCCCGGCCGGACCGGCCGTGATGCGGCCGATGATCGTCGGGGATTGTTCCGGCGCCACCTCCTGGAGAAGGGTCAAAGCCCGCGCGGCCTGCGCATCGGGCAGCACGCACACAAACCGGCCCTCGTTGGCCACGTACAACGGGTCGAGACCGAGGATTTCACACGCACCCTGCACGAGTTCGGACACCGGGACCTTGGCACTGTCCATCTCGATGCCCACATGGGCCGTCTCCGCCAGCTCGACCAGCGCCGTCGCAAGTCCGCCGCGGGTCAGATCGCGCAGGCAATGGACTTCCAGGCCCGCACCCAGCAGGGCATGCACCGGGGCCACCAACGGCGCGCAATCGCTCTGGATTTCACTTTCGAAACTCAGGCCCGCCCGGGTCGCCATGATGGCGATGCCGTGGCGGCCGATGTCACCGCTCAGGATCACGACATCCCCCGCCCGGATGGACGAGGGTGCCACCACCAGCGGAGTCTCGATCACGCCCACGCCGGACGTGGTCACATAAAGTCCGTCACCCTTGCCGCGCTCCACGACCTTCGTGTCGCCGGTCACAATGCTCACCCCGGCCGCCCGCGCGGCGTCCCGCATGGAGGCCACCACGCGCTCCAGCGTCGCGATGGGAAGGCCCTCCTCGAGGAGGAAGCCGGCGCTGAGCCACCGCGGCCGCGCCCCGCACATGCAGAGATCGTTGACGGTGCCATTGACGGCGAGTTCGCCGATGTCGCCGCCGGGAAAAAACAGGGGACTGACCACGTGGGAGTCCGTCGTGAACGCCAGCCGGCTGCCCACCGGCGGCATCAACATCGCTCCGTCGTGCTGGGATTCGAGCGCGGGGTTGGCGAAAGCGGGCCGGAACACCCGGTCCAGCAGGTCCTGCGTCAGGCGGCCACCGCCGCCGTGTCCCACGGTAATTTCCGTCCGATGCGGTAAAGGCACGGGACAGGAGAGTCCGGAGAGGTCGGCGGAGGTGGCCATCGTTTGCTATTGCTAGCCCGCAACCGACCAGGGCGGCGTCGGCGCGGCCGATTCCAGGGGAATCGGCGACACCTTTCGGGCGACCTGGGGGTAAGGGTTCATGGGGTGACTGGGATTACCAACGGGTAACATCATCGCAGGATCCCGGGTTTGCGGCGCGGCAGGTCTTGCGATTCACCACGCAGATCTTGGCCGAATCACCGTTTTCCCGGCTGGACTCGCCCCGGATCATAGCAAGAAATGCCCAGCCTCCAGCAACCGGGGCGTGGCCGGAAGGACCGGCGTCTGCTAATCTCAGCCAACCTCCCACCACTTTGATCACCGTCGATTTAGACCTCGTCCGGAAATACGATATCTCGGCCCCGCGCTACACCTCCTATCCCACGGCGGTGGAGTTCAAGGACTTCCCCACGCCCGACCCGCTCCTGGCGCACCTGGACCGGGCGAACGTGGATGCCTCCGTGCCGCTTTCGCTCTATTTCCACCTGCCGTTCTGCGAGACGCTCTGCTGGTTCTGCGGCTGCACCACGGTCATCAGCACCAACCACAAGCTGCCCGACACCTACCTCGACTACCTCGAAAAGGAGGTCGAGCTCATGGCCAAGCGCGTGCACCCGGGCCGCCAGGTGGTCCAGCTGCACTACGGCGGCGGCACCCCCACCTTTTTCCAGGCCCCGCAGCTCGCCCGCCTCGCGGCCATCACCCGGAAACACTTCCAGCTGGCCCCCGACGCCGAGCTGAGCGTCGAGATTGACCCCCGCCGGCTGAGCCGGGAACAGGTGGTCGCCCTGCGCGAGAGCGGCTTCACTCGCGCCTCCCTCGGCGTGCAGGACTTCAACCCCCAGGTGCAGGTCGCGGTCCACCGCATCCAGCCGCGCGCCATGACCGAGCAGGCCATCCGCTGGCTGCGCGAGGAGGGATTCACGTCCATCAACATCGACCTGATCTACGGCCTGCCCTACCAGACCGTCGAATCCTTCACCGACACGCTCCGCCAGGTGCTGGAGATCCAGCCCGACCGCCTCGCCGTGTTCAGCTACGCGCACGTGCCGTGGATGAAACCCGCCCAGAAGCTCCTCGAACGCGAGGCGGCGCTGCCGTCCCCGGAGACCAAGATGTCCATGCTCAAGGTCATCACCGAGACGCTCACCCGCAGCGGCTACGTTTACATCGGGATGGACCACTTCGCCCGCGAGACCGACGAGCTCGCCGTCGCCCAGGCCGCGCGCACGCTGCAGCGCAATTTCCAAGGCTACAGCACCAAGGCCGGCGTGGAAATCCTCGCGCTCGGCATCTCCGCGATTTCCCAGACGCCGCACAGCTACCGGCAGAATCACAAGACCCTCGAGCCCTACTACGCCGCCCTCGACCGCGGCGAGCTGCCCGCCATCCGCGGCGTGGAGCTCAGCGACGAGGACACCCACCGCCGGGAGATTATCATGCGCGTGATGTGTCACCTGGGCCTCGACTACGCCCAGCTTTCCCGGGATTTCGCCTGCAATTTCGCCGAAAAGTACGCCAAGGAGATCGCCCGGCTCGCCCCCCTCGCGGCCGACGGCCTCGTGAAGCTGTCGCCCGGCGGCCTGCAGGTCACGGACCTCGGCCGGCTGTTCCTGCGCAATATCGCCGTCTGCTTCGACGCGTACTACGCCCCGGAGTCCAAGCGCCACTCGCGCACGGTCTGAGCCCGCGAATCACGCAAAACGGCGCGAAAGATCCGGCATCAGATTCGGAATCAATCAACCACGGATTACACCGTAAGCCACGGATCAATCTCAATGCCCCGGCAAAGGCTCGGAGGGTTCGGATTGATCCGGTTGCGGTGTGCAATCCGTGGTCGCCTGGATTTCGCGTCAGTTCGCGTGATTCGCGGGCAATCACTGGCCGTTGACGATCAAGCCGCTCCGGCTGACTTAAAACTCCGCCAGCTCGGGAGCGGCAGACCGGTCACCGCGATGAAGGCCAGCTGGCTGGCGACAAAGGCCAGCAGCCACCAGAACGCGGCGTCGATGAAGCCGTAGCTGTGCAGGCCGACGCCGAGCATGTTGACGCCGAACCAGCTCCAGGCCGTCACGATGTTGCCGAAGATCGCCAGCGCCATGAGGCCGCGCGCCTTGATCAGGCCGCCCCAGCGGGCGTGCAGGATGAGCGCGTTCCACAGGACGATGATCAGCGCGCCGTTTTCCTTCGGGTCCCAGCCCCAGAAGCGGCCCCAGGACTGGTCTGCCCAGATGCCGCCCAGCACCGTGCCGACAAAGCTCAGCACCGTGGCGAAGCAGACGATGCCGTAGACCATGCGGTTCAGCGAATCCGCCGTGGCCGCATCGAGCGAGCGGGTGAACACCCCGCGGATGACGTAGATCAGGGCCAGGAAGCCCGCGAGGAACGTCGCCGAGTAGCCGAGCGTCACGGTGACGACGTGCGTCGCCAGCCAGAAGTTCGAGTCGAGCACGGCGCGCATCATCTCGAGCGTGTCGCCGCCGAGCGCCAGGTGGTGGGCAATCAGCAGCGTGGCAAACCCGATCAGCCCCGCGGCCACGCTCCCGATCGCGTTGCGGTAGGTGACCTCCAGCAGGAGGCACAGCGCGACCGCGGCCCAGCCGATGAACAGGGCGGACGAATAAAGGTTGGTCACCGGCGGGCGGCCCTCGAGCCACATGCGGGTCAGGATGCCGGCGGTGGTCAGCACCCACGCAAGCCCGGTCAGCCACAGCGCCGCGCGGCCCAGCGCCTCCGGCCACTTGAGCCAGGAGAAGACCGCGAGCAGGAAGGCCAACACGTACAGAATGGTGCTGGTGTAGAAGGGCTGGGCGATGTTGAAGCGCGCCTCGAGGTCCACCTTCGACAGGAAACCAGGGATTTCGGGCTCGAGCGACGTCCGGTACTCGTGCACCAGCGCGTTGAATTTTGCCGGCTGCTGGTCGCGCCAAGCGAGGCCCAGCGCGACATAGGTGGCCGACGCGCCGTCAAGCCGTCCCCGTTCCAGGCTTTGATGCAGCGCGGCACCGAGATTCATCCACCCCTTCGGATCCGTCTTGCCCGTCGCAGGGGGAATCGGGCGCAGATACGCGAGGCTCTCCAAACTGGAGAAGGTGTTGCTCAGCTCGAGCAGGGCTGCGGCGGCCGCCGCATCATGGGGCTGCCCCGCCTGCTTGGCCTTGACCGCCGCCAGTCCGGCCGGGGCGGTTTCATTGAAATGGGCCAGGTGGCCGAGGAAGTCGTCCACGCCCGGCGCAACCACGCTGTCGCCGAGGCTCTCGTAGAGGACAATGTTGTCGCGCAGCTGGATCACCCCCCGCTGGAAGGAATTGCGCAGGGCGGACTCGACCGAGTCCGCGAGTTTCGCCTGCCGGTCGAGCTCGGGCAGGCCCTTGACCAGCTGGTTGAACGTGAAGCGCAACTCGGACGTCCCGTCCTCCAGCGTCAGGTTGAACAGCGTGAGCACATCCGGGTGCACGATCTTGAACACGCGATAGGCGTTGGCCTGCTCGGGCCGGTAGAGCACATCCAGCAACCATTCCTCCGGGCTGACGGAACGGCCGTCACCGGCCTTCACGCGCTGGCGCCCCTGCAGGACCATCAGCGAGGTGCGGGCGACGGTGTCGAGCGGCTTGATGCGGCCGTTGACGAGCGTCGGCAGCCGGCCAAAGCCCGCGAGGTCGTACTCGCGCGAGGCGCCCGGCGGAAACAATGAGAAAATCACGATCACGACCGCGACGCCCAGGGTCACCCAGGGAAACAGCCGCGCGGGGGTCCAAGGGACCTTCACCGCGGGCACGGCGGCGCCCGGGGCCGCTCCGCGCGACCCGGCCGCGAGGGCGCGGCGCTTGCCGATGAAGCCGACCAGATGCAGGCCGAACTGCAGGACCAGGCCGAGGGTCATCACCCCGCAGGCAATGTACGGGATCAGCCAGCTCGGGTTGCGCACCACCTGGAGCACGGTGGTCATGTCGTTGTTCTGGAAACCCGCCTGGTAGAACGTGAGCCCGGCGTAGCGCAGCGGGTTGTTCATGTAGATCAGCACGTCGCGGTCATCACGCCCGTCGGGCGTCGTGAGGCGGAGGCGGCTGGAAAAATTCTTCGGGATGTCGGTGCCCGCGTACTTGTCGTGGCTGAACTTCAGCAGCGTGAGCGAGTACGGCTGGTAGTGCCGCGCAAACCGCAGCGCGATCTTCCAGCTGCGGCCGCCCGCGGTGAAGTGCTGCGGGTCGTCGAGGAACGGTGACACGAGCCAGGTGCCGATGACGCCCTCCGGGCCGGTCAGCTCGACGTAGGCCGCGGGGATGTTGCGCTCGTCCTGCTTGTAGGTGAGCGGCTGCAGGGTCGCGAGGATCTGCGGGCCGACGCCCTGCGTCGCCGTGGTGTCAGCGGTGCCCGCCGGCGGGAGGCCCATCTGCAACGTGGCGTTGGGGAGGTAGGTTTTCACCGCGACGCGGAAGGGCAGCCGCGGGTGCTGGATCGGGGTCTTGTGCACCAGCCGGTCCTCGGGAATCGCGATGACCTCGTCGTACTTCAGGTCGGACGTGTCCGTGATCGCCAGCTCGACGTTGCGGTAGCTCTCGGAAAAATTCTTCGTCTGCCCCTGGTCGAGGCGCAGCTGGTACTCGTCCTGCATGAGCCCGGTGAGGAGCTGGCCGACGAGCAGGAGGATGAGGCCGGCGTGGGTGAGCCAGAGGCCCAGCTTCCGCCAGGTGAGCTTGAAGCGGTAGAAGTGCGCCGCGAGCAGGTTCAGCAGCAGCAGCCCGCCGATGGTGTAGCCGCCGGGAAAGATCGCGAGCGACATGTTCCCCGTCTTCCAGAAAACCACGAAGGTGTTGAAGTACTTCTGCTGCACCACCCAGATGCCGAGGTTCACCTGGTCCAGCGTGGCGACCAGGACGAGGATGATGGAGAACAGGATCAGGACGACCGTCAGCTTGAGCGAGACGATCAGGTCGCGGGCATCGCGAAGGAGGGTGGCGAGGTTCTTCATGATGGTCAGGGAGCCTGCAGGGAGTGCACAAATTCGAGGAAGGCGGCCTGTTCCTTGGCCACCACCGGCGGCGGGCCGGTAAACTTGAAGAACCAGTTCGCGCCTTCGTGCGGCACGATCGCGCCGAGCAGGCGCACGGGCTTGTCGGCGGGGCCGCCGGTGAGGTCCACCAGCGTCACGGCGAGGCCGTGGACGGTTTCGCGCGTGATCGCCCCCGCCAGCTCAGCCTCGGCCAGCGGCGGCAGCGACAGCTGGCCGCGCCAGCGGTTGATGTTCGCGAGTTCGCCCCCGACGGCGCCGGGGAAAGCCGTCACGGAAAGCTCGGCAAACGTCCCGGCGTCGCCCGGGGCCATAAACGTGGCTTTGCGCATGCCGGAGGCGGGCTTGCTCTGCCAATGGGCGGGCGCCACCCACTTGAGACCGGGCCCGCCGGCCGTGGGGACGGCGGCACTGGCCATGTCGGAGACCGGAGGGGTGGCAGCCGTCGGGGCGGAGGCGTCGGCGGCCGGGGTCGGCGCGGACTTCACCGAGCGGAGCAGCTCGAGGTAGGCGGATTTTTCCTTCGCGACCAGCGCCGCGGGACCGGTGAGCTTAAAAAACCACGTGGAGCCGTCGTACGGCACCAAGGCGCCCAGCATGCGGACCGGTTGCTCCGGCGTGCCGCCGAGCAGGTCCACGTACTCGATCTTCAGGCCATTGGCCTCGAGGGGCGTCAGGGCCCCCGACAACTCGGTGTCCGCAATCGGGGCCAGCCCGACCTGGCCGCGCCAGCGGTTCACATTCGCGAGGTCGCCGCCGACGTCACCGGGAAAGGCCGTGATCGCCATGTCGGCGCCGGTGCCCTCTTCGCCCACGGTGTAGCTGCCTTTGCGCATGGACGAATTCTGCTTCTTTTTCCACGCCGCGGGGGCGGTCCAAACCAGCGCGGTGCCGGGCCGGGAGGTCAAAAACGGCGTGGAGTGCTCGGCGCCCGGAGCCCCGGCCGGCGGCATCGCCGCGGCGGCGGGACCGGCGGCGGGCGCCGGGGCATCGGACTCCTTGGCAATGCGATAGTCCTCGATCTTGCCCTCGCGACAGGCTCCCACGACCAGCGGAAGGGCGAGGAGCAGGGTCCGGAGCAGGCCGGACGAACGGGCGGTGAGACCCAACATTGAGGTGCGCCCTGGCAAAACGAGGGACCGGGGCAGGGAGAATTGGAACCGTGACATGGTGCGGTTGACAGTATGACCTAAGTCAGTCCGGACGACTGCGCATTTCTTGCGCAGCTGTGCCCACTCCTTGCGAAAATCCCTCAAAAAGCGAGCCCCCACCCCGGGCTCCACTAAAATCCAGCCCGTCCGATGAATTCCCCTAATCTCCTGTGCAAGCTTTGCGTGAAGCTCCGCAAGCGATGCGCAGCCGCTGGGCCCCAATTGTGCTAAGTTCTCCCCATAGCGAAACGTCCGGCGCCCTGCGACCGGCAGATTTCAGTTCAAAAAAATCAACTCACCCATCATGAAAATCAGCTCCAAAATCACGGCGGTCAGCCTCCTTTTCCTCCTCGGCTCCGCCCTCGGCTATGCCGCTCCCGCCTCTGAAAACTGGGAAAACCTCTGCACGAAGTGCCACGGCGCCGACGGCAAGGGCCTGACCAAGGTCGGCAAGAAACTTTCCCTGAAGGACTATACGGATGCCAAGGTGCAGGCCGACCTGAAGGACGAGGACATGGCCAAGGTCATTGTGGACGGCTACAAGGACAAGACCGGCAAGGAGAAGATGAAGGCCTACTCGGATCTCACGCCCGCCGAGGTCCAGGACCTCGTCGCCTACATCCGGAAGTTCAAGGCCTGATCCCTTCCGCCTGTTTTTCGACCGACCCCGCCGTCGCATTCCGCCGGCGGGGTTTCCCGTCCACCCATCCCCCACCCGCCTAGCGCTGATCCCCTTTCGCCATGTCCGAATCCACGCCTCCGACGAATTCCCCGCCGACGCCCCGCTCCGCCTTCAACAACTGGATTAGCGCCATCGGCGGTGTGCTGGCCATCGGCGCGCTGTTCTCCTTCGCGCTCCTGGTGTGGATGGATTTCACGCAGGGTGACAAGAACCCCTACCTCGGCATCTTCACCTACATCGTCGCACCCGGATTCCTGATCACGGGCCTCGTGATGGTGTTCTTCGGGGCGTGGGCGCAACGCCGCTGGATGATCAAGCATGCCGCGACGGTGCCCGACAAGTGGCGGCTGAATTTTTCCAACCCCGCGCAGCGCCGCAGCCTCATCCTTTTCATGATCGGCGCCATCGGCTTCGTCATGCTCAGCGCCTTCGGCAGCTACCAAACCTACCACTATTCCGAGTCGGTCCAGTTCTGCGGCCAGGTCTGCCACCGCGCCATGAACCCCGAGTTCGTGGCCTACCAGCGCGGCGCCCATGCCCGCGTGGACTGCGTGGACTGCCACATCGGCTCCGGCGCGGAATGGTTCATCAAGGCGAAGATCAACGGCACCCACCAGCTCATCGCCTATACGCTGAACAACTACAGCCGCCCCATCGGCACCCCGCTCAAGAACCTCCGGCCCGCCCAGGACATCTGTGAAAAGTGCCACTGGCCCGAGAAATTCCACGGCAACATTGACGTCAGCTTCTCCCATTTCCTGTCCGACCGCGCCAACACCCCCTACAGCGTGCGCCTGCTGCTGCGGGTGAACACCACCAGCCCCGGCGCCCCCGCCGGCGGCATCCACTGGCACGTGAACCAGAACGCCAAGGTCGAATACTACGCCACCGACGACAAGCGGCAGGAGATTCCGTGGACGCGCGTGACCAACAAGACAGACGGCACGTCCCGGGTCTACCGCATGGAATCCTTCAAGGGCGAGCCGCCCGCCGGCTCCATCCGCACGATGGACTGCATGGACTGCCACAACCGCCCCGCCCATGTCTTCCCCACGGCCAACGATGCCGTCGAGGCCGCCCTCACCGCCGGCACGCTCCCGGCCAACCTCCCCAACATCAAGCGCGAGGCGGTCAAGGCGATGATGCAGCCCGAGATCACCACCGGCCCGGAGGCCGCCCAAAAGATCGCCGACTACCTGCGCGCAAAGTACACCGGCGCCCCCAGCCTGCCCGCCGCCATCGCCGAGGTGCAGAAGATCTACGCCGTTTCCATCTTCCCCGAGCGGAAGGCCGACTGGCGGGTTTATCCCAATAACATCGGTCACAAGGACTGGCCCGGCTGCTTCCGCTGCCATGACGACAAGCACAAGACTTCCGCCGGCGAGGCCGTGCGCTCCTCGGATTGCTCCTCCTGCCATACCATCCTGGCGCAGGGCAAGGGCTCGGAGTTCGAACTGCTTAACGCGCGGGGCCAGACCTTCAAGCACCCGGGCGGCGAGGTTGATTCCGACCTGACTTGCTCGGACTGCCACAACGGCGGCATCCAGAAATAAGCCAAACCGGCGGCCGGTTGCGTGTTTCTCCGTGGGTGGCGCGCTCGCGCGCCACCTCGCGGGCAAGCCCACCACCCTCCGACACCCACGCCGCATCGCGGGTGAAACAGGCATTAGCGGAGCCAAGGCCGGAGCGCGCACAGACCAAGAAACGCGTGCGTTCGGCCAAACCCCGCGGAGCAGGGTCTGGGTAATGGGAGCATGCTCTGGCATCCTCCCATGAAAGCGCTCTCCCGGTTTTGCCTCTGGCCCACCCTCGCCCTGCTGACCCCATTCGTCCCGGTCACCGTCGCAGCCCCCGCCACCCCGGCCGCGGCCAATCACGCCACCGTGGTGACCGCCCCGCCCGCCGTCGCCAATTCCGAATGCCTCGACTGCCATGAGGCGGAGTTCAAGCCGCGCAAGAAGGACGAGGCGGCCGTATGGATCGGCGTCCGGTCCGAGCTCTTCGCCAAGTCCGTCCACGCCGGCGTCAATTGCGTGGACTGCCACGCCACGCTCAAGGAGACGCCGCACGACTCGAAGCTCCCGCCCGCGCAATGCGCCTCCTGCCACGCGGGCGCCGCCGCCCAGTTTGCCACGAGCATCCACGGCGTGACCCGCGTCAACGGCCGCGCCGCCGCCGCCAACTGCGCCGCCTGCCACGGTGACGCCCACACGCTCCTGCCGGTGAAGCACACCGACTCCCCGGTCGCAAAGTTCAACCTGCTGGCGACCTGCGCCAAATGCCACGAGGGCGACGCCGCCAAGCTCGGGCTCAAGAACAACGGCGCCATTGCGCATTTCCGCGACAGCATCCACGGCCAGGGCCTCTACCAGATGGGCCTGAACGTCTCCCCGACCTGCAACGACTGCCACGGGGTGCATGACATCAAGTCGATCAAGGACAGCACCGCGCACACCAGCCGCGCCGCGCTCGCCCAGACCTGCGGCGCCTGCCACATCGGCGTCGAGAAGACCTTCGCCGCGAGCGTGCACGGCACGCTGCTGGAAAAGAACGGGCGCAAGAGCCCGGTCTGCACCGACTGCCACACCGCGCACGAGATCGAGCGGCCCGGCAACGCCCACTTCAAGGCCACCAGCGACGCCAAGTGCGGCGCCTGCCACGAGGAGCGCCTCGCCAACTACCGCGAGACCTACCACGGCAAGGCCATGTTCCTCGGCAAGACCAACTCCGCCTCGGAGGTCGCCGCCTGCTACGACTGCCACGGCCACCACGACATCCTCAAGCACACCGATCCCCACTCCAAGCTTTCCGCCGCCAACATTGTCGGCACGTGCGCCAAGTGCCACGACGGCGCCAACGCTTCGTTTGCGCAGTATCAGCCGCACGCCGATCCCACCGACGGCAAGCACTACGCCGCGCTCAACGCCGTGTACCTGGCGATGACCACCCTGCTGGTCAGCGTGTTCGCCTTCTTCGGCCTGCACACGCTGCTCTGGATCACCCGCTTCGCCATCACCTACTTCCGCAACCCCGCCGGCTTCCGCGCCGCGCGCCTCGCCGCCCATGCGGATGCCGAGACGTACCGCCGCTTCAACCCGTACGAGCGCTTCCTCCACATGCTCGTGGTCACGAGCTTCCTGATGCTCGTGCTGACCGGCATGCCGCTGAAGTTCTACTACACGGACTGGGCCCACACCCTGTTCAACCTCCTCGGCGGTCCCGAGGCCGCGCGCGTGCTGCACCACCTCGCCGCGATGGTGACGTTCCTCTACTTCGCCCTGCACATCACCAACGTGGTGCAAAACCTGTGGCGGAACCGCCGGGCCATGCATGACCCGGTGACCGGCAAGTTCTCCCTGCGGATCGTGTGGAACGGCGTCTTCGGACCCGACTCCATGGTGCCGTCCCTGCAGGACGGGCGCGACTTCATCGCCCATGTGAAATGGTTCGTCGGCCGCGGCCCGAAGCCGTCGTGGGACCGCTGGACCTACTGGGAGCGCTTCGACTACCTCGCGGTCTTCTGGGGCGTCGCCATCATCGGCCTCTCCGGCCTGGTACTCTGGTTCCCGCGGTTCTTCACGCTCTTCCTCCCGGGCTGGATGATCAACATCGCGGTTGTGATCCACTCCGATGAGGCCCTGCTGGCCGCGGGCTTCATCTTCACCTTCCATTTCTTCAACACGCACTTCCGCTTCGACAAGTTCCCGATGGATACGGTGATCTTCTCCGGCCACATCTCGAAGACCGAGATGCTGTCGGAGCGCCGCCGGTGGTACGACCGCCTGGTCGCCAGCGGCCGCCTCGACGAACACCGCGTCCTGCACAGTGACTGGGCCACGCGGAAGACGCTCTACAAGACGCTCGGCTTCATCTTCCTCGGGATCGGCGTGCTGATCCTGGGCCTGATGGTCTACGCGCTCCTGTCGCGGCTCGGCCACTAGGCCGCCTGCCCACCCGCCATGCCTGCCTGGCCGCTCATCGATTCGGCCCTCATCCGCCTCTTCCGGTTCCGCACCCGCGGTTTCCTGAAGATGGTGGATGCGACCGGGCAGGTGCCGCGTCCTCCGCCCGACGGCGAGTGCTACCTGTACGTCCACATTCCCTTCTGCGCCTCGCTGTGCCCGTTCTGCTCGTTCCACCGCGTGCAGCACTGCCACGGGCAGGCCGTGCCGTATTTCGCCGCGCTGCGCGCGGAAATCCGGCTCTACCACGAGGCGGGCTACCGGTTCACCGGCGTGTATTTCGGCGGCGGGACCCCGACCATCGAGCCGGAGGAGCTGCGGCAGACGATCGCGCTGGTACGGGAGCTTTTCCCCGTGCGCGAGATCTCCGTGGAAACCAATCCCCACGAGCTGCAGCCGCCGCTGCTCGAGCTGCTGCGCACCGCCAGTGTGACGCGGTTGTCGGTGGGCGTGCAGAGCTTCGACAACCAGCTCCTGCGCGACATGGAGCGCTACGAAAAATACGGGAGCGCCGAGGAGATCATCGCCCGCCTCAAGTCGGCCGCGGGCCTGTTCCCGACGCTCAACGTGGACCTGATCTTCAACCAGCCGCACCAGTCCCTCGCCTCACTCGAGCGCGATCTCGACCTCATCCGCGAAATCGGCGTGACCCAGGTCTCGTGTTATCCGTTGATGACGGCGCCCAGCGTGAAGCGGCGGATGACCACCGCGATGGGCGTGCCCGACACGCGGCGCCTGCGTCCGTACTTTGCCACGATTCTCCGGCGCCTCCAGCCGGACTTCACCCCCACGTCCGCCTGGTGCTTTACCCGGAAGGGCACCGCCGGCGACGAGTATATCGTCGCCGCTGAAAACTATGTCGGCGTCGGGAGCGGCGCCTTCAGCTACCTCGACGGGATCCTCTACGCCACGACGTTCTCGCTCGCCCACTACGCGACCCAGGTGGGACACGGCTTGACCGGCATCACCGCCCACCACCAGCTGAGCGCAGGTGATCAGATTCGCTACACCTTGTTGGTCAGAATGTTCGGACTCGGCTTGGACCGGGAATGGGCCCGGGCCCGCTACGGTTCCCGGTTTTTCCGCACCGTTTGGGGTGAATTGGCCACCCTGCGCCTGCTCGGGGCGGCGCGCCGCACCGACCGGGGCTGGCAGCTGACCGAGCGGGGAATGTACTGGCTGATGCTGATGATGTCGGAGTTTTTTGGCTCCGTGAACACCTATCGCGACGCCATGCGCGAACGCATTTCCGGGGAGCTAGAAGCAGGGCTTAATCTGCGCAGTAACGTTAGCCCGCTATTAGTTTCCGCGAATCCGCACAGCAATTCACGCGCATAAGTCGCCAAACCATGCGGCGATGGTCCCGCCCCCTTCTGGCATACTGATACTGCTAAAATAGGCAGTCACCTACCCATCACCCCCTAGACCAACTGCAATTTTCACCCGTCATGACCATGAAAAACCGCTGGAGCAAAAACACCCTGATATTCGGAGGCACCATTGTTTGGGGCCTGCTGCTAATTTCCTGCATCGGCGTTAATCGCGCCGTGCTCGCGCCGCCCAAGATCCCCGGCGCGCACTACGTCGGCACCAAGGAATGTGCGCAATGCCATACCGACCAGACCGACCATTTCGCCACCGCAAGCCACGCCCGCCTGAATCTGGCCGACCCCAAGGTCGGTGAGACCGGCTGCGAGGCCTGCCACGGTCCCGGCAGCGTCCACGTCGCCGCTGGCGGCGGCAAGGGCTCGATCGTCAACCCGGGCAAGTCGCCCGAGGCCTGTTTTGCCTGCCACCTCGACAAGCGCGCCCAGTTCAGCCTGCCCAACACCCACCAGGTGCTGAATGGCAAGATGAGCTGCGCCGACTGCCATGAGGTCCACAAGGGCAACGCGATCGCCGGCACCGGCGTCGACCTCGAGGGCCAGAACGACACCTGCACCAAGTGCCACACCGAGCAGAAGGGTCCGTTCGTCTACGAGCACGGCGCAATGCGCGAGGGCTGCGTGGCCTGCCACAACCCCCACGGCTCCATCAACGCCAAGATGCTGGTCGCCCGTGACGCCAATCTCTGCCTGCGCTGCCACTTGGAAGCCAGCACCCCGGGATCCTCCGGCGAGATCAACGCCAATGCCATCCGGCACTCGTCGGAAAATCACAACAGCCGCCTCATGCAGGGTACCTGCTGGAGCGCCGGCTGCCACGAGCAACCGCACGGTTCCAATGTCAGCTTCCACTTCCGCAACTGATCCAACCCGATCCCATCCCTGCCATGAAAGTTAACCTTTCCGACTTCATCCGTCCCGCCGGCATCCTTGCCGGTGGACTGCTGATCCTCACGGGATCCCCTGCGTTCGCCGCGGATCCCCTTCCTTCCGACGCCTTCCCTAATTTTGACAGCTATATCAAGATTAGCGGCCAGGCGGCGACCATCAGCGGCAACGAGGCCGCTTTTCAGAAACGCAACACCCTGCCCAGCAACAGCGGCGTGGGCATCGAGGACATGCATTTCAGCAAGGACCTCTCCAAAACCGTCACCACGGTGGTCGACGGCCGGGCCCTCACCGGCTCCGAGGATTACCTCCTGAGCATGAACATCTCCAAGACCGACGTCGGCTCCTTTGAAGCCGGCTACAAGAGCTTCCGCACGTTCTACGACGGCGCCGGCGGCTTCTTCCCGACCAACAACCAGTGGCTGGCCCTCACCAATGAGGACCTGCACATCGACCGCTCGAAGTTCTGGGTCGAGGGCACCATTGCGCTGCCGAACGCGCCGGTCTTCAAGCTCCGCTACACGAATGAGCTCCGCGACGGTCGCAAGGACTCCACCATCTGGGGTGACACCGACAACACCGGTCTGCCCTTCACGGTGGCGCCCAATCCCATCAGCCAGGTCCGCAAGTTCGCCCCGAGCTACCTCGAAGTGAACGAGCGCCACGAGCGCCTCGAGCTCTCGGCCAACTACAAGGTCAAGGACACCGACCTCGAGGTCGTCCTGTTCGGCGACAGCACCGACAACTCGGACAACCGCTTTGTCACCCGCTTCCCCGGTGAGACCATTCCGTGGTCCATCGCCAGCCTGTCGAGCTCCGCGCAGCCGGCCGCCAAGGCCCTGGTCGCCTACACCAACTGGAACAACCAGGTGGTGATCGCGGAAAATGACGCGATGAAGACCAAGTCCTCCGGCGTCACCCTGGCCTCGAGCACCGTGCTCTCGAGCAAGCTGACCCTCAAGGTCAGCGGCAGCTACGAGCTGGTGAACACTGATATCGCCGGCGGCCGCCCGCTCACCACCACGACCCCGACGTCCACCGGCCCCGTGCTGGTCTCGACGGACAATTATTACGGCCTGAACGGCGGCACCAAGGTGAACGACTACGTCGCCAACATCGCCCTCGATTACGTGCCGGTCCCGTCCGTCTTCATCAAGCTGGCCTACCGGGTGCAGGAAGAATACATCAACGGCACCTCCAGCTACACCGTGATCGCGGCCTCAGGCACGCCCGCCGTGACCCTCGCCAGCACGCCGCGCACCGGCTTTGCCGACATCAACCAGACCGTGAAGACCCCCGTGCTGGAGCTCCGTTACACCGGCATCAAGGACCTCGCCCTCTACTTCAACGGCAGCCTGCGCAGCCTGGATGGGGATGAGCGCAACACGTCCTCCTACAACCCGCTCACGGCTACGGCCGGCACGAACGCCACCAACAATGTCTCCGAGGATCATGGCAACTATACCCTCGGCGCCAACTGGCGGCAATCGGGCTTCCTCACGCTGCGCGGCGAGGTGTTCCACAAGGGCCACAAGGATAACACCGTCGGTTATGCCGTCACCGGCCCGACCGTCGGCGATTACTACCTGCTCGATTCGAAGTACAACGGGTTCAAGGTCACCGCCCTGGTCAGGCTCAGCGACGAGCTCAGCTTCACCACCCGCTTCATCACGCAAAAGGGCACCATGCAGGTCACCGGCTTCCTGCCGACGTTCCCCGCCTATGATTCGCTCAACGCCAAGAACTTCATGATCAGCGAGTCCATCGACTGGACGCCGACCCCCCAGTTCTATGCGCAGCTGAACGTGACCGGGACCTACCAGACCATCCAGACGTCCTACCCGCGCGCCGGGGTCACCCCGGCCACGTCCACCGTCAATGCCTTCAACACGGACGGCATCGTGCAGAACTCCGACAACAACTACGTCACCGGCAGCCTGGTCGCGGGTTTCGTCGCCAGCAAAACCGATGACGTGCAGTTCCAGGTCAACTACTACCATGCCGCCAACGGCGACGCCTATCTCGCTCCGATGACCATGCCCTACGGCGTGGCGGTCCGCGATTACTCGGTCACCGTCGGCGTGAAGCACCTGTTCTCGAGCACCCTCATCGGCAATGCCAAGGTCGGTTACTTCGAGAGCAAGAACGACACGTCGGGCGGGTTCGCCAACTATCACGGCCCGATCGGCTACGTCTCACTCGACAAGGCCTTCTAAGGAGTCGGTCTGTTATCTCTTCACGGCTTCAGCCGCGGCACCTTCGGGTGCCGCGGCTTTTTGTTTCCAACCTGAATCACCGACACCAAGAAATGCGCCGTTTCGGCCAAGCCAGCGGTAGCCGGTTCGCCCGTTTTCGACGAGAGTAAGGCCCGTAAGGCGCTCCCCCTGCGCCTTGCTTCGCCCCTCGGACCCACCCCACCCCGACTTGCGCTCCCCCGCGCCGCCCGATGCACGCCCCGCTTCCGGATCCGTCCGACGACCCCACCGCCCGGCGCCTCGCCCAGGTGGAACAGCGTCTCGCCCGCCTGGAAGCCCAACTGGGGCTCGCGCCCGCTCCAGTACCGGACGCCCCTCCCGCTCTCACTGAGGTCACCCCCGCCGTCGCCCCAGCCCCTGAACCGGCCGGGGAAGACCTCGAGTTCCAAGTCGGCCAGAACTGGTTCGCCCGGATCGGCATCATCGTGCTAGCGATCGGCGCCGGTTTCACCCTTTCCCTGCCGTTTGCGAGCCTGCCCGCCGCCGCCCCTTCGTTGACCGGATACGCCCTGGCCGCGGGATTTCTGCTCCTGGCGCGGAGCTGGCGTGACTCCTTTGCCCCCCTGGCCGGCCAGCTCCGGGGCGTGGCGATGGCCCTGCTCATGTTTTCGACCCTGCGTCTCTATTTCTTCAGCCCGCGGCCCGTGCTGATGAACGACACGGCGCTCGGCCAGGCCGTGCTTGTCCTGGCCGTCGCCGCCAACCTGGTCATCGCCTGGCGACGCCGTTGCCCGTGGCTGATGGCGCTCGCCTTGTTCACCGGCTGCATCGCCACCCTTGCCGTCGGCACGGCCGGCTTTGTCCTGCCCGCCCTGGTGGTGCTCGCCCTGCTCGCCGTGGGATTCAGCACCCTTGGCCGCTGGCCCATGCTTTGGGTCGCCAGCGTCCCGGTCATCCCGATCGTCGGGCTCTGCTGGACCCTGAACGATCCGTTTCTCGGCCACCCTTTCCAATGGGTCACCGTCCCGCCCGCCGCTCCGTTCTTCGTGCTGGCGGCCACGGCGATCCTCGCCACGGGGCCGCTCTGGCGCCGCGAGCAGACCACCGATGAAAATATCCCCAATGCCGGCGCGCTGCTCAACTGTGCCCTGGGTTTCGGACTGTTCCTCGTGCTGACGCTGCTGGCCCCCGTGGCCGGTTTCGTGCCTTCCCACCTGGCTGCGGCCGGTGTTTTCCTACTGTTCGCCGCGCTGTTCCGCGTCCGCCTCCCCGGCGAGGTGCCGCCGTTTCTGTATGCCATGACGGGCAACCTAGCGCTGACCGTGGCCATCCTCCGGTCCTTCCCGATGCCCGCCGTCTTCGTCTGGCTTTCGCTGCAAAGCGTCCTCGTCGTCGCCGCGGCCGTCTGGCTGCGCTCCCGCTTCATCGTGGTCGCGAACTTCCTCATCTACACGATGATCGTGCTCGCCTACGCGGTGCTGGCGGACCGCGAGACCGGCATCAGCGTCGGCTTCGGCATCGTCGCGCTGGCCAGCGCCCGGATTCTCCACTGGCAGAAGGACCGGCTGGAGCTGAAGACGGAACTGATGCGCAACGCCTACCTCGTGGGCGCCTTCATCGTCTTCCCCTACGCGCTCTACCACCTCGTGGCGGTCCGGCACGTCGGCTTCGCCTGGGTCGGGCTGGCGCTGTTCTACTACGTGATGAACCTGATCGTGCGCAGCCCGAAGTTCCGCTGGATGGGCCACGCGACCCTGCTGCTCACGACCGTTTACGTGCTCATGGTCGGCACCCGGCAGTTCGAGCCGGTGTACTGCGTCCTGTCCTTCCTCGTCCTCGGCACCGTCCTGCTCGTGGTCTCCCTGGTCTTCTCCCGGCTGCGGCGACCCCGGACGCCCGCCAAGCCCTGAGGCACGGTAGCCTGTCCGTGAAACAAGGACGCGGGTTGTGCGCGGGCGCGCAACGAGGGGCGGGAAGCTAACCGACAACCCGGAAGCCCGGGGAACCTGCCGTTGCCTGCCGCAGGCACCTCAGTGCCCGCCGCAACCGCCGCCACCACAGCCGCAATCGCCGTGGTCGTGACCGTGGTCGTCGTGCCCCGCGGCCAGAACCTCCGGCCCCAGCTCGCCCAGCTGGCCCGCGAGCTCGCAAATGCGGTCGTAATATTCGTCGCGCGTCAGCCCCAGCGCCGCGGCACCGAAGCTCTCGGCGTCATCCGACGAGGCAAACCCGCCGTAATTCAGGGCCACCAGCTGGTACAGCACGAGCGCCGGCACCTGGTCCAGCTGCGTCATGTAAATCGGGTGGACGTACATCGTGAACCCGTCCTCGGGCCGCTCCGTCTTCGGCACCGGCTGGGCAAACTCTCCCGGCAGCAGCGGCGCGGAATCAAACGCGATCTCGCACGGGTAGCGCACGTAAACCCGGTCCTCCAGCAGCCGCGGCAGGTCTGTCCAGCCGAGTTGCGGGCCGTACTTGTGGAAAATCTCCAGCCCCTTGGTCTCGACGTGACCCGTGAGGGACTGCTTGGCGTCGTCGGCGGTCAGTTGGATGGCCATGGCGGGGATTAGTGGGGAAGCGGATCAGCCACCGGTGCGGTCTCGGGCTCGTCGCCCTGGATCTCCGGCTGGCCCTCGTTCGACTTGGCAATGCGGCCCTGCAGGATCGGCACGGACATGCGCAGGAAGATGGTGTAGCAGAGCAGGCCGAACGCCCAGATGCCCAGGCAGACCAGCGTCTCGTTCAGCGAGGGCACGTACTCCACGATCGCGCCGAGCGGCGTGGGAATGAAACCCGGGATGACCAGGCCCATGCCTTTTTCAATCCAGATGCCCACGATGCTCAGCACGCAGGCGACATCGAGCCAGCGAAGGCTGCGGCTCACCGGCAGCACCAGGATGACCATGGCGACGAGGTTTAGCGTGATCGCGGTCCAAATCCACGGCACCAGCGCATGGTGGCCGTGCAGGCCGACAAAGAGATAGCGCGCCGACACGCCGTGCGTCGTGCCGGAGTAGAACTCCTTGAACACTTCACACACGAGCAGGAACACATTGATGATCATCGAGACCTGCACGATGCTGCGCAGGGTCAGCAGCGCCTTGTCCGTGATGCGGTAATGCGTGTAGTGCCGGATGATCTGCAGCGCCAAAATGATGATCGCCGGGCCCGCGGTGAACGCGGAGGCCAGGAAGCGCGGTCCAACGATCGAGGCGTTCCAGAACGGCCGGCCGCCGAGGCCGACATAGAGGAAGGCGGTGACCGTATGAATCGAGACGGCCCAGATGATCGCCGTGAACACAAAGGGAATGTAGAACCACTTGCCCGGTTTTTTGTTCTGGTAGCGGCAGTACAGCAGGTAGCCGCAGATGTGCACGTTCAGCAGCAGGTAGCCGTTGAGCACGATGACGTCCCAGCTGAGCATGGAGCGCGGGAAGTTCAGCTGTCCGATCCCGGGAATCAGGTGCCAGAAGCGGTCCGGCCGGCCGAGGTCCACGGTGACAAACGCGAGGCACATGATGATCGCCGCCACCGCCAGCAGTTCGCCGAAGATGACGAGGTCGTGCAGCTCCTCGTTGTCGTAGATGTAGACCGGGATGACCATCATCACCGCGGCTGCCGCCACGCCGACGAGGAAGGTGAAGTTGGCAATGTAGACGCCCCACGAGACCTCGTCGCTCATGCCGGTGACGATGAGGCCGTGGACCAGCTGCTTGGCGTAGGCGTTGAGCCCGAGCAGGCTGATGACCGTCAGCAGGCCCATCCAGGCATAGTAGCGCCAGTCGCCCACGAAGGCGATGCGCGTGCACCGCCGGATGAAGATCATGTAGTTGCGGGCCGCGGTGATCATTTGTCGAAGTAGTAGAAGAACCGCGGCGAGGTGCCCATTTCCTCCTTCAGCTGGATGAAGACCCGCTTCTCGCGCATGATGTAGGAAACCTCGCTCTCCGGATCCAGGATGTTGCCGAACTTGCGCGCGCCGACCGGGCAGACCTCGAGGCAGGCCGGGTACTTGCCCGCCCGCGTGCGCTGGATGCAAAAGTGGCACTTCTCCATCACGCCCTGCTTGCGCGGCCGGTTGCCGAGGTAGGCCATGTTGGGATTGAGGCGCTCCTTCGGGATCTCGGGCTTGGTAAAGTTGAAGCGCCGCGCCCAGTACGGGCACGCGGCCTCGCAGTAGCGGCAGCCGATGCACCAGTCGTAATCAATGACCGTGATGCCGTCCTTCTCCTGCCACGTGGCATTGACCGGGCAGACCTTCACGCAGGGCGGGTTCTGGCACTGCTGGCACTGCACCGGCATGTAGAAAAAGCCCTTTTCCGGCACCGACTTCGCCTCGTAGGTGTGGTCGCCCTTCTCCACGTCCATCGAGCCGTGCGGCATCTTCAGCACGCGGATGTACTGGATCTCGGGGTTGCGGGACTGGTTGTTCTCGTTGACGCAGGCATGGACGCATTTGCGGCAGCCGATGCAGCGGGTGAGATTGAGGCAGTAGACAAACTCCACGCCGTCCATCGGCTTCAGGTCGCGGACGTGCGGGCGGATGCCGTACTCCTTCTGGACCTCGCGCTCGATGCGGGAGATCACCTTCGTCATGTCGTCCGGCGTGAGCTCCTTGTAGTATTTCTGGAGGAACTCCTCGGAGGACGAGAAGTCCTCGAGTTGCCGGAGCGGGGCCAGGCTGGCCGCCAGCGCCGTCAGGCCGCCAAAGGCCGCGGCACCGCGGAGAAAATTGCGGCGCGACATCGACGCGTCGGAGGTCTTGTCGTCCGGAGGTGGCAGCGTCGGCGTCATGTCAGTGAGTGGATTCGTGCGGCGTGGTCGTGCCCGCCGGACCGTGCAGGGAATGGGGGGCCGGGGCGGATTCCCGGGTGGGAATGCGCGGGGCGTGCGGGTTGTGGCAATTGGCGCAGCTCAGCCGGTCCGCCGCGCCGAGCGAGTGGTTCCAATAGCCGCTGGTGCGGCCGTGTGCGCCGGCTTCCCAGTCGCGCAGGTTCGGGCCATGGCAGCTGCCGCAGAGCTGGGGAATGTTGTCGAAGCCCACCTCGTGGCCGTCGCGCACCTGCAGCGTCAGGAGGTTCTGCTCGTTGTGGCAGTTGTAACAGAGGTTGTTCCGGTCATGCGAACCGTGGCCCATCACGACGTCGGAGTGCTCCTTCGGCACGATGATCTTGTGGTCCGCGTCATAGCGGATCGGCGGCGGCTTGCCCTTCTCGTGGCACCCGTAGCAGTCGTAGTCCGAGAGGTCCTCGCCGGCCTTGACCAGGTCGGCGTAGGTCCGGCGGGACGCGGTCCGGTCGAGGAACTTCACGTCCACCAGTGGGATCTTTTTGCCCGTGGCGGGATGTGCCGCGCTGGTGACGATAAAAAACCCGCCCAGACCGAGGAAGACCACGGTCAGGGCTCCGAGCCAGTACTGGGTGACCGTGTTTTTAGACACCGGGGAAGGGCGGGCTGAGGGTGGAGCGGCGGGGTTACTTCTTCAGGGAGCGGACCAGCGGCACGAAGGCCTTGATCTCATCATCCGTCATGCCCTCGATCGGCTTCATGGTGACCTTGCCGCTCTCGTCCTTGCGGCCGACCTTCACGGCATTGAAAATATCGTCGTCGGTAAACTTGGCCTGCACCGCGGCATCGCTGAGATCGAGGATGCCCAGCTTGTGGCCCATCTTGGTGTCGCCCTTGCCGTCCGGGCCGTGGCATTTGGCACAATATTGCTTCCAGTTGGCGGCGGCGTCCGCGCCATGGAGGGAGAGAGCGAGGGTGGCAAAACCGAGGACAAGCAGGCGATGGAGGTGGGTCATGGGAGGGAGTTTGGGTTGAGCCGGGCCTTAACCGTGGAGGGGTAACCCGGCGACAGGCTCACTATCGCCGAAACGCCTTTCTGCCGCTCACCGCATTTTGGCCGACACTACGCATATATTGAGGTTAGACCCCCACACGGATCGGTTTCCCCGTGGCCCACAGGACAATAAGTGCGTACCTCTCGGCAAGAAGCGCAGGGCCATTCCGGGGGCCTCCCTGTAAGCTCACCCCGTGAACTCCGTCGACCGCCCGCAGCCCTCCCTCCCCTCCGACGCGTCCGCCGTGTCCTCCGGCCTGCCCGTGGCCATTATCGGTGGCGGTATCACCGGGCTCGCGACCGCCTGGTACCTGCGAAAGTTGGGCGTGCCGGTGGTGGTATTCGAGGCCAAGGGCCAGCCGGGCGGGGTCATGGCCTCCCGCCGGGAAGGCGATTGGCTGCTTGAAACCGGCCCGAACACCCTCTTCGAGAACACGGCTGCCATCTCGGATTTCCTCCGCGGCGTGGGCCTCGAGAACCGGCGCCTGGTCGCCTCGCCCGAGGCCAACAAGCGCTACGTCGTGCGCCGCGGCCGGCCGGCCGCCCTGCCCGCCACCCCGCTGGATTTTTTCACCAGCCCGTTCCTGTCGGTGCGCACCAAGCTGGGCGTGCTCGCGGAGCCTTTCCGCGGCCGCGGTCCGGCGGAGGGCGACGAGTCCGTCGCGGACTTTGTCACCCGCCGGCTGGGCCAGGAGTTCCTCGACTTTGTCGTCAACCCGTTCGTCGCCGGGGTCTACGCCGGTGATCCGGGCGCACTCTCGGTCCGGCATGCCTTTCCCAAGCTCCACGCCCTCGAGCGCGACCACGGCTCGCTGATCCGGGGCGCCCTGCGCCGCCGCACCGCCACCGCCGGGCCCAAGGGCAGCATGATTTCCTTTCCCGAGGGACTCGCCGAGGTGCCTCTCGCCCTCGCCTCGCAGCTGGGCAGCCGCCTGCGGCTCAACCACGACGTCACCGCCGTGCGCCGCATTGGCTGGCTTTGGCAAGTCGATTTCACCTCTCCCCAGGAGACCGGCAGCGGAAATTTCGCCGCCGTGATCTGCGCGCTCCCGCCGGACGCGCTCGCCGCCCTGAAAATCGAGGGCGTGCCCGAGTCCGGCAGCCTGGCCATCATGCGCGAGATTCCCCAACCCGCCGTGGCGTCCGTTTTCCTCGGGTACCGGCGCGGCGACGTGACGCATCCGCTGGACGGATTCGGCATGCTCACGCCCGCCGTGGAAAAGCGCCGGATCCTCGGCACCCTGTTCTCCAGCACCCTTTTTCCCGGCCGGGCGCCGGCCGGCCATGTCGCGCTCACCACGTTCGTCGGCGGCTCGCGCCAGCCGGAACTGTGCGACCGGGATGACGCCGCGCTGGTCGCCATGGTGCAGGAAGAACTGGCCGATCTCCTCGGCGTGCACGGCACCCCGGTCATCTGCCGCGTGCAGCGCTGGCCGCGGGCGATTTCCCAGTACGTGGTGGGTTTCCAGAAATTCAAGGACGCCTGCTACGCCGTCGAGGCCGCCGCCCCCGGGCTCTTCCTCGGCGGCCCGTGCTGTGACGGCGTTTCCCTGTCTAATTGCATCGGCGCGGGCCAGCGCCTGGCCGAAGCCGCAGGACGCCGGATTGCCCGGCTCTGAGCCACCGGATCAGACCGGCTGGCTCATCAGGCTGGCCACCGGGCAGCGCCGCAGTCCGGGCGCAGCCTCAGTGCGCGGCTCGTTCGCCCCCGCCAGCAGCTGATCCACCTGCGTCCACAGCGCGTGCGCGCGGTGCTGCAGGATCTCCTTGCACTTCACAATCTCGGCCTCCCGCGCCGTGCGGTTCTCCGTCGCGATCCGGGCCAGGTCGTCGAGGTTGTAAAGGAAGACGTTCTCAATCGCCGCCACGCCGGCGTCCACGTCGCGCGGGAGGGCCACGTCGATGAAGAACAGCGGACGCCCCTGGCGCGCCTGCATGGCCGCCTGTACGTGGGCAGGGGAGACGATCGTCTCCGGCGCGGACGTCGAGCAGACCACCACGTCAAATTCCGCCAGCTGCGTCATCGCGTGCGCAAACGGCAGCGCCGTCGCCTCCAGTTCCGCGGCGACTTCCTGCGCGTGCTCGAGCCGGCGGCTGGCCACCCCGAGTGACTTCGGGCCCCGGCTGCGAAACGCCCGCCCGCTCTTCAGTCCGATTTCCCCGGCGCCAAGCATCAGCACCCGCGCCGAGGCGAGGTCGCCAAAAACCTTGCCCGCCAGGTCCACCGCGACATTAGCCACGCTCACTAACCCGGCCGTGATCGCCGTCTGCGAACGAACCTGCTTCGCCGCCTGGAACGTCTTCTGGAAAATCCGGTTGAGCACCGGCCCGGAGGAGCCCCGCGCCTGGGCCGTCGCATAGGCCTTCTTCACCTGGCCGAAGATTTCATTCTCCCCGAGCATCTGGGAGTCCAGACCCGCAGCCACCTCCAGCAGATGCCGCACCCCCTCCAGCCCGGACAGTTCCAGCGCGAGTTTTTCAAATTCCTCCACGGCAAACCCTTGCCGGGCGCAAAAAGCCGCCATCACCCGCCGGCTCGTCGCCGGCTCGGTCGCCACGCCGTAGATCTCGACGCGGTTGCACGTGTTGAGAACCGCAAACTCTTCCAAACCTGAAAGTTGCGCCAGTACCTGCGCCAGGGCCTGCTCGGCGTCGGCCTTCAGCGAGAGTCGCTCGCGGGTCCCCAAGGATGCGGTGCGATGGGTGGCTCCCAGGACAAAAAATTCGCCGTGATTCATGGTTCGCTGGTTTTAGGTCACGGCCAGTGTCGCAGGAATCCGCCCACCCCGCCCCGCGCAGCTTGCCAAACACTGTGCAATATTTGCGCAGCCCACCTCTCCACCGTCCCCGCGAGCGCAGGCGGCGATGCCGGCGCTCATCACCGGCCCGGTGAATCTGGCTGGCTCCGGTCGGCCCAGCCCCTCAGGGTGCTGCCCTTCCTGCCCGGGTGGCGGAATGGTAGACGCTTGGGACTTAAAATCCCCTGACCGTAAGGTCGTGCCGGTTCGAGTCCGGCCCCGGGCACTCGATTTCTTTCGGAATCCGAAAGAAATCGACCACGCCGAAGCCTTGGCGAAGGCGGGTTGCCCGCGATGGGCTGCTCAAGACGGGCGGGCACGTCCCCACCTGGTCAGCGCAGCCTCAGTACCCCAGCTCCACCATCTGGTGGCTGGCGAACACCGGCACGGTGAACGACACCAGGCCGTCCTCCTGGTTGAAGCCCAGCGCCTCGCCGTCGGGCACGAGCCGCACCGTCTTCACCTTCTTCGGCAGGCGCAGCGCCACCCGGGTGTCGTGCAGCGGAATGACGTCCTCGATCAGCTCGATGGGCAGGTCGCGCATCTTGCCGCGGGTGCTGGTCGGCGAATACAGCAGGTGCGCCACGTAGCGTTTCTCCTGCTTTTGCTCCATGACGCCGATCCGGCCGGTCGTCGGCAGGTTCGTCTCCACCGGGAGCTTGTTGCCCAGCAGCCGGCGCAGCGCCGCCTCGAAGAAGTCCCGGTACAGCGGCTGGCCGTGCGTCCGGTAGCGCGTGAACAGGTCGTGCGCGAAATACGCGATCTGCTTGCTGATCACCGCCGCGGGCGTCGCCTTGCCGGGTTTGTCCGGGGCGTGCTGGTGCGAGGTGAAATGCTCCCAGGTGCGGTTGAAATACGACTCGCGCCGCTCCGCGAGCACGGCGGCCCGGGTCGGCTTGATCTCGAACGCCCCGCCGTGGATCGCGATCGCCGACTTCACCGCCACGTTGGGCGTGAGCGCCGTCGCGACCAGGTAATCCGTCTCCAGGGGCGAGCGGCCGAGCAGCCTGGCACCGGGGTCGACCGCGAACTTCTCGTTCTTTTCGTCGAGCAGCGCCGTGCCGGCGGCGATGATGCGCCCACCCTTGGCGAGCAGCTTCTTCGCCTTGGCCACGTTGGCCGGCGTCATGACAAACGTGTCGGGCAGCACCACGAGGTCGAAGCCGCTCCAGTCCGCATGCATGTCGAGCACGACAAAGGGCTGGTGCAGCTCGAGGAGCATGCGGCCCGCCCCCTCGTCCGCGATGGCGGACTGCGCCTGGCCGCCGCGCCAGCGTTCCTGGTTGATCTCACAGCTCACGAGCGCGATGCGCGCCACGGGCTTCACGTAGTCGCACCACGGCTCCATTGCCTCGACCTCCTTGTACGCCGCGCCGATCAGCCGGTAGGTGTCCAGGTTCATCTCGCCGTTCGGGTGCAGCTGGTCGCCCACGCCGACCTTCGCGCCGTACGCCAGCATGGCGCCGCACTCGTACTGCAGCGCCGCGGGCCGCTTGAAGCCGCCAAACTCGCCCCAGGTGTTGTGGAACTTGCCGGTCATGCCCAGGTAGTCCCACTTCTGCGTGATGGCGTAGCGGGCGGACATCGGAAAATGGTCGTAGCCCCACCCGCCGGTCGGCAGCGACTCCATCTCGAGGTGGGTGTTGTAACCCAGCGCCTTCCGGGCGCCGATCGAGATGTGGCCGGAGTTGTGGAACACCGGGTTGTTTTTGTTCACCGACTGCGCCGCCGCGGTCGTGGCCTTGAAATAGCGGTAGAGCACCTGCTCGCCATAGGCCGCCACATCGGCGTCGAGCTCGGGATTCAGGCCCGCCTGCTTCATCTCCTTCAGCGCGTCGTCGCTGTAGTCGCGCTGCGTGCCGATGATATCGAGGAAGATGCCGTCGTTGTCCGGCCAGCGCTGGCAGACCTCCTCGATCTGCGCGCAGAGGTACTCGAGGTAGGGCGAGTTGAAGCGGAGGATGCGGCCGAACCAATCGACTTCCAGTGGCTTCCAGTTAACGCCATCCTTCCGCTTTACGACCCAGGTCGGGTTCGCAAACGCCGCGAGCTCGTCGAGGCCCGCGCTCAGGTAGATCGGGCAGCGGACGTTGATCTCGCGGCAGGCGTCGATCTGCCGGGCAAGCAGGTCGAACTTCAGGTGCGGGTGCATCTTACCCACCTTCGTCGGGTGGTAGCTGTACCCGTGGTGGCACTTCGAGAAGATCGTGATCGAGTTAACGTGGCCGACTTTCAGCGCCTCTTGGAACTGGCGCTTGTTGAACTTCGACCCGATGCCGGGGATGAGTCCACTGGTGTGGAAGTCGAGGTGAACCTGGCGGAAGCGGAGGTGATACATGGAGGGGTGGCCATTCGCCGGGATAAGGGCGGCGGCCTGACGGATAAGCGGCACTTTTCCATGGGGGGCGAGGCAAAATTGGCTCGCCCACTTATGACACGGCAGCCACAACCACCACTTCCCCAACCGTCCAACCCCATTACTATGACCCTCCGTAGTTTCTCCAAACTGGGCGCCGCTGTCGCGACCGCCGCCTTCCTCCCCTCGCTCCGCGCGAGCGAATCCGATATCCACATCCCCGACCTCAAGTCGGTGAGCTTCTTCAACGGCGCCCTTAGCGGCAACGCCGTGCTGATGATCGGCCTTGTCGTCTGCCTCCTCGGCATCGTCTACGGCTGGATGCAGTACATCCAGACCCGGAACCTGCCCGTCCACGCCTCGATGGGCGCGGTCTCCCAGATCATCTGGGAAACCTGCAAGACCTACCTCTTCCAGCAGGGCAAGTTCCTCGCCGTGCTCTGGGTCCTCATCGCCGTGTGCATGACCTACTACTTCGGCGTACTCTCCCAGAACTCCGCCGGCCACGTCATCATCATCCTGCTCGCCTCGGTGCTCGGCATCCTCGGCAGCTACGGCGTCGCCTGGTTCGGCATCCGCATCAACACCGTCGCCAACAGCCGCGCCGCGTTCTCCGCCCTCAAGGGCAACCCCCTCGCCACGCTCCTCATCCCGCTCAAGTCCGGCATGAGCGTCGGCCTCCTCCTCGTCGCCATCGAGCTGTTCTTCATGATCTGCATCCTGGCGTTCCTCCCCTCGGACCTCGCCGGCCCCTGCTTCATCGGCTTCGCCATCGGCGAGTCCCTCGGCGCCTCCGCCCTCCGCATCTGCGGCGGCATCTTCACCAAGATCGCCGACATCGGCGCCGACCTGATGAAGATTGTGTTCAACCTGCCCGAGGACGACCCCCGCAACCCCGGCGTCATCGCCGACTGCACCGGTGACAACGCCGGCGACTCCGTCGGCCCGACCGCCGACGGCTTCGAGACCGACGGCGTCACCGGCGTCGCGCTCATCGCGTTCCTCGCCCTCGCCCTCGCCGCCAGCCCCGCCCTCTGCGCCACCCTCATCGTCTGGCTCTTCGCCATGCGCATCCTGATGGTGATCACCTCCCTCGTCAGCTACTGGATCAACGATGCCGTCGCCAAGGCCGTCTGGGGCAACGCGAAGAACTTCAACCTCGAGCACCCGCTGACCAACCTCGTCTGGATCACCTCGATCATCTGCATCGTGGTCACCTTCGCCGCCAGCTACCTGCTGCTCTCGAAGCTCCCCGGCCACGAGGGCCTCTGGTGGGTGCTCTCGTCCATCATCTCGCTCGGCACCATCGCCGGCGCGCTGATCCCGGAGTTCACCAAGATCTTCACCTCGACCGAGAGCCGCCACGTCAAGGAGGTCGTCACCTCCTCCAAGCAGGGCGGCGCCTCGCTCAACATCCTCTCCGGCCTGGTCGCGGGCAACTTCTCCGCCTTCTGGACCGGCCTCTGCATCCTCGGCCTCATGTTCGGCGCCTACTGCTTCTCCGGCCACGCCGCCATCCAGGCCATGATGCCCGAGCAGTTCCGCTTCGCCGCGCCGATCTTCGCGTTCGGCCTCGTCGCCTTCGGCTTCCTTGGCATGGGCCCGGTCACCATCGCGGTCGACTCGTTCGGCCCCGTCACCGACAATGCCCAGTCCGTCTACGAGCTCTCCCAGATCGAGTCCAAGCCCGGCATCGCCGCCGAGCTCGAGCGCGATTTCGGCTTCAAGCCCGACTTCGAGGGCGCCAAGCACCAGCTCGAGAAGGGCGACGGCGCCGGCAACACCTTCAAGGCCACCGCCAAGCCCGTGCTGATCGGCACCGCCGTCGTCGGCGCCACCACGATGGTGTTCGGCATCATCATGATGCTCCAGGCGCACTACACGGCGATCGACCCGTCGTTCAACGTCCTCGAGCGCCTCTCGCTGGTCCACCCCCAGGCCCTCATGGGCCTGCTCATGGGCGGCGCCGTCATCTACTGGTTCACCGGCGCGTCCACCCAGGCCGTCTCCACCGGCGCCTACCGGGCCGTCGAGTTCATCAAGGCCAACATCAAGCTCGAAAGCTCGGCCAAGGCCAGCGTCGAGGACAGCAAG
>CAIOAO010000019.1 GCA_903855985.1 uncultured Opitutia bacterium | reverse complement strand
GCCCAGAAGGTGGAAACCGGCATCGCCGACAACACCCTCATCGAGGTGAAGAGCGGCGTGAAGGCCGGCGACGAGGTCGTGTCCGGCAGCTACGCCGCCATCAGCCGCAAGCTGAAGGACGGGGCCCTGGTCCAGATCGAGAAGCCGAAGAAGGACGACAAGAAATAAGGCGCGACCGATGACGCCTCCCACCGCCGCTTCCTCCGCGCCCCGCGTGACGCGCCCCACGGGCGCGCTCGTGATCGACATCGAGCAGGTCACCAAGCTCTACCAGATGGGCGAGGAGACCATCCATGCCCTCCGTGGCGTCTCGCTGAAGATCCACCGCAACGAGTACCTCGCCATCATGGGCCCGTCCGGCTCCGGCAAGTCCACGCTGATGAACATGCTGGGCTGCCTCGATACCCCGACGGCGGGCCGTTACGAGTTCAACGGCAAGAACGTGGCCTCGATGGAGGACGACGAGCTCGCCGACATCCGCAACCGCGAGATCGGCTTCGTGTTCCAGACCTTCAACCTCCTGCCGCGCTCCACCGCGCTGGCCAATGTCGAGCTGCCGCTGATCTATGCCGGCCTCTCGCCGTCCATCCGCCGCGAGCGCGCGACCCGCACCCTGCAGGACGTCGGCCTCGGCGAGCGCATGAGCCACAAGCCCAACGAACTCTCCGGCGGCCAGCGCCAGCGCGTGGCCATCGCCCGCGCCCTGGTCAACAACCCCTCCATCATCCTCGCCGACGAGCCGACCGGCAACCTGGACTCCAAGACCGGCGTCGAAATCATGGCCCTCTTCGAGACGCTCTACGAGCAGGGCAACACCATCATCGTGGTTACCCACGAGGAAGACATCGCCCGGCACGCCCGCCGCATCGTCCGCCTCCGCGACGGCCTGATCGAGAGCGACGGACCGGTGGGCTGACTTACCGTCCCATGAAAGCGCTGCTTAAGAGACCGGCAAATTGGATCGGATTCCTTCTGGGCATCTTAATTTGGGTGTTTCTACCCTTGGGCGTCGCCGTGGGCATATATTTGGCGGTTTGGCTGTATCTTTGGCTCTTTGTCCTGCCGTCGGGCAAGCGTCTGCGTTACGAGTTCACCGAGTCCTTCCGCATCGCCTTCGCGCAGATCCGCGCGAACAAGATGCGGTCGGTGCTCACGGCGCTCGGCGTCATCATCGGCATCGTCGCGGTGACGCTGATGGGCACGGCGATCGGCGGCATCGACAAGGGTTTCTCGAACAGCCTCGCGATGCTGGGGGAGGACATCCTTTACGTGCAGAAATGGCCGTGGGGCGGGGTGGAGGACTGGTGGAATTACCAGAACCGCCCGCGCATCACTGCCGACATCGCGGAGAAATTGAACCAGGTCATTGAGAGCACGCCCAACTCCACGCTCGAGATCGCGGTGCCCGTCGCCATGCGGGGCAGCCCGGTCAAGAACGGCGAATACAAGGTCAACTCGGTGATCCTCGGCACCACGGGCGAGTACTCGCGCATCAGCAGCGTGGATCTCACCGAGGGGCGCTTCTTCAACGAGACCGAGGCCAACTCCGGCCGCCCTGTCTGCATTCTCGGCGCCGATGTGGCGGAAGCCCTGTTCCAGGGCCGCTCGCCGCTCGACCAGTCCGTGCAGGTGAGCGGCCACCCGGTCACGGTCATCGGCGTGCTCGCCAAGCAGGGCTCGTTCCTCGGCCTGTTCAGCTTCGACAACCAGGTCTTCATCCCGCTCGAGGCCTTCAAGAAATACCTCGGCCTGCGGCGCGGCGTGGACGTCCGCGTGAAGGTGAAGGACAAGAACCACCTGGAGGAATCCCGCGACGAGCTCGAGGGCGCGACGCGCCGCGTGCGCGGCCAGCTGCCGGGCGAGCGCGACAATTTCTCGATCAACGAACAGCAGGCCTTCAAGGCCGTGCTCGACCCCGTGAAGCAGGGCATCGCCCTCGCCGGCCTGTTCATCACCGGCCTGTCGCTCTTTGTCGGTGCCATCGGCATCATGAACATCACCTTTGTCAGTGTGAAGGAGCGCACGAAGGAGATCGGCACCCGCAAGGCGCTCGGCGCCCGCCGTCGCACCATCCTCCTGCAGTTCCTGATCGAGGCCGTTTCCATCTGCCTGATCGGTGGCGTGGCCGGGCTGCTGCTGACCTACGGCGCCTGTCTCGGCCTCCAGGCCGCCATGCCGTCCTTCCCCATCGATTTTTCCATCAACCTCGTGTTCATCAGCATGCTGGTCTCCGTGGTGACCGGCATCCTCTCGGGCTTTGCCCCGGCCTGGGGCGCCGCCCGCCTCGATCCGGTCGTCGCCCTCCGTTACGAATAAACGCCATGGGCATTACCGAAATCCTCCGCATGGCCTTGGGTTCGCTGGGCGTGAACAAGCTCCGCTCCGGGCTCACCATGATGGGCATCACCATTGGCGTGTTCTCGGTCATCGGCGTGATGACCGCGGTGTCGGCACTGCGCGGTTCCATCGAGAACGGCCTGAGTTTCCTCGGTTCCAACATGTTCCAGTTCGCCAAATACCCCGTCAACGGCGGCGGTGGCGACGAGGAGGGGCCGAACCGCCGCCGCTACGAGATGCGGCGCGACATCACGCTGGAGGAGGCCCTGCGCTACCAGCGGCTGATGGAGGGCGTCGCCGACGTGGTCTGCGTGAAGAGTTTCGAGAACAACATCACCGTGCAGGCCCGGTACCAGAACCGGAAAACCACGCCCGGCATCACGTTCTGCGGCAGCAACGAGCATTTCATCACGGCCAACCAGTACACCATCGACCTCGGCCGCAACCTGGGCGCGGATGATGTCGAATTCGCCCGGCCCGTGGCCGTGATTGGCCAGGCCATCCTGAAGCGGCTCTTTCCCTCGGAATCCCCGCTCGGGAAGATGATCAAGGTCAACGAGCGCACCTACACGGTCATCGGCGTCTTTGCGGACAAGGGCTCCTCCTTCGGCCAGAACCAGGACGCGATCGTCATGGTCCCGCTCACCCGGTTCCTCAACGACTTCGGCGTCGCCCGCCACACGATCAACATCGCGACGCAGGCGCCGTCCCAGCTCCTGTACAACGAGACCATCGACAAGGGTATCACCGCGATGCGCATCGTGCGCGGTCTCCGCCCCGAGCAGGAGAACGACTTCGAGCTGTATTCCAACGACTCCCTCATCGCGACGTTTGCCAAGGTGGCGGACGTGATTGCAGCGGGCTCGTTCGTCATCAGCGGCATCGCGCTGCTCGCCGCCGGCGTGGGCATCATGAACATCATGCTCGTCAGCGTAACCGAGCGCACGAAGGAGATCGGCATTCGCAAGTCCATCGGCGCGCGCAAGGCCAGCATCCTCACCCAGTTTCTCATCGAGTCGGTCGCGATCTCGCTCGCCGGCGGCGTGCTCGGCATCCTGCTCGGCGTGGCCGGCGGCAACGGGCTGGCCCTGATGCTCAAGGCGTCGGTGGTATTCCCGTGGGACTGGGCCGCGCTCGGCCTGATCGTCTGCTCGGGCATCGGCGTCGGCTTCGGCTTTTATCCCGCCTGGAAAGCCGCATCCCTCGACCCGATCGAGGCCCTGCGCTACGAATAATATCCGGCCGGGAACACGGATCGGAATTCGATCCGGTTTGGCCGCGAAGAGGCACAAAATTTCCGGGGCTACGGATCTAGCTGCCCGCGCGCCTATAGGCGCAATGGAGAGACCTTCGCAGCCCAAGCGCCCTTGAGCATTTTTTTGGCCCAACTCCGGTCCGGTCAGCCTCTGCGGATTTCCGAGCCCTGGAAGCGGATCTGGATGCGGTAGACCTTTTTCGTGCGGCACTTGATCGCGCCGGTGGCGAGGTCGACGCTTTCCGGCACCTCGATGCGGTGGATGTCCACCATGGCGTGGAAGCCGCGCTCCGAAAACACATCGATCAGCATCGCGAGCGCCGTCGAGTCGTCGAGTATCGGGTCCTCGGTGTTGATGTGCGCGCAGCCGGAAATGGCATGCCGCTGCACGATCGGCATGATCTTCCGGGCGATGAAGGCGACGACCTTGGCGAACAGCTCGGGTTGGCCGAACTCATGGCTGTCGAGGCGCTTTACCAGCTCCTGCCGCGCATGCACGATGATCTCGCTGGCGACGGGGAGGTTGCGCAGGCGGTCCACGGTGCGCGGGTCGAGCTCGAGCGTGCTCTGGTACTCGAGCTCCCTGAGGATGTTCTGCTCCACCTCCTCGATCGGCCCCTGGGCGTTGATGAAGTGGTAGTGGAAAATCTCCTTGAGGGACTGGAGCGCATCCCAGGTCTGCTCCTTGAACACCCGGTAGCGGCGCCGCGCGAGGGTCTCGTCGTGGTCGGTGGGCCGGTCTTCCCAGAGCTGGCCGACGCCGGTGCGGGCGACCTCCTCGTTGTGCGTGAGCGTCTCCTTGCCGCGCTTCAGCTGGCGGGCGATGGATTCCTTCTCATCCACGAACAGCACCATGATGTGGATGGTCGGCTGGCGGAAATGGATGCCGAGCGGGGTGGTGAAAAACTCGCGCCGCAGGGCCTGCATCTTGTCCACGAGGAGCTTCAGGCACTCGACCTGCACGCTGGTGCGGGGAAAGCCGTCGAGGATGACGCCGTCGCGGTAGGCTTCCTTCATCAGCTCGCGGAAAAGCAGGCCGACCGCCTCCCGGTCGCCCACCATGTGGCCGGCGTCCTTCAGCCGCTTGGCCTCGGGGGAGTCGAGCAGCGCGCTGATGACGATCGGCGGGCAGGTGAGGCCGCGGGTCTTGGTGATGAATTGGGTGTTGGTGCCCTTGCCGGCGCCGGGCGCGCCGCCGAGGAGGATGATCTCCTTGGGGAAACGCAGGTTCTCCCGGCCGAAGTCCGCCTCGAGGTCCGACCAGACCGAACCGAAGATCAGCTGGGCGTCCTTGATTTCAAGGTCGGTCAGTTTTACCGCCGGCGGGGTGGGCGCGGCGGCCGCGGCCTTGGGGGGAGTGGCGGTGGGCGTGGACATGCAGGGGTGGAACGTTCGCGAGGCTAAGAGGGTTTTGGGGTCGGATTCGACAAAAGAAATCGCCAGCGGGAAAATAACCCTCCGCGCCGTGCAAATTGCCGCCGGCGACCGGGCTTCTCCCGGTATTTTGCACGACCGCCGGGACGTCCGCCACGCCCCGGCCGCCCTTGAACCGGGCAAACCGCTGGGGCCCAACACCTCCGCCGCGGCCCCGCGACGCTGGCATGGTTAAAGCAAAGCTACCGGCATGATACCCCTGCTGTTCGCTTTCTTCGCCCTGGGCGCGCTGATGTGCGCCTTGATCAGCCTCGACCATCACCACCCGGGCGACGCGCCCAAGCCGGATCGCCCCGGCCACGAAAATTATCCCCGCCGGCATTCCGCCGAGGGGGAACTCCCGCCGGACGCCGCGGTCGAGTCCGGTCACACTGCCGCGGGCTTTGCCCGGGGTCAGTGAGTTGAAGCTGGACCTGGCGGGGTCGCCCTTGCGGTGGCCCCGCCTTGGCTTTTAGGATTGGCCCGCACTCCACGCGAAACACACTCCCGCCCATGCGTGTCCTTATTGTTGATGACGAGCCCGGCATCCGCAAAACCACGCGCATTGCCATCGAGACCGGCGGGCATGACGCCGCCGAGGCGCCGAACGGGCTGCGGGCGCTGAAGGCCCTCGACGAGGAGAATTTCGACGCGGTGTTTCTCGACCTGAAGCTGGGCGCGGACGACGGGCTCGAGGTGCTCGCCAAGCTGCTCAAGGTTCAGCCGACGCTCGCCGTCGTGATGTTCACCGCCTACGCCAACATCGCCACGGCGGTCGAGGCGATGCGCCGCGGGGCGTTCGACTTCATCCCCAAACCCTTCACGCCGGACCAGATCCGTGCAGTGCTGGCGAAGATTGAAAAGAACCGGGTCCTCGAGACACGTGTGCGCTCCCTGGAAAGCGAGCTCGCCCGCGAGTCGCCGCCCATTGACCTGGATTCCACCGAACCTTCCACCCAGCGCGCCCTGCAGGTGGCGTTCAAGGCCGCCGACACTCCCGCCAGCATCCTCATCCTCGGTCCCAGCGGCACGGGCAAGAGCATCCTCGCCCGCGAACTGCACCAGCGCAGCGCCCGGCGCGACGCCGCGTTTGTCACCGTCAGCTGCCCGAGCCTGTCGCGCGAGCTCCTCGAGGCCGAGCTCTTCGGCCACGTGAAGGGTTCGTTCACCGGGGCGATCGCGGACTCCTTTGGCAAGGTCGCCGCCGCCGAGGGCGGCACGCTTTTCCTCGATGAGATCGGCGAGCTGGCGCCGGAGATCCAGCCCAAGCTCCTCCGGCTCCTGCAGGAGCGCGAGTACGAGCGCGTCGGCGAGAACCGCCCGCGCCGCGCCAATGTCCGCGTCATCGCCGCCACCAACCGCCACCTCGCCGAGGAGGTGAAGGCCGGCCGTTTCCGGGAGGACCTGTTTTACCGCCTCAACGTCATCACCGTGGTCCTGCCGGGCCTGCACGAGCGGCCGGGCGACCTGGCGCGTTTCGCCGAGAGCTACCGGAAATTCTTCGCCGCCAGCGTGCGCAAGAAGCTCACGGCCTTCTCGCCCGCCGCGCTCTCCGCGCTGGCCGGCTACCCGTGGCCCGGCAACCTCCGCGAGCTGCGCAACGTGATCGAGCGCGCGACCATCCTCGCCAGCGGGGAGACGATCGAGCTCTGCGACCTGCCCGAGGAATTCGGCACCCCGGCCGACCCGACCGTGGCCGTCGGCGCCCGCGTGACCCTCGACGCGCTCGAGGCGGAGCATCTTCGCCGCATCCTGGCGCTCTCGCACAATCTCGACGACGCCGCGCGCACGCTCGGCATCGACCCTGCCACGCTCTACCGCAAGCGCCAGAAGCTCGGCCTGCTCTAGCGCTCCCCGCGATGCTCCGCACGCGCCTCACCCTCGGCCTGCTGCCGCTTCTCCTGCTCTTCCTGCTGGTGTGCCTCTACGCGGTGCGCACCAACCAGGAGCTGGGCCGCTCCATCGAGGGCATCCTCGCGCGCGATTTCCGCTCGATCCGCGTGGTGCAGGAGCTCCGGGAATCCGCGGCGCAGATGAACAACGCACTCGGCGACGCGCGCCAGGGCGATCCGGCCCGCGCGCTGCCGCGGTTCACCGAGCACCGCGCCCGCTTCAACCGCGGGCTCAACGACGAGCTGCTCGCCCAGCCCGGCCGGGAGAAGGCCGAGCTGCTTAACCAGCTCGACGCCCAGTTCCGGGACTTCACCCGGGTGGGCAACGAAACGCTGCGCATGGGCTCGTTCAACCCGCTCGAGCTCCTCAAGCAGAACGAGGCCGCGTACTTTGCCGTCAGCCACACGCTCGATGCGCTCCTCGCACGCGACCAGCAGGAGATCGTCGCGGCGGAAAACCGGGTGAAAACCCGGATCGATGACACGCTGCACCTGCTGATCGCCGCGATGGTGGTGGTGGCCGTGCTCTTTTTCTACCTCGCGTGGCGGATGGCGGATGCATTCCTCAAGCCCATCCAGGCCCTGACCGCGTCCGCCGTGGCGCTGGGTGGCGGCGACCTGGAACGCGAGGTGCCCGTGACTTCGTCCGACGAGCTCGGCCAGCTGGCGCGCGCCTTCAACACCATGGCGGTGCACCTGCGGGCCTACCGGGATGCGACGCTGGCGAAGGTGCTGCGCACGCAGCGCACGATGGAGGCCACGCTCACGTCCACGCCCGAGCCGGTGTTTGTCGTGGGCCGGGACGGCACCACGGAGGTGCGCAACCCGGCCGCCGAGGAGCTGGCGAAGTCGGCGGATTTTGCGACGGGGTTCCCGCCCGGGCTCGCCGAGCCGCTGGCGGAGGTGCTGCGGACGGGCGGGCATTACCTGCCGACCGACTATGCCAGGGTGGTCACGCTGCGCGTCGGCCGCGAGGACCGCCATTACCTCCCGCGCATCCTCGCGATCGGCGACAAGCTCACGGAGTTCAAGGGCGCCGCCATCATCCTGCAGGATGTCACGAAATTCCGCCTGCTCGACGATGCGAAGACGAACCTCGTCGGCACCGTCAGCCACGAGCTCAAGTCTCCGCTGACCAGCCTGCGGATGGCGGTATACCTGCTGATCGAGCAGAAGATCGCGGGCCTGTCCGCCACCCAGCACGAGCTGTTGGAGACGGTGCGGGACGAGGCCGACCGGCTGCTGCGCATCCTCGACAACCTCCTCGACCTCGCGCGCCTGGAAAGCGGCGCGTCCAGCCTCGACCGCAGCCGCGTGCCGATCACCGACCTGCTGCAGGACATGGCCGCGGAGGCCCGCGGGTTTATCGATCCCGCGGGCTTGAAGCTGGTCGTGACCGTCGAGCCGGCGCTCGCCGCCGCCGGGATCAGCGTGGACCGCAGCCGCATCCGGCATGTTTTCATCAACCTGCTGACAAACGCCGCCAAGTACTCGCCGCCGGGGGGAGTGATCAGCCTCAGCGCGGCGGAGGCGCCGCTCGGTTTCATCCGGCTGGCCGTGAGTGACCAGGGTCCGGGCATCCCGGCGGAGATCCGGCCGCACGTGTTCGAGCGTTTTTATCGCGCGCCCGGCCAGACGATCTCCGGGGCCGGCCTCGGGCTGGCCATCGCACGCGAGATTGTCGTGTCCCATGGCGGCAGCATCGCCTGCACGAGTGAAGCAGGGCAGGGGACGGTATTTTATTTCCTGCTGCCGCGCTGAACAGCGGGCCGCGCCGGGACCCGGGATAGGGTTTCACCCCATCGCCGCCAGGTCGCGATGGGCGCACAATGGCATCGGCTGATCACCCCGGCACCGCGCCCGGGGTCCATCACCGACTCTCATGCATCCCAAAATCAAAAACCGCCCGGCGGCCGGAAAAACACCGGGACCGGTCACCACCGTCAAGCCGTTGCTGTTGCACGAAGTCCTAAATCAGAGCGCCTCGGCGGTCGCCGCGTCGCGCCACCCGCTGGCCCCGAAAAAAAGCGTGTCCGCCACCGCGAACCACGCGCGCCATCATGTGTCTAGGCTCGCGCAATCCTGATCCCACTGGCTCCGGGCCCATCAACTCCGACACCCAAATCCATTCCATGAACAAAGGTCTCTCCCTCGCACTCCTCGTTGGCGGCGTCATCCTCATCATCTACGGCATCAGCGCCTCCGACTCCGTCGGCTCGGGCTTTTCCCGGCTCTTCACCGGCGCGCCGACCGACCAGACCATCTGGCTGCTGCTGGGCGGCATCCTCGCCGCCGGCGCCGGCCTGACGGGCATGCTGCGCGGTGCGAAATCCAATTTCTAGCCCGGCCGCGCCATGCTCAGCTACGCGATCACCTTTCTCCTCATCGCCATCGTGGCGGGCGTGCTCGGCTTCGGCGGCATCGCCGGCACGGCCGCGACCATCGCCAAGATCCTCTTCGTGATCTTTCTCGTGCTCTTCATCGCCTCGATGTTCCGGGGCCGGAGTTCCTCCTGAACCGGCCGCCGGCTCCGGGGTCAGTCACCGCAACCCTCAATCCCAGCCCTTATGAAAAACAACAAATCCGCCACCCACTCGCCCAAGGAACTGCTCACCGAACTCAAGGCCCTGGTGGCCGAGGCCGAGGGCATGATTGGCGATTCCGCCGCCGAGGTTTCCGATGACACCATGGGCGCCCTGCGTTCGCGCTATGAGGCCATGCAGGAACACATGTCCGACCTGTATGACGGCGCAAAAAAGAAGGTCGTCGCCGGGGCCAAGTACACCGACGAGACCATCCGCGAGAATCCCTACCAGTCCATCGCCGTGGCCGCCGGCCTCGGCCTGCTGATCGGCGTGCTGCTCGGCCGCCGCAGCAAGTAAGCGAGTCCTGCCATGGTGTCCCCGTCCTCCGCTTCGCCGGGCATCCTGCATTCGGTCCGTACGTTTGCGGACGGTTTGCTCGGGACCGTCGAGGATCGCATCGAGCTCATCTCGGTCGAACTCCAGGAGGAGAAGCTCCGCCTGATCAAGGTCTTCATCTGGATCAGTGCGGCGATCTTCACGGGGGTCATGGCGATCACGTTTGCCAGCATCACGCTGGTCTACCTGCTCTGGGACAGTGCGCGCCTGGCCGCGCTGGGCGGGCTGACCCTGCTCTACTCCGGCGCAATGGTGACGATCATCGTCGCCTTCCGCCGCCATCTCGCCCGGCAGCCCAAGCCGTTTGCGGCCACGCTGGCGGAGATCAAGGTCGACCGCACATGTATCCGGACGGAGAGCTGAACGAGCTGGCCGTGTACAAGGCCATCCTGCGCCGGCGCATCACGCGGCGGCGCGAGGACTGCGTGGCCGCGGCCGCCGGCGCCCTGCGCCCGATCGCCTGGCTGGACCGGGCCATCGTGTTCTGGCGGCAGATCAGCCCGCTCGCCAAACTCGCCGTCATCCCCGTGGGCCTGCTGTTGAAGCGCGTGCTGTTTCCCCGCGTGGGATTCTTCGACAAGCTGCTGCGCTGGGCCCCGATGATTTTCACAGCCGGCCGCGCTTTTGCGGCCTTGAACCGCCCGGCCCGTACGCCAGCCGGCTGACCCGACCCGGATATTTCATTCCCTCCGGGCGTCCCTTTGCCCAAAGTCACACCACGGTCCCTCAACCCCACCTCCCCATGAATAAGATCATCGCCCTCGTCCTCATCATCGCCGGCATCTACGTCTGTTACCTCGGCAATTCGCGCCGGAATTCGGTCGCCGGCAGCGTGGCCAATGCTACCGCCACGGTCGCCAACAAGTTCGACGGCGAACCGCATGTGACGAACGCCACCTGGTATTTTGTCGGCGGCGGCATCCTGATCGTGGCCGGCGCCTTCAGCCTGACACGGCGCAGCTGAAGAAAGGGGCCCGAGCCTCGCAGCCCGGGCTCAGAACGGCAGCGCACGCGTCCCCGCCTGCATATTAGGTGAATGCAGCCGACGACGCCTGCGCTAGGCGCAGACCCGGGCCGGGAGGCCCCTGCACCTTAAGCGGGACGGAATGCTACCGCGTTTCGTGGGCCAGGGCCCTCTGAAAAGCGGAGGCCCATAGTCCCGGTCCAAGTTCGCGATGCGCCTCAATTGCCGCACCGATGATCTGATCGGCCAGCGGATTAATATCAGGATCCCTCAGCCCAAGCGGCATTCATCCTCGATGCTCTCGGTGCCTCCTCTTTGCGCTTTGTGTGACAAACCCTATTCCTACTGCTTCCGGTGGATGACCTGCGGGGCGGTTTCCATCTGGCCGCGGGTCACGCCGAGCTGGTGGAGCAGTTTCAATTCGCGCCAGAGGTCGGCACCGGAGATTTCGCCGCGGAGGAGCAGCTGGTATTTCTCGAGCGTCCGGGTGACTTCCGCCGGCTCCTCGTTGACGAATTCCACGCGGAAGCTGCGGGCACCGAGCTCCAGCAGGCGGGCGATGTACTCGGCGCCGGTCTGGGCGCGGTTGTTGAAGACGGTGTTGCGGCAGCCGGCGTCGGCCCGGAGCGGCAGCTCGGCGCCGACGCGGTCGCGCAGGGTGACCACATGGCTGTCGCACGGCCGGCCGCAGTCGCGGTAGTCCTTGCCGGTCGAGAGAAACGCGCAGAACACGCAGTGCTCCATGTGAAACATCGGCATGTGCTGGTGCACGGTGAGGTCGAACCAGGCCGGCGGTGCGGTCTGCAGGAGCGACTCGAGCTGGGCGATGTTCAGGTCGTAGCTCGCCGTCACGCGCTCCAGGCCATGGTGATGCAGGAAATAATCCGCCGTCAGCGGGTTGGCGACGTTGAGGGAAAAATCCCCGCGCCGCCGATCCCCGGCGAAGAAGGCGAGGTGGTCGTAGTTGCGGACGAGATAGCCGTCGGCGTCGCACGAGCGCACCTGTTTCAGGATCCACTCCTCACCCGGTTTGAAGACTCTGGGCGCCGCCACCCAAATCGAGGAGCCATTTACTGTCTTCGATTTACCATTATCGGTTTCGGAGTGTTGGAGTTCACGGAAGCGGGTGACGGCGTCGCGGTAAAACTTCGGGTTCTCGAACTCGCAGTAGATGGTGCGGGCGCCGGCGGCCCAGGCGGCGTCGAGCTGCGGGAGGAGGCGGATCACGGCGATCAGCTCCGGAGTGCTGGCGGGTGCGGCGGTGGTGGCGAAGGCGGGAAGCTTGGGCTCCGTGATTTGCCATCGCAGGGGCTGGGCGCGGAGTTTTTCCAGCTCAGCGGCGGATTCGCGGCGGAGGCGGTTGAGCTCGCTCACGGGCAGGATCACTTCGCCCTCAAGGTGGGAGTGCAGCTCCCCGAGCTGGAAGGGCGTGCCGCCGAGGCGGCCAAGTTGCTCGCGCAGTCGCTCGGGTGAGAGCGGCTGCTTCGTCGCGGGCGCGAGCGCGATCGTGGACTCGGTTTTCACGACATGCCCGCGGTGATCGTTGGCGATGAGGGTGAGCGGGGTGCCGGCGCGGCCGTGGACCTCGAGCGTGATCGGCCGGGCGAAATGAATCTGTTCGCCCTCGAACGAGGTGCGCACGTCGCGGTCCAGCGCGGGGTCGTTGGTTTTCCAGACGAGCTGGCCGGCCGCCACGCGGCGCCAGTCGATGTCCCCATCGCCAAAGCGCAGTGTCACCTCGGAGTCGCGTCCGGGCATCACCTGGTAAACGCGTCCGCCCTCCTCGCGCTCGGCGGGCTTGCCGGCGTCGAACACGATGCCATCGCCCGGCTTGAGCGGCGCGGCGAGCTTCAGCGTGACGCTTTCGTGGGCCACGCGCAGCACCTCGCCGAGGAACACCCCGCGCTTGGTGCCGAAGCGGGCGTGGGCGAGTTCCTGGTTGTTGTTCCCGCGGAACCAGCCGGTGTAGAGCCCGCGGGAGAAACTCATCTCCAACTCGTAGCGGGCGGACTTGGGATCAAAGGCGGGGAGGAATGCGGCGCCCGCCATCTCCGCCATCACCTTGTCGAGGGCCGAGCGGTAGACGCGCGTGATGCTGGCGACGTACTCGGGGGACTTCAGGCGGCCTTCGATCTTGAGGGAGGCCACGCCGGCGCGCACGAGGTCGGGCAACACATCGAGGCCCGAGAGGTCCTGGGGACTGAGCAGATAACGGCGGTCGCCCAGTGGGACCTGTTTGCCGTCGGAGATGAGGTCGTAGGGCAGCCGGCAGGCCTGGGCGCACTCGCCGCGGTTGGCGGAACGGCCGCCGAGTGATTCGCTGGTGAGACACTGGCCGGAATAGGCGACGCAGAGTGCGCCATGGACGAAGACCTCGAGCGGCAGCTGCACCTCGGCGGCGGCCTGGGCGGCATTGATCTTTGCAATATCCGCGAGGGAGTTTTCCCGGGCCAGCACCACGAGCTGGGCGCCGAGGTCGCGGGCGAATGCCACGCCGGCGGCGCTTGTGATGGTCATCTGCGTGGAGCAGTGGATGGGAAAATCCGGTGAGATCGAACGGATGAGCCGGCAGATGCCGATATCCTGGACGATCGCGGCGTCCACGCCGGCCGCGATGATCGCGCGCAGGCAGTCGGCGGCATCGGCGAGCTCGGACGGGAAGATGAGGGTGTTGAACGTCACGTAACCCTTCACGCCCCGGCGGTGGAGGAATTCCATCAGCGCGGGCAGGTCGGCGGTGGTGAAGTTTTTCGCGCGCATGCGGGCGTTGAAGCGCTCGAGGCCGAAGTAGATCGCATCGGCGCCGTTCTCGACGGCGGCCCGCGCGCATTCCCAGTCCCCCGCGGGCGCGAGCAACTCCGGCCGCCGGGCGCGGTTCTCCGCCGGCGCGGGGCCGGGGGCGGCGAGCGTGTCTCCGGCGGGCGGTTTCATGTCAGGTGAAGGCCTCGACCTCGACGTGCGGCGGCGGGGGCACGTCCTTTTTCGCCGGGGTGGCGACATGCGGCGCGGCGTTGCGGAGGCCAATGGCGCAGAGCACGGCGAGCACGAAGAAGGCCACGGACACATAGCCGAGCACGGGGTAGCCGAGCAGGTGGCCGGCGGGATCGCGCGTGACAAAAAAGCCGGCCAGCACGTTGGCGAGTCCGCTTGTGGCCTGCTGCAGGGCGGAATTGACGCTCATGAAGCCGCCCCGGTAGCGGGACTCCACGGCGTTGGTGACCATGGTCATCGCCGGGGCGAAGCGGCCCGACATCGGGACCATGAACAATGCCATCATGAGCGCGGCGAAGCCGAAGGAGGAGGGGCCGAGCCGCACAATCACAAGCACCACCACGATGGCCGCGGCGGACAGCCAGGTGAACAGCCACAGCCGGTCCACGCGGTCGCTCAGCCAGCCGACCAGCGGCATGCTGATCATCGTGGCCAGGCCACCGGCGACGTACACCAGCGGGAGCTGGAAGGTTTCATTGAGCCCGACATTGGCGACAAAGGAAGGCGCGATGAACGGGATGAGCACGCCGCCGCCCATCACGAGGACGCCGCCGAGGGCAAACGCCCGCAGGTGCAGCCGGTGGGAAAGGATCTCGCGCATCTGGCGGCGGGGATTGTGGTCCGCGACGGCGGTGCGGAGATGCGGGAGCACGAGCGAGCCGAACAGGAGGTTCGCCCCGGCGCAGGCGCCGAGCATGAAGAATGGGGCGTGCCAGCCGTATTTGCCGGCGAGCACCAGCCCGACGGGCACCCCGAGCACGGAGGCCACGGGGAATGCACCCATGACCACGGCCATCGCCCGGCCGCGCCGTTCCGGCGGAATGATGTCGCCGATCATCGCCGTGACCATGGAGCCGGCGAGTCCGCCAAAGGCCCCTGCCGCCAGCCGCGCCACCATCAGCCAGTGGTGGGTGGGGGCGAGACCGCAGGCGAAGGTGGAGATGCCGAAGCCCGCGTAGAGCACGAGCAGTGCGCGCTTGCGGTCAAAGCGGTCCATGAAAAACCCGCCCACAAACCCGCTCACCGCCGCCGCCAGGCCATAGCAGGCGACCAGCTGGGTGAACTGCGACGGCGTGATGTTGAACACCCGCATCAGCTGCGCGCCCAGCGGCATCATGATCATGAAATCCAGGATGTGCGTGAACTGCACCGCCCCGAGCATGAGCAGCGTGGCGCGCTCGGTGCCGGGAGGAAGGGCATGGTGATGACCGGAAGGAGGCATGAAAGGGGACAGCGTTGGTCTATTTGGCGGGAGAGCAACCGTCAGGATGCGAAGGGGCTCGCGCTCACGCGGCCCTGCTCGCGGAGCAGGGCGAGGAACTGCTCGGCGCCCCGGCTCTGGTAACGCTGGAGGTGGCGGATGACGGCGATTTCACGGGTGGGGGCGCTGCCGGTGAGGCGGAGATAGGTGAGGGTGCCCCGGTCCTCGGGCAGTTGCGCCACCTGGGGCAGGATGGAAATGCCCGCGCCCATGGCGACGAAGAGCTTCAGCGTCGCCACCTGGGCGCAGCGGTAGCCGATCCTGGGGACAAAATTATGGTCGCCGCAGAAGCTCCGGATCTGGGCGGCCAACGTGCTGGAGTCACCCATGGTCACAAAGGTCTCCTCCGCGAGGTCGTTGGCGGTGACCTGGGAACGGCCGGCGAGCGGGTGGCTGCGGCTGACGACTAGCAACAAGGGTTCGGTGAGCAACGGCTCGATGGACAGCCGGTGGTCCTTGACGGGCAGAGTGACGACGGCGAGGTCGAGATCACCCTCCAGGACGGCGCGGGTGAGGTCGCTGCGGAAATCCTCGCGCATGTGCACCGTGAGATTGGGATGCGTCACCCGGCAGCGCTCGATCAGCGGGGCCAGGAGATAAGGGGCCACCGTGGGCACGGCCCCGACGGTGATCACGCGGTCAAGCGACGGGCTGTCCTTCAGCTCCTTGGCAGCGTTTTCGACCTCGAAGAGAATCCGCCGGGCGCGCTCGAGGAACGTCGCACCTGCCTCGGTCAGGACCGCCTTGCGACCCAGCCGGTGGAACAGCTTGTGGCCGACCTCTTTCTCCAGATTCAAAATCTGCTGGCTGAGAGAGGGTTGCGTTATGTGCGACCGTTCGGAAGCCCGGGTGAAGTTACCCGTTTCCGCCACCGCTACCATGTAACGCAATTGGTGTAGTTCCATAGCCTAAATCTATAGATACGATAGTTAGCGATTATTTCAACTATTGAAGAGTTGAGGTACAATGCCGGCGTTGACCCGAGATGGGTCGGCAAACCTAAGAAAGAATCATTACCATGAAGAACGAATACACCGCCTTGGCGGTCACCCTAAGCCTCACTGGCGCCGCTGTTTATCTGCTTTCCCGTGCTCACCCCGCGATCAACGTGGACTCCCTGGTCGGCTTTGGCGTCGTCCTGATGCTCCTTGCCATGGCTGCGGCTGAATACCGCATCACCTGGAAGAAGCTGACTGGGCGGTAAGCCCGGCCAAGTTTTGTTGTGCGAGACCCGGAGTAATCCGGGTCTTTTTTTTGCCCATTTGCGTGGCTGGGGAAACTATTTGGGCTGAAGGTAGACAAACTTCTGCCCCGATGACGCTTTTCAGGAAAGCCCCCTCAAACGAAAGCATGGCGGACATTCCTGACGATGAATCCTGGCGAGACTGGTTTCAGCACTACGGCCCGAAACTGCTGCTTTGCGCGCGGCAGTGGACGCGGTCGCTCGCGGATGCCGAGGACGTGGTGCAGGAAGCCTTCGTCCGGTTCTGGCGGAATCAGCGCCAGCTGGGCGGGGAACCCCAGGCGCTCTTGTACACGTCCGTGCGCCGGGCCGCCACCGATCTTGCCCGCCGCAACTCGCGCCGCACCGCCCGCGAAGTCCGCGCCGATGGCGGCCTGGAGAGCATCGAGCCCATTTTCCACATCCCGCTTGAGGGCGATGACCGTCGCGCTGACATCGAGACGGCGCTCCGCGACCTCCCGGAGGAACAGCGCGAGGTGCTCGTGCTCAAGATCTGGGGCGAACTCACCTTTGAACAAATTGCCGCGCAACTCGGCATCCCGCCCAACACCGCCGCTTCGCGTTACCGCTACGCGCTGGCGGCGCTGCGCGACGCCCTGACCGCGGCCGACTGCCATGGATAACGAACTCCAGGAACTTGAAGCCGAATTGAAACGCCTGCGTCCGCTCGCGCCGTCGCGCGCGGTGACGGATGACATCGCCCGCCAGCTCGCGGCCGCGCCCGGCCACCGCCGCAATTTCTGGGCGTGGACCGCGCTCCCGCTGGCGGCGATGGTGGCCGGATTGGTCCTGCTGCGGGAGCAGCCCGTCGCGCCGGCGCCGACTTCCGCCCCGGTTCTGGCCCCTGTTCCGGCCGCCACCGCGCCCGTGGTTGCGGCCGCCAGGTACAAGCCGGTGTCCGCGGAAAACCTGCTTTACGCCCGGAGTGACGAGGGCCTCGTGACCCTCGCCGACGGCACCGCCGCACTCCGCACCCGCAGTTCCTACGTGGACACCATCACGTGGCGGAATCCCCGCACGCAGGCCTCCCTCAAGTGGAGCGTGCCCCGCACTGAGGAGCGGGTCGTCCCGGTCAGTTTCCAATAAAACCCATCATCCATAACCCAAAACCCAGATCCCAATGAAATCCATCACCCGTTATCTCATTCCCATGGCCGGCCTCGCCGCGTTCCTGCCGGCCGTCCTGGCCCAGGATGCCGCGCCGCAGGAGAAAAAGGAAATGCGCATCATCGTCGGCCCCGGCGGCCCGGACGGCAAAGGCCCGCCGCCCCATCACCGCGAGCACCGCATCATCATCGGCGGACCGCACGAGATGGAGACGGTGACCTTCCTCGGCGTCGCGACCAGCCCGGCCGGCGCAACGCTGGCCGACCAACTCGGCCTGCCCAAGGACGCGGGCCTCGTCGTGACCGTTGTCTCGTCTGACAGCCCCGCGGCGGCCGCGCTCAAGCGGCACGACGTGCTCGTCAAACTCGACGACCAGCTGCTCATCGAGCAGCGCCAGCTCTCGGTGCTGATTCGCAACCACAAGGAGGGCGACGAAGTCACGCTGACCTACATCCGCGGCGGCAAGCAGGACACCGCCAAGGTGAAGCTCGCCAAGCACGACGTGCCCAAGATGGCCCTGATAGGTCCGGGCCTGCACGGCGGAAACATGGCGTTCGCTTTTGGCGGCGCCGATGCGGAGTCGCTGCCCGGCATGGGCCGCGAGGACGCCGACCGCGTGCTGTCCCTCATTGACCGTGGCGGTCCAGACGGTCCCGGCGAGCGGGAGCTCAACCTGCAGGTGGAGCACGGCCCCGGCATGCGCAACATCTCGGTCAGCACCAGCAACAGCAACATGGTGTTCAGCGACAACGACGGCTCGCTCGATCTCACGATCAAGGACGGCAAGAAAACCCTGATCGCGAAGAACGCCAAGGGTGAGCCGCTGTTCTCCGGCCCGGTCAACACGCCCGAGGAGCGCAAGGCGATGCCCGCCGACGTGCGGGCCCGCCTCGACAAACTCGAGGCCATGCAGGACTTCAGCTTCAAGACGGATGACGACTTCCAGCCCGGCGAGGCGAAGGACGTCCGCCCGCACCACCAGGGCATCAGCCTGCCGCAGCCGCCCCCGCCGCCCGCCCGGCCGCCGGCGGTCTTTTGACCTTAATTCTGTCGTGTGATTGCGTAAAAAAGCCGGGCCCGCGGGGGCCCGGCTTTTTCATGCAGGGAAAGGACGGGGGATCAGGCGGCAACCGGCGGGGTCAGGTTGTCCGACGCGGGGCGCTTGAGGAAGGCCGCGACGATCAGGGCAATGATCGAGCAGATGACGATGCCGAAGATGAGGCCAAACACGGCCTGCAGCGCGGGATTCATCATCGTGCGCATCATCTTTTCCGCCTGCTCCATGCGGTCGCTGCTCATGCCGAGGGCTTCCCATTTGGCGATCTGGGCCTGGACCATGAGTTCCTTGAGCCCGCGGTTGATGACGCCCATGTACAGGAAGTTGGTGATGACGCCGAAGATGCTGGCGAAAATACCGATCTGCACGCCGGCCCAGAGGGCGCGGCCATAGCCGAAGTCCTCGGTGGCGGGAATCTCGGCGCGGCGGGCCTTGACGCCGAGCACGAGCAGGCCGACGCCAAAGACAATGCCGCCGATTGTGCTGATCGTCTGGGCGGTGCCCAGCTTCTCCACTTCGGAGTGAAAGCCGGCAAAATAGAGGCCGAGATTGAGGAGCAGCCCGGCCAGTGCCATGTAGAGACCGTAGATGAGGGGTGTTTTCATTTCGGGGGCAGCTTGCGCGCTCCCGCAGCGAAAACAATCCCGCAATGACCGGCGGTGCAGGTGCGGGATGAACGGCCCGCCCGTGGCGGCATCAGGCAGCCAGGCGCGCGGGCGGGGACTCGGGGGCGGACGGGAAGCGGGTGACGCTGGCCGGGGCGGGTTCCCAGTAGGCGCGGCGAGGCGAGTAGTCCCGCACGGCGCCGAGCACCACGAGGATCGAGGCCGCGGCGGCATAGCTGCCCAGGACGTGGGCACTGAAGGAAAGGTCGAGGGCGAAAACACCGAGCCCCAGCAGGGCGGCGGCGGAAAGGAGGGAGATGAGTTTCATGGCGGAAGAGGCGTTGAGGTTGATGCCTCTAGAACGCGGCTCCGCCGCAAAAGTTTCAGCAATTCCGTCCTGCAGTGAGGAACGGCGATCCGGCCGGATGGACGGTTTTACGGCTGCAGGAAGGCCCGGACCAGCCGGTCGTCGCCGTCATTGGGCGCCGGGGTGAGCTGCAGCGCCGCGCACAGGAGATTGTAGATGTGGATATTCTCCACCGGGTCGATCACCACGCCACGCCGAAACGACGGGCCGTGGGCGATCAGGATGCCATGCATGTCCATGAGCGACGGGTCGTAGCCATGGTCGCCCTTCAGGTACCTCGAGCGCACGGCCTTGAAGTGGTTGCGCAGTTCGATTTCCCAGCCCTGCTCCGGCACGATCCAGACGGGAGGGTTGCGGGGATTGGCGGAGACGTGGAAGTGCGCCGGCAGGTCTGCCGTGAGATACGCCTTGGCGTGCGGCAGGGCGGAGAGCGCGCGGACGACGGAGGGCGCGTTGCCGTCCAGCGGGCGCAGGCCGGCGGCGGAGCCGAAAAAGTCCACCTGCACGAAGGCGGGGTCGAGGTAGTCATCGAGCACGATCACGCGGTCGAGGCTGATGTTGGCCATGCCATGGTCGGAGACGACGACCAGGTTCACGGCCTGGCCCTCGGATTTCAGGCGGTCCTGCATTTCGCCGAGGTGGCGGTCGAGGAGCTTGACCGCGGCGGCGAGCTCCGGCGAATCGGGACCGAACTTGTGGCCGGCGGCGTTCGTTTCCTCAAAATAGAACGTGATGACGGCCGGGCGCTGCGCCGCGGGCAGGTTCAGCCAGCCGACGAGTTCGTCGAGGCGGGTTTCAAAGGGGATCTTGTAGTCGTAGTTCTTCCAGTACGTCGGCCGCACGCCCCCGATCTCGGCCTCGGAACCGACCCAGAAGGAGCTGGCGCTGGGATGGCCCTGCTTCACGGCGGTGACCCAGATCGGTTCGCCGCCCCACCAGCGGCCGTCGTGCGCCGAGACCGGCCGGTTGTAGTGGAAAAAGGTCTGCAGCGCCGGGTCGAACATCTCGTTGTTGATGATGCCGTGGTGCGACGGGTAGAGGCCGGTCACGATCGAGTAGTGGTTCGGAAACGTGTTGGTGGGATAGACCGGGATGAGCCCGCGGGTGGAGGCTCCCTCGCGGATGAGCTGCTGCAGGTGCGGCGTCTCGGCGGGGTGCAGCGCGACATAATCCCAGCGGAAGCCGTCCATCGAGATGAGGATCAGGGGCGGTGCCGGGGCCTTCGCCATCGGCTCACTCGTGCAGCCGGTGAGCAGGGCGAGGGCGGCCAGGAGGGCGAGGAAGGGAAATTTGGTTTTCATCAGCGAAGGGTGACGACGGTGGCGCCCCACGAGCCGGAGCGGGCGTCGCCGAGCCGGTAGGTGCGCACGAACGGGGAGGAGCGCAGCAGGGCGTGGACGCGCAGGCGGAGCCGGCCGGTGCCCTTGCCATGGACGATGCGGACATCGCGCAGGTGGCGCGCGGCACATTCCGCGAGATAGGCCGGGATCAGTTCGTCGAGGTCCTCGGGCCGGAAGGTGTGCAGGTCGAGTTCACCCGCGATCGGGAACGGCACCGGCAGGACATCCGGCTGGAGGGCGCGGCTCATCAACTGGGCGGGGCGGACGGCGGTTCGAGACGGTTGACCGGCGCCGCGGGCGGCGGCGGGGTGGCGGCGGGCGGGGTGGGCGCCACGGAGGGCGCGGGTGGCGGGACGTAAGGCGCGAAGGGCTTGGGCGGCGGGACGGGGTCGGGCACCTCGTCGAGGGCCTTCTTGAACTCCTGTTCCACGCCGCTCGCGGCTTTCTTGAATTCGCGGATCGATTTGCCGAGGCCCTTGGCCAGTTGCGGCATCTTGTCCCCGCCGAACAGCATCAGCACGATGAGCAGCACGACCACCATCTCCCCGCCGCCGACGTCGGGGAGGAAGGCGAAAACTGGGGGAACGGTGGGCATGGCAAAAGGTGACGCGAGAATGGGAAAAATGTAACGGGAAAAATCACCGGCCCGCCGGCGGGTGCCGCTGGCGCCAGGCCCGCGGGCTGGCACCGCTGTGGCGCTTGAAGCGCAGCGTGAAATAGAACGGGTTCTCGAAGCCCACGCTGCGGGCGATGACCGCCACCGGCTCCTGGGTGAATTCGAGCAGCTGCCGCGCGCGGTTCAGCCGCTGGAGCTCGAGGTAGCGCTGCGGGGTCTCCCCAGTCTGGGCGCGGAAGAGATGGGCGAAGCGCGACGGCGAGAGCCCGCACTGGGCGGCGATGCGCGCGACATTCAGCGGCTCGGCGAACCGCTCGCAGATGAAGTCGAGCGAGCGGCGGATGCGGCTGTCGAGCCCGGCCGTCTCCCGGCGCGGGTTGGCGAGGTCGCACCATAGCAGGATCTCTTCGAGTGCGTTCAGGGCCAGCGCCTCGCGCTGCCGGCTGGGGACGGTGTTGAGCCGGATGACGTCCCGGAACCGCTGGGCGATCCGGGGCGCGGCTTCATGGCCGTGCAGCGGCAGGCGCAGGATGCCGGGCGCGACCTCCGGCCAGTCGAGCGAGGGCAGCCAGCCCGGCCGCGGGAGGAAGTGCGCCCAGAGCGACTCCCAGTGGCGCGCGCCGCGTACCGTGCCATAGTCATGCGGCACGCCCGGCCGCACCAGCACCAGGTCGCCGGGCTGCGTGACAAACTCCCCCTGGTCGTGCCCATAGCGGCCATGGCCGCTGACCGTGTAGACGAGCAGCCAGTCCCGGGTGCCATGCTCGCGAATGGTCCGGTAGCGCGGCCCCTTGTGGAAGTGCCCGGTGACGAGCATGCCCGGCGGCGGGGCGGGGGCGTTGGCGCGGGCGGGCATGGACGAAGCAGGAGGATATTATAGGTATTTGACGAGGCGGTTTATTGGCCAAAGCCCGGGTTAATGCTAGGCTGTTTCCATGGTTGCCGACCTTTCTTCCGCCCCGGATCAGGAAATTGCCCAGCAGGCCGAGTTGTTTGCCCGCGAGGGCTATGTCCTCGCCCGCGGCGTGTTCACCCCGGCGGAGGTCGAGGAAATCCGCGCGCTGTTCGGCCGGATGCACACCGACGGCGTGCCCGGGTTCTACGAGCCGCGCAAGGAGGCCGACGGCGTGAAGAATCCCGACGACCCGCTCTACCAGTATCCGCGCGTGATGATGCCGCACCGGTTCAACGACCGGGCGAAGCATTTCATGCTCCTGCCCCGCGTGGCGGACCGGCTGCGGGCGTTTTTCGGCGCAGACCCGGTGGCGACCCAGAGCATGTTTTATTTCAAACCGCCCGGCGCCCGCGGCCAGGCCCTGCACCAGGACCAGTTTTACCTGCTGGTGGAGCCGGGCTCGTGCATCGCCGCCTGGACCGCCATTGATGACTGCGACGCGGAAAACGGCGCGCTGATGGTCGTGCCCAAGACCAATAATGCGGAGGTCGTGTGCCCCGCGGTGGCCGATGCGCGCGTGAGCTACACGTCACACTTTGTGCCGGTGCCGAAGGGCTTGAAGGCCCAACTCGTCCCGATGAAGGCCGGCGACACCCTGTTCTTCAATGGCAGCCTCATCCACGGTTCCGGCCCGAACCGCTCGGCGACGCGTTTTCGCCGGTCTTTCATCTGCCATTATGCCGCGGGCAATGTCCGCAAAATCTCGGGCAGCTACCACCCGCTCACACGGATGGACGGCACCACCTACGAGGTGGAGACGCAGTCATCCGGCGGTCCTTGCGGCGAAGGCTGGAAGGGCTCGCTGCATTGACCGGGGCCGCGGCGCGCAAGCCGCGTTGAGACTCCTGAACGCGGCGTGGACGCCGTGTTCCTATCCGGGCTCAGACCTCGACCTCGATCTGGTCGCCGTTGATGAAGACGGGGTACACGGCCAGGGAATCTTCCTTGGAACCGGGCATGCGGCCCGACGTGACGTCGAAGCGGATGTTGTGCCACGGGCACGTCACGACACAGCCGTTCAGCTGGCCCTCCGACAGCGGCGCCCCAGAGTGAGGGCACGCATCCTCGGTCGCATGGACGGTGCCTGCGACGTTGAAGAAGGCGATGCGCTGGCCCGCGACGGTAAACGCCCGGCCGGAGCCGGGCGGAAGGGACGCGAGGGCGGTGACGGGATGGCGTTGGGACATGGAGGGGTGGGAGCGTGGGTTATTTGACGGTGATACTGACGGCAAAAGTGGCGGTTTCTCCCGGCGGAACCAGGTGCAGGCCGAGTTTGTGCTCGGGGGCGTTGGGCGGGCCCATCCAGGGCTCCACGCAATAAAACGGTGCATCCTCGCCCCCGCTCCAGGTGACGATGGTGGCGTCGGCGGGCGGCACTTTGGCGTTGCCGATCCGCAGGACGACATCGCCCGGCCGGCCCTTCTCGCCGAACACCACCTCATTGCTGCGCAAACCGGTGTGGATGGTGTCAATGAGCGCGGGATTGGACAGGATCTCGTCGGTCTGCAGGACGGGCCCCGGCAGCAGTTTCCCGGTGGTGAAGTCCTGCTTGAAGCGCTTCGTCGCGGGCAGGCGCAGGAGATAATCGCCGCGGGCCGAACCCTCGCTCCATGGCACAGTGAAATAGAAATGGTGGCCCGCGCTCCAGGGCAGCGGCACGGCGCCGAGGTTGCGCAGGGCGAATTCGCAGGTCAGCCCGAACGACTCGAAGCGGTAGGTGACCGTGAATTCGTAATCGAAGGGATAGCAGGCCTTCGCCTCGGCCCCCGGAATGAACAGAGCCGCGAAACCACCGGCGTCGAGCCGCGTGAGCTTGAACTCACCCTGGCGCGCCAGCCCGTGCATCGGCATCACCCGCCGCACGCCCGCGGCATCGCGCCAGAAGTGGATGTCACCGCGGTCGTAGCAGCGGGCGTTGAAGGGAAACAGGATCGGGTTGCCGCCGCGGATTTTATAAAAGTCGGCAGGCTCGTAGGTCTCGGGCCAGTAGATGACATCGCGCACCGAGCCGTCGCCGAGCGTGATGTTCCAGTTCATCAGGCGCGCGCCGATTTCCGGCAGGGCCAGGAACGTGGACTGACCCACGCGCCAGCGCGTCAGCGTCTGCCCCAGATGGGAAATCTTTTCCATGGCAGGCGAGTAAGGGCGGGGGCGCGTGGCGCGCAAAGTTTTTCTCCGTGCCTAAGTGACGGAGTGGAAACGCCGGAGGGGTTTCCACCGGCTTGGCGCTTGTGGCGCCGGGGGGAAGCTGCGAACTTGGCGTCGAACCCCCCGACCCATGACGACGATCCTCCTGCTCTTTATCTTCGGCATCGTGCTGCTGGTCCTCGACCTGTTCGTGCCGGGCATCATCCTCAGCACCGCCGGCACCCTGGCGTTTCTGGCCGGCACGGCGCGCGCCTTCACGGAATATGGCATCGGCGGCGGGTTGCTGGCCTTCGCCATCGGGGCGGTGCTGCTGACCGTGGCGCTGTACATCGAGTATTGGGTGCTGCCCAAGACCCGCATCGGCAAAAAGTTTTTCCTCCATGCCGCCGTGGATGGCACGAGCCAGGCGCCGCTGGCGCAGAGCTCGGCCCTGAGCGGCCGGGAGGCGATGGCGCTCACCCCGCTCATGCCCAGTGGCCAGATTGAGATCGACGGCCAGCGCTACGAGGCGCTCTCGCTCGACGGCCACGTGGCCGTGGGCACCCGGCTCAAGGTCACGGGCCAGCAGAATTTCTCCCTCACTGTCACCAAACTACCATGAACCCCAGTCAACTCGTCTTCCTCATCATCGGCGTCTTCGTCCTCGTTTTCGCCGCGATCATCTTCTCGTTCTTCAGCGTCTGGCTCCGCGCCATGCTGGCCGGGGCCCCGGTCAGCATGCTCAACCTCGTGGCCATGCGGCTGCGGCAGGTGCCCTACAGCGTGATGGTGGACGCCCGTATCCGCGCCACCAAGGCCGGCATCAAGCTGTCCATGGATGAAATCGAGGCGCAGTACCTCGCCGGCGGCAACGTCATCGCCTGCGTGCACGCGCTCATCGCCGCGCAAAAGGCCGGCATCGCGCTCGACTGGCAGCGCGCCTGCGCGATCGACCTCGCGACCAAGGGCTCCGGCAAGTCCGTCGAGGAGGCCGTGCGCACCTCGGTCGACCCCAAGGTCATCGACTGCCCGAACCCCGCCAGCGGCCGCACCACCATTGACGGCGTGGCGAAGGACGGCATCCAGGTGAAGGTCAAGGCGCGCGTGACCGTGCGCACCCACCTCGACCGCTTTGTCGGCGGCGCCAAGGAGGAGACCATCATCGCCCGCGTGGGCGAGGGTATCGTCTCCACCATTGGCTCGTCGGAAAACTACAAGGCCGTGCTCGAGTCGCCGGACAGCATTTCCAAGACGGTGCTGGCGCGCGGCCTTGATGTGGGCTCGGCGTTTGAAATCCTCTCGATCGACATCGCCGACGTGGACGTGGGCGAGAATGTCGGCGCCAAGCTGCAGGAGGCCCAGGCCGAGGCGAACAAGAGCATCGCGCAGGCGCAGGCGGAAATCCGCCGCGCGGCGGCCGTGGCCGTCGAGCAGGAGATGAAGGCGCGCGTGCAGGAGATGCAGGCGAAGGTCGTCGAGGCGCAGGCCCAGGTGCCGCTCGCGATGGCCGAGGCCTTCCGCTCCGGCCGGCTCGGCGTGATGGACTATTACCGCATGGAAAACGTGCAGGCGGACACCGCGATGCGCTCGAGCATCGCGCACCCCGAGGGCAAGAAGTAACCGCTCCCGGCCATGCGCGAGCTCATGCAGTTCCTGCCGGTGCTGGTCTTTGTCGTCGTGATCGTCTCCGTCGTGCGCAACGCGGCGAAGGTGGTGCGGAAGGTCGCCGAGCAGCAGGCCTCGGCAGCCCGCGCCCCGGCGGACTACGATCCGGAGCTGGCCGAGCGCACCCGGCGGATCCAGGAGGAGATCCGCCGCAAGATTGCCGAGCGCCGCGGCCAGACCGTGGCGCCGGAAGCCGCCCCGGTGGGTCCCCGGATGGAACCTCCGGTCATCTTCGCAGAGGAGCGGGAGGACCCTTCGGTCACGGCGGCGGCGAATGCCGTGCTGGAGCGCCAGCAACAGCTGGCCAGCCAGATGCGCGCCCTCGAGCAGGCCCGGGCGACGGAGCAGCGCCGCGCCGCGCAGGTGACCGCGGCGATCCGGACGGAGTCCCAATCCGAACGCGGGCTGCTGACCGGGTCGCGAGGCGACCTGCTGGCGGACCTGCGGGATCCTACGAGCCTGCGCCGCGCCTTTGTGCTGCGCGAGGTGCTGGGTACGCCGGTGGGCCTGCGCTAGGCGCGGCCGGCGGGCCCGACCTTACATCTTGGCGCGGTTGTTGCCGGTGAACTGCGAGCCGTAGCGCTTGCCCTTGTACTCGATCTGCAGGTTCTCGCCGGCATTGGCCTTGATGTAGAGTGAACCGGGTCCGGGCCAGGGGATTTCCTGGGTCTGGCCGCGCGCCAGGGTGCCGCGGAAGATTTCCGCGCCCTCGGAATCGTCGTCATTGCGGGCCACAACCGTCACGCGCACGGCATCGAGGGCCACGAGGGTGATGGTCTTTTCCACGACCGGGGCGGCGACCGCGGGCTTCGTGGTGGTGGCCGGCGGCGTGTGGGCGACCCCGGCGGACTTGGTGCTGCTGATGATGGCCATGACCGCCCAGAGCAGGAGCAAAAAGATGATGCCGCCGGCGATCCACTTGCCGAACTTGAACAGCAGGGCGGGATCGATGGCGGGGCCGGCCGATACATTGGTGCCGCGGGAAACGGCGGGCTGGCGGTGGGCGACCTGGGGCGCGGCGGCTTCCTCGGTGGCGGCGGCATCGCCGCGGTCATCGGCGGACGCGATCGAGACATCCATGCGGCCGTAAATCTCGCGGCTGGGCTGGCGCGGGCGGCCGTCGCCGCGGCCGAGGGAGGCGTAATCGTTGAGGATCTTGTCGCCGGAAAGCTTGAGGTAGGTGGCGTAGCTGCGGAGAAAACCGCGGACGTAGATCTCGGTCAGGTTGATGTCGAACCGGTTGTTCTCGAACTGCGAAAGATAGTCGCCGCGAATCTTGGTGGCCTCCGCGGCCTCGCGAAGGGAGATGCCTTTCTTCTTCCGGGCCTCTTCGAGGCGCTCGCCGATGGATTGCATGGGGGTGTGACTAAGGGAGTTGGGGGTGAAGGGGAAGTGGATTCTCCGGCTCAGAGCGTGTCGAGATCGACGAGGATCTCGCGGGGGCTGGAACCGTTCTCCGGGCCGACCACGCCCTTTTCCTCCATGAGCTCCATGATCCGCGCGGCACGGTTGTAGCCGATGCGCAGCCGGCGCTGCAGCATCGAGGTGCTGGCGCGCTTGCTCGACTTCAGGACGTCCAGGGCCTGGGCGTACAATTCCTCGTCATCGCCGAGGTCGCCATCCTCGCCGGCCTCCTCCTCGTCCTCCTCGCGGGCGGCGCGGTCGATCTGCTGCTGGACGGCCGCGGCGTACTGCGGCGGGCCGTTTTTCTTGAGGAACTCGACGATGGCGCCGACCTCGTCGTCGGCGACAAAGGCGCCCTGCGCCCGGACGAGGCGCGAGGTGCCGGGCGGGGAAAAGAGCATGTCGCCGCGGCCGATGAGAGTGTCGGCGCCCTTGGTGTCGAGGATGGTGCGGGAGTCCACCTGCGAGGCGACCTGGAACGCGATGCGGGAGGGGAGGTTGGCCTTGATGACGCCGGTGATGACGTTCACGGACGGCCGCTGCGTGGCGATGATGAGGTGGATGCCGGCGGCGCGGGCGAGCTGGGCGAGGCGGGCGATGCTCGTCTCGATCTCGGCGGGCGCGATCATCATGAGGTCGGCGAGCTCGTCGATGATGGCGACGATGTAGGGCAGCCGGTCGGGAATCTCGATGTCCTCCGCCGCGAGCGGATCAACGCCGGTGAGGGAGCTCTGGGTGTCGGAGGCGAGGAGCGTCTCGGGGGAGGACTTCTTGCGGGTGTTGAAGCCGACGATGTTGCGGACATTGACCTTCGCGAAGACCTGGTAGCGCTGCTCCATCTCGCCGAGCAGCCACTTGAGCGCGGCCGGCACTTTCTTGGGCTCGGTGACGACCGGGATCAGCATGTGCGGCAGCGAATTGAAAATCTTCAGCTCCACGACCTTCGGATCCACCATGATCATGCGCACGTTTTTCGGGGACGCGCTGTAGAGGATCGAGCAGACGATGGAGTTGATGCAGACGGATTTGCCGGAGCCGGTGGCACCCGCGATGAGCAGGTGGGGCATCTTGGTGAGGTCGGAGATCAGCGGCTTGCCGGAGACGTCCTTGCCCAGCGCGATCGGCAGCTCGGCCTTGGCACTGCTCCAGTCCTCGCTCTCGAGGATCTCGCGCATTCCGACGGGGGTGGGGTTCTGGTTGGGCACCTCGACGCCGACGGCGGCCTTGCCCGGGATGGGGGCGAGGATGCGGACGGACTGGGCGCGCATGCCGAGGGCGATGTTCTTGTCGAGGCCGGCGATCTTCTCGACGCGGACACCGGCGGCGGGCACGACCTCATAGCGGGTGATGACGGGGCCGACGTGGATTTCGCCGAGGGTCACCTCGACGCCGAACTCGCCCAGGATGCGGAGCAGGTTTTCGGCATTCTGGCGGTGCTCCTCCTCGCTGTTGGCGGCGGTGGGCTTGACCTGTTCCTTGAGGAGCGAGAGGGGAGGGAACTCGTAATCCTTGTCATCGTTGCGCGCCGGGAGGACGGCGGTCTTGGATTTCTTGGGTTCCTCGGGCTTGACGATGTTGAGCTCGAGTTTCTTGAGGGGCGCACCGGCCGCGGCCGCCGCGGGCCGGCGTTCGGCTACGGGCTCGGCCGGTTCCACCGGCAGGGGAGGGGAGGGGGGCCGGGCCGCGGCCGGCGGGCGCTCCAGCCTGGCCACCGGTGGAACGGCGACGGGCTTGACGGGTTCGGGAACAGCCACGGGCTCGGTCAGCGGCTTGGCCTCGGCCTTCGGCACAAAGATTTTTTTCCCGGTTGGCCCGATCGGCGGGGCGGCGACGGTTGGCGCGGCGACGGGGCTTTTGGCGACGGTCGGTTCCTCGCGCCGGTTGCGCTTTTGCTCGGCGAGCATGGCCTTGTCCTTGCGGCGCGCGGCAATCCAAGCCTGCAACATCACGAGGTAGCGCTCGAGCTCGAGGCTGATGTCCTTCGTGAAAATAAACATCAGCGCAAAAACATACACCGTGCCCAGGAGGAGGCTGGACCCGAAGGGCCCGAGGGCGTCCGCGAGCAGCCGGTGATACAGCGTGAGCCCGGCGATGCCGCCGGGGCCGTTGGGGAAATAATCGCTGCCCCACTGGGCCTCCTTGAACATGGAGGCGATGCTGGCGAGGGCGACGGCCGCCACCACCATGGCGATGATGCGGGTCACGACCAGGTGACGGGTGTTGGTCATGGCCACGTACAGCATCCAAAACAGGAAGATCGGCAGCAGCCAGGTGCTGGCGCCGAGGGCGTAGAGGAGGACCCAGACGGCGTCGGCTCCCACCCAGCCAACGGGATTTTTCAGGGTCGGGCCGGTCGAACGGAAAGTGCTCTGGGCCGGTTCATAGGCCACCAAGGCCACGGTGAGGTAACTGCCTAGAATGAAGCAGGTGACTGCCTCAAACCAGTTAGTACGATAACGCGGGGCTTGAAACGACGGACCATCGTTTGAGTTTGAAGTCTCCGACTTGGGCATTTGTGTAAACCAACCGAAACAGCGCGGATTCCATGCTATCCGCCTAGACCGTCAAATGTAAACTCCCTCAGTGGTTTTTTCGCACAAAATTATTTCCTCCCGCCATGCGCGACCTTCTGCGTTTTGAACCGCTGTATCAGGAGCGCGTCTGGGGTGGGCGGGCCCTCGAGGCCGCTTTTGGCCGCACCCTGCCGCCCCGCCAGCCGATTGGCGAGAGCTGGGAAATCGTGGACCGCCCGGAGGCGCAGTCCGTCGTGCAAGCCGGGAACCTCAAGGGCCAGACACTCCATGCCGTGCTCGCGAAACATGCGGCCGACGTAATGGGGCCGAAGTGGCCCGCGTCGCGCCCGTTTCCGCTGCTGGTGAAGTGGCTCGATTGCCGGGAGCGGCTCAGCCTGCAGGTGCATCCGCCGGCGGCCGTCGCCGCCGAGCTCAAGGGCGAGCCCAAGACCGAGAACTGGTATATCGCCCACACCGCGCTCGATGCGCACCTGCTTGTGGGCCTGCGCCGGGGCGTGACGCGCGAGCAGTTCGAGCAAGCCATCACCAATGGCACGCTGGAGCAGTGCATCCACCACTTCCGCGTCGCCGCCGGCGACTCCATCCTGGTGCAAAGCGGCCAGGTCCACGCCATCGACGCGGGCAACCTCATCCTCGAGATCCAGCAGAACTCCGACACGACCTACCGCGTCTATGACTGGGGTCGCGTCGGCCTCGACGGCCAGCCGCGCAAGCTGCACATCGCCGAGTCGCTCCGCTCCATCCAGTGGAATGACTTTGAACCCGCGCCCGTGCGGGCCGCGCCGACCTCCGGCGTAATCGCGGATTGCGCGGAGTTTTGCATCCGCCGCGTGGTCCTCGGGGCCGGTGAGCGCTTTTCCGTCCACGCAAACGAGCAGCCGCGGCTGCTGAGCGTGGTGAGCGGCTCGGTGCGCTGTGACGCGGACAGCAGCACCGGCTCGCGCGCGCCCTTCGGCCACGCACTGGGGCGGGGCGAGAACGTCCTCCTGCCCTACGCGGGGGCCTTTACCTTTTCCGCCGAGACCACGGCCATCCTGCTGGTGACGGAAAACTTCGTCTGATCACCGTGGGTCGTACGCGCTGCACATCCACCGGCGCCCGAGGGGGCGTGCTATTCAAACTGCTGGTCGCCCTGGCGGTGATGTTTGCCGCGGTGGCCCTGGCCTGGATGCTGTTTTTGCCGGCCGTGCTCACCTCGCAGCTGCGGTCGCGCACGGGCTTTGACGCGAAGGTGCAGAGCCTTACAGCCAATCCCTTCACCGGCCGGGTGCACCTGCGCGGCCTGGTGGTGACCAACCCGCCCACGTTTCCTGTGTCCGAGTTCATGGAAGTGAGGGAATTTCAGAGCGACTTGCAGGTGTTCTCGTTGCTGTCAGGCCGGACGGTCTTTGATTCGATCGTGCTCGACGTGGCCGGTGTGACGCTGGTGATACGCCCGGACGGCCAGACCAACGCCGGGGTTTTCCAGCACCACCTCACGGCCACCGGGGAGGAACTGCCCCGGCCAGCGGCGCCGGCGCACCACTTCCTGGTCCGCCATCTCACCCTGCGCATGGACCGGCTCGTGATTGTCGACCACTCCAGCCGGCTGCCGGTGACGCACGAATACCCCCTGCACCTGAACCAGAGCTACACCGATGTGACGAACGTGAAGCAGTTGTTGAGCCCGCTGGGCATGCAAAGCCTGGCGCCCGTCGGTCTCGCCCTCAAGGGCCTGGTTCCCGGCGAGCTGGGTGAAGCCATTTCGGATGCGACCAAGGAGGCCGCCAAGTCGGGAGCGGGGATTTTCAAGAATCTCGGCCGCAAAACCGGGGAAAAAGTGAAAGGTTTCTTCGATGCGCTTGAAGAAAGCCGCAAACCGTAGTTAGCTGATCCTTTCCTATGTCCGATTCCGACCCGACCGACACCCTCAACCCTGTCCCACCCGCCGAGTCCGCGGCGAAAGCCCCGGCTGCGCCCGATGCGAAGCAGGAGGCCGCCGCCAACTACGATCGGTACCTGCGCGCCGTGGCCGACCTGGAGAATTTCCGCCGCCGGGCCGTGCGCGAGAAGGACGAGCTGCGCCAGTTTGCCACCTCCCGTGTGCTGGAGGATTTGCTGCCGGTGATGGACAACCTGGCCCTCGGGCTGAACGCGGCGAAGCAGCCGGGCGCCGACCTCAAGACGCTCTCGGGCGGGGTGGAGATGGTGCTGACCCAGCTGAAGTCGGCCCTCGCCAGCCACGGCCTGAAGGAAATCTCCCCGCTGGGGCAGCCGTTTGACGCCAATCTCCACGAGGCCCTTTCCGCCCAGCCGAGCCTGACGGTGCCGGACGGCAATGTCGTGACGGTGGTGCGCACGGGATATTCGCTCAACGGCCGCCTGTTGCGGCCCGCCGCGGTGATCGTGTCGAGCGGAGCAGCGAACAAGGACGGCGCCAAAGCCTGACGCACCCATGGCCAAGGAAGACTACTACCAGCTGCTGGGCGTGGAAAAGACCGCCGGCGAAGACGAACTCAAGAAAGCCTACCGCAAAAAGGCGGTGCAGTATCACCCGGACAAAAACCCGGGCAACAAGGAGGCCGAGGAGATGTTCAAGAAGATCTCCCATGCCTACGAGATCCTGAAGGACCCGGAAAAGCGCGCGGCCTACGATCGTTACGGCCATGCGGCGTTCGAGGGTCCGGGCGCCGGTGCGGCCCGCGGGCGCGGCGGCATGTCCGGCGGGGGCGGGTTTCACGACCCGTTTGATATTTTCCGCGAGGTGTTCGGCCAGCAGGGCGGCGGGGGCGGGGGTATTTTTGACGAAATGTTTGGCGGCGGTGGCGGCCAGGGTGGCGGGCGCGACGGCTCGGACCTGCGCTACGACCTGGAAATCACCCTCGAGGAGGCCGCGCGCGGCGCGGAGAAGGAAATTTCCTTCCGCAAGCACGCCGCTTGTGAGCGCTGTGACGGCGCGGGCGCGGAGCCCGGATCAAAGAAAATCACCTGTCCGACCTGCCGCGGCGCGGGCCAGGTCCGCCGCTCGGGCGGCATCATCACCTTTACGCAGGTCTGCCCCACGTGCAGCGGCTCGGGCTCCAAGATCGAGAAACCCTGCACGGCCTGCCACGGCGAGGGTCGCGTGATCAAGACCACCAAGCTCAACGTCCGCATCCCCGCCGGTGTGGACAACGGCTCCCGGCTGCGCTCCTCCGGCAACGGCGAGGCCGGCCTCGCCGGCGGCCAGTCCGGCGACCTCTACATCGTGCTGTCGGTGAAGGATCACGAGCTGTTCGAGCGCCAGGAGGACAACCTCTTCTGCGAGATCCCGATCAAGTTCACGCTCGCGACCCTCGGCGGCACGATCGAGGTGCCCACGCTGTTCGGCAAGGCGTCACTCAAGATTCCCCACGCCACGCAGAGCGGCACGACCTTCCGGCTGCGCGAAAAGGGCATGCCCTCGCTCCGCGGCGGCCGGCAGGGCGACCAGCTCGTGCGGGTGCAGGTCGAAGTGCCGCAATCGCTGACGGCGGAGCAGAAGAAACTGCTCGAGGAGTTCGCCCGCATCAGCGGCGACGCCAGCGAGCCGACCTCGAAGAGCTTCTTCGAGAAGGCCAAGAAGTTCTTCTGAGTTCGCTAAGCGTGGAAGGGAATCGCAGGGCCTGAAGTCTTTTGTACCGCGCCAGATTTGGAGCGGGTGCCGTTGCTCAGTTTGTGAACCATTCGATAGTTTTGACCACCCCGGCAAGAACGAGGAACGCGAGGATCAAGAGAACCGAGATGCAGCCGCCTTTGATGAGCTTATCACGTGTGGTTTCAGTGGATGGTTTCTCCTCCGGATGCTTTTCCTGCACCTTAATTATACAGAAGTCGAAACCTGCGTCGCGAGGGACTTCGACTTCTCCTTTCACGAGCGCCTCGTCGATCATGTCTCTCAACCGACGTAGGCCCTCCGGGTTGCCAGTTACTTCGCCTGCAGGGTCTCCGTATTTATCGTAGGCCGTCGCCCAAGGCTTTGATGAAAGAGGGTCTTTCATTTTTGATGAGCCTCAGCGCCTCGCCAGCTTCACGTCCATCCAGACCGCGAGCGTGAGCACCACGCCGCGGACGATGAATTTCATTTCCGGCGCGACGGCGAGGAGCGTCATGCCGTTGAGCAGGCTGGCCATGATGAGCGCGCCGAAGATCACACCGAGCACGGTGCCGCGCCCGCCGCGCAGGCTGGTGCCGCCGATCACGCAGGCGGCGATCGCGTCGAGCTCCATCGAGTCGCCAACCGTGGTGGTCGTGGCACCGGCGTAGGCCGTCTGCATCAGGCCGGTGATGGCCACAATGCCGCCGAGCAGCGTGAATGCCCCGATGACCGTGCGCTGCACCGGCACACCGGAGACAAACGCCGCCTCTTCGTTGCCACCGATGGCGTAGAGGTGGCGGCCGAAGGGCGTGTGGCGCGTGATGATTTGGATCATGAGGGCCACGACGCCGAGGATCACCACCGGCAGCGGGATGCCGCGGAACTGGTTCACCGTGAGCACAAACAAGAGCAGGCCCTGGGCGGTGACAAAAAGCTTCAGGAACGCCACCTCCGCGTCGTCCACGGCGAACCCCAGCGTCGCGCGCCGCCGCCGGGCGCGGAGATTGAGGATGACCAGCCCGGCGAACACGAGGGTGGCCAGCACGGCGCTGGCCGCGGGCGAAAGAAAGAAGGTCGTGAGCAGCGAGTAGAGGTTGCTCGAGCCACCCGCGACGACCGGGATGGTGTGGCTGCCGATCACGAGCCAGAAGGCGCCCTTGAAGATCAGCAGGCCGCCGAGCGTGATGATGAAGGCGGGAATGCGCTGCCGGATGATCAGCGCGCCCATCGCCATCCAGAGGACGAGGGCGACCAGCCCGCTGCCGGTCATCGCCGCCCAGGCGGGCCAGCCGTGATGGATGATCAGCACGGTGGCGATGCCGCCCATGAGACCGACGCCGCTGCCGACCGACAGGTCGATGTGCCCGGGCAGGATCACCAGCAGCATGCCAAGGGCGAGCGTGGCGGTGATGGCGAGTTCCACCGTCAGCATCGAGAGGTTGCGCGCCGAGAGAAACTGCGGCGCCGCAATCGCGAAGAACCCGCCGATCGCCAGCAGGCTGAGCAAAAGCGAAAAGTCGCGGAGGGTGAGCTTGCTCTTCATGGTCAGGCGGCGGCTGGCGTGCGGCCCATGGCGGCGGCGAGCAGCTGTTCGGGCGTGGCTTCGGCGCGGGTGAACTCTCCACCGACCCGCCCGTCGTGCAGCATCAGGATGCGGTCACTCATGCCCATGAGCTCGGGCAGCTCGCTGGAGACGAGCACGACAGCCTTGCCCTGCGCGGTGAGCTCGTTGATGAGCGCGTAAACCTCGATCTTTGCGCCGACATCGATGCCACGCGTCGGCTCATCGAGCAAGACCACCTGCGGCTCCGTCATCAGCGCCTTGCCGAGCACGACCTTTTGCTGGTTGCCACCGGAAAGGGTGCCGACGGCCGTTTCGAGCGACGGGGCTTTCACCCGGAGCGAAGAGAAGAGTCCCTGGTTGGCGTGGGCCTCGCGTTCCTCGTCGATCAGCGCGCCTCGGCGCAGGCGGGTGATGGACGAGAGCGAGAGGTTGAACCCGATGCTCTCGGCGAGGATCAGGCCGTAGCGCTTGCGGTCCTCGCTCGCCAGCACGAGGCCCGCGGCAAGGGCCGCCACGGGTGAGGCGGCGTCGAACGGCCGGCCGGCCAGCTGCAGGTGGCCGCCGAGCCGGGCGCCCCAGGCGCCGAAGAGATGCATGAGCAGTTCGGTACGGCCCGCGCCCATCAGGCCGCCGATGCCCAGGACTTCCCCGGCGCGCACCTCGAATGAAATGTGATGCAAGCGGGCGGGCCCGCCCTTCACCGCGGCGGCGCTGAGATCCTCGACCGACAGCAGGACCTCGCCGGGATGCGAGGCATGGCGGGGAAAAAGTTCGGCGATTTCCCGGCCCACCATCGCGCGGATGACCTCGTTTTTGCCGGTGGCCGAGGTTGGCAGCGTGGTGATGGTTGCGCCGTCGCGCAGCACGGTGATGCGGTCGGCGACGGCGAAGACCTCATCGAGTTTGTGGGAAATGTAGATGCACGCGATCCCCCGGCGGCGGAGATCGCGGAGCAGCTCGAGCAGCGTGTCCACCTCCCGTTCGGCCAGGGCGGCCGTGGGCTCGTCAAGGATGAGCACCCGGGCGTGTTTGCCGTGGGCCTTGGCGATTTCGACCAGCTGCTTGCTACCCACGCCGAGGTCGCCGACGAGGGTGTCGGGAGCGAGGTCGAGTCCGACCCGGGCGAGCAGGGCGCGCCCGTCGCGCCAGATCCGATCCCAGTCAATCAGCACGCCGCGGCGGGGTTCGCAGCCGAGGAAGAGGTTCTCCGCGACCGTCAGCTCGTCCACCAGCGCGAGCTCCTGATAGATGACGGCGAGGCCGGTACGCTGCGCGTCGGCGATGGAGGCGAACTGCGCCGGGGCACCGTCGAAGAAGAGCTCGCCCTCGTAACTGCCGTGCGGGTGCAGGCCGGAGAGGAGCTTGATCAGGGTGGACTTGCCCGCGCCGTTCTCGCCGCACAGCGCGTGGATCTCGCCCGGGCGCAGGTCAAAGCTCACTTCGCGCAGCGCAGTGACGCCGGGGAAGCGCTTCGTGATGGAACAGGCTTCGAGCAGGGCGGGCATTATTTTTGAAACACCGCTTCGCGAGCATGGACCCCGTCTGCGACGACGGTGGACTCGAGGTTTTCCTTGGTGACGGTGACGACCGTGAGCAAAACGGCGGGGACTTTCACCTGGCCATTGTCGATGTTATCGTGGGTAACGATGGCCTGCCGGCGGGCCAGTTTGTTCGCGAACTCGGCGGCGGTGCGGGTCAGGTTCTTCAGCGGCTTGTAGATCGTCATGGCCTGCGTGCCGCGGGCGATCCGCTGGCAGGCGGAAAGGTCGGCGTCCTGACCGGTCACGACGACCTGCCCGGCGAGACCCTCTTCCAGCAGCGCCTGGATGCAGCCGCCGGCGGTGCCGTCGTTGGACACCAGCACGGCGTCGATATTCCGGCCCGCCTTGGTGATCGCGGCGTTGGTGATCTTCTTGGCGTTTTCCGGGCGCCAGTCGTCGGCCCAGTCCTCGTGCACGATCTCAACCGAGCCGTTGGCAATGAGCGGAGCGAGCACCTTGTCCTGGCCCTCCTTGAACATCAGGGCGTTGTGGTCGGTCTTCGCGCCATAGATGCGCACGAGGCGGAAATGGCGGCCGTGAAAGGTGTCGACGAGATACTGGGCCTGCAGTTCGCCGACGCGGAGATTGTCGAAGGCGACGTAGAGATCGAGGTCGCAACCGGTGATGAGCCGGTCGTAGGAGAGGACGGGGATGCCCGCCTCATGCGCGAGGCGCACGGCCTTGGCCATGGCGGCTCCGTCGTGGGGGATGATGACGAGCGCGTCGACACGGTTACTGATCAGGGCCTCCACGTCCTTGAGCTGCCGGACATCGTCGCTGTTGGCGGATTGCACGAGCACGTCGGCGCCGAGTTCGCGGGCGCGGGCGGTGAACAGCTCCTTGTCTCGCTGCCAGCGCTCCTCCTTGAGGGTGTCCATCGAGAAACCGATCACCGGGCGGTGCGGGCCGGCCGCCGCGGTGCCTGCGCCACGGCGCAGGGTGAGACCGATGAGCAGCGAAAGCACGAGCGAGAACACGACCAGGCCGAGTCGGTATTTCATGGGGTGGGGAACTTGGGAGAGTGAAAGGCAGGGAAAGTTAATTTACAACGGCGGAACGCCATGCGAGCGTCGCGGTTCGCTTGAAAACGGAAAATCCCAAGCTGCTCAACCTGTCCGCCGCCGTCGCGGCGCGGGAGGCCCTGCGTGCCGCGGGGAAGCGGGTGGTGCTGACCAACGGGGTTTTTGACCTGTTGCATGAAGGCCATCTCCATTCGCTGAAGGCGGCGCGGGCCCTGGGCGACGCGTTGATTGTGGCCATCAACAGCGATGCGAGCGTCAAGGCCATCAAAGGTCCCACCCGCCCCATCCAAAGTGAAACCGAGCGGGCCCGGGCCCTCGGCGAACTCGCGTTCGTGGACCAGGTCGTGATTTTTGGCACCCCGCGTCTCACCGCAGAGATCCGGGCGTTGCAGCCCGACATTTACTGCAAGTCGGGCGACTATACGCCGGACAAGCTCAACCCGGAAGAGCGGCAGGCCCTGCAAGAGGTGGGCGCCGAAATCTCCTTTGTGCCCTTTCTCGCGGGCTTCAGCACCACGGCCCGCATCGCCCAGATGAAGGCGGAGGGAAAACTTTGAACCCCATGCGCGTGGTTGTCCTTGGCTCCGGCCGCGGCTCCAACGCCGAGGCGATCCTGGCGGCGCAGCAGGCCGGCCGGTTGGGCCGGGCCCGGGTGGTCCAGATCATCTCCGACCAGCCCGCGGCGGGTATTCTCGCCCTCGGACCGCGCTTTGGCGTGCCCGCGACTTTTGTGGATCCGGCGCCGTTCAAGACCAAGCTCGAGGGCGAGGGGGAAGCGCGGTTTATCGCGGCGGTCAACGCATGCACGCCCGATCTGGTGGTGCTGGCGGGGTTTATGCGCGTGCTGAAACCGGGATTCCTGGGCGCCTTCGCCGGCAAGATCATCAATCTCCACCCGAGTCTGTTGCCGAGCTTCCCGGGGCTGGACAGCATCGGACAGGCGTTCCGGCGGGGCGTGAAAGTCACCGGCTGCACGGTGCACGCCGTCACGCTCGACGTGGACGGAGGCCCGATCATCGACCAGGCGGAGGTGCGCGTGGATCCGGCCGACACGATCGACACGCTCACGGCGAAGGTCCACGCGGCCGAGCACGCGCTGCTGCCGGCGGTGATCGCCCGGCTGAGCGGGCGCTGATTTTTGCGGCATGGATACCGCCGTCTGGCAGGTGCCGTTGAAGAATCCGCCGCAGCTGGTGCAGGCCGGCCGGGCGGTGCACGGGCGCAAACAGGCGGTCGAGGAATACCAGCTGCCCGAGCTGTGGTGCCTGCATCTGTACCGCTACGAGGGTCAGGTGATCATCAACGGCCGCGAGTTTGCGATCGCCCCGGGCTGGGCCGGGATCACGCCGCCCAATGCGCGCATCGTTTACCGGTTTCGGGGCGAGTCACAGCACACCTTCGCGCACTTCCGGCTGCCGGTGGGCGGCGACCTGGTGGCGATCCCCGTGATGCAGGACGTGGGCGATGCGTTTGATTCCCTCACGCGGGCGCTGGAGGAAGCGGCGGGCTGGCTGCCCTCGCAGCCCCGGCGGGCATCGGTGCGGCTGTGGGACGTCTTATGGCAACTTGCCGGCCAACCCATGACCGAGCGGGTGCCACACCAGCGCCAGCATCCCGCGCTCAGCCGCGCGGTGCGCGAGATCGAACTGCACCTGTCGCAACCGCTGGCGATCCCGGCCATCGCGCGGCGGGCGGACATTTCACACAATCACCTCACGCGGCTGTTTCGCTCGCAGTTTGGCGTGACCATCGAGGGCTACATCCGCCGGCGCCGGGTTGAGTACGCGCTGCACCTGCTGGCACACACGACGCTCGCGGTGAAGACCATCGCGGGCGAGGTCGGCCTGCCTGACCTGCATTTTTTCAACAAGACCATCCGGGCGGCGGCGGGGCTGAGCCCGCGCGACTTCCGCAAGCGGCGGGGTTCGGCGTAGGGGATTGGCGTTGCGGCGGATGACGGAGCCGGGGATTTTCGGCGAATGGATTTGTGCGAAATCAAAGTGGAGATCCCCGCCGGACGCGCGGACGAGGCGGACAATGTGATGCTGGAGCTGGGGATCGAAGGCTGGAGCCTCCTCGAGGACGCCATCGCCCAGCGGGCCTGGGTGGTCGGGATCTTTCCCGGTGAGACCGAGGCGAAGAACCGCTGGAGCGAGTTGAGCGGGCTGCTGCCCGGCCTCGCGCTGGGCGAGCCGGTGTGGCGGATGCTGGCGGATGGCGACTGGCGCGACAGCTACAAGGCGCATTTCAAGGCGTGGCGGTTCGGCCGGCTGCACTGGGTGCCGGTGTGGGAGCGGGCGAGTTTCCGGCTTCCGGCGGGTGACGAGGTACTGTGGCTCGACCCGGGCATGGCCTTTGGGACAGGGAATCATGAGACGACGCGGCTGTGCGTGGAGCGTTTGACGGAACTTGAGGCCCGGCAGGCGCCCGCGGGGAGCACAGGGGGTCGGCGGCGCGTGATTGATGCTGGCTGCGGATCCGGGATCCTCGCGCTTTCGGCCGCAAAACTGGGGTTTGAGGAGGTCGTGGGCTTCGACAATGACCCCGAGGCCGTGAAAGTGAGTGAGGAGAACGCCGAGCTCAACGGCCTGGCCGGCAAGGTGCCGTTTTACGTGGGCGACTTGGTCACCGGGCTGGCGGGAAAGAGCGCTGACATCCTGTTGGCCAACATCTTGGCCAACATCCTGATACAATTTGCTCCGCAGCTGGTGGCCGCGGTGGCGCCGGGTGGGACCTTGGTGTTGAGCGGAATCCTGGCGGTGGAAAGTGCGCAGGTGAGGTCGGTTTTCGCGGCGATGGCGCCGGGTTGGGTGGTCGAATCCCGCATCCTCGGCGAGTGGAGCGATGTGGTTTTGACCCGGCCGAACTGATCCGGACGCAAAAAGGGCCGGCGGTGAGGCCGGCCCGGAAAAAAAGCCAAATCAGTCGGGGGCGTCTTAGGAGAACAAGTCCGGCGGAGTGCGGCTCATGAAGTCCTCCATGTAGGCCGTGGTGGCCTTGCCCTCGATGAAAACCGGGTCGGACATGATGGCCTTGTGGAGGGGGATGGTGGTTTTGATGCCACGGATGATATACTCGCTCAGGGCCCGGTAGGTGCGCTCGAGGGCAACCTTCCGGGTGGTGCCAAAGCAGATGAGCTTGCCGATCATCGAGTCGTAATGCGACGGGATGACATAGCCGCTGTACGCGTGGGAATCGACGCGCACGCCATGGCCGCCGGGAGCATAATAGAGGCCGATCGTGCCGGGGGACGGGGCGAAATTGCGGGCGGGGTCCTCGGCGTTGATCCGGCACTCGATGGCGTGCTTCTCAAACTTGATGTCGCCCTGGTCGAAGGAGAGCTTCTCGCCGTTGGCGACGAGGATCTGCTGTTTGATGAGGTCGATGCCAGTGCATTCCTCGGTGACCGGGTGCTCCACCTGGATGCGGGTGTTCATCTCGATGAAGTAATAGTTACCTTTGGCATCGACGAGGAACTCGATGGTCCCGGCATTCTCATAGGCGGCAGCCTCGGCGGCGCGAATCGCGGCCTTGCCCATCTTTTTACGGAGATCCGAGGTAAGGAAAGGCGAGGGCGACTCCTCGATGAGCTTCTGGTGGCGGCGCTGGACCGAGCAGTCACGCTCGCCCAGGTGGAGCACCTTGCCATGGGAGTCGGCGAGGATCTGGAACTCAATATGGCGGGGCTTTTCGATGTAGCGCTCGATGTAAACGGCGCCGTTGCCAAAGGCCTTCTCGGCCTCATTGCGGGCGACATGGTATTCCTTGGCGAAGGAGATGTCGTTGTGCGCGATGCGCATGCCGCGTCCACCACCGCCGGCGACGGCCTTGATAATGACCGGGTAGCCGATTTTACGGGCGATCTTGACCGCCTCGGTCTCATTTTCGACGGGACCGTCGGAACCAGGCACGATGGGCACACCGGCCTTCTTGACCGTGTCCTTGGCGATGGCTTTATCCCCCATCATCTTGATGGACTTCGATTTGGGCCCAATAAACTTGATGTTACATGACTCGCACTGCTCGGCGAATTTGGCATTTTCCGACAGGAAGCCATAACCAGGGTGGATGGCATCTACATCCGCAATCTCTGCCGCGCTGATGATGCGGTCGGCGCGAAGGTAGCTGTCGGCGCTCTTGGGTCCGCCAATGCAAATGGCCTCATCGGCAAGTTGGACGTGCAGTGACTGGACGTCGGCCTCGGAGTAAACCGCGAGGGTCTTGATGCCAAGTTCACGGCAGGCTCGGACGATGCGGAGAGCGATTTCACCGCGGTTGGCGATGAGGATTTTTTGGATCATGTGGTAGGCAGGGGTCTGTCCCCGGGCCGCAACGCGCAGGGCGCATCATGCGGGCTCACCCGCGGCGGTCATGGGGAATTGGGCGAAATCAGCCCTGTTTAACCTTAAAGAGGCGCTGGCCGTACTCGACGGGCTGGCCGTTCTCAACGAGGGCCTCAATGACGGTGCCTTTGATTTCGGCCTGGATTTCGTTCATGATCTTCATCGCTTCGATGATGCAGACCACGCTCGTCTCAGTGACCTTGGTACCAGTCTCGGCGAACGCCTTGCTCTCCGGTGACGCGGCGCGATAGAAAGTGCCCACCATCGGGGACTTAACGTAGATAACGCCTTCCTCTTCCTTGGCCGGGCCCGCGGGCGCGGGGGCGGTGGGAGCATTGGATGATACAGGCTGGGCGGCCGGAGCGGCCTCATTCACCGGGAAAGGGGAGTTAGACCCCCGGGAGGTGGAAACCAGAGGCACGCCATTGCCGCCGCGACGGATTTTGAGCTTAAAACCTTCTTCTTCGACCGCGAACTCACTCAGCTCGGAGCGTTTCATGAGTTCGATGATTTGTTTGATCTGTTTTAGGTCCAAAGAATGCCTTGGTTGAGTTGAAGTGCGGTGTGTTAGTAGGAAAATGGAGCAGGACGTTCAAAAGGATTTAAAATATCTTAGCAATCTTTGAATTTTTGGGTGAAAACAGGGGGCAAAGGCCTCAAATTGCCTTGGAAATATCGAAAATATGCAAATCTGCATTACGCCAATCAGAGGCAACAGAATGGCCCGAAATTCGATATCTGGCATTAACTGATAATTGGCGTTGGTTGAGCGAAAATAGCCTATAAAATGGCCATTTGTGCGATAAATAAGCCAAAAACGCGCAAATATCACATCATTGGTATCTGGTGAAAACTGGTGCTAAGCAGCTCCCATTAGACTACTGTGACTAGTGGCTACTGTGAGTTCTATTAAGAAGGCCCTAATGCAGTCTGCCTCCAATAACCGAAGAGAAGTGTTCTAGTCGGCATCCTTGTTTGGTCCTCGAGTTGAGCCGGTTTAACTAACGGGATATTCAGCGGACCAGTAGGACTGACGGCTGGAATGAATCAGTGTTGTGGAGGGATCCAACTCCCTGCTGGGTGGGTGCTACCATGGATTGGTTAGATCAATGTAACATTTGCGGGCGGAAAGGCTGTCGTGGGCTGCAAAACCACCTCCCAGGACGGCGCGCAAGGTTCAACCTGTATGTGCTCCGGTCCAAAATAGAACGCCGGGGTTTTTATTGCTGTATCCAAAATACCGATATTCCAGCAGTGCGCTGCTTCCTGAACGGTGCTGCGGCTCCTGGATGGCAGACGGGCGGTGGGCATCAGAGTAAATTGCGTACCGCAAGCCGTTGCATATCATGCTATATGGCATATAGTTACGAATAATCCGAAAATACTTTGAAATAGGACTTGAACCACGTGCGGCAGTTACCATGTTCCGCCTCCCTTCGATTCACTTGGGCCGCAGAAATGTTGGCCGAGGTGAAGATAAAGGGCGGTGCAAAAAGGCTTCGGCGACTAGTCCAAAAAGAAATTTTTGGAAAATGTGTTGACGGAGCTTCCGAAAGAATCCTTGCTGAAACTCTTTCCCTAATCGGAAGGCTCTTTGAAATTTACTTTGTACGATTGATTGGGACCCCCAATCAACAATTCCAAATACAGAAGAATCAAGTGTGAGCTTCGGCTCACAAAATTCAGTAGTTCAAGAATCACTAGGTTCTGAACTCTTTTCGGAGAGTTTGATCCTGGCTCAGAATGAACGCTG
>CAIOAO010000018.1 GCA_903855985.1 uncultured Opitutia bacterium | reverse complement strand
TCGTGCCCTTCGTGGTTAAACGGTCACTTGTGCGGACGTTTAGTCAGGAGCCGAAGGCGGCCAACCCAAGTCCCAAGCCCTGCCCCTGCTCTCGCCCATTTGTCGATCTGGCGACTATTTGAATGATGCGGGAGGAGTGCAGACGATTTTCTGGTTCAAATCCAGACCCCAGAGCGAATGCAGATCCACGAGGCTCCAGCCCGTCGCGGGCATGTTTACATAAATGGCAAAAGGGTAGTTAGCATTTGGATCGTTTCGCCGGTAAATGCCGCCGTTAACGACGAATCCGCCGGTCGTTGGGAGGACAAGGATTCCCCTTGGGGATTCGTAATACGTGCCGCCAGCGTCGGAACGCGCCGGGAGATAATCGCCGGTGGGCAGCACATATGATGTGAAGGTTGGAGAATAGCGAAACTCCTCCTTCACGGTGATTCGCGTGAGATCAATGGGCTGAACTTCCACGCGCTTTCCGTTGTCGGGCCAGTTATAGGGCGCGACGTTACACGCAGAAGTGATCGCAGTGAGCAGAACCAAACTTAGAATCAGGGCCTTCATTTTTTTGACTACTGAATCGCAAGGGTCACGTCATCGCGTCGTACATCGCCGGCGTGATGACGGCTTCGAGCGGCTGGCCAGCGGCGTACGCGTGGAGGTTGCGGAGGGCGTGGGCGGTGGCGTCGACGTAGCGGTCGAGCGTGGGGCCGGCGATGTGCGGGGTCACACTGACGTTGGGCAGGCCGCGGAAGCCGCTGGTCACAGGGAGGGGTTCGTCGACGAAGACGTCGAGGCCGACGGCGATCTGACCTTCACGGGCGACGCGGAGGAGTGCGGCTTCGTCGGTCACGCCGGCGCGGCCGACGTTCACGAAGACGCCGCCGGGGCGGATGAGGCGGAAGTGGCGCTCGGTGACGATGCCGCGGGTGACGGGATTGAGCGGGGCGAGCTCGACGATGACGTCGTTGTCCGCGAAAAGCGCGTCGAGGGAGGCGGCGCGGGTCACGTCGTGCGCCTTCGCTGTCGCTTCGTCGACATCCGGCGCGCAGATCGCGACTGGGCAGCCGAAGGGCTCGATGAGCTTGAGGAAGGCCCGGGCGACCTGGCCGAAGCCGTGGATGCCGACGCGGCGTCCGAAGAGCGAGCCGGCCTGCTCCCAGCCGTCGCGCCAGCCGCCGTCGCGGTGGATCATCAGCGTCCAGCGCGTCGCGAGCCGCAGGCAGGCGAGGGTGTGGAAGAGCGCGCACTCGGCGACGGTGCGGCTGATGGCGCTGCCCCAGTTGGTGAGCATCAAGCCGCGCTCGAGGTGGCCGCGGGTGACGAGGTTCCGGACGCCGCCGGTGAGGTAGCACACGTAGCGCAGGCGCGGCGGAAGCGTGGCCGGCATGGGCAGCGTGGACCAGCCGCAGACGACGACCTCGGGGTTAAAGGCGGTCAGTTCGCGCGCGAAGGACTCGGGGGTGTGTCCGGAGGGATCAACCAGCCGGAACTCCGGGGCGAGGGCGCGCAGGTCGGCGAGGGTCGATCCGGACAAGAATTTCGCCTGTTCATCTGGCGTGGCGACGACGAGCAGGGCGGTGATTCGGGACATCTTGGGGAAGTGACGAATGACTAGTAACGAGTGACGAGATGAAAACTAGGCGAGCGGATGTTGGGCGAGAGGCGAAGGATGGTCGGCGATGATCGAGGTTCCTGTGTTGGGGCTCGTCACTGGTCACTCATCACTCCCGTATCAGCGGTACAGCCAGAAGCGCTTGCTCTCTTCCTGGTAGATCCTTGCCTGCTCGCGCCAGCGGCGGAGCCAGCTGTCCACGTCCACCTTCGCGCCCTTGGTGACGAGGTCGTTGTAGAACGCGGTGGAGCCCATGTGCACGAGGAACGTGCGGCGGTCGGCGGCCTTGGCGGTGGCGAAGGGGTTTTTCGGGTCCAGCTTACACGCCAGCTGCATCAGGTAAAAACTCAGCGCGGTCGGCTGCCAGTCATCGTAGTCCTGGACCTCGATGTAGAGCCCGGTCGCGGGCTTGCCGTAGCGGTCGGGGGCACTGACGCGGCGGTATTGCAGGCCGGCGAGATTGAGGGCGCGCAGCTCCTTCTCGACGACCTCGATCTTCACCGAGCGGTGGGCGATGCCGCGGAAGGGATAGGATTTGCCGACGCCGTGCGTGAATCCGCCGAGGATGCAGCCGAGGCCGGTCATCGGGTAGCCCATGCACGCGGCGAAATCCTGGATGGCGGTCGAGGTGGGGACGAAGTTGAGCCCGGTCTCGGGCCAGCGCATCGCGCGCCGCCAGCCGCGCATGGGGATGACGGTGAGCCGGCCTTTCCGGCGGGCGGCGTCGGAGATGGCGAGTCCGCCGGGCGGGGCGGCGTCCTTCACCATGAGGGCGAGTTCGCCGATCGTGAGGCCGTGGACGTAGGGCACGCGGAAGCGGCCGACGTCGCTCATCCACTGCGGGTCCATCGGCGGGCCGTCCACCTTGAGGCCGCCGAGGGGATTGGGGCGATCGAGGACGATCACTTCCTTGCCGTTGGCAAAGCAGGCCTCCATCGCGGACTTCATCGCGCCGGTGAACGTGTAGCTGCGCGTGCCGTTGTCCTGGAGGTCGATGACGAGGGCATCGATGCCGCGGAGCTGGGAAGGCGTGGGGACGAAGTGTTTCGACTTCAGGTTGTAGAGTGAAAACACCATCAGCCCGGTGCGCTTGTCCACCTGGTCGGAGAACGGCATTTCGGCTGGCAGCTCGTTATAGAGGCCGTGCTCGACGGCGTAGAGCGCGACGAGTTGCACGCCCGGCGCGTGTCGGAGGACGTCAATCGTGCTGATGCCGCGGCGGTTCACGCCGGCGGGATGCGTGAGCAGGCCGATGCGCTTGCCTTTCAGGATGTCGAAACCGCGGGACTCGAGCACATCGATGCCGAGCATGACGGGATAAACCGGCGCCGACGGCATGATGACCGGGGCGACCCGCGGCGCGACGGGGGTGGAGGCGGCGGCCACGCGCGCGGCGGGTGCGACGGCGGTGGCCCGGGGCGCGGGCCGGGTCGGCGCCTTGCTGGAACTGCAGCCGAACAAACCCAGCAGCAGAATGAGGGGCACACCGAGATGTTTCAAAGGAAGGGGGCGAAAGTGGCCGCGCATGTGGTCCGAAACGTTGGGCGGCGTTGCAGCTCCGTCGAGAATGTTTGCGGGAATTTGTTCACAGCGCGCGCGCCACGGCAGCGGTGAGGTTGGTGCCGGCGGCCGACAGGGCCTCGGCCAGCGGCTGGCCGGCGGGCGTGATGGCGTGAAGCGTGAGGCCGGCCCGCGCATCGGTGGCGGTGACCTGGCCGGCGAAAATATGGGCGGGCTTCCCGCGGGCCAGGGCGCGGGCGGCGACGGCGCCGGGACCCTTGCCGCTGAGCGAACTGGCGTCGAAGCGGCCCTCGCCGGTGATCACGAGATCGGCCGCGGTGATGCGCGCGTCGAGGTCGAGCCAGGCGGAGACGAGTTCGTAGCCGGGCAGGAGTTGGGCGCCGGTGCCCGCCATCAGGCCAAACGCGATGCCGCCGGCGGCGCCGGCGCCGGGCTGGTCCATGAGGGCGTCGGAGGCGCCGCTCTGCGCGCAGAGCAGGAGGCCGAGCCGCGCGCTCGCATGGTCGAGCCGGGTGAGATCGGCGGGCCGCAGACCTTTTTGCGGGCCGTAGACGGCGGCGGCGCCGTTGCGGCCGAGGAGGGGATTCGAGACATCGCAGGCGATCCGGATGGGCGGGAGTTGCCCGGAAATTTTCCCGGAGATCCGCTCGATCAGGTCCCAGCGGGCGGGAACGGGCGGGCGGATGGTTTCGCCGGCGTGCGACCGGGCCTCGAGTCCGAGCGCGGACAGCGCGCCGAGCCCGAGGTCGTGCGTGGCGCTGCCGCCCACGCCGAGGACGATGGCGGCGGCGCCGGCCTGCGCGGCGGCGGCGATGAGCTGGCCGGTGCCGAGGGTGGTGGTTTTCCACGGGTCGCGCTGATCCGCGGGCAGCAGCGCCAGGCCGCTGGCGGCGGCCATTTCGATGACGGCGATCTCGGCGGAGTCGGGGAGGGAGTCGGGCAGGTGGAGCAACGCGCGGGCCGCGGCGGGGATTTTTGCCCAGGGCACGAGACCGAAGGCTGCGTCGACCGCTGCGCCGCGCGGACCGGTGACGGAGACGGATGAGAGGGAGCCGCCGGCGGAGGCGGTCAGGATTTCCGCGAAGCCCTCGCCGCCGTCGGCGAGCGGGCAGAGGTCGAGCGACCAGTCGGGGTGGTGGGTGCGCAGGGCGGTGGCCGCGGCCTCGCAGGCCGGGCGGGCGGCGAGGGAGTCCTTGAATTTGTCGAAGGCGAGCAGGACGCGCATGCGGGGCCTACGAGAGGTTTTCGGGCATTTGAAGGCGAGCGTTTTGCGCGCGAATGCGAAGCCAACCGATTTTGCCCACGGAATACACGGAGCAGACCCCTGAATTCCGTGTAATCCGTGTATTCCGTGGGCAAAAAAATCCTACTCCCCGATCAGGGTGAAGCGGGGGACGGACTGGTGGTTGAGGGTGATGGTCTCGGTCCACATGCCGGCGGGGCGGACCCAGAGGCCGTGTTCGCCGTAGAGCGCCTGGTAGACGACGAGCGGCTCGAGGGTCTCGGAGTGGCGGGCGAGTCCGACGACGCGGTATTCGCCGCCCTTGTAATGGCGGTAGCGGCCGGGGCGCGGCTCGGCGGGGAGGGGTGGGAGGGATTCCATGGACAACGTGGGTTGTGCGGCAGCGCGGGAGCGGAACTCGCCGATGAGCGGGCGAAGTGGGCGTCGACTTGGAATTTTAACCGCAAAAACGCGAAAGAGCTAAAGCGCGGAATGAATCCGCGCTTTTTGCGTTATCGCTCTGTGGCGCCTTGGCGATTGGCCCGTGATTTCCGGAACTCAGAACTTCGAGCCGTCGGCCTTGGTGCCGCAGAGGGAGACCTCGAGCCCGAGTTCCGCGGCGAGCGCGGCCTTGGTGTACATGGCGAGGTCGGCCTCGGCGGCCGAATTCGCATAGGCGACCTGGATGTGGTTGGCCTTGTGGCGCGCCATCATCTGGTCGCGGCTCACGCCGTACGTGACGGCATGCATGATGGGCCACTGCACGGTGGTCTCCGCCCAGCGGCGCTCGGTCTCGGCGCGCGGGAGGGTGACGACCTTGGCGCGGCCGAGGTCCATCTTGAGCTTGCCGTTGGCGACAAAGATGCGGCTCCAGACGATCTCGCCGGGCTTCGCGATGCCGCGGACGGTGCCGCCGCCGAGGCGGAAGTACATCAGCGGCTGGCGGAGCGAGTCGGTGCCGGCGTAGCCGTCAATGTGGTGCGCGGGCGGGGCGCTGCCGGAGATGAGGAACACCCAGACGTATTCCTTCGTCGTGCCGCTGCGGTCGTAATCACCCCAGCGCAGGTCGTGGAGCGTGTTCTCGACCGGCTGGCGGAGGGCGGTGTGGACGCGGTTGGTGAAGAGGCCGTCGAGGCCGGCGCATTCGTCCACCTCGTTGAAATGCGTGAGTGGCTGGCCGTCGCGGATGATCTCGCCCGAGGCATTGGCGACGGGCGGACGGTCGGAGTTGTTGAGCAGGCCCTCGACGAGGTCGGAGGCGGGCAGGAGGTCCTTGAGGCCCTGCTGGTACTGGATGCCGATGGACTCGCAGCCGAACTCGTCGGCGATGCGCAGGGCGGCGATGTAGGTTTTGCACTGCCAGATGACCTGCGACTCGGTGAGGTCGGTCTCCTCGTTGGTGCCGAGCTGGAACTTCATGCCCTTGGCCTTGAGCCAGGCGTAGACGGCGCGCGCCTCGGTGTCGCTGACCTGCGTGGCGCCGTAGTAGAGGGCGGACTGCGAGAGCCGCTCCTTGTAGACGCCGGTCTGGAAGAGGAGCTCGTCGGGGATGATGGCGTTGAACATGCCCATGCAGCCCTCGTCGAAGATGCCCATGATGGACTTTTTCAGGCGGAGGTTATCGGCGATCTTCTTCGAGAGCGCCCGCGCCTTGGCGGGTACGGAGGTTTTGGCGAGCGGGCGGACGTGGGCCGTGGGGTGTTTGACCGCGCCGGACTTCAGCCAGGTGGCGAGGCCGGAGAGGAAAAACTCGTCGGTGAAGTCGGCGCTCCAGAGCGTCGAGTACTTCACGCCGGCCTTGGTCAGGGAGCCGTTGAGATTGAGCATGCCGACGAGGCCGGGCGCGGTGCCGGACCAGTTGGCGACGGTCAGGATGGGGGCCGAGTGCGAGATCAGCCCGTGGAGGATGTGGTGCGAGTACTGCCAGACGGCCTCGGCGACGATGACGGGGGTTTTCGGGTCGATCGTGGCGAACACGGCCATGCCCTCCTTCTGGGAGCTGATGAAGCCGTGCTTCACGGCGGGCTTGTAGGGGTGGGCGCGGACGAGCTTGTAACCGAGCCGGGCGACGGCGGCGGTGAGCTGCTGTTCCATGGCGGCCTGGCCGGACCAGGTTTTTTCGTTGGCGGACTGGCGGAGGTCGCCATTGGCGACGAGCAGCACGGTTTTCTTGGGCGACTTTTTCATGGGGAGAAGGGGACCGCCAACCAAACGGATGCCCCGGAGAAAGCAAAAGAAGAAAACAAAAAAGCCAGCCCGCGGGTGCGGGCTGGCTCGGAAACTTTATGACAGACGGCGGATTACTTGACCGTCAGCAGCGAGATCACCTGCGTCACGCCATCGGTGTCGAGGGCGAGGAGGATGGCCTTGCCGATGGCCGCGGGGGACTGGGCGGTGCCCTTCAGGGTGACGACGCCGGCGTCGGCATCGACGTTGATCTTCAGCGCCGAGAGATCGGTATCGCCGACCAGTTTGGCGTTGATGACGGTGACGATGCGGGCGTTGTCGGCGACGGAGGCGACCTTTTCGCCGGCGGCGGCGGTCTTGTTGCGCACGATGCGGCCGCCCTTTTCGAGGTCCCGGCCGATGTCGGAGGGCGTCAGCTTCCACTCGGTGAGCTTGTCGGAGACGGCGTTTTTGACGTCCGTGGCGACTTCCTTGGTCTTGTCCGCGACGTCGCCGGCGACCTCCTTGGTCTTGTCGACGGCGGTGTTGGCGGCGTCCTTCGTCTTGTCGACGAAGGTGGCGGAGTCGTCCTTCTTGCTGCAGCCCACGAGGGCGAGACTGAGGACGGAGAGGGCGAGGAGGTATTTCTTCATAGGGAGGGCAGGTTGATGATGAGATAACGACTGACCGGGGAAACGGGGTTTGGTTCGCGTCCGGAAGGCACTTTTCCCGGACCGTCACAGAATCAACATTGCCCGGCGGCGGCGGCTCCGCTTCGCTTTTTCCCATGGCCCAGAAAACCGCTCTCGTCACCGGCGCATCGCGCGGCATTGGCCGTGGCATCGCGCTTGAACTTGCCCGCGCGGGCTGCCGCGTGGCCATCAACTATGCCGGCAACGCCGAGGCGGCCGCGGAGGCGCTCGCGCTGGTGAAGGCGGCGGGTGGGGACGGCTTCATCGTGCAGGGTGACGTGGCGGTGGCCGCGGACCGTGAGCGGCTCGTCGCCGAGACGATCAAGCATTTCGGGCGCATTGACCTGCTGGTGAACAATGCCGGCGTGGCGCCGAAGGTGCGCGCCGACGTGCTCGAGGCGGGTGAGGAAAGCTTCGACCGGCTGTTCGCGATCAACCTGAAGGGGCCGTATTTCCTCACGCAGCTCGTGGCCAGGCAGATGCTGTCGCAGGCGCCGGACGCCGAGGGCTTCCGCGGCCGCATCGTCAACATCACGTCCATCTCCGTCTACACGGCTTCAATCAACCGCGGCGACTACTGCATGGTGAAGGCGGGGCTGGCCATGATGACGAAGCTGTTTGCCGACCGGCTGGCGAACGACGGCATCAATGTCTATGAGATCCGCCCCGGCGTGATCGCCACCGACATGACCGGCGGCGTGAAGGAAAAGTACGACAAACTCATCATCCAGGACCAGCCGGGCATCACGCCGATCAAGCGCTGGGGGAAACCCGAGGACATCGGCCGGGCGGTGCGGGCGATCGCGGAGGACCGTTTTCCGTTCACGACCGGCGCGGTGTTCGACGTGGACGGCGGGTTTCACCTGCACCGGCTCTAAGCGAGCAAGTCATGGGTGATGGGCGATAGGAAATTGGTTAAGGGTCCGGGGGTGAGGCGTTTGCCCCACCACCCATGGCCAATAACCCATCGCCCGGAGGCGCGCAGCGCCTCCCGACTTGCGGAATAGGCGGTCGTTAGTACGGTGGGGGCGCATGAAAAAAATCCTTACCCTGATTGCCTCCCTCCTCTTCACCGCGGCTGTGTTTGCCGCTCCCGCCAAGGTCGCTGACATCACGCAGCCCGAGCTGCAGGCCGCCATCTCCGCCAAGTCCGCCGTCATCCTCGACGTGAACGGCACCGATTCCTACAAGGCCGGCCACATTCCCGGCGCGATCGACTACATCGCGAACAAGGCGGAGATCGCGAAGCTGCTGCCCGCGGACAAAAACGCGCTCGTCGTCGCCTACTGCGGCAGCCCGTCCTGCCACGCCTACGCCGCCGCCGCGGATGCGGCCGTGCAGCTCGGCTACACGAACGTGAAGCACTTCGCGCCTGGCATCTCCGGCTGGAAACAGTCCGGGGCTGCGACCGAGAAGGGCAACTGATCCCGTCGTCGGTCCGCAT
>CAIOAO010000017.1 GCA_903855985.1 uncultured Opitutia bacterium | reverse complement strand
TGGTTTCGTCGCTCGGCAAGGGCCTGACCGCGGCGTCCCTCGGCGCACTCCTCGAGCTGCGCGGCCTCACCGTCCGGATCCAGAAATTTGACCCGTACCTGAATGTGGATCCGGGCACGATGAGCCCGTTCCAGCACGGCGAAGTCTATGTGCTGGAGGACGGCGCGGAGACGGACCTGGATCTCGGCCACTACGAGCGGTTCACGAGCGGCAAGCTCTCGCGGCTCAACAGCCTCAGCTCGGGCCAGGTTTACGAGAGTGTCATCCAGAAGGAGCGGCGCGGCGACTACCTCGGCAAGACGGTGCAGGTGATCCCGCACGTCACGAATGAGATCAAGGAGCGCATTTATTCGGCCGCGAAGGACGTGGACGTCCTCATCACCGAGATCGGCGGCACGACGGGCGACATCGAGGGCCTGCCGTTCCTCGAGGCGATGCGCCAGTTCGCGCTCGAGCTCGGGCCGGACGACGTGATTTTCCTGCACGTGACGCTGGTGCCCTACGTGGCCGCGGCGGGTGAGCTGAAGACGAAGCCCACGCAGCAGTCGGTCGCGAAGCTGCGCGAGATCGGCATCCAGCCCGACATCCTTGTGTGCCGCACGGACCACCCGCTCGAGGCGGGCCTGCGCCAGAAAATCTCGATGTTCTGCAATGTGCCGGTGAAGGCCGTGATCGAGTGCGCCGACGTCGCCAACTCCATCTACGAACTCCCGCTCGCGCTGCAGAAGGAGGGCCTCGACCAGCTCGTGGTGGACCTCTTCGGCCTAAAGAACCCGACGCCGAAAAAGAACATCTGGCAGCAGATTGTCGCGCGGCTGCTCAACCCGAAGCACGAGGTGACCATCGGCGTCGTGGGCAAGTACATCGAGCTGCAGGACGCCTACAAATCCGTCTACGAGTCCATTACCCACGCCGGCATCGCGAACAACTGCCGCATCAACGTGGTGCGCTTTGACGCCGAGGACCTGGAGAAGAAGGGCGGCCTCGCGCGGCTCAAGGGCCTCGACGGCATCCTGGTGCCGGGCGGCTTCGGCGACCGGGGTACCGAGGGCAAGATCGCCGCGGCGCGCTACGCCCGGGAGCACAAGATTCCCTATTACGGCCTGTGCCTCGGCCTGCAGATCGCGGTCATCGAATTTTCCCGCAACGTCCTGAAGCTCGCCGGCGCGAACAGCACCGAGTTCGAGGCCAACCCGCGCCATCCCGTCATCAACATGATGGAGGAGCAGAAGAAGATCAGCGACAAGGGCGCGACCATGCGGCTCGGCAGCTACGAGTGCGCGCTCACGCCCGGCACCCACGCCGCGAAGGCCTACGGCACCCCCACGGTGCGCGAACGGCACCGGCACCGTTACGAGGTCAACAACGCCTACGTGGATCAGCTCAAGAAGGCGGGCATGGTGATCAGTGGGATCAACCCGCGCCGGAACCTCGTCGAGATCATCGAACTGAAGGACCACCCGTGGTTCGTCGCCGTGCAATTCCACCCCGAGTTCCAGTCGAAGCCCAACCGGGCCCACCCGCTCTTCGCCGCCTTCATCGCCGCGACGATCAAGAACCAAAAGCCCGCGGCGCGGTCCAAGCCCGCCCGCCGGAAATAATCCCGTGCTCTTCGATCCCCAGAAACTCCTCATCATCGCCGGGCCGTGTTCGCTGGAGAACGAGCGCGTCTGCCGCGCCGTCGCCGAGGGCCTGGTGAAAATCGGCCGGAAGCACCCGGAGCTGAACCTCGTGTTCAAGGGCTCGTTCGACAAGGCCAACCGCACGTCCGCCGCCGGCGCGCGCGGCACCGGGCTCAAGGAAGGCCTCGCGCTGCTGGCGATGGTGAAGCGCGACTATGGTTTTCCCGTGCTGACCGACGTGCACGAGCGCGAGCAGATGAAGCCGGTCGCGAAGGTCTGCGACGTGATCCAGATCCCGGCCTTCCTCAGCCGCCAGACCGACCTGCTGCTCGCCGCCGCCGCGACGGGGCGGATCGTCAACGTCAAGAAGGGCCAGTTTCTCTCCCCGCAGGAAATGGTGTACGTCACCGGCAAGCTCCGCGAGGGCCGGGCGAAGGAAATCTGGCAGACCGAGCGCGGCACGACATTTGGCTACAACAACCTCGTCGTGGACATGCGCTCGTTCCCGATCATGGCGCAAAACGGCTATCCCACGATCCTGGATGCCACCCACAGCGTGCAGCTGCCGGGCGGGGCCAATGGCAAGAGCGGCGGCCAGCGCGAATTCGTGGCGCCGCTGGCGAAGGCCGCGCTGGCGGCCGGGGCGGACGGACTTTTCCTCGAGACGCATCCGAATCCCGCCAAGGCGATCTCGGACGGCCCGAACATGATTCCGCTGGCCGAGCTGCCGGCGCTGCTCGCGAGCTGCCTCGCGGTGTGGAAAGCGGTCCGCGGGTAAGCCCGCCGTCGGCCGCGGCCGCGGTCAGCGCGCCTTCCCTTGACCAAGCCCGCGCACCGCGCACACTGCGGGCACAAAAACCGCCATGGAAACCTTCATCATCGACGTTCCCGTGCCCTCGATGGGCGCGACCGTCAGCGAACTCAACGTCATCGTCATCAAAGTCCAGCCCGGTGACCGTGTCACCAAGGGCCAGCGCCTGGCCGACCTGGAAAGCGACAAATCCGCCTTTGAATTCGAAAGCCCCTGCGACGGCGTGATCCACGCCGTCATCGGCAAGCCCGGTGCGACGATGAATTCTGGCGACCCGTTTGTGCAGATCGAGACGTCGGACGAAAGCCTGCGGCACCTCAAGTCGGGCACCGCGAAGAGCGCGGCGTCCGCCCCGGCGCCGGCGGCGACCGCGGCGGCGGCCAAGCCCGCGGCGGCGGTGGTCTGGACGCCCCGCGCCACGAAGCTCGCGCAGGAAGCCGGGCTGGATCCGGCGAAGATCACGGACATCGAGGCGACCGGCCCCGGCCATCGCGTGTCCGGCGACGACGTGCAGCGCTATATTGCGCAGAAAAAGGGCTGAGCGGATTTTATCACCACGAAAAACACGAAACCCACGAAAACCGGATGGAATCCATTATCCGGACTTTCGTGGGTTTCGTGTTTTTCGTGGTGAACCTCAGGTTGCCGGATTCTGCAGTTCGTAGCTCAGCACGCTGAGCGCGTAGGTCGCGGCGGTTTCGCAGCGGAGGACGAGCGGGCCGAGGGTGATCGGCTCGAAGCCGCACGACATCGCCTGGCTCATTTCCGCGGGGGTAAAATCACCCTCGGGACCGACGAGCCAGAGCACTTTTTTCGGCGCGCGGCCCTGCACCGCCGAAAAGGCGGCGAGCACGCCCTTCAGTGACTTCGCCCCGGGTTGCAGGCTGGCGATGAGCTTCAGGTCGTAGCCGCGCGCGGCCGCCATGAAGGCCGCGGCCTTCTGCACCGGGGCGATGACGGGAAGGAAGGGATTGCCACATTGCTTCGCGGCCTCGAGCGCGGCGGTCTGCCACTTTTCGATTTTCCGGTCGGAGCGGTCGCCGTCGAGGTGCACCTGGGTGCGCTCGCTTTCCAGCGGCACAATTTGGGCGG
>CAIOAO010000016.1 GCA_903855985.1 uncultured Opitutia bacterium | reverse complement strand
TCATCGCCCAGCAGCGCGACTGGCCCATCCCGGTCTGGCAGAAAAAGCCCGAGTCCGACGCCAACTACGAAAAGCTCACGCTGTTCCTCCTCGAGAACATCGACGTCGTCACCCCCAACTTCGCCTCGCACAACGTCCGCTCGGTCGCCCACGCCATCGCCCAGGCCGAGCGCCTCGGCATCGCGCCCAAGGCCTACGAGTTCCAGGCGCTGTTCGGCATGGCCGACGAACTGAAGGCCGCCCTCCTGCAGATGGGCCACCGCGTCCGCGAATACTGCGCCATCGGCGAGCTGCTCCCCGGCATGGCCTACCTCGTCCGCCGGCTGCTCGAGAACACCTCCAACGAGGGTTTCCTCCGCATCAAGAACATGGGCGAGGCCACGCAGGCCCAGCTCCTCGGCAACCCCGTCGACGCCATCGCCGCCGCCCCCGAGCCCCTCGCCCGCAAGCCCCGCGCGGCCGGCGCGTTCATCAACGCCGCCAACACCGACTTCACCCTCGCCGCGAACCGCGAGAAGCAGCGCGCCGTGCTCAAAGCCTACGAGGCCAATTCGATTGGTCGGAAATGGCCGGTCATCATCAACGGCAAGAAGATCTCCGACCGTCCGTTCCTCCCGTCCGTCAATCCCGCGCGTCCCGCGCAGATCGTCGGCTACTGGGCCAAGGGCACCGTCGCCGACGCCGAGGCCGCCGTGGCCGCGTCCGTCGCGTATTTCCCGAAATGGCGCGCCACACCCGTTGAGGAGCGGGCCGCCATCCTGATGCGCGCCGCCGACCTCATGGAATCGCGCCGGATGGAGATCAACTCGCTGCTCATCCTCGAGGCCGGCAAGCCGTGGGTTGAAGCTGACGGCGACCTGTCCGAGGCCATCGACTTCCTGCGGTTCTACGCGATCGAGATGGTGAAGCTCGCCAAGCCTGTCGTCACGCAGGCCGTCCCCGGCGAGGCGTGCACCCAGGTGTGGACGCCCCGCGGCGTCGGCGTGTCCGTCGCGCCGTGGAATTTCCCCCTCGCGATCCTGACCGGCCTGACCGTCGCCCCGCTCGTCGCCGGCAATTGCATGATCATCAAGCCCGCGCGCCAGACCTCGATCATCGGCGCCCTGCTGATGGAGGTCATGATGGAGGCCGGCACGCCCCCGGGCGCCCTGCACTTCCTGCCGTGCTCCGGCGCGGATGCCGGCGCGCACCTCGTGGCGCACCCGCAGATCGACTTCATCGCGTTCACCGGCTCGCGCTCGGTGGGCTGCGACATCTACGCGACCGCCGGCAAGACCCTGCCCGGCCAGCTCAACCTCAAGAAGGTCGTGTGCGAGATGGGCGGCAAGAACGCCCTGATCATCGACAACGACGCCGACCTCGACGAGGCGATCCCCGCCGCCCTTTACAGCGCGTTCGGTTACGCCGGCCAGAAGTGCTCGGCGCTCTCGCGGCTCATTGTCCTCGAGGGCGTGTACGACCGCTTCGTCGACCGCTTCCTCGCCGCCTGCCCGAGCTTTTCCGTCGGCGATCCCGCGCTGCCTGGCACGATGGTCAATCCGGTCATCGATGACGCCGCGCAGAAATCCATCCTCGGCTACATCGAGGCCGGCAAGAAGGAGAGCAAACTCGCGTGGCAGGCCAAGCTCGCCCCCGAGCTCGTCGCCAGCGGCGGCTACTACGTCCCGCCGACTGTGTTCACCGGCTGCAAGGTGGAGCACACCATCGTGCGCGAGGAAATCTTCGGCCCGGTGCTCGCCATCCTGAAGGCGAAGGACCTCGACGAGGCGTTCGCGATGGTGAACGCGTCCGACTACGCGCTGACCGCCGGCCTGTTCTCCCGCAGCCCGAAATCCCTCGAGCGCGCCCGGCAGGAAATGCTGGTGGGCAACCTCTATCTCAACCGCGGCTGCACCGGCGCGATCGTCGAGCGGCACCCGTTCGGCGGCTTCAAGATGTCCGGCGGCGGCACCAAGGCCGGCGGCAAGGAATACCTCGAGAACTTCCTGTTCCCGCGCCTCATAGCCGAAAACGTCATCCGCCGCGGCTTCACTCCGCCGGAGGAGTAAGGCCCAGGGCCCGCCCCTCAGAAATCCAGCGCCTTCATCGGCCCGATCTTCACCCCAAAGCGCTCGCCGTAGGGTTTCACCCGCACGAACTCCGTGCGCTTCATCTCAAAGCCCCCGCCGAATTTCAAGAACAGGACCGTCGCCGTCGCATCACCGCTCATCGTGACCGGCGCCGGGTCGTACTCCGGCGCCACCGGGGCAAAATCGATGCTCGCCTCGCCCGACTTCACCTTGACGACGAGCTTCACCCGGAACGCGCTCCGCACCCGCAGCGCCACGTTCTCGAACGCATGCGTCGTGCGGTTCACCCGCGCAAAGAGCTGGAATTTCTCCACCGGCAGCGTGCCGTGCCCGTCGTTGCGCAACGGCACCTCGAACGTGACGCTGTCCGCGTTTTCACTGGCGAGGGTGGCGTGGGTCAGGTCGATGGACGCCGTCCCGCCATTGAAGCCAAAGCGCGGCAGCTCGCTGCCCGGCACCTTGCCCTCCGCCTCCTGCTTTGCGAATTTTTCGCCGCGCTTCTCCCCGCGCTGGCGGAACTCCTTGAGCTGTTTCCCCGTCGGCGGCTTGCCGTTGACCTTCAGCGGCAGGTACTGCTCGGCGTAGGGCTTCGACGGGTCGAAGCGCACCACGGTCTCGGGCTGCGGCACGCCGTGCTCGTCCGTCATCATCCGCGTCTCCGTGAACGCCCAGCGGTCGAAGTTGGCCGCGACCTTGTCCAGCGCGTCCAGCAGCAGCGGCGGCACTTCCGGCGCGGCGGTCAGCGCCGGCGGTCCCGCGACGGCGGTCAGGCCGGCGAGGGCAATAAAGAGGGGGGCTAGGCGCAGGATCCAGCGGAGCATCGCGCTATGAACCGCACGCCGCCCGTTCGTTCCAGCCGAAATTGTGACATCACATCCGGCAGATCAGCAGCTCGCGCTCGAAAATCAGCTCCTTCGGCAGCCGGTCGTGCAGGTCGAGGAACAGCTCCTCGTGCCCCATCACTTCCTGCCGCCAGGCCGCGCGGTCGAAGGCCATGATCTGGTCCCACTTCGCCGGCGGGAAATCCAGCCCGGTCCAGTCGATGTCCTCGTAACGCGGCATCCAGCCGATCGGCGTCTCCTTCGCGACCGTGCGGCCGCGGGCGCGGTCCACGATCCACTTGAGGATGCGCATGTTCTCGCTGAAGCCGGCCCAGACAAACTTGCCGGCCGCGTCCTTGCGGAACCAGTTCACGTGGAAGATGCGGGGCGTGGCGCTGAGCTGCTTCTGCATCATGATCCAGTGGTGGAAGTAGTCGCCCATGTGGTAGCCGCAGAACGGCAGCATCGCGAACGGGTCGCGGCGGACCTTGCCGAGCGTGCCGGCCGCGGCCGCGGTCATCTCCGACCCCATCGTCGCACCCATGTACACGCCGGAACTCCAGTTGAAGGCCTGGTAGATCAGCGGGATCGTCGCCGCGCGGCGGCCGCCGAAGATGATCGCGCTGAGCGGCACGCCCTCGGGTTTCTCCCAGTCGGGATCGATGGACGGACACTGCGAGGCCGGCGCGGTGAAGCGCGAGTTTGGGTGCGCGGCCTTCGCGCCGGTGACGCGGCCGATGGCGGGCGTCCACTTCTTGCCCTGCCAGTCCAGGCACTCGGCCGGCGGCTCGTCGGTCATGCCTTCCCACCACACGCCGCCGTCCGGCGTGAGCGCGGTGTTGGTGAAGATCGTGTTCTTGGCCAGCGTGGCCATGGCGTTCGGGTTCGTCTTCGCCGAGGTGCCCGGCGCGACGCCGAAGAAGCCCGCTTCGGGGTTGATCGCGTGCAGCCTGCCCTCCGCGTTGGGTTTGATCCACGCGATGTCGTCGCCGACGGTCCACACCTTCCAGCCCTTCTTCTTGAAAGCGGCGGGCGGGATCAGCATCGCGAAATTCGTCTTGCCGCAGGCGCTCGGGAACGCCGCCGCCACGTAGGTCTTCTCGCCCTTCGGGTCCTCGACGCCGAGGATGAGCATGTGCTCGGCCATCCAGCCCTCGTCGCGGGCGAGGTTGGACGCGATGCGGAGCGCGAAGCACTTCTTGCCGAGCAGCGCGTTGCCGCCGTAACCCGAGCCGTAGCTCCAGATCTCGCGCGTCTCGGGAAAGTGGACGATGTACTTGTCCGCATTGCACGGCCACGGCACGTCCTTGGCGCCCGGCTTCAGGGGTGCGCCGACGGAATGCATGCAGGGCACGACGCGCTTCTCGCCCTTGTCGATCTCGGCGAACACCGGCAGGCCGATCCGGGCCATGATGCGCATGTTGACAACGACGTACGGCGAGTCCGTCAGCTGCACGCCGATCTGCGACATCGGCCCGCCGACCGGCCCCATGCTGTAGGGCAGCACGTACATCGTGCGGCCGGCCATGCAGCCGGCGAACAGGTTGCGCAGCTTCTTGCGCATCTCGTAGGGGTTGACCCAGTTGTTCGTCGGGCCGGCGGCCTCCTTCGAGAGCGAGCAGATATAGGTGCGGTCCTCGACGCGGGCAACATCGCCCGGGTCGGAGCGCGCGTGATAGCAGTTGGGCCAGAGCTTGGAATTCAGCTTGGTGAAGGTCCCGCCCGCCACCATCTGCGCACACAGCGCATCATACTCCGCCTTCGAACCATCCACCCAGTGGAGGTTGGCGGGTTTGCATAGTGCGACCATCTTTTCC
>CAIOAO010000015.1 GCA_903855985.1 uncultured Opitutia bacterium | reverse complement strand
CCTCATCGGCACCGCGGTCGTCGGCGCCACCACAATGGTCTTCGGCATCATCATGATGCTCCAGGCACACTATCAGGCGATTGATCCGTCCTTCAACGTGCTCGAGCGTCTCTCGCTCGTGCACCCCGAGGCCCTCATGGGCCTCCTGATGGGCGGCGCCGTCATCTACTGGTTCACCGGTGCGTCCACGCAGGCCGTCGTCACCGGCGCCTACCGCGCCGTGGTCTACATCAAGGACAACATGAAACTCGATGCGACCACCGCCGCGGTCGAGGCCTCCAAGGAGGTCGTGAAGATCTGCACGCAGTACGCGCAGAAGGGCATGATCAACATCTTCATCGTCATCTTCTGCTTCTCCCTCGCCCTGGCGTTCTTCGACCCGTTCTTCTTCATCGGCTACCTCGTCGGCATGGCCTTCTTCGGCCTCTTCCAGGCCATCTTCATGGCCAACGCCGGCGGCGCCTGGGACAACGCCAAGAAGATCGTCGAGGTCGACCTCAAGATGAAGAACACCCCGCTCCACGCCGCCACCGTCGTCGGTGACACCGTGGGCGACCCGTTCAAGGACACGTCGTCCGTCTCGCTCAACCCCGTCATCAAGTTCACGACCCTCTTCGGCCTCCTCGCCGTCGAAATCGCGGTCAAGATGCCGGATACGCTGAAGCACGTCCTCGGCGCCGTGATCTTCGTCATCGCCCTGGTCTTCGTGTACCGCAGCTTCTACGGCATGCGCATCCCGGTGGACGAGAAGAAGGGCTGAGCGCCTTTCTCCTCACCGTCAGCTTTCCAGAGCGGGCCTTCCGGCCCGCTCTTTTTTTGCGCCGGCCGGGGCGGCGGCGCCCGCGATTGTTCTATAGTTCCCCTGCGTCCCATGAGACCTATCGGACCTGTGCCACCGCCCGTACTTTCCCCGCTTCCCTCCTTCCGCATTTCAGCGATACTAAATCCCCTCCTTCCTCCCATGAAACTCCGTCCCTTCGGCAAATCCGGCTTTGACTGCTCTGAAATCGGCTTCGGCGCCTGGGCCATCGGCGGCGCCTGGGGCGCCCAGGCCGACACCGACTCGCTCGCCGCGCTCAACCGCGCCCTCGACCTCGGCTGCAACTTCATCGACACCGCCGCCGGCTACGGCAACGGCCGCAGCGAGCGGCTCATCGCCCAGGTCCTCCGCGAGCGCGCCGCCGCCGGGAAAAAGGACCGGGTCTTCGTCGCCACCAAGACCCCGCCCGGCCCCGGCAGCTGGCCGCCGTCGCCCTACGACCTCGCCGACGAGCGCTACGCCGAGGCCTACGTCCGCGGCAGCATCGCCGAGCGCTGCGCCAACCTCGGCACCAACCGCCTCGACCTGCTCCAGCTCCACACCTGGACCCGCGCGTGGAACCGCAACCCGACGCCGTTCAAGCTCCTCCGCCAGCTGCAGTCCGAGGGCCTCCTCGGCCTCATCGGCGTCTCCACGCCCGAGCACGACCAGAACAGCGTCATCGACCTGATGCGCGGCGGCTGGGTCGACGCCGTCCAGGTCATCTACAACCTCTTCGAGCAGGAACCCGCCGCCGAGCTGCTCGACGTCGCGAAGGAATGCGGCGTCGCCATCATCGTGCGGGTCGCCTTCGACGAGGGTGCCCTCACCGGCAAGTTCAAGAAGGACACCGTCTTCCCCACCGGCGATTTTCGCAGCGTTTATTTCGCCGGCGACCGCCTCGAGCGCTCCGTCCGGCGCGCCGAGGCCATCCGCCCCGACATCGCCAGCACCGGCCTCACCATGGCGCAGGCCGCCCTCAAGTTCGTCCTCGCCCACCCCGCCGTCTCCACGGTGATCCCCGGCATCCGCAACGTCGCCCAGGCCGAGGCTAACTGCGGCGTCAGCGACCTCCCGGACCTGAGCCCCGCCATCCTGAAGAAGCTCCAGCGCCACAACTGGCGCCGCGCCTTCTGGTACGCCGGGAAGTAACCGCCCCGCCCGTGACCTCGCTCCTCCTCATCGCGCCGCTCTTCCTCCTCTTCGAGGTCTGGCAGCTCGTTGTCGGGGAGCGTTACCTCGGCATCAAGCAGATCGCCCGCAACGGCGACCCGCGCGCCCTCGGCCTGCGCGAATACATCGCGTTCTGCTGGAGCGCCGTCCTCGTCCTGTACTGGCTGTGGATGATCGGCCTCCTGTTCACGCCGTTCACCCGCATGCACGGCCTCTGTCTCCTTGCCGTCTCCGCCCTCGGTTTCTCCTTCCGCCGCAATACCGGCATCAAATGGGTGCTCGTCATCCTCACCTTCGAGGGCGCCGTCCGCGTCGGCCTCCTCGTGTCCCTGATCGGCATGGCGTGGCGCCGGCTGTAGTGCCGCGCAACTGATTATCGCCCTTCGCCTCTCGCCTTCCCGCATGCCTTTTCCCGAACTCACCCGCCTCTCGCCCAACTGCGATGCGTCGGTGCCGCACGAGCGGCTCGGCGTGGTGTTTCATCACAGCGTGATTCCGTTCGATGACACCATCGCGCTCATGACCGACCCGGCGCGCAAGGTCAGCTACCACTGCCTCATCGCGCCCGATGGCACGCGCTGCACCCTCGTCCCCGACGCGTCCGTCGCCTGGCATGCCGGGGTGTCGTCGTTTCGGGGCCGCACCGGCTGCAACGCCTTCCTGCTCGGCCTGTCCTTCGCGGGTGACACGTACGCGGCACCCCTCACCGACGCCCAGCTTGCCTCCGCCCTGGAATGGCTGGCTCCGCGCTGGATCCAGAACGGCTGGACCCTCGCGATGATGACCGACCACCGCCAGGTCGCCCCCGGCCGCAAGGACGACCTCAACCCCGTCGAGTGGGACCGCCTCTCCGCCGCGCTCAGCGCCAAGTTCGGAAAATCAACCTGATCCCCAGCCATTTATCGCGGAAGCGCGGAGGAGCGGAAATACCGGGAGAAACTCTTCGAAGAGCAGAAGGGATGTGATCAGCCGAATCCCCGGTATTTCCGCTCCTCCGCGTCTCCGCGATATATCGGATCTCCGCTACGTATTAAATCGTCGCGTCTCCGTCTTCGATGCCGGCTCCGCGAACGACTGCGCGAAAAATTCCTGCGCCGCATCCAGCAGCTTGATGTATTTGTGGTAGTCCCCCGCGCAGGAATTCGGCAGGCAGATCCGCTTGATCACGCCCTGCCCGATCTGGTCCGGCGCCGCGCCGTCGGGCGTGAGCTCCAGCGTAAACCGCGGGTCGCAGACGTGCACCACGTAGTGACGCGAACCGTTCTGCTCGTCCCGCTCGATGCGTAGAAAATGGGCAAAACTCATGGGCGTGCCCCGGTGATGGCAGGAATGCCCCCCGAGGGGAAACCCAAAGCCCGGGCCCGCCGCGCAATCCGTGGTTGAAAAATACTCCCCCGCGCCGCACACACTTCCGCGGTTGGAAAAATCCCCATGATGCCCTCCTCGCCGACTCCGAAACTGCCCCTTTGGATTTTCATCCTCACGGATGTCGCCCTGCTGCTGGCGGGCCTGTTCATCGCCGCCCGGAGTCCCACCCCGCTCTCCTCCACCGCCGTCCTGTCGATCGTGACCTGCGTCATCGCCGGCGCCATCGTGCTCTTCGTGCCGCTCGTCAGCCACGTGGAGCGCGAGAAAAACGAGGCCCTCGACGACCGCCAGCGCGCCCTGGAGGCCCTCGCCAGCACCGTCACCACCTCCGCCGAGCAGATCAGCATCGCCGCCCAGGGCCTCCACGCCATCGCCGAGCTCGCCCAGAAAAACCTCCGCTCGGCCGAGCAGCTCCCGGCGGTGCTCCAGGCGAAGATCACCGAGTTCGAAACCCTCCTCGCCAACGCCCAGGCCGAAGAGCGCGAGGAATTGAAAAAGGAACTCGCCCAGTTGCGCGCCTCCGAAAGCGACCGGCTCGAGGCCATCGCCGACAAGGTCGACCACGCGTCCGGCGAACTCACCAAGCTCGAGGCCACCACCCAGCGGCACCTCACCGCCGCCCAAGCGGCCCTCGCCGCCGCCCCCGAGGCGCTCACTTCCGCCACCCACTCCGCCCTCGCCAAGATCTCAGCCGCCCTTGCCGCCATCCCGGCTCCTGCCGCCGCGCCGGCGACCCCGCCGGTCGAGCCGGCGGTCGAAAAGACCAAGTCCGTCAAATCCGCGTCCAAGCCCACCGAGGAGGGCCTGCACATCATCCCGGTGGTGCCCCCGACCGCCACGCCCTTCATCGGCGACGTCGCCTCCATCGCCCCCGAGGTGACCATCGCCCCGTTCGCGGGCAGCCTGCTTTCCTCGGATCCCACCCAGCTGTCCCCCGCGCCCGTGGAGGCCACACCCACCACCGCACCCTCGGACTTGTCTGCCAGCACCCCGGCAACGGCGGAAACCTCGGCGCCGGAGGGCACGCCTCCCACCACGGAACCCAAACCCGTCAAGAAGCGCGCCCCGCGCAAACCCAAGCCGGTGGAAACCACCGAGCCCGCGCCGGTGGCTGCCCCGCCGGAAGAGCCCCTCCTCAGTCCCACGGACGAAGCCGGGCCCAGCGTCGCCCAAAGTGAATTCAGCCAAATCGCACCGGACGAGTCGCCCCGCGCCAGCGCCGAGGTGACGGAAACCGTCATCTCCTCCGGCGGCGCCACCCGCCTCCTCGTCACCGCCTACATCGGCATCGGCAACCGCCTCTTCATCCGCGGCGAGGGCCCGGGCCTGAGCTGGGACAAGGGCGTGCCGCTCCAGTTTGTCTCCATCGGCAAGTGGCGCTGGGAAACCAGCGACGCCGCCGCGCCGGTGAAATTCAAACTCTACAAGAACGACGAGACCGAGTGCGCCGCGCTCGGCAGCCGTTCCCTGGATCCCGGTCAGCAGGCGGAAGTCAACGCGACGTTCTGAGCGGGCGGTCGCCGGCTCGCCTGTGGCCATCACGGATTACTTCATTGCCGGCGATGTCGCCAGCCGGTCGTTCCGGCTGCACGCGAACGGCCAGCCGGTCGCGGTGGTCGAAACGCCGCCCATGGACGCCGCCGAGCGCGACCGCCTCACCGCGGCCTACGGTCAGCTGCCCTCGTACTGCCACATCTATGACCCCGCCGGCATGCACCTGCATTACGCCCACTTCGCGGCCGCCGGCGACGTGGAGCTGCAGATCGAGGTCGAGGAGGAGATCCGCTCCTTCCGTATTCATCCGCTGCGCCGGAAAATATCCGCCACCGCCGCCGGCCGCCGCCTGACGTTCGGCTCTGGACCGCGTGGCCCGCGATATTTCATCGTGCGCATCAACGCACTGCCGCCGCTGATCCTGATCATCGAGGAACCGGAAATCAGCCGGCCCCGGCCAGACGACCCCGCCGTCGTGGACGCCGCGGCATTCCTCACGGATCGCAGCGGCGCCACCGACCAGACGGAAAACTTTCACCGCGCCTTCGCTGCCGTGAATGGCACCGGCCGCACCCTCGTCGTGCCCGCCGGGATTTACCTCGTCACGCAGTTGCACGTGAAAGCCGGGCGGAATTTCCAGGTCTACCTCGCACCCGGCTGCCTGCTGAAAATCAAGGCCAGCGCGCACGGTGAGAACGAGCACCGCCACGGTCTTTGGCTCCAGGATTGCGCGGATGTCTCCCTCCTCGGCCGCGGCTGCATCGACCAGCAGGCCTACGAGCATTACGTCCACGGCGGAAACCAGTACTCGCACGGCATCGTGGACTACTACACCGCCAACGAGCTGTGTCCGTGGCTGACCCAGTCCCCGCTGTTCATCACGGGCTCGCGCCGGATCCACGTGGACGGCCTGCTGATCCGCAACGGCCGCAATTTCAACGTCAACTGCCGCGGCTGTGACGACCTCACGCTGCGCAACCTCAAGATCCTGACGCCGCCCGCCTGCACCCCCGAGTACGCCGACGGGATCAACACCGGCAGCTGCCACCGCGTGCTGATCGAGGACTGCCTCGTCGCGGCCAACGACGACTGCTTCGCCTCGGGCCACTACCTCGGGGCCTACGACACGCGCTCGTCGCAGGACCACGTCATCCGCCGGATGCTCGGCTGGAATCTCCGGGCGAGCGGCGTGCGGCTCGGATTTTTTGCCGCGCACGACCAGGGCGACTTCACGTTTGAGGACTGCGACTTCGTCGGGATGATTTATAGTACCTTCCTGGTCCATCCGCTCCAGCCCGCCGTCGGGGGCCGGCCCGCGCGCTACGGCACGATCCGCGCCGTGGATTGCGCCTTCGACGATGCCCCGCGTCTCGCCTCACTGCTCGATGCGCAGGGGCCGGTCATCGGCCAACTCGAGCTCATCAACCTGACCTTCCACGGCGCCCCGGCGGCCAAGGCTGCGCTCATCGTCGAGGGCGAGGCCCACGCCGGAATCGGGAAACTCTTGCTCGAAAATCTCTCGTGCAACGGCCGGCGCGTAACCCACCTGGAGCAGATTCCCCACCGGCTCAGCCACGTGGGTGAAGTGATTGTCCGCCAGGCCCGGACTCAGTAATGCGGCGGACGCTCGTCGGCCGGCTCCCCGCCGTCGCCGGTCGCCGTGTCGGTCATCCGCTCGCGCAGCTTACGCAGCTCCTGCCGGACTCGGGACAGCGTCTCGGTGAGCTCCAGCATCGCCTTGTCCTGCTCCGTCACATGGCGTTCCAGGTAGGCGACCTTCTCCTCCAGCCGCAGTACGCGGTCGTTCATTTCGCGGGGTGCTTGAGTTTCTCCAGCTCGGGAATCACCACGCGCTGGTAGCAATCCGGGCAGATGGAATGGCTGAATTCGCTGCCGGTCCGCTCGTTGATGTAACCCTCGATCTGCTGCCAGTAGTTCTGGTCGTCGCGGATTTTTTTGCAGTACGAGCAGATCGGGAGCATCTCCTCGAGCTGGCGGACCTGGGTCGCATACCGCAGGATGCGCTCCGCGACGCGCAGGCGGGTCCAGAGTTCCTCGATATCGAGCGGCTTCGTCAGGAAATCATCCACGCCCGCATCCGCCGCCTCCTGCTGGTTTTCACCCGTCGCATCGCGCGCGGTGAGCAGGATGAAATACGTGTAGTCGGCCCCCGCGGCCTTGCGGATGCGGCGGCAGAGCTCGAGCCCGTCCATCTGCGGCATGGCCCAGTCACTCACCACCACCCGCGCATGCTCCGCCGTCGCCAGCTTCCAGGCGTCCTCGCCATTCGCGGCCTCGATGACCTCGTGGCCCAGCTTGCGCAGCGCCTGGCGCAGCACTGCGCGGGACACCGCATCGTCTTCAACGGCGAGAATTTTCACGGCCCGCAGCGTGGGTTGGGCCCCTGCCAAGGGCAACGTGGAAAAGCACTTACCGAACCAGCAAATCCCGCAGCGCCGCCGGATCCGTCACCGGCGCCTGGCAGGCAAAGCGTTCACACACAAAGGCGGTCGCGTGTCCCCCCACCGGCCGCATCTCCGCCAGCCAGGGGGAGCGCGCCCCCAGCCACTCGCGGTCCACTTCGCTGGTGACCGCCAGCACGACTCGCCGCGACCCCAACCGCTCGTGCAACACCGCCAGCAAGGCCTGGAAATCCGGCTCGCGCGGGTCCCCCGCGAGCACGACCTGACGCGGAGGCTCGAGCGCGCTCCCCAGCGCACCGAGCATCTCCGGCATCGCGTGCGGCGTGCCGCTCCATTGCGCCCGGAAGGCCTCCAGCGTGCGCACCGCGCGGGCGTGGAGCGTTTCATCGTGCAGCATCGCCGCCAGCCGCAACAGGTTCGTTGCCGCCACCGAACTCGGCGCCGGCTCCGCCCCGTCGTAATCTTCCTTCAACCGCAGCACGATCGCCGCGTCATCCGCGCGGGAATTGAAATAGCCGCCGCCGGTTTCATCCCAAAACCGCGTGTCCATCGCCCCCTGGAGTTGCTCCGCCCATTCCAGCCAGCGGAGTTCAAACGTCGCCTCATACAGGTCGAGGAGCCCCTGGATGAGATAGGCGTAGTCCTCGGCAAATCCCTCCGCCGCGCCGCGGGTCTGGCGCCAGCTGCGAAACAGCCCGCCGGTCGCGGGATCAAACAGCTCGCGCCGCACAAATTCCGCGGCCCGAATCGCCGCCGACAGGTGCTCGGGCTCGCCCAGGACCAGCGCGCCTTTGGCCAGCGCGGAAATCATCAGTCCGTTGTTCGCGGTGATGATCTTGTCATCGAGCAACGGGCGTGGACGCCGCGCCCGCACTTTGCGCAACTTGGCCAGCGCCGCCAGGATCCGCTCGTTTGCCTGCTCGGGCGTCAGCCCAAACTGCGCCGCGGTTCCCATCAGCGGATGCCGCTGCACCAGGATGTTTTTCCCGACAAACTCTCCGTGCGGGTCCCGCTCCGCCTCCACATTTCCCGCCTCCTTCACGTTGAAGTGCGCCCCAAACAACGCCGCGTCCTCCCCGAGAAGCTCCCGCAACTCCGCCGCGCTCCAGACATAAAACGCCCCCTCGACGTGCTTCACCTTCTCGTCACTCGTCACTCGTGACTTGTCACTTTGCTTCGTCCCCGGCGGCGCGCTATCCGCGTCCTCCGCCGTGAAAAATCCGCCGGCCAGGCTGGTCAGTTCGCGCCGCACGTAGTCGAAGATATCCCGCGCCATCCACGCAAACCGCTCGTCGCCCGTCGCCTGCACCGCCTCGAGGGCGTTGAGCGCAATCTGCGCCTGGTCGTAGAGCATTTTCTCGAAGTGCGGCACGAACCACTCCGCGTCGACCGAGTAGCGGTGATAACCGCCGCCCACGTGGTCGTGGATCCCGCCCCGCGCCATGCCGCGCAGGGTTGAGGCCACCAACCGGATCGCCTCCGCGCCAACCTCGCCCGTCACGCCCTGGATCGCGGCGCAGCGGAAGAGAAAATTGAGGTTCGAGGCCCGGGGAAATTTCGGCGCATTGCCGAAGCCGCCGTGATCCGCGTCGAAGGATTCAAAGAAATAGCGCAGCCCCTTCTCAAACGCGTCGCCGCCCGCCACCGTGAGGTCATCCGCCGCCGGCGCCGGCGCCTTCTCCAGGTAGTGCTCGCGCAGCATCGCGATCACCCGGTCGCCCTCGGCCACCAGCTTGGCGCGCTCCTCTTTCCACCCGCGCGCGATCGCGCGCAGGATGGCCGGAAAGCCGGCGCGGCCGTGCCGGTCCTCGGGCGGAAAATAGGTGCCGCCATAAAACGGTTTCAACTCCGGCGTCAGCCATGCGCTCAGCGGCCAGCCGCCGTGGCCGGTCATCGCCTGCACGTAGGTCATGTACACCTTGTCCACGTCGGGCCGCTCCTCGCGGTCCACTTTGACGGGGATGAAATGCGCGTTGAGGATCTCCGCCGTCTCCGGGTTCTCAAACGACTCGTGCGCCATCACGTGGCACCAGTGACACGTCGAGTAGCCGATGCTCAGGAAGATCGGCTTGTCCTCGGCCCGGGCCCGGGCAAACGCGGCCTCGCCCCACGGCAGCCAAGCCACGGGATTGTCGGCATGCTGCAACAGGTAGGGCGATTTCTCGTGCGCAAGGGCGTTGGGCATCGGCCTAGACGCTCACGCAATCCCGCCAAGACGCAAAGATTTTGGGCGGAAATATAGGTAGGGCGCGACCGCTGGGCGCGCCATTTCCTGAGAATACCTTGCCGCGGAGTGCGCGGATAAACGCGGATGACCCGAATTTATCCGCGCCAATCCGCGAAATCCGCGGGCAAGATTTGACCCGGTTTGGCGGACCCAGCGGTCCCGCCCTACCTCACTTCCCCAGCACCCAGCTGAAGATCAGCGGCGCCACGATCGTCGCGTCACTCTCCACGATGAACTTCGGCGTCTTCGCCCCGAGCTTGCCCCAGGTGATCTTCTCGTTCGGCACCGCGCCGGAATAGCTGCCGTAGCTGGTGGTCGAGTCGCTGATCTGGGCGAAGTAGCCCCAGAGCGGCACGCCCGTGCGCTGCAGGTCCTGGTGCAGCATCGGCACGACGCAGATCGGGAAGTCGCCCGCAATGCCGCCGCCGATCTGGAAAAACCCGATCGAGCCCTCGCCGTTGCGCAGCTTCTTTGCCGTCTTCGTGTACCACTCGGCCAGCACGGTCATGTACTCGATGCCGGTGCGGACGGTGTGTACGTTCTTCACGTGGCCGCTGATGACGTGGCCGGCAAACATGTTGCCCAGCGTCGCATCCTCCCAGCCCGGGACGATGATCGGCAGGTTCTTTTCGCACGCCGCCAGCATCCAGGAATTCTTCGGGTCGATCTGGTAGCTCTGCTTCAGCTTTCCGCCGCGCAGGATCTTGTACATGAACTCGTGCGGGAAATACCGCTCGCCCGCGCGGTCGGCCTTCACCCACTCCGCGAGCACGACCTTCTCGATGCGGCGCATGGCCTCCATCTCGGGGATGCAGGTGTCCGTCACCCGGTTCATGTGCCGGTTCAGCAGCTTCTGCTCATCCGCCGCCGTGAGGTGACGGTACTGCGGCACGCGCTCGTAGTAATCGTGCGCGACGAGGTTGAAAATATCCTCTTCCAGGTTCGCGCCGGTGCAGACGATCGCGTGGACCTTGTCCTTCCGGATCATCTCCGCGAGCGAGATGCCGAGCTCCGCCGTGGACATCGCGCCGGCGAGGGTGACGAGCATCTTGCCGCCTGCGTTGAGGTGCGTCTCGTAACCCTTGGCGGCGTCCAACAGCGCCGCGGCGTTGAAGTGGCGGTAGTGCTGGGCGATAAACTTGGAAACCGGGCCTTTCTTGGCCGCGAGTGCGGCATTGACCGCCTCCGGCTTCACTTTGGCTTTCTTGGCTTTCATAAAGAGGCAGGCTAGCAGCGGGCCCATCCAGTGGACACAAAAAACCGTCGCAACGGGGGGTTAAGTCGTCTCTTGTCGTTGGTTACACGATGTTTGCCTCGTTTCTAGCCGCTTTCTTCTTTGCCCTCAACGCCACCTGCGCCAGCCATAGCGTCCGGGCCTTGGGCGCCCTGCGCGCCAACCTCGGCCGGTTGGTCGTCGCAGCCCTGATTTTAGGCTTCTTCGCCCATACCGTCGGCCGCGGTTTCGCCAGCGCCAGCCTCGGTTGGTTCCTCCTGAGCGGCCTGATCGGGATGGGGCTGGGTGACCTCGGCGTCTACGGCGCGCTGCCCCTGCTGGGCTCGCGGCTGACGGTGCTCATGACCCAATGCCTCGCCGCCCCCATCGCCGCCTTGGGCGAATGGCTCTGGCTCGGGACGAAGCTCACCTCCCAACAAGTGCTCTGGGGCAGCGTGATCCTGGTGGGCGTCGCCGTGGCTATCATGCCCAGCAAGAGCAGTCCGCCCAAGGTGCACGTCCGCCCGATCGGCTTCCTCTTTGGCCTGGTCGCCGCCGCCGGCCAGGGAATCGGCGCCCTCGTCAGCCGCAAGGGCGTGACCGTCGCCACCACCGCCGGCGAACACGTCGCCAACGCCACGTTCGGCCTGACCGCCACCTATCATCGCATCCTCGCCGGGGTCGTCTTCATCATTCTCTGGTTCCTGATCCTGCGCCTGTTCCGCCGGTTGCCGCCCGCGCCGGTCGTCGATTCCGCCGTCCGCCGCACCAGCCCGCGCTGGGTGCTCGCCAACGCCCTCGCCGGCCCGGTTGCCGGCGTCGGCTGTTACCAATGGGCCCTCGCCACCACGCCCAGCGGACTCGTCCTGCCCATCGCCGCCACGACACCGCTCCTCGCCATCCCGATCGCCTTCTGGCTCGAGGGCGACCGCCCCACCCGCCGCTCGATTGTCGGCGCCGTAATCGCCGTCGCCGGCTGCATCGCGCTGACGCTGAATCGCTGAGTTTATCGCGGAAACGCGGAGCCGCCCCAATGCTAAATTCTTCGCTTCCGCTTTTTCGCGTTTCCGCGATCCTTCCGGGAACCCCATGAAACGATCCCTGCTTCCGGCCCTGGGTCTGTTAATCGCGCTGCTCGCGAGCAGTTGCACGACGGTGATTACCTCGAAGACGACGGAAACCTCCCCGGACGCCCTCGTCGGCGCATGGCGCGGCAAGGTGCAGTTCAACACCGGCGCCTTCGCCGCGGTCAAGGACCTCGATTTCCTCTACGTCTTCAACGCCGGCGGCACGATGACGGAGTCCTCCAACTACGACGCCATGCCGCCCGTGACCCCGGCGTACGGCGCGTGGAAAAAAACCGGCCCGCGCCAGTACGAGGCGAAATACGTCTACTACTGGACCAAACCCCCGGCGGCCCTGGACGAAATCACCAAGGGCGGGGGCTGGTCCCCCGGCGGCCACGGCGTGCTCACCCAGAAAATCACCCTCTCCGACGACGGAAACACCTTCGACTCGACCCTGACCTACGAGGTCTTCGACCTGGCCGGAAAACCCACCGACCCCGGCAGCGAGGCCTCGGCGCAAGGCGCCCGGATCAAACCCTGAGAGTATTCGCATCAGCAGGGAAACGCGGAAAACCCTCTCGGATTTCCGTAATTCCGCTCTTCCGTGCATCCGCGATTCATTCGGAGTTCACGCATTGACGCCGGGCCCGGCATCCCGTGTGCTGACCGGTTCCGATGCTTACCATCGCCGATGTTTCCAAGTCCTACGGCACGCGTGAACTCTTCCACGACGTGTCGCTCTTCGTCGCGCGCACCGACCGCTACGGCCTCGTCGGCCCCAATGGCGCGGGCAAATCCACCCTGTTCAACCTGATCCTCGGCGAGGAGGCCCAGGACACCGGTACCATCGAGTGGGAACGCGGCGCCGACTTCGGCTTTCTCCCGCAGGAAAGCGCCCCCGTCGGCGACGAAACCATCCTCCAGATCGCCACCAGTGGCAAAAAGCTGGTCCCGGAGAACGACGACGACTGGGACATCGACTGGACCCTCGAGCCCCGCGCCAAAAAGATCCTCTCCGGCCTCGGCTTCAAGGAGGGTGACGCCGACAAGCTCGCCAAGACGTTCTCCGGTGGCTGGGTCATGCGCGCCCATCTCGCCCGCCTGCTCGTCGCCGAGCCCGCCCTGCTTATCCTCGACGAGCCGACCAACCACCTCGATCTCGAGGCGCTGCTCTGGTTCCAGGATTACCTGACGCGTTACCCGGGCGGCCTGCTGGTCGTTTCCCACGACCGCGCCTTCCTCAACATCCTCTGCACCGGCATCCTCGAGCTGCGCGGCGGCACGCTCAACCGCTACACCGGCAACTACGACGACTACCTCGCCGAGCGCGTCGCCCGCAAGGAGCAGCAGGCCGCCATCTTCAAGAACCAGCAGCGCGAAATCGCCCACCTCCAGAAGTTCGTCGACCGCTTCGGCGCCAAGGCCTCGATGGCCTCCCGCGCCAAGTCCAAGGAAAAGCAGATCGAGCGCCTTCAGGACGTCGCCGTCGAGGAGCCGATGGAGGACCTGAAGAAGGTCCACTTCCGTTTCCCGCCGTCACCCCGCTCCGGCCTGAAGGTCATCTCGCTCAAGAAGGTCCAGCAGGCTTACGGCGACCATGTCGTCTACCGCGACCTCAACTTCGAGGCCGAGCGCGGCCAGCGCATCGTGCTCGTCGGCCCCAACGGCGCCGGCAAGTCCACCCTGCTCAAGATCCTCGGCGACGTCATCCCGATCCAGGGCGGCACGCGCGAGCTCGGCAGCAACGTCTTCCCGGGTTACTTCGCCCAGAACCGCGCCGACAACCTGAAGCTCAACCTCACCGTGATGGAAAACGTCATGGAGTTGCGCACGGCCGCCAACGACCTGACCGAGCAGCAGGCCCGCACCATCCTGGGCGCGTTCCTCTTCCGGAAGGACGACGTCTTCAAGAAGGTCTCCGTCCTCTCCGGCGGCGAAAAATCCCGACTCGCGCTCGCGCGCCTGCTCGTGGACCCGCCGAACTTGCTGCTGATGGACGAGCCCACGACCCACTTGGACATCGCCTCGATCGACGCGCTGCTCTTTGCCCTCAAGCAGTACGAGGGCACGTTCATCTTCATCAGCCACGACGTGTATTTCATCCGCGAGCTCGCGAAGACCGTGCTGCACGTGCACTCGGGCCGGCTGACGCCGTATGCCGGCGACTACGACTACTACCTCGAGAAATCGAAGGCCACGAACGCCCGCGAGGCGCTCACCGCCGGCTTCACCGACGCCCGCCCGAAGCAAAACGCTCCCGCCGCCAAGGCCGCCCCGGCTCCCGCCGCGCCGGCGAAGGCGCGCGCGTCCCAGGGCGACATCAAGAAGATGCACACCGAGGTGCACCGCCTGGAGGAGGAAGTCTCCAAGCTCGAGGCCAAGCAGAACGAGCTGGCTGCCGCCCTCGAGGCGCCCGAGACCTACGCTGACAAGGGCAAGTTTCACCATCTCAACCTCGAGCTCAGCACGCTCGTGGACCAACTGGCCGCCGCCACCGCCGCGTGGAAAAAAGCCGCGTCCAAGCTGGCGGAGATGGAGCAAGCCTGAGCGCGGAACGGTGCGGGCGGATCACGCCGCCTATCCGATGATCTCGTCGATCAGCCTGACGGGATGGACCGGTTTGGTCCCCAGCGTGATTGCCTCCTCGAGCAGGGCCTTCGCCGCGGCCAGCGCCGCTTCGTCGTTGGCGTGAATCACGCACAGCGGGGCGCCGGCGGCGACCGGCTCCCCGACTTTCACGAGATCGCTCACGCCGACCGCCGGGTTGACCTGGTCCTCGGCCTTCGCCCGGCCCGCCCCGAGTCGCAATGCGGCCAGCGCCACGTCCATGGCATCGACATCCTGCACAAAGCCCGCATGCGCCGCCACCAGCGGCACCTTGAGTTTCGCCTGCGGGAGGCGGCCCGGCTCGTCGACCACGCGGGCGTCGCCGCCCTGCGCCTCGATCATCGCGGTGAATTTTTTCAGCGCCGAGCCGTCCAGGATCGTGGACTCCAGCTGCGCCCGGGCCTCCGCCGCCGTCCGCGAAGTATTGGTGAGCAACAGCATCTGTTCGCCCAGCGCATACGTCACCGCCATCGTGTCGGCCGGCCCCTCGCCGCGCAGGCAGGCAATGGACTCGGCGACTTCCAGGGCGTTGCCGACGTTGCGGCCCAGGGGCTCCTCCATCGCGGTCAGCACGGCGCGCGTCGGTTTGCCCAGGGCCTTCGCCACCGCCACCAGGGCGTGGGCCAGTTCCCGGGCCTTCAGCTTGTCCGGCATGAAGGCGCCGCGGCCGAACTTCACGTCCAGCACGAGCACATCGATGCCTTCCGCGAGCTTCTTGGCCAGGATGCTGCCGCAGATGAGCGGAATGCTCTCCACCGTGCCGGTCACGTCGCGCAGCGCATAGATTTTCTTGTCGGCCGGCGCCAGCTCGGCGGTCTGGCCGATGAGGCAGAGCCCGATCCGTTTCAGCTGTGCCCGGTAGTCATCCAGCGAGAGGTTCACCCGGAAGCCGGCGATGGACTCGAGCTTGTCGAGCGTGCCGCCCGTGTGGCCCAGCCCGCGGCCGGAGATCATCGGCACGGTTACGCCGCAGGCCGCCACCATCGGCGCCAGGTGCAGCGAAACCTTGTCGCCCACGCCGCCCGTCGAGTGCTTGTCCGCCTTCGGCTGCCGGATGGAGCTGAGGTCGGCCACCCGGCCGGAGTGCATCATGGCCTGGGTGTAGTCCACGGTCTCCGCCGACGTCATGCCGCGCAGGAAGATCGCCATCAGCATCGCGCTCAGCTGGTAGTCCGCCCAGGAGCCGTCGGTCGCCCCGCGGACAAAGGCCAGGATCTCCTCCCGGGTCAGCGTCTCACCGTCGCGCTTTTGGGCAATAATGTGCTGGGGAAAAAGCGACGAACTCATGGCAGCGGACGCCTTTGAATAGCAGCCCGGCGGCTATGCCGATGAAAAACTTCCAGACCGAATCGGTCGGCCTTCGTGGCGCGGGGTTTATCCCCGCCATCGGATTGATCGCGTCGGGCGTAAAGCCCGACCCACGGGTGCCCGGCTTACTCCGACGCCGCGGTTTTCCCGCCGAAGACGGACTTCGCGAGGGTGAAGGGCGACTGGGTGAAGCGCAGGATGGCCGACGGCTGCTTGACGTTTTCCGCGAGCTGGGCGGCCGTGGCAACGGCGAGGATGGACTCGCGCTGGGCCAGGCTGGCCTCCCGGGCTGTCAGTGCCGCCTCGTGGCGCTTCAACAGCGCGGCGGTTTCCTTGAGATTGAGCCGGTCGTCGCGCACGTGCGCCTGCTCCGCTTCGAGCAGCTCGCGGGCGCGGTGGAGCTTTTCCCAGCCGGCCTGCAGCGCGGCGTCGCCCTCGAAGGGCGAGACGCTCGGGGCGCGGCCCAGCCCCACGGGGGCGATGTACTGCGGGGTCGGCGGCTGTTGCAGGGTGGTTTCCAGCTGCGCCTGCCACTGGCGGAGGCGGGTCTCGTAATCGCGGAGGTTGGCCTCGCGGTCGCGCAGGGCCTCGTGGTCCTGGTCGAGATTGTGGCGCTCCATCATGGCCTGGCTGGCAATCGCGCTGTCGGCGCGGTCACTGGCAAACAGCGAGAGCTTGATTTCCGGCTTGGGCGCAGGAAAGACGATGATCGGATTGGTGTTGGGCGTGGGCATGGTTGGCGACGCGCCCACCATAAACTATTCCGGGCCAAAAAGGCCATAGGTGCCGCCGGCTTTTACCGTTGTTTACCCCGGCCACCGGGGCTTTTACACAAAATTTACCCGCCGCTTTGGCGCGGCGGGTAAATTTTATGCGGTGCCCCCTCAGGCGCGGAAAATCACGTCCTCGCGGTTGAACATTTTCACCGCCAGCGTGAGCGCGATCGCGGCGTAAACGCAGGACGAGCCGAAGATGAGCGCGATGTAATTCCAGTGCCAGATGCCGGACAGCATCTCCTTGCACACGAGCGAGAGATTCAGGATCGGCACGAGGGCGAGGCGCGCGTTGAGGTCGATACCCGGCAGCATGCCGACGACCGCCGGCATGATGATGAGGAAGATCATCGGCGCGACGTAGCTCTGCGCCTCCTTGTAGCTCTTGGCGAAGAGCGCGACGGTGAAGATCACCGCCGAGAAAAACACCGAAACCGGCAGGACCATCGCCACAACGCCGAGCAGGCCAAACGGATCGATCATGGGCATGGCGCTGCCCGCCGCGCCCGCCTGGTGGGCCGCGGCCGCCAGCTTGGCGGCGCCGCCGCCGCTGGAGAACATGAAGCCGGCAAAGGTCGCGCTCAGGCCCATCGAGGTGAGGGACAGCAGCATCGCGGACAGCGAGCCCGTCAGCACCATGAGGAACTTGCCCAGCACGAGGTCCACCCGGGCCACCGGGCTGCAGAGGAGCGTTTCCATCGTGCCCCGCTCCTTCTCGCCGGCCGTGAGGTCCATCGCCGGGTACATCGCGCCCGTGAAGCAGAGAATGATGATGATGTAGGGCACGATGCCGCCGAGCAGGTTGCCCCCCACCTTCTCGGGCGCCGCCACGTTCTCGCGCCGCAGATCGAAGGGCTTCACCAGCGTCGCCGGCAGTGCGCGCTCGGCCAGCCGCGCCGTCACCGTCTGCTCGCGCAAATCGCGGAAGAACTTCTCCAGCTCCGACACGGCAAAGCCCGATTTCAGTTCGCCGTCGTAGTTGTAGATGACCACGGCATCGGCCGCCCCGGCCTTGAGCCCGGCCTCGAACCCCACCGGGATCAGCACGGCCGCGCGAACCTTCTTGTCCGAGATCTGCTGCTTCCAGTCGGCCGCCGTCGGGACGACCTTGAGCTTCTTGTCCTGCCGGAGGGCGGCGGCCACGCCCGGCGAGTCGTCCCCGCCCACGATCATGACCGCAGGGGTTTCCTCCCGGGCCTTGTTGACGACCCCCGCGGCGATCTTGCCCACGCCGAAGGTCAGCGCCGGCATGACGAAGGTCGGGATGATGATCATCGACATCAGCGAGCGCCGGTCGCGCAGCGTGTCTTTGAGTTCCTTGAGGTAGACGGTGAAGATGTTGTGCAGGTTCATGGGTGGTTCCTCAGTTTTTCAGCGCCGCCGCCAGGGCCGCCTCGCCGCCGACCGCCTTGACGAAGACCTCCTCCATGTCCTGTTCGCCGAAGCGGGCGCGGAGCTCGGGCAGCGTGCCCTCGGCCACGAGCCGGCCGCCGTGGATGATGCCAACCTGGTCACAAAGCTTCTCCACCTCGCTCATGATGTGCGTGGAGTAGATCACGGTCTTGCCGCGGTTGCGGCAGTCGCGCACGAAGCCGACGATGGCGCGCGCGGTCATGACATCGAGGCCGAGCGTCGGCTCGTCAAAGATCATCACCGCCGGGTCATGCACCAGGGTCCGGGCGATCGAGGTCTTCTGCTTCATGCCGGTGGAAAACTTGTCGCACCGCCGGTCGAGGAACTCGGCCATGTCGAGCTCCGTGGCGAGGTGCTGGATGCGGGCCTTGATCGCGGGGTCCGTCATCCCGTTCAGGCGGCCGAAATAGGTGATCATCTCCCGGGCGGTCAGGCGGCCGTAAAGCGCGGTGCTCGCGGCGAGGAAGCCGACATGCGCGCGCACCTTCTCCGGCTCGCGCTCCACGTCGCAGCCGGCCACGGTGGCGTGGCCACGGGAGGGCTTGAGCAGCGTGGCGAGCAGCCGGAGCGTGGTGGTCTTGCCGGCGCCGTTGGCGCCGAGCAGGCCGTAGATCTGCCCGGGCCGGCAGGTGAAGGACACGTCGTCAACGGCGGTAATCACGCCGCGCTTCTTGTCCTTGAAGGTCTTGGTCAGATTCTGGGCTTCGATCATGGATCGCGGAGGTTCGGTGGTTGTGGAAATCGCGGGAAAGGTTTTATCGCGGAAGCGCGGAGGAGCGGAAAAGAGCGGGAACCTTACAGGGACTTTTCCCTGCTTTTCCGCTCCTCCGCGTCACCGCGATCAAGGCATTACAAACTCATTTTCTCCCGGAACTCCTGCGCCTGGCGCCGGCTGAGCTCGACCTTGGCGGCGCCCTTCAGGTGCACCAGCAGGCCGCCGCTGAACCAGGGCTCGATCTTGTCGATCCAGGCGAGGTTGATGATCTGGCGGCGGTTCGCGCGGAAGAAATACTTCGGGTCGAGCCGCTCCTCCATCGCGTTCAGCGACCGGAAAAGCTGCGGCTGGGCCGCGTCAAAGTGCACGCGGGTGTAGTTGCCCTCGCTCTCCAGCAGGCGGATGGACCTCACCTCCACGAACCAGCAGCGGTCACCCTCGCGGACGAAGACCTTGTCCTCGGCCGCGAGCTTCGCCTGGGGCGCGGCGGGCGCGGCGGGCGTGCCGAGCTTGGCCCGCAGCTTTTCCAGCGCCGCGGCCAGCCGGGCGGGATCCACGGGCTTGAGCAGGTAGTCGAGCGCGTTCAGCTCGAACGCCTTGACCGCGAACTCGTCGTAGGCGGTTGTGAAGATGACCTCGGGCGCCGGCGGCTCGAGCGACTCGAGCAGCTCCATGCCCGTCTCGCCGGGCATCTGCACGTCGAGGAAGATCAGGTCGGGCGAGAGCGCCGTGAGCTGTTCGCGGGCCTGCTTGCCGTTGGCGGCCTCGCCCACGATCTCGACGTCGGGAAAAGCTGCGAGCAGCCGGCGGAGCTCATTGCGGGCGAGCCGCTCGTCGTCGATCAGCAGGGCTTTCATGCGTGGGACAACGGCAGCGGGATGATGGCCTCGGCCACGACGCTGCCGGGCTCCCCGGCGCGGAGCTGCAGCGTGGCCTGCTCGCCAAAGAGCAGGCGGAGCCGGTGGGCGGCGTTGGCCAGGCCCATGCCGGTCGAGCCATTGGCTTTCGCCAGGCGCGTGGAACCGGGCTCGAACGCGCCGGGGTTCGTGACCTGGAGGCGCAGGGAATCGTTCTCGCGGCGCGCGATGATGGCGATCTCGCCACCCTCGGGGCGCGTGGAGATGCCGTATTTGACGGCGTTCTCGACCAGCGTCTGCAGCAGCATCGGCGGGATCGGCAGCTGCAGCGTGTCGGGGGCGACATCCAGCCGCAGGCGCAGGCGCTCCTCGTGGCGGACCTGCTCGAGGGCGAGGTAGTCATTGACCACGCTCAGCTCGTCCTCGAACGGCACCGTCTCCTGCTGGCCGCTCTGCAGCGAATACCGGAGGAGGTTCGCCAGCTGCGTGACCGCCTGCCGGGCCCGCAGCGGGTCCTCCTCGATCAGCGCGCGGAGGGAGTTGAGCGAGTTGAAGATGAAGTGCGGGTTGACCTGCGACTTCAGCGCACGGAGTTCGGACTCCTTCACGCTGGTCGCCAGGCGCAGCCGCTCGATCTCGAGGCGGTTGAGGCGGTCGAACAGGTGGTAGAAAAAGTAGATGCACCACCAGCCCGACAGCATGATCACGCCGTTGAGGACGCTGAAGACGCACGCCGCCCAGAACGGTACCTTGCCGGTCCAGGGCAAATCCAGGACCAGGTAGGCATAACCATAGCCGATCACGCTCCAAATCACCGACTGCACGAAGCTCACCGCGAGAATGCGCGGGAGCAGCGCCCGCCAGCCGAGCGTCTTCCAGCCCCAGCGGCCCACGATGGGTCGCGTGAAATGCGTGATCAGCCAGCCGAGCGCCACGACTATCGCCACGATGCAGAGGGTGCAGGCCTGGTCAGGCCTGGCGTTGTTCGCCCGGCTATCCGGAAAGGCGAAGACCAGGAAGACCTGCAAGCCGAGCCAGAACAACCAGCCGGCGGACTGGCAGATGACGTACAGCCGGTCCCGCGCGCGCGCGGCGTTGTTCATCGTCGATCAGAACGTTGGTCAGGGCAGCGGTTACCATGCGATTCACACCATACAACCCCCTCCCCCGGAGAGAGCAAACTTTGGACAAGCGGTCAGCCCGGGCGGTCGAGTGGCGCCCGGCCCCGGCCTACGCCCCGATCGGGTGCCAGGTGGTCTTGTACTCCAGGAAATCGCGGACCGCGTAAAGGCTCTGCGCCGTTTCGGCGTACCAGTCGGGCGGGGCCTCGCTTTTCAACAGCCGTGCGCGCTTCACGCTGTCCGCCGCGCCCAGCGCAAGCGTCTTGCGCTCCTCCGGGCCCACCACCGCCGAGATCGCGCGCAGGTGCGTGTGCGTCGCAAACGTCGGGACCAACTCCTTGCGGAAGCCCGTGAGCAGGTTGACCACGCCGCCCGGGAGGTCGCTCGTCGCCAGCAACTCGCCGAGCACGATCGCCGGGTACGGCTGGGCGGACGACGCCAGCGCCACGACGGTGTTGCCGCTGGTGATGGCCGGAACGATGAGCGACAGCAGCGCGAGCAGCGGCGCCTCGTCCGGCGCAATGACGCCCACGATGCCCATCGGCTCGGTGACGGTGAAATTGAAATACGGCGCGGCCACGGGGTTCACGTTGCCCAGCACCTGCTCGTACTTGTCCGCCCAGCCCGCGTAGTAAATCAGCCGGTCCACGGTGGCGGAAACTTCCTTCGCCGCGGCGGCCTTCGCGGCTCCGCCCAGCTGGATGGCGTCGGCGAGTTCGCCAGCGCGCGCCTCGAGCATCTCGCCCAGGCGGTACAGGATCTGTCCGCGGTTGTACGCCGTGCGCCTCGCCCAGCCCGGGCCGGCCTTGGCCGCCGCCTCGACGGCGTTGCGCAGGTCCTTGCGGGTGCACTGGGGAATGTTGGCGTAGAAATTACCCGCGGCGTCCTGGAGCGGAAACACGCGCGCGCTCTCGGAGCGGATGAACGCGCCGCCGACGTAGACCTTCGGGGTTTTGGTGATGGGGAGTCGGCTCATGTGGCGGCGGCGTTTTCGGCTTCGATTTCGGTTTCGGGCGTATCGCCCTGCAGGTAGTTATGACCCTTGTAGGCCTTGGCTACGAAAATGAACACGGCGACGCAGCCGATCGAGAGCCAGGCGAAGAAATTATAGTAGGCCGCGCCGTGCAGCTTCACGGTGCCGTCGTCGTTCTCGATGAACACGTGGACCAGCGCGGTGAACAGGTTGCCCGCGGAAATGGAGAGGAGGAACAGCGCCTGCACCATCGCCTTCATGGGCTTCGGCGCCTGGGTGTAGGCGAACTCGAGGCCCGTGATCGCGACCATCACCTCGCCGGCGGACAGCAACGCGTAGGCCGGGATCTGCCAGCCGATGCTCGGCTTCAGGCCGGCGGCGAGCTGGTTCTCAATCCAGGCGCTGATGAAAAACGACAGGCCCGTAACGATCAGCCCCAGGCCGATCTTCCGCAGCGGCGTCAGCGGGAAGACTTTGCTGATCCCCGGATAGATCACGTACTGGAAGAGCGGGATGAACGACAGGATCATGATGGCGTTCAGCGCCTGGATCTGGGACGAGAGCCAGTTGATGCCCGCGAACCGCAGGTCCATCTTTTCCGCCTGCGTCACCCACTCACCGCCGCTCTGGTCCCACAGCGACCAGAAGATCGCGACAAACGCGAAGATGACCGCCAACCGGCCCAGGGTTGTGAGCCCCTCCCGGCTGAAGGTATTGCGCAGGAATGCGTTCCCCGTTGGCGGGATGTGCGCGAACTTGTACCGGCCCTTCCAGAACACGAACGCCGCCAGCAGCATCAGCAGCGCCGGCACGCCGAAGGCCGGCATGGGGCCGTAGCGGTCGAGCAGCACCGGGATGAGCAGGATGGAGAAAAAGGAGCCGAAGTTGACCGAGAAATAAAACCACCCGAACGCCCGCGAAATCAGGTTTTGGTTGTCGGCGCCGAACTGGTCGCCGACATGGGACGACACGCACGGCTTGATGCCGCCCGAGCCGATCGCAATCAGTGACAGGCCGAGCGTCAGGCCCAGACGCGTGTGGTCAAAAGCCAGCACCACGCTCCCCGCGCAGTAGACGAGCGAGAGCCAGAAGATGGTTTTGTATTTGCCCCAGAAGGCGTCGGAGATGATCGAGCCGAGCATCGGCACGAAGTAGTTCGCCGAGACAAACAGGTGATACCACTTGTTGGCGTCGTTCTCGGTCATCGGCGCGAATGCCCCTGACCGGTCCATGAGGTACTTCGTCATGAACACGACGAGGATGGCGCGCATCCCGTAGAAATTGAACCGCTCCGCCGCCTCGTTGCCGATGATGTACGGGATGCCCGGCGGCATCTTGTCCGTCTTGAGCGGGGCGGTGAGATAGGGTTGGGAGGGCATCAGGAGTAAAAATTAACCGCGAATGGACGCGAATTTACGCGAATTCTGACACCAGAGGATTTGGCCACGGATTGCACCGATCCACACGGATCAGAATTCTTAGGCCCCACGCATTCGAATGGCTCTTCCGGAGCACGGAGTTCGATCCGTGTCCATCCGTGCAATCCGTGGTTAAAAATTCCGGGGTTTTCATTCGCGTTAATTCGCGGCCATTCGCGGTTTCAAACCAGTTTGCAGTAATCCAGCAGCCCCTGGCGGCCGCCCTCGCGGCCGAAGCCGCTTTCCTTGTAACCGCCGAAGGGCGACGTCGGGTCGAACTTGTTGTAGCTGTTGGCCCAGACCACGCCGGCCTTGAGCTCCGTGGACATCTTCAAAATGCGCGAGCCCTTGTCCGTCCAGACGCCGGCGCTGAGTCCGTACGCCGTGTTGTTTGCCTTCTCGATCGCCTCGTCGACGGTGCGGAAGGTGAGGATCGAGAGCACCGGCCCGAAGATTTCCTCGCGGGCGATGCGGTGGCTCATCGTGACGTTGGAGAAGATCGTCGGGCGGAAATACCAGCCCTTCGCCGGCAATTGACATGGCGACTGGTAGATCTCGGCGCCTTCCTTCACGCCCGAGGCGACGAGCTTCGTGATCTTGGCGAGCTGCTCCTTCGAGTTGATGGCGCCAACGTCGGTGTTCTTGTCCAGCGGATCGCCCACGCGCAGCACCTTGATCCGCTGCTTGAGCTTCGCGATGACCTTCGCCGCCACGGGCTCATGCACGAGCAGGCGCGCGCCGGCGCAGCAGACGTGGCCCTGGTTGAAGAAAATGCCGTTGATGATGCCCTCGACCGCCTGGTCGAGCGGCGCGTCGTCGAACACGATGTTCGCCGCCTTGCCGCCGAGCTCCATCGTCATCTTTTTGTCCGTGCCCGCCAGCGAGCGCATGATGATCTTGCCGACCTCGGTCGAGCCGGTGAACGCGACCTTCGCCGGGATCGGGTGCGCCGTCAGCGCCGCGCCGGTCGCGCCCGCACCCGTCACGAAATTCACCACGCCGGGCGGCAGGCCCGCATCCTGGATGATCTCGGCGAGCTTGAGGGCGGTGATCGAGGTGGTCTCGGCCGGCTTGAGCACGACGCAGTTGCCCATCGCCAGCGCGGGCGCAAGCTTCCACGCGCACATCAGCAGCGGGAAATTCCACGGGATGACCTGCGCGACCACGCCGAGCGGGGCGACCCGGCGGCCCGGGGCGACGTACTCGAGCTTGTCCGCCCAGCCGGCGTGGTAGAAAAAATGCGCGGCGGCCATCGGCACGTCGAAGTCGCGCGCTTCCTTGATCGGCTTGCCGCCATCCATCGTCTCGGCCACGGCGAACTCCCGCGCGCGGTCCTGCAGCAGGCGGGCGATGCGGAAGAGGTATTTGGCGCGTTCGCGGCCGGACAGCTGGCCCCAGACGTTGTCGTAGGCGCGCTGCGCGGCCCGGCAGGCGGCATCCACGTCGGCCGTCCCGGCCAGCGCGATTTCCGCGAGCTTGCGCTCGGTCGCAGGGTTGATCGTGTCGAAGTACTTGCCCGACTTCGGGGCGACGAACTTCCCGTTGATGAAGAGTTCGTAGCGCGGCTTGAGCTTCGGGTCGGCCGTCTCCGGCGCCGGATCATATTCCCAGAGGTCGCCGAAGATGAGCTCGGGCGCGGGCCGGCCGTTGCGGGCGGCGGATTTCTTGCGGGCGGAAACGAGGGTGGCCATGGGGAAAATTAATACGATTCGGCGGCTTCGCTGAAATAGTACGGCGCCTGGTAGGCCCCGGTCCGCTCCTTTTCGATTTGGCGGAGGAGGTCGTTGAGGAGCGAGCTCGCGCCGAAGCGGTAGCGCGTGTTGTTGAGCCAGGCGTCGCCGAGCGTTTCCTTCACCGCGATCAGGAACTGCAGCGCCTGCTTCGCCGTGCGGATGCCGCCGGCCGGCTTCATGCTGATCGCGGTGCCGGTCTCGAGGTAGAAGTCCCGGATCGCCTCGAGCATCACCTGGTTGTTGCCCAGGGTGGCGTTGAGCGTGGTCTTGCCCGTGCTGGTCTTGATGAAGTCGCCCGGCCGGATCACCCGCATCGCGAGGAAGGACGCCGCCCGGATGTTGTCATAGGTCTCGAGTTCGCTGACCTCGAGGATGACCTTGAGCGTCGCCCCGCCGCACGCCGTGCGGACCGCCGCGATCTCGTCCTGCACCCGGCCAAATTCTCCCGCCAAAAACGCCCCGCGGTTGATCACCATGTCGATCTCGTCCGCCCCGTCGGCCACCGCCGCCCGCACCTCGGCCAGCCGCGTCCTCAACGGCGCCTGGCCGGAGGGAAACGCCGTGGCCACCGACGCGATCCGCACCGTGGCGTCGGTCCCGAGGGCCCGCCGCGCGTGCTTCACCATCGCCGGATAGACGCAGACCGCCGCGACCTGCGGCACCGCCGGGTCCTCCGACGGGTGCAGTGCCTTCGCGCAGAGCGAGGCGACCTTGCCGGGCGTGTCCTTGCCCTCGAGCGTGGTGAGGTCGACCATCGAGACCGCGGTCCGCAGGCCCCAGAGCTTGGACGCCTTCTTGATGCTGCGCGTCGTGTATTTCGCGACACGCTCCTCGATGCCGACGCAGTCGACCTGGCCGACTTCATCGAACAGCCGTCGCAACGACACTGACTGGCCCGCGTTCATGAGGTTGCGAACCATGCCCCTGCCCTCCCCTGAAAACAAGGGCGAACTCGCCCGGAAACCCGCGCTCACGGCTTGCGCCCGCCCGCCCGGCTTCGTTCCCTAGGCCGACATGACCACGCCCGCCCGCCCTGAGCCTGCCGAACGGGCCGCCCCGTCCGATCCCGCCGCCCCCACCGGCGATGTCGTCATCCGCACCATCGCGATGCCCGCCGTCGCCAACGCCAACGGTGACATCTTCGGCGGCTGGCTCGTGTCCCAGATGGACCTCGGCGGCGCCATCCTCGCGCGCAGCACCGCGCTCAGCCGCGTGACCACCGTGGCGATTGACGCGATGTCCTTCATTCGCCCGGTCTGCGTCGGCGACACCGTCAGCTGCTACGCCTCGATGGTCAAAATTGGCCACACCTCGATGAAGATCTCCGTCGAGGCCTGGGTCCACCGCTACACCGACAGCTCGCAACACCGCGTGACCGCCGGCCTGTTCACCTACGTCGCCATTAATGCCCAGGGCAAACCCCACGCCGTCCAACGCTGAACGCCCATGCGCCGCCTGCTCCCTACCCTCGCCCTGCTGCTCCTGATCGCCCTCCCGCTGCGCGCTGTATCCGTCGAGGAGGAGGTCCGCATCGCCGACACCGCCCGCGTGCTTTCCACCCTGCGCGGTGACGCGGACCGGCTCGGTCGCCTGCTGTCGGACAGCCTGATCTACGGCCACGTGAACGGCGGAGCGCAGACCAAGGAAGTGCTTCTCGCCGCCGTCCGCACGAACCGGATCAAATACGAGGCCTACGACTACCTCGAAAAGAAGATCACCCGCGTCTCCGACGACCTGGCTGTCATGACGGGGCGCGTCCAACTCAAGGCCACGGCCGGCAAGGAACACGCGGATTATGCCGTGCGTTTCCTGGCGGTGTGGCGGCGCGAGGCCGGCGAGTGGCGCCTCTTCGCCTACCAGTCGTGCAAGCTGTCCGACCCGGTCGTCGTGTCCGCCGGGAAATAACCCCGCTCAGCCGAGCGGCCCCACGTCGGCGAACACCGCCGGATTACCCAACACGGCACGCACGAGGATCGCGGGGTATTCGCCGTAGCCGCGCGGTCCCGTCCAGTCCACCCGCTGCACCTGCAGCGGATGATAGCGTTCGTGCCAGAAGCCGCCGTCCTTCAGGCCCATCTGGCAGACTTTTACGACCGACTCGCGCAGCCGCTTCGTCTCGCCGCGCTTCGCACAGGCCTGCCATTCGAGAAACCACACGCGGCCCATCGCCGCCACATCGTACAGCTGGCCGACCGCGATCTTGAAGCCGACATCCTCGTGGGACTCCCAGAATTCCCACTCCTGGTACGTGAATGGCTTCGTCACCGTCTGCGTCGGCATGCCGCCGTGCCAGAAAGCCGGTTCGTTCATCATCCGCGGCCAGAGTGCGTCCGCGTGCGCCGGCGTCGCCACGTCATGGGCAATCGCCGCCCAGTTCACATCCGACAGTCCGTGCAGGTCCACCACCCCGCGCTCCGGGTGCACATACTCCGCATAATGGTCGCCGCGCCAGAACACCTCGCGAAATTTCGCCGCGAGCGTCTCGGCCTCCGCCGTCCAGCGCGCCGCCGCCGCCGTCTGCCCGCGCGCGGCGTGCAGCTGCGCGCATTTTCTAAAAACGTGCACGACATAACACTGCGCCACGCCATCCCACTGGTGCCGCGGGGGCATTTCCGTGTAGAAACCCGCGCCGGCGATCAGGCCGTTGGCGCTCTTGCGGGACAACAGGTACTGCGCCGCGCGGTCCAGCGAGGGCAGTTTCGCGGCCAACCACACCTGGTCGCCGGTCGCCGTGAAAAACTCGTCGCCCAGCAGCACGTAGCTCACCGCCGCGAGCGTGCCGAGCGGGTTGATCCCCGCGATCCAATGGCTGCACGACCCGATCCATTTGCGCGGCGAATAACCCTCCCGCTGGGGATCGAAGACAAACACGTCCTCCGGGTAATGCATGCCCTTGTTGTACGTCGTCGCGTGTTCCGGCGGTCCCTCCGCGGGGATGATCGCATAGGGAATGTTGCCGTCGGCGCGCTGCGACGCCTGCACGTAGTCGAAATAGTCCCGCACGAGCTGCGTCTTCCCCAGCAGCAGGTACGCGCCCGCCATCTGCCACGAGTCGAGCCCGGGCCAGGTCGCTTCCATGCCGAACCAGTGGCCGTCCGCCACGATCGTGAAATGCCCCGGATACGCACGCTGCGTCGCCGCGGGCTCGAGCGTCTGCTTGATCGCCGCCGTCACCCCCTGGCGGATGATCGCCGCGTCGTCCGCCGGCGGGGCCGGGTCGGGATTGTCAGCCATGAATCAAGCTCCCGGTGCCCCGGCGTAACGCAGGATGGCGTCGTCGGGCGACTCGCGAATCGGCTCGGGCTTGCCGTGCCCCTTCCCGCCGTACGGGACGTTCGAGAGCGCGTTGTAGCAGCAGATGTAGGCGCGGCGGTGTTTGTCCGAGAGATTGGCCTCCGACGCGTGGAAGGTGTTGCCGTGGAAAAACAGCGCGCTGCCCGCCGGCGCCTCGCAGTAGTGCTCGCCCAGCCGCTCGATCACCGCCTGCACCCGCGCCTGGTCGGCCCCCGCCTGGTTGCCGACCACGCCATGCTCAAAGCGTCCGAGAAGGTGCGAACCCGGGATCACTTTCAGGCAGCCGTTCGCCTTCGTCGCCGGATCGAGCGCGATCATGCATGAAATCATCCGCGGGTAGAGGCAGCCATCCTTGTACCAATAACCGTAGTCCTGGTGCCATTCCCACGCGCCGCCGACCTTCGCTTCCTTCAACATGACTTTGCTGTGCCAGTGATAGATCTCCTCGCGCATCAGCATGCGCACGTTGTTCACGATGCGGGGACTCGTGGAAACCGCGCCAAAAACGTCGTCACCCGCATCCATCCACAGCGCCAGTTTGCTCGAGCGGCCGGCGGCGTCCGGCATGTTGCCCGTGTGCTTGGCGACTTTGCCGTCCTTCGTGACGTGGGAAAGCAGGATCTCGATCTCTTGCGCGGAGAATACGTCCGGGACGAGCACGTAGCCGTCGCGGTCAAAGGCCTGGACTTGGTCAAAGGAGAGCATGGCAATTTCGGGGGTGGAAAAAGTGAGCCGGGGCGGCGCGGGGAAAGCGCCGGCATCTTGCCGGGCGGCTTTGCCTCTGCAAGGCGCTTTAGCCCGGCCGACCCGCTTCGTGTGCGACCGCGACGAGGGCTTCGACATTGGCGTACGGCGTTTCCACGGCGAGCGTGCAACCCGAACTGAGCACAAACCGCCGGTGGCCGGCCGCGGCCACGGAGTCCCGGACCTGCCGGGCCGCCGCCCGCACGCGCGCCGGGTCGCCGCGGCTGAGGACTCCGACCGGATCGAGGTTGCCCCACAGCGCGATGTCCGGACCCACGGTGCGGCACGCCCGCCCCATGTCCGTGCGGTGGTCAATCTCGAGTCCATCGGCCCCGCTGCGCGCCATGTTCGCCAGAATCGGCTCGGCATCGCCGCAAATATGCAGCGAGACGGGTTTCCCCGTCGCCGCTTTCAAGCCGGCAATCAGCCGCTGCTCAAAGGGCAGCGCGATTTCGCGGTAGCGCCGCGGACCGATCAAGCCCGCCGGCGAGTCGCCACCGGTCAGCACGTCGGCGCCGGCCGCCGCCAGCGCCCGCCCGTAGGCCAGGCCGTACTCCGTGCAGCGCTCCATCAGTGCCCGCACCAGCGGCGGATCGTCGTCCAGCGCCACCATCAGTTCGTTGATGCCCATCAGCGCCGCCGCGAGGGAGAAGGGATACTGGTCGAAGCACGCCACGACCGCGACATCGGAGCCCAGCGCCGCGACCACCCGCTGCAACGCCTCCAGCATCAGCGGATACCGGCCCTGCGTTGCGGGGTCGGGTGGCGGGATGCGCCGGATATCCGCGGCGGTCCGCACCAGCGGCTCCCCCAGCCCGCCCCACGGCTGGTTCTCGGCCACCACGCCGACCCGTGCGCCCATGGCCTGCGCGCTGACCCACGTGTCCGCCGAAATGAACACCGCGTCCGGCCGAAACTTCTCCCCCGTGCGAATCACACAGTCCGCCAGCGTCGCGGCGTCACTCGTATAGCGATGCAGGGAAACTCCCCCGACCCGGGCACAGAAATGCACCGTGAGTGGCGCGACTGGCACCCGCGGGACGGGCCGGCCCTGCAGGGCCGCAAGGACAAGTTGCTTCGAGTTCAGCCTGGCCATGCCACTCAACCGCCCCCGCGACCGCAAGGCGCTTCCGGCCGGGGATTGACAGAAATTGCCCGCCCGCGCCACCGTCGCGCCACGTGACGACCCCATTTCCCAGCGTCCTCCTCCTGCAGGGCGACCCGCGTGCGCTGGGCCGGCAGCAGGGCACGGCGTTGCGCAGTCAGATCCACGCCAACATCGGCGCGCTGCTCGGTGATTTCCTCACGGGGACGAAGGGGCCGGCGCCCGCCACGATCCGGGCCTGGCAAAAGCGCCTGCGCACGTTCTGCTTCGACCACTGGCCGTGGCTGCAACCCGAGATCGCCGGGATCGCGGAGGGCGCGGGCCTTGATCCGGAACTCGCCGAACTGCTCAGCTTCCGCGCCTGGCAATATGAGATCTACCACGCCGGGAGCTGTTCCAGCTTCGCGCTGCCGGGCGCCGGCGGAAAAATCCTCACGGGCGGCACGCTCGATGACCCGCGTTTCCTCTACACCATCGCGCAGGTCCAGCCGTCCCTCGGCCTGCGCTTCCTCAGCTTCCCGCTCGCCGGCACCGTCTGGGCCAACCGCGGGCTCAATGAGGCCGGCCTCGCCCTCGGCATTTCCTCGCTGGTCTGTCCGGGCGTGAAATTCGAACTCGATCACCTCGTGCCCGTGGACCTCGTGTTCCGCTACCTGCTGCAGTTCTGCAGCACCGTCGCCGAGGTCGAGGCGGCGTGCGCCAACTACAAGTTCTTCTGCAACCTCGTCGCCGTCGACCGGCATGGCGGCGTCTACGCCGGCTCGCACTACTGCGGCGGCCGCACCGTCTATCCTTCCCGCGAAGGCCGCGCGGCACTGACCAACCACCCGCTTGAGCCCGCCGCCACCGCCCTGCGCGGACGCGGCTTTACCGGACCCGAGCCCGGCGCCTACAGCTTCGAGCTCCTCGCCGAGCTGACCGCGTGGAACGCAGCCCACACCGGCCGCGCCACCGTGGCGGACGCCCAGGCCTTCCTCGGCGGCGAGAGTAAATTCGGCCGTGTCAACAATCCCAACACCGCCTTTGCCACCATCGCCGTCCCGCAGACCGACCCGCACACCCTCTGGATCGCCCAGCAGCCGGTGATGGCGGCGGGTTTTCAGGCCTTCGACGTCCGCACCGGCGCGCGGGCCGTGAAGTAGGATTTATTTTCCGCCCGCGGCCTTGAGCAGGTCCGCGATCTCCCGGTTTCCCGCCCTTTCCGCGTGCGCCAGCGGCGTCACGCCGTGATGATCGGGGAGATTCGGATTGGCCCCGGCCGCGAGGAGCAGCTTCGCGATCTCGGTGTGGATGGGGCCGCGCTTCTTCTTCATCGCCGTCTCCATCAGCGCGGTCCAGCCGAGGCGGTTCACGTGGTTCACGTCGATCTTCGTCTTGAGCAGTTCGCGCACGTTCTCGACGTGGCCCTTTTCCGCGGCCGGGATCAGCGCCGTGCCGCCAAAGCGGTTCGTACTCTTCAGGTCGGCGCCCGCCGCGAGCGTGAGGCGCAAAATTTCCAGCCGGCCCTCGGCGCCGGCATAGAGGTAGGGGCTGTCCTGTAGGTTGTCCTTCGCGTTCACGTCCGAACCGGCCGCGATCAGCACCTTCGCCGCCTCGACCTGGTTGGCATGCGTCGCCGCCATCAGCGCCGTCCACCCGTGCTCGTCGCGCGCCTGTACACTCGCCCCGCCGGCCAGCAATTGTTTCACCTCCACCACGTCGCCTCGCGTCGCAGCGGCAATCAGCCGCTGGTCGGCGCTCGGCGACGTCCCGGCGCGGGCCACACTGGCCATCAGGCCGACAACAATGAGGAGGAGGGTCTTTTTCATGGGGTGCGGAACTTAAACAGCCTCCCGACCTGCGAGGCACGGGTAAAATCCGCCGTGGTTTTCCTTCTCCCCCGCGGTCCGCTCCGCCAGCATGGGACCTCCACCCCACTTCGCGCTCGATGAAACCACCCCGCCGACTCGTTCCCGCCTGCCTGCTGCTGTCCGCCGTGCTGCTGCTCGCCAGCCGCGCCTCCGCCCAGCCGGTCATCCCGACCGACGCCGCCTACCGCGCCGGCTTCCAGGAGCGGTGCGCGCGGACGCGCGAGGCCATGGCGCAACAGACGTGGACCGCCGGCGTAGATAAGGACACCCGCCGCCGCATCTATCTCGGCGTGTTGAAGGTCGCCAGCGGCACCGACGCCGCCACGGGCCTCCGCTACCTGGAGGACTCCGTCGCCGACCCGGCGCCGTGGAGCAGCTTCGAGGTTTATTCGTTCATGGACGCCGTGCTGCGCCTCGGCGCCAAGCTGCCGCCGGCGCTGGTGGAGAAGATCCACGCCCGCCTGGCGGCGAGCTTCACCCCGGACTTCGGTTTCACCGACAACCACATGCTGCAGTATCGCACAGCGCGTTACCTTTTCGGCCAGACCTGGCCGGATGGCCCGGCGCTCGCAGACGGTTCCACGCCGGTGCAGTCGCAGCGCGACGCCGCTGCGTGGATCGCGCGCTGGATCGAGTCCACCATTGACCACGGGATGTACGAGTACGACTCGCCCAACTACCACCACCTCTACCTCCTCTGCTTCGCCAGCCTGCATGAATTCGCGAAAGACGAACCCGTCCGGAAAAAGGCCGGCATGATGATGCAGGTGCTGCTGGCCGACTGGGCGGAGTGCTACCTCGACGGCAACTGGGTCGGCGCCCACAGCCGCGAGAAATACAACCAGGTCCTCCACACCCGCGAACACACCGGCGCCGCCACGCAGTTTGGCCGGCTGTACTTCGGCGGCGCGCCGCTGCGCTTCGACCTCGCCGAGAACTACTACATCACGCTTGCCGCCCTCCAGGAGTTCGAATGCCTGCCGCTGATCGGGCGCATCGCCACCGACCGCTCCCGCCCCTACGCGCTGCGCGAGCTGAAAGCCCCGCGGCGCGGGCCCGGCATCGTCTACGGCGAGCCGACTTGGAAATACACCTACGTCGCGCCGGAGTTCGCCGTCGGCTCATCCTGGGGTGACCTCACTGACGTCGAGAACCACCGCTGGGACCTCACGTGGGTGTCGCCGTCGGACGGCGCCACCTGCTTCTTCATCAACCCCTCCTACTCCGCCCGCCAGCTGAGCCGGTATTTCACGACGCCGCCCAGCCTCATCGTCGCCGACATCGTGCACCAGCGGCCCTACTACGCCGACCCGGACAAGTGGATCGAGGGCTCGCCGTTCGAGGATGTCTTCCAGCACGAGAGCACCGTCATCGCGCTCTACGACCTTCCCGCCGACGCCGAACGCCAGCACATCAACGGCTTCTTTCCCCATGTCATCGCCGAGCGCCGCGAAGCCAACGGGTGGATCCTTTGCCGCGCCGACGGCATCTTCTTCGCCGTCTGGACGAGCGTGCCCGGCGCCTGGCACCCGGCAGGCGACCACGACCGCCTGACGATCGTGCACCCCAAGACCGCCGTCATCCTCGAGGCCGTCGCGGCGAAGGAGGAAAAAAGCTTCGACACCTTCTGCGCCCGCATGGCGCAAAACCACCCTACCTTTGACGAACGCACCCTGACGGCGACCTACACCACCGGCCGCGGGCACAAAATCCAGTTCACCCACCGCGGTCCGCGCCAGGTGGACGGGGTCGCCGCGAATCTCGACGACTGGCCGCTGTTCGAGGGTCCGTTCATCAACTCCCGCCGCCACACCGGCGTGGTCACGCTGTCCCACGGCGCCGAGCACGTGACGTTCGACTTCAACACCGCCACCGAGACGAGAGCACCTTAAGCGAAGGAGGAGCCTGTCCGCCGTAGGCTAGGCGAAGGCGGAAACCGAATAAATCCGCCTCACCCCGTCGCGATCCGACGTGAACAGCACCTCGCGCTGGTCGGGCGAGAGCACGGGGTGCGGGTGGTTGTCCTGCGTGTGCCACGAGGTATTGCTCGCGCACAGCGGCACGACGTCCATCCAGCCATTGGCCCAGTCCACGTTGAGCCGCGAGATCAGGTTGCCGCGGCGCTGCTTTTTCCCAGCTTCGTCGGCGATCGCGTCGGTGATGACAAAGTCACCTTTCCGGCTCGGGAAGAAATGCCCGTAGAACGACGCCACGTCGCGCGGGATGGAAATTTCCTGCAGGGGCGAGGCGGCGTCCACCGGCGCGCGCCCGACGAACTGCTCCGGATACTCCCCCGCGTCCCAGCGCACGCCGTGATAAATGACCGCGTTGCCGTCCTCCTGCCAGACCTCGTGGGCTACGTCGTCGAGCCCCGGCTCCGGCGAGACGCGGAACTGGATCGGCCGCCCCGGGCGGCGCACCTGCGTCCTCGGCTGGCCGTCCGCCTTCATCCAGATGCGCTCCACTCCGAGCGGCCACGTCCACTCGTGGTTGTAGAGTACGAGGTCGCGGCGGTGCGGATGATACTGCACATGTGTCACCCACGCCGGTTCCTCCCAACGGAGAGTCATTTTTCCGGTCGCCACTTCCACTTCGACCAACTGCGTCGTGAGCCTAAACTTCGCGTAGTTCTCCGACATCTCCTGGTTGCCTTTCCGTTTCTCGCCAAAGCCCAGAATCCGACTGTCCGCCAGGCTGAGCAGCACATGCTCGCCCGTCGCATCGAGGTGACAGTAGCCCACCGTGCGCGTCGGCGGGATCTCGACCAGCAGGCGGCGTTTCCCGTCGCGCACGTTGACGCAGTCCAGCTGGCCCCAGCCGTCCGCGCGGCCCCAGACGAAAAACAGGTTCCCTGATGCCGGATGCAGACACGGGCTGGATTTATTGAGCCCATGCGTGGCCACCGTGCCGTTGAACAGGTAATCCTCCGCCGGGTTCGCCGAACGCGGCCGGGCAAAATAGGGATACGCCTGCATCGCCGGTCCCGGGAAAACCGCGAGCGGCTCCATCTTCCCGGTTGCCCGGTCAATCCGTGCCAGGCTCGCGCCCTCGGGATGCTCCGAGAAGGCGTTGGTGATCGCCGCCAGCACCGCGCCGTCGGCCGTCAGGCTGTACGACGTGAAATAAAGCAACTGGCAGTTGGCGCTGCGCGGAGATTCCGGTCGGGGCGTATGCATCGGCAAAAGGCGCGTCACGTCTGCACCGCGATCAGTTTCACGCGGCCGCCCAGCCGCGTGGGGTCAACCCGTCCGGCAAGTGTCACCGGCGACCCTCGCCAGTTGATTTCCAGCAAGTTCATCCCTCGCTTCAGCGCCGCCGTCACCTCCACCTCGTTCGGCGCCCAGCGCACTGCACCGCAGTCCACGCCGTTAATCCGCACGGCCGCGCCGTTGGCGGCAATCCCGTCGCAGCGCAGCCGGACCAATTTACCGGGTTGATCCGCCAGGTTGAACCTCTGCCAGTAACGCACCGGTCCGGAGTAAAACGGCAACCCCAGCGCGCTCCGGGTGGTCGCAGCCGTAGCCGTCGTCCCGGCGCCCGCCCCGCCCGCCAGCGTCCCATCGGGCAGCAACCTGAAATCTCCCTCGAGCCGGGGAGTGCCAATCATGCCTTCGGTCGAGTTACGCAGCGTAAATTGAAACTCCAGCCGGTTGACCCCGTTTCGGAGTTTCCCGGCCAGCGTGTGGCTCTGCAAAAAATCCCCCTCCCGCTTCCACTGACCCAGCGCGCGTCCGTTCAGCCGCGCCGACCATTCGCCGCGCATGTGACCCGATTCGCACACCAGCTTGAGCGCCGTGCGGCCCCGCACCGAAAACCGCGTGCGGTAAATCCATTCGCGCGGCCGGGCCAACGCCGGATTCAACGGCACCGGTCCGAACAGCGTCTGCCCTGTCACCGGCGACCAGCCGGGCTGCAGGTCAAAGGCCGGAAGCAGGTCCACTTTCCTGCGGTTCAACGTCCAGTTATCGAGCAGCGCCGTGTTGACCTCTGGTCGCACAACGTTCCAGCGATCGGGCAGAACCTGTAAGGTCCGCTCCGGCTTGGACGGTGCGGATTCCACGCGCGCATCCACCACCCGGCTCTCTCCGCCCTGCAAGCTCCCGCCCGCCCGCCCGAGCGTAAATTCCGCCGGCGTCGTCCCGATGTTCGCCACGAACCAGCGTCCGTCCCGGCGCCGCGCCGCGTGGACGTCACCGTTGCTCGCGAGCGGGCCGCGCACCGACGCGAGTGCGGCGCGGTCGTCCCGCACCGGGCCTTTTCTCCCCAGCGCCGCCAGCCGCCGGACCGTCTCCCGGTCCGTGAAGTCGCGGAAATAAACGAGCTGCCGGTAGCGGCAGGCACCGAACTTGAATCGTCCGCCTGCGGCGCTGACCCCGCCCACTTCATCATCGTCAATCCAGTGCAGCCGCAACCCGCGCCGGGCCATTGCCGTCGCAAAATCCGCCGCGCGCGTGAGCAGCCGGTCGCCTTGCCGGATATCCGCGTCCCGCAAACCGCGCAGGAAATCGATCGGCCGGACTGCGAGCACATCCGGCACGACGCCCGGTCCCAGCGATTCCGCCGCGTTTCGAAACTCCTCCGCCCATGCCGCCATGTCCGCCGCCGCGAAGGCCGGTGGCGCGAAGTTCGGCGGCGCATCCAGCTTCCGGTAGCCGTCCATCGAATAAAGGAACCCATGTGGCACCGCGACGTTGATGCCCGCGATCGCGAGCCAGTCGGCCATCCGTTTCATTGTGCGCAGGCCGAGGGTGAAATCACAGGCCCCGAATACCTCGCACAGCGCCTGCGGCTTGCCCGCCTGCGCCGCCGCCGACACGGCCAGCCCCGCCGTCAGGTTGAGAATCGCGTTCTTCCGGTCTCCCGCCGCCGGGATGATCACATCGCAGCCCGGCACCTGGAACTTCCGCAGGTTGGCGAGCACGCTGCCGACATGACGCGACTCATACCACCACTCCTCCTCCGGGCTGATGTGGCCCGTGAGGGAAAGTTTGTGCCGCCTGCACCACTGGCTGATCGGCGTGGTCCAATGCTCCAAAAACGCCCGCGCCGTCACCCGCCGGTACTTCCGCCGCTCCGTATTCGCCGCCGGGCCGGTGTCCCCGGCGAGGGCAAACGCGAGCGCCGGTGAAATCCGGCCGATCGCCTTCGCCACGCCCCAGCCCCATGGCAGCGGGTTGCGGAATTTCGGCTCGTCACAAAATATTCCGGGCACCGCCCGCCCAAAGTGCTTCGCGAAGCGACTCCCGTAGGCCTCATGCGTCAGCTCGAGGAACAGCCGCGTCGCCACCGGGTTCGAGACGTCCACGTAGTTCCCAAACGGCTCCAGCAGGTCGCCGCCGGTCTTGGTCGCAATCGCCACGAGGTCCCACGTCCCGCGCGGCAGCGTCACCGCGAGCACGTTCTCCGGCAGCACGCAGATCGCGCGCGGACACTCGAACACCTCCGCCGGCCCCGTCGGGTAATACAGCTTGCTGTCCACGTCGTAGGTCTTCCGCCACGTGTCCGCGACCGAACCCACGTTGCCGCGTAAATCAACGATCTCGCGCCGCCCGTTCCGCCGGCGCGCGTAACAGGCCAGGATCTCCCCGCTGCCGAGCTTCCATTCGATCCGCCGCCCGCCCGGGAAGCGCTTCCGCCCCAGCCGCAGCGATTGCTCCACAAATTCCGGCCGCCGCCGCACCACCTCGCCGCCCGCGACCCCGCTGGGATACGGCATCTCGTCGTAGAGCCATGCGCGCAACCCGAGCTTTCGCGCCTCCGCGATGCAGGTCGCCACCGCCGCAAACCACTCCGCCGAAAGATACGGCGTCGCCAGCCCCTCGCGCGCATGGATGAAAAACCCGTCACTGCCCGCCGCCTTCATTTCCAAAATCCGCGTGCGCAACCGCGCCGGCTCCAGCCGGTGGTTCAGGAAAAAGAAGGGAAGCACCTCCGCGGAAGGCGCCGGACGCCGGGGCGGTTTCATGCTCACGTCACCCAGTCTTCCGGATCACCCACGCGTCCCGCTGACGCCGGGGGCCGCAGCCGCGCCGCAATCGCCTCCTGCACCACGCCGGCACGCCGGCCGTAATAGCGCGCCATGCCGCCCTGGTAAACGAGGGTGAGGAGCGCCACCGCGATATAGGTGCCGTAAAAGGCCAGCCGCAGCGAGGGCTCCAGCTCGGCCATGTCGATCCCGAGGTCGGTCATGGCGGAGCGCAACTCCGGGCTCACGCCGTGGTGGGTGTCGAAGAGGAGCTTGATCAGGCAGTAGGCCTCGATTGCCGCCAGCACGACCCACTGCGAGCACACCAGCGAACGCACGCCCGTGGCGTCGTTCGCGAGCAGCTGCTTGCGGCCCGACAATTCCATCCGCCCGCCAATGATGATGGCCGCGCCCACCGCCATCCCCAGCCAGTCGCCGAGGGAGAGCACGGTTCCGATCGCGGCAATGATCACGACGCTAAGGCCGTTGGTCTTCGCAATGCGCAGGATGCGCAGGAGCTGCTCCTCGGGCGTCAACGGCGGTTTTCTCATGCGGCGGGGCAGACTGTGACACCCCATTTCCGCCCGCGAGCCCTTTTCCGGCGGCCGCGAGTCCCGTCAGGCCTGGTAACGGCCCGGGTGCTCCCGCGCGTGTCGCTCGAGGCCCTGCATGATCGACCGGCAACTGTCCTGCCAGCGCTCCGGCGGCATGTCCTCGGTGATGCCGATGAGCAGCCCGTCCATCCGGCCCGCCTGCTCCAGCAGGTCGAGGGTCACCGCCTCGACCGCCGCGTCGGGCTGGAGATGCACGGAAGAGGGAAAGTTGATCCACAAGACCTTGTCCGGCCAGGCGGCGCGGGCCTCGGCCAGCGTCTGGTCGGTGTCGGGCGCGGGCGTGAAGGCCTCGATGTAATCGAGCGGCGTACCGGCAATCGCCGGGGCGATCAGCTTCGTGTTGGCGTCGAAATGGCAGCCGATGAGCTTGCCATGCCGGTGCATAACCTCGGCCGCCTCGTGATAATGCGGCAGGTAGTAGGCCTCGAAGTTTTCCCGGCCGATGATCTCCGGGGTGACATTGCCGCCGTAGTTGGCGTGGGACGCCGGCGACTGCGCCACCAGCGGATAAATTTTCCGCCGGTTCTCCACGAGAATCTCGTACAGGCCCAGCACCTCGTCGCGCCGCTCCATCCACTCCTCGCAATAGGTCTGCATGCCCATCACGCCGCCCGAGATCAGCTCCTGCATCGGCTCCAGTCCGAAGTTGGCCCGGTAAATCGTGTCACCCCGGTCCGCCTCCTGCGCGCGCGCAAACTCGGCGTAGGCCGGCTCGTACACCTCGTCCCGCAGCAGGCAGCGGATCGCGGCGTAATCCTCGGGGCGCTTGAGCAGGTATTCGTGCCGCCAGGAAGTGAAGCCGCCGTCCTCCACCAGGCTGGACAGCGTGCCGCATTTTGTCTCGTGCACCGTCCGCGTGAACTTCCGCTCACCCACCCAATAAACCTGCTCGGTCGTCCGGACATTGGGTCGGTGCGTGCGAAAGACGGGCAGGCGGCGGACGATGCAGCAGCCGCGGTTGCGCAGCTCACGCTCCGCGGCGCATGGGGGAATCATGCATTCGTAGATTGTGAACGGCACGCGGTCTGCCTTGCCGCCATGCAGCGCCCGTTCCACTCGCGCCCGGGGATTCATGGTGCGGGCTTCAGTAGTTTCCCTCGCGCCGCCAGACGTCGAGCATCACCTCGTAGCTCGCGAGCGGCATGCCGGTGTAGATGCAGTTGCTCGTCGAGAAAATGTAACCCCCGCCCGGCATGCCGTGCTTCAGCGCATAACGCGCCGCCTCCTCGATCTGCGCCGGTGAACCCATGTCCAGCATGCCGCAGTGCACGTTGCCAATCAGGCAGACCTCCGAGCCGTAGCGCCGCTTGACCTCGGCGATGTCCACCGAGCCCTGCGGATCGAGCGAGTGCAGCGCGTGCGGCCCGCTCTGCACCAGCTGGTCAATGATCGGCATGATGTTGCCGTCGGTGTGCTTGATGACGTAGTACCCGAGGTCCCGGTACCCCTTGGTCACCGCCGTGAGGTACGGCGTGATGAACTCGGAAAACTGGGCCGGGCTCAGGAAGGGGCCGGTGTTGAAGCAGTAGTCGGCACACAGCGCGTACCCGTCGAGCCCGCCCGGCCGCCGCCAGCGCGCCGCGCGTTCCAGCGCACTCTGCACCCAGCCCGCGGTCTGCGCCTTCAGCTTCTCCGGCTCCTCCACGAGCTGGCAGGAAAACGCCTCCATGTCGTTCCCGTTCGGGATCGCAAAGGTCGCGTCACCGTGGGCCATCAGGAAGTAACGGTCGCCCGTGCGCTCGCGGATCAGGTCCACCATGCGCTGCAGCTCCTCGTCGGTGCTGGGGTTCTGGTGGATGAAGATGGCGCTGTGCTCGTACCGCTCGGCCGTCGCGATGTACAGGTCGGCCATGTCGCGCCGGTGCAGCTCGCGCTCCTTTTCCTCCATCTGCAGCCACTGGTCGTAGTTGCGGTGCGAGGGGTGCATGCGGCCGAACGCCTCCATCGTGAGGAAAAACACCATTTCGAGGTGCGGCACACGCCCGGTCAGCGGCCGACGCTCCAGGGCCGCGATGCAACGCTCGCGGGGCGTGAGGGGGCCGGGCGCGGACCCGGCCGTTGCCGCTCGTCCGCGGTCGGCACCGCGCGAAGCTTTCACGCTCATGCCGCCGTTGTTACCGCCCCGGCCCCGGCGCACAACCGGCAAACGCCGGAAGGCAAGAAACGAGCAGGGATTGGCAAAATCCACCGCGTTCCCGCTCCTCCCCGCATAGGGGGGCGTCACGATCGCGAGCGGCGGCTTGCCGCCGGGGCCGCGCCTCCTAGCCTCTCGCCCCGCCCGCCATGCCCGCCCTCCAGGTCAACCTGAAGAAAATCTCCGACGCGCAGTCGTCCTTCCACTGCCGGCGCCCCGATGGCTCGGAAACCTGGTCACGCGTGAGCCCGTTTTATCCGCGCCACGACCTGACCCACTTCGCGGTCGAGTCGGCGCTGGGCCTGCGGCAGGGGTTTTTCGGCCTGATCGCCGCGGGCTGGGCCCTGGATGATTTTGTCCAAAAGGGCGTGGCCCGGCAGCTGCCCGTCGAGGCCTTCTGGGCCGAGTGCGCGGTGGGCGTCACCGAGCTGCTCAACTCCCCGTCGCCGCGGCCCCTCGCCGGGTGGCAGGACGCCCTCGACCAGTCCGTCGCCGGACAAAAGTTGCCACCGTTCCGACGCGTCGGCGCCGAGGAATACGACCGGCTGAATGTCCGGCGCACCGCGCTCCTGCAGCAATGGGCCGCGCTGCCTGCCGGCGGGACGCTTACGGTTGAATATGACCCGCCGGCCTCATGACCAGCGGGCCGCTTTGTCCTCCGGGGTGCGTTTCACCGCCGCCCACCACACGAGCGCGCTGAACACCGCCTGAAAGGGCAGCCGCAGCCAGAGCGTGGCGGGCGAAAAATCCGTGCCCGGCATCCGGCCCAGCAGCGCCACGTGCACGTTGGCAGGGAAAACCGCCACGAGCAGCGCAATCAGCCCGCAGCCGGCCAGGCGCTTGGTCGCGGGGAAAAACAGGCCGATGCCGCCGAGGATTTCCGCCAGCCCCGCAACCACATTCGCCGTCACCGGCCAGGTGATCCACGCCGGCATCATCCCGTAATAGAGCGCGGGCGTGCGAAAGTGGTTCACCCCCGCCACGATGAAGAACCCCGCCAGGATCCAGCGCAGGGCCAGCCGCGCCCAGTTCATACGACCTGTGTCCGCGCCGCGGAGCCGCCGAACAGTTCCTTCAGCACGCCCCACGCGCGGCGGAGGCCGGCGTCACGCACGCCCCCGTCCAGCGCGTAGATGCGCGCGAACGTGGTCTCATGGCCGTGATAGCGCGGCGGCAGCAGGAAAAGCGTGCCGGCGCCGGCCGCCGTGACCGTCGAGAAAAACAATCCCCGGTCCACCTCCAGTTGCGCGGGGGTCCCCGCCACTGCGGCCGATCGCTCCGGCAGCACCAGCCACGGGCGGTAGAAAAATTGCAGCACCCCCTCCGGATTCCGCTCGAGTCGGCCGTAGGTCCGCACCGGCACGCCGGCCAGGTTCGCGCCGGCGAACAGGCGGTTGTTGTTTTCCGCCGGCGTGAACCGGTGGCGCCGCAGCGTGAAAAAATCCCAGCAGAACTCGGAGCCGAACCACGTGAGCCGGAACGCCCAGCCCGCGATAAAATAGGCGATGATGATCACCACGATGGAGAGCGCCGCTCCGACCCAGGGATTGATCGTGGCGGAGAGCGTGAGCAGGCCCAGCAGCGCGGTGCGCGCCGCCTTGAGCGCGGCGTCAATCGCCCCCCACGGGCTGAGCAGGATCAGCACGTTGATCGCGTGCGACGCCATCCACACCACGGCAAACACCGCGACGCCAAACGGGACGGTCAGGAGGTCCAGCAGCCAGGAAAAATCCGCGGCCTGGATCATGGCGAAACCGCCCGTACCGTGGGCCGCCGCTGTGTGCGCCCCGCCCGTCACCAGCTTGGAAAGCGTGTCCATCGTCAGCGGAATGACCGCCCCCGCCGCCACCAGACCCGAGACCTTGTTTTCAATGGTCTCCAGCACGTCCAGCGGCTTCTTGAAGCCCGGCGGCAGCATCGCGCCCAGGCTGTCCTTCGCGGCGCACAGGCCGACGATGAGCAAAGCCGGGAGGAAAAAACTCCAGTGGGCATACCATGGCAGCGCGGCGCGGGCGGCACTGTCCTTGGCCGTCGCCCACTGGTAGGCGCCGTAGGCCCCGGTGCCAAGCAGCGGCGAGATCGCGATGCCGGTCACGGTCGCGATTGATTTCGCCAGCCCAACCGCCGGTGAACGGTCGGCGGCGGGCGGCGCCGCGGGGCCCGCCGCCGAAAGCGGGGTCAGGCAGGCGGCCAGCATCGTAAGCAGCAGAAGCCACGGGGCGCAGCGTTTCATGGGCACAAATTAGCGACGGGACCCGCCGGTGGAAAGCGAGAAGGCACCGCCAGGACCCGCCGGAATCGGTCACCTCACAGCCGCTCGCGCTCGAGGTTGAGCCAGGCGGTTTCCTTCGGGGTCAATGTCACGTCGAGGCACGCCAGCGAGCTCACGGTCTCGCTGATGATGCGCGGTCCGATCAGCGCAAACGTCGGGAAGGGCTGCGCCAGCACATAGGCGGCCGCGATGGCGATCGGCGTCGTGCCTTTCTTCTTCGCCAGCGCGATGGCGCGGTCGCGGCGCACGAAGTTGTCCTCGGAATACCAGCAGCGCACCAGCTGCTCGTCCTCCTTCTTGTCCGGCGCGGCGCGGTCGGTGAAGAACCCGCGCGCCTGGCTCGACCATGCGAGCAGCGGCAGCTGGGTCTTCTTGAGCCAGCGGCGCGACTCCTTGTCCGACGCGGCAATGCAGCCCGCCCAGACCGGGTCCACCATGCGCGCGAGGCTGAAGTTGTTGCTCAGCACGCTGAAGCCCTGCAGCCCCTTGCGCGCGGCATAGCGGTTCGCCGCGGCCACGCGGGCGATCGTCCAGTTGGAGCCGCCGAACGCCTTGATCCGGCCCGCCTTCACCTGCTCGTTGAGCACCTCGACGAACTCGCCGATGGGCACCTCGAGGTTGTCGCGGTGCAGCATGTAGATGTCGGCGTAGTTCGTCTGCAGCCGGCCGAGCGATTCGTCCAGCTGCTGGGTCAGGAACTCCGGCGTGCAGAACGGCGTGTGCGCGCCCTTGACGATCAGGCTGATCTCCTCGCGGAGGCCGCGGTTCTTGACCCACTGGCCCAGCAGCCGTTCCTGCAGGCCGCCCCAGTAGACGTAGGCAGTGTCGAACGTGCTGCCGCCGCGCGCGAAATAGTCGTCCCACATCGCCGCGCTGTACGGCATCGTGACGGTGTTGTCGCAGCCCATGATCAGCCGCGACACCGGCTTCGCCAGGTGCGGGATCGTGCCGGTCGGGATCACGGCGTTCGCCCGGCGCGCGAGCGGCCGGCGCGAGTGCGTGTGCTGGAAATTGGCGGGCTTCTCCGCCTCGTACTGGAGGCCAATGGCGTCGCGCCACGCGTCCAGCGCCGCCATGTTGCCGAGCGTGTCGGCGACGCTCATCGCGGACACCTCGCGCTCGCCGAGCTCCAGCGCCCGGGCCACGGCATCGGCCTCGAGGCCGTAAAGGTTCTTGTCGGTGGCGACGGTGATCTCCTCCACCTTGCCGTCCTTGTGCAGGAAAAACTTCGCGGGTTCACCCTCGCTGGGCGGAATCCACGGCGACGGCACCACGATCATGCCGGTGCTGCCGTAGATGCGGGCGGAGTTGTCCTGGCTCAGCCCGACGCTCGTCGCCACCTGCGCCACGAGGCCGTTGGCGAACTTCAGCGTCGCCGCCGCCACGATGTCCACGCCCGTCTGCGGATGCAGCGCGCCGGCGCCCGTGACGGACGTGGGGTTGAGGAACGGCTGGCCCGACATCGCGCCGGCGAGGAGCCGGGAGAACGACACGGCGTAGCAGCCGACATCGAGGATGCCGCCGCCGCCCGCGGCGTTGGCCCAGAGGCGGGACTCGGCGTTGAAGCCGGCGTTGAAGCCAAACGTTGCCTGCACGAGCTTCACCTCGCCGATCGCGCCGCTGCGGACGAGCTCGACGATCTTCGCGGTCTGCGGATGGCAGCGGTACATGAACGCCTCCATCAGCAGCACCTTGTGCTCGCGCGCCGCCTCGGCCATGACCATGGCTTCGGCGTAGTTCAGCCCGATGGGCTTCTCGCAGAGAATGTGTTTCCCGGCCTCGGCGGCCTTCACGGCCCACTCGACGTGCTGGGGATGCGGGACGGCGATGTAGACGGCCTCGACCTCGGGGTCGGCGAGCAGCGCCTCATAGCTGCCGTGGGCGCGCGGGTTGCCGTGCGCGGCGGCGAATTTCTGGGCACTGGCCGGGGTGCGGCTCCCCACCGCTATCAGGCGGCTGTTTTCGGCGCGGGCCAGGCCCTGCGCGAAAATCCCCGCAATGCGCCCCGTGCTCAAGATTCCCCAGCCAAGCTTTTTGGTCATGCCCGGCCAAACTAGGTGACTCCGCCTCGCGAAAGCAATCACGACAAGGCCACGATCCAGCGTAACCCAATAGGTTACACCCGATCACGCCGCCTTTGGGCCCTCCCCGCCAGGGCCCATGTAACCTATTGGGTTACATGGGATCGCTGGTCGCGGGGGCACGGAGTGAGGGTTGCGTCGGTGGGTCGCGCCGGTTGAGGCTGGGGCATGCCGCTCACCAAGGCCCAGCTCCAGCGCCTGCGTTCACTGCGCGAAAAGAAGCACCGCGAGGCGCTCGGGCTGTTCGTCGTCGAGGGCGAGAAGGTCGTGACCGAGCTGCTCGCGGCCGGGTTCCCCCTCGACGAAGTCTACGTGG